>ATWC01000018.1 GCA_000421045.1 Lachnospiraceae bacterium NK4A179
CACATACTTGTTCAATAAATGCTGAAGCTATACCTTGGCCCCTATATTCAGGAGCTATTTCAAAACACACAATCGAGATTGTTTTTCCGCACATATTATCTCTGGCAAAATCCGGCACAAATCCTTTGTAACTATCAATATCGGCTGCATTACACCAGCCTATTGATATATCACCATCAAACGCCAGATATCCTCTTATATTACCTTTATCAAGCATCTCTACTGCATATTTTCTAATGGTTTCTTTTACACCATTCGCTTGGAACTCACTAACCATTTGCTTTATAGTTTTTTCATCTTGATTCGGCGAAGTACAATAACAAGGTCCATTGGGATTATTATCAGAAAATGCTCGATTATCAAAAAAATCAAGGTAATCGTCTTTTAATTCTAAGGACAATTTCTTTATAGTCACGTTTTTCATAACAATCTTAATCAAAAATCACATCTTTATTTGCTTCAACATACTCTTCAAGTAACGTAGAAAAAGATGGCTCAAATCTGTAGAATTCCTTATCAGTTTCCACCCATCCATCAGCTTCACCATCCCTGATTGCTTTGCGCAGATTATCAACGAAATCATCATTAGCGATTTCTTTCAATGCACTTTCAAGTTCTTTTAAATCCGTATCGGGAAAAACATCCGAATAACCGCTGAATCCGCCATTATTCATTTCTGCATCATACCAAAAGCACAAGACAGCTTTTTTCTGAATCTCAGATAATGTAGTTACATCTCTATAACAAACTTCAGATATAAACCTGTTCCAACGTTCATCTCTTTCGCTAAGCATTGTAATTCTCCTTCCGTGAAGTGTCATGAAAGTCTTCTGTCATGATCATATCCGGCCGCTGATAATGATTCATTAAACTTATCCAGCTGCTCTTGTTTCTGCGTTTCAGCACTCTTTTTCTCATCATTGCCTACTCCGGTATGCTGAAATGTAAACTCATATCCAAAGCTTTCTCGAATAAGATATGTCTTTCCAATCCTTCTTCTCCCATAAATCGCTATAAACTGAGATTCTTCCTCGCTTTTTAGCGATCTTAGATATTTGATTTCCTCTTCTCTACCTATCATATATTCCCGCATTTTCTTCCATAACGCAACAGCTCGAACGAGTTGTGGAAAAAATGTGCCTAAGACGATTATTCACTCCTCTCTGCTCATCGTGCATTAAACTGTAATATACATCGATTTTTTATGCCCAATTCTGCATTTACTCATTTCCTTTTATATTCGGAATAATTCACAAAATGTTTCCCTATTTCTTATCCTGACGGTAAATTGACGGTCAAGTTTAAAAAGCGTATGATAAAAATATCATTTAAATATTATGCATTCGGAGGTAGCCATGAAGACTTTTAAGATTAAAAGTATGATCATTGCGATGATTTCGATAAGCTCAGCAATCGCGATCACTCTGTTGTGCCTCATTGCAGCATTAAATACAAATGCAATGCTCAATGAGAAAATAAACGAAAACATGTCCACTTACCTGGACGCTCAGGTTAATGCAGTTGAGGAATTCGTAAAGAATTCGGAAAACAAGCTTAGACTGTATTCCAAGAATCAAGTCGTTATTGATCTCATCGAGGATGATGCCAGGGACATGGCCTCACATCCGGACAGAGAGATGCCGATGTTTAATGATGAAAGCTACAATACTACGGCATATTATACTGATCATTATCCTAATTTTCCCAAAGCTCAGCAATATACAATGGAATATTACGGACTGTTAGATAACTGGGAAGGCCTGTATATAGGTAATTCCGAAACAAGGATCCTTTCTTATTCCGTTCCTCCTGTGATCGGTAAAGTTTTAAGAGAAGATCCGGACAGACGTGCTCAGCTTATGGATGCAATGAAAGCAAACCCCGACGGCGTTTACAATGCCGGCATCATAGTTTCACCCGGAACCGGTCAGCTTTGCCTTTCCATGTATTCACCTGTTATAAAGGATGGTGAAATGATAGGGTATGTCGGCGCAGGTGTATTCCACAGCCAGCTTGAGAGTATCCTTACCAGCTTCAAGTTAAGCGGTGTTTCAAGCAGCAACCTCTATATGTTAAACACCGATACCGGAGTAGTATTTACGGATACAGAAGCAACGGAAGAGGAAAAAGAAACCATAATAGCCCAGGAGACAACACGTCCCATGCTTCAGGAAGTTGTCGCAAATGCAAGGGATAAAGGCCTTGCAGACGGATCATTCGAATTCAAGGATCCGGATACGGGACATGTACATGTAGTTAATTACAAATCGATCCCCGGTTATAACTGGGCACTCGTTATCGCAGCAGATAAGAGCGAGCTCTATGCAGCTTCCATGAGCAACTTATGGATGATGATAATCCTCGGCGTTGTAGCATTCCTGATCATAGTTGCCATCATGTACGTATTAGCTTCAATGATCTCCAAGCCTCTTATCAAGACTGTTGAAGAGATCGACAGGACGGCAAACGGTGATATCTCTTCGGAAGTTGACATTAAGAGCAATATAAGAGAGATACATCAGATCAAAGAAAGCATATCGGATCTTAAACGGAAGCTTTCTGATGTCCTGGCGAAGACAAATGATATGTCAAGAAACCTCAATGTTGCAGGAACCGATCTTACAGAAAACGCAGACAAGGCTTCCTCAACATCACAGCATGTAACGAGAGCTATAGGAGAGGTTTCGAAAGGAGCCAACTCCCAGGCAGAGTCGGTACAGACTGCAGCAACGAGAACTGTATCAATGGGTAAGGACATTGATAATATTTCTTCCAACATCGCAGCACTTGATGAAGCAAGTGAGAATATGAAGAACAGCTGCGACAAGGTATCGATCGCACTCAGAGAGATCGTATCGCAGAACAAGACTGTTTCGGATGCGATATCAGAGATAGAAAATACCATCAGTGCCACAAACAACAGTGCAAACGAGATCGCGCAATTCTCGGATGCCATAAACGATATAGCTACTCAGACAAACCTGCTTTCACTTAATGCTTCGATCGAAGCTGCACGTGCAGGAGAAGCAGGAAGAGGGTTTGCGGTTGTTGCAGATGAGATAAGACAGCTGGCAGATCAGTCAAAGAGCAGTTCTGATGAGATCAGGGTGATCGTTGAAAAGCTCTTAAGCGATGCCGGGGCATCAGTTAAGACCATGGATACACTTAACGAAAGCTTCCGATCACAGGGTGAGCAGATCTTAGCTACCCAGCAGGATATGGATACAATGTCAGAGAACGTTGCAGTTGTATCAGACAATTCAAGTTCCATAAGAAGCATGGTAAAGAACCTTGAAGCGGCTAAAGAATCTCTGGTAGATATAGTAGAGAGCCTGTCAGCGATATCCGAAGAAAATGCAGCTTCTTCGCAGGAGACAAGCGCGTCCATGACAGAGCTAAGAACCACCTTCGAAATGATCAACGAATCCGCTGCACAGCTTCAGGCACTTGCAAATGACCTTACGGAGACAATAAGCTACTTCAAATTGTGATGAAAAAACAAAAGCCGTAAATCCATTATCAATAATGGTTTACGGCTTTTTTATTTTATCCTGTTATTCGTCTAAACACTTTACTTCAGTTCCGTCAACAGTCTTAACAGTTACTTTTCTGAGATGTTCTGCGCCGTGAAGTATCGTTATACATGTCTTTGACGGATTTTCGAATTCCTGTGCTTCAACTTCTGAGAGAGAAACGAAATCTACTGTCACTTCAACACTCGTTCCGTTTATTGTCATATCAGTAACTACAGCTTTTTGTTTGTCAAAAAGATTTTTTCCGGAATTAATGAAGATATACAGCGGTGAATCATCTTCCTCAAGAGTATCTATCCAGTAGCCCTGTTCCTTACTCTTTTGAAAATATCCGTAATTCTCGTGGATCTCATAACTGTATCCGCCTGTCTGACCTGCCATAGTGAAAAGCTCAGGCTGATCATCTGATACTGAGACAGACGTTGCAGGTTCTGTTGCTGTCGGTTCTGTCGCTGTTGGTTCCGTCGCTGTTGGTTCTGTCACTGTTGGTTCTGTCGCTGTTGTTGTGACCGGTGCTGTTCCGGTCGCAGAGGCTGAACCTCCGCATCCGACCATTCCTACAGCCATTGTTGTCACTAACGCCATTGCCATTATCTTTTTCATAAACATTTTCTATCCCTCCCTTTTTCTGTTCTGATATAGATACGGATGATGGTGCGATTTTTTATGGCTATATGGTCATTTATCGCGCCAAAAGATCGGCGTATCCTATTTGCAGAACGTTCAGATTATAACACATGGAGAAAATTTAAGAGTTTCTTAAAGAAAAATAATATTTAATAGTATAAAATGACTGATGATAAATTTTCATAAATGTACGGAGACTGTAACTTTGGTTAAGAATAGATTTTCTGACAGAACAAAACTGATATTATTATTTGCCGCTTCAGTTATTTTTTATTTCATAATTTCTGATTTTAATAAAAGCATGTTTACTTTGCCGGATGAACTGCGTTATTTTGAAGCGGCCAGGGCTTTGGTACACGGCAAAGGTCTGGAATACAACGGGATCATATGTCCTTATCAAAAGATCCTTTATTCTGTATTTATCAGTCCGGCATTTCTTGCGGATAATGTCCTGGTACAAATAAAACTTGTAGCTCTTATCAATTCTTTGATGGTAGCATCGACGGTATTTCCCGTATATCTGCTGTGCAGGGAAGAAGAACTCGAGAAAAATAAGACATATTTTATGTGTCTGTTTACTGTTCTGTTTCCCGAGACAGTAGCAACAATGACTTTCATGAGCGAAAACCTTTATTATCCCTTATGGATCTGGATAGTATATTTGGTTTTCAGGGGAATAAAAAAGGAAAAGACATCTGTTACTGAAGCTGTAATACTTGGGATTTTGGGTTATCTTCTGTATTTTTGCAAGGAAGTAGGCGGCATAACAGTACCAGCGTATTTCCTTTTGATCCTTTGCATGTTTATAAAGAAAAAAGCTGACAGATCCAAGCTTTTGAACTCAGGCATTTCACTTATAGCTTTTGTTGTATGTTATTTGCTTATAAAGCATCTGATCTTCCCCGGAACACAAAATACGTATCACAACCAGCTTGACGCATATGAACAGCTTGCTGATGCAAAGGGGCTTGCTTATGCTGTGTATGCCGGGCTTTATACAATGACATATATATTTTTATCATTGTATGTTTTTCCTGTATTTCTGCCTGTGAAAAGAAAAACGAATGAGATGGCATTCTTTATCTATCTTATTTTTTGTATAACTGCGATCGCGGCATCTGTAGTATACGCTGTTACGCTCACCGAAGAGCTTTTCTCTCCTTCTCCAAGGCTTTACCTTCGATATCTTTCTCCTTTAACGATACCTGTAATGAGCAGTTTCCTTGCATCATTTGATGGTGATGAAAAAAGCAAAGAATTCAAGTGGAAGCAGTTTATCCCTCTTGGCATCTACGTTGTAATATTGTCAGTCTTACCTGTTTTGAATGAGAGAGGCCTTACGGATTCTTCTAATCTTGAAATATTCCGCATAGGAAAGAGAGTTTTAGACAACGCACTGTTTTTTGTCTTGATCAAGACCATCTATCTGGCGTTTATAACCGGAGGCGTAATACTTTTCATAAAAAAGAGAAATATATTTTTGAAGTATTTTCTGGCAGCCGTATTCGTATGTAATTTATTAAGCTATGGATGCAAGATCATCGAAAACAGAAGCATGTACGCCATTCCTGCAGAAGAAGCACAGTCCATGCGCGAGGCTGACGAGTGTCTGGATGCGCTGGAAGGCAGAAAGCTTCTGATAATCGGTGGTTACTATGATCATTCATCAGAGCTTGCCATGACATATCATGATTCACCGGATGTTGATTTTTATAATTGCAGCAAATTAAATGATGAGATCACGCTCTATGCGCACGGAGCAACCAGAAAAGCTGATCTGTCAGATTATAGTTATTTCATGATCGACAGATCTGTCATTAATGCCAATGAAGCCATACTGGATAAGTATTGCGCTGATACTATCTGGGAATCAGATCTGTTTGTGATCAGAAAATTAATTAAAGAATAGGAGTCGATAGATATGACGTGTGTTTGCAGGTGATATGATATAATCATTTTTGATCTGAAAACATGATAATACCATTTTGAGGGGAGAAAAAATGGAAAAAACAAATTCAACCAAAAAAGTTCTGCTTATAATAGCAACAGTAATCTTACTGGCGATCGCAGCCATATTTGTATTTACATTTCAATATGCACCCGGGCCTGATGATTCCATCAATGGAAGATGGCGTCTTGTTCAGATGGGGCCCAGCCTTGATGAAATGAAAGATCTGCCCAGAAACTTCATGGAAATGACCATCTCCGATGGCAGTTACGAGCAGGTCAGCTTTGAGAAAGACGGCAGCATAAAACCTGATAGTACCGACCGCGGTCCCGTCAGAAAAGATCTGTTTGGTGGATACAGCAGATGTTTAGGTGAATGGGCCGACGCCAATATAATTGTCA
Organism: Lachnospiraceae bacterium NK4A179; assembly: GCA_000421045.1. Taxonomy (GTDB): domain Bacteria; phylum Bacillota; class Clostridia; order Lachnospirales; family Lachnospiraceae; genus NK4A136. Next base: position 6,510 of record ATWC01000018.1, read on the forward strand.
AAGCCATTACAGCGACGGTCATGGATCCTCGCGAAGATATCCGCAAAGAAGGGAATGACAGGATCATTATACATGTGAGCATCCCTAAGGGTAAAGGCGAAAAAATCGAGCGATATCTGTGCTACGAAAGGATCGAGGACTAATCTTAACAAAACACTGACAGTTTTCCTAACCTGTCAGTGTTTTTATTTGCATTAGAGCATTAAAGAATTCGGATGCAGATATGTAAAAAGAACAGACCTTCCTTTCCGTAATGATTAAGATCAGATTGTCTGCTATTCTTATTCTATACTCGTCAGCAAATAAATACCAATATAATACAGGACCTTAACGATTTACACCGGTTTTATTTGCACATGTTTCACTTTATGCGTTTGTTATAGGTGATATAATCAATCTTGGTCTGTACATAGGAAAACAACATTTCGAGGGGAGAAACCGATGAAGAAAAAGAATACAGCAATACAAGTGCTGCTTATCATAGCGATCGTGATTTTACTGCCGTTCGCAGGCATTATTACATTTACACATCGATATGCCCCGGGGCCTGATGATTCGATCAACGGAAAATGGCGTCTTGTACAGATGGGTCCCAGCCTTGATGAAATGAAAGATCTGCCCAGAAACTTCATGGAAATGACAATCTCAGACGGCAGCTTCGATGAAGTCGTCTTTGAGAAAGACGGAAGCATAAGACCTGATAGCACCTCACATGGTTCGATCAAAAAAAATCTTCTTGGCGAATACAGCAGAACTATGTCTGAATGGGAAGAAGCTAATATAATTGCCAGGATCATTACGTCGGTTATTTACGAACCCGATGACATCCGCAAAGAGGGAAGCGACAGGATCGTAATACATACAAGTAATGTCGATTGCTATCTTTGCTACGAAAGGATCGAGTACTGATAAATATATTTTGCTTTTTCTGCCTCTTCGTCTGTCCAAGGTCTTACTTTTGAAATTATTGTATTGATATTAATCGGTGTTGCTATTGCGTCTGTTTCTCTTCTTTTGATGACATAATACACCAGTCCCTTTACCTTTTGAATATTACGGGATTTTTATCAGATTATCATTTTTCCAGATTTTTTATAGTAAAATATAGCGGGGTCTAGTTTAACCGTAAGGTTAAGTATTACAAAATGAGGGAGAGATAGAAAATGGAAGATGACAAGCGTACATTAAAATTGCTGATCTTGGTCGCAGGCATTCTGACGATCGGTATGACTGCCTATTATTTGGTCTGGAATTTTACTGGACTTCTGCCGCGTGTTGGCTCTGCGACAGAATATGCTACAGTATATCAGGTCAAATATGAAGGACTGACAGGTTATTGTTATGAGGTTCACAATGAAACGAAAACGATATACCGAAGCATGATCGAGTCACAGCCGTATATCTTTCAAGATGGAAGAGATGTGATCGTAAAGTTACAATATGCGGATGAGTATTATTTCTATAACCTTGATACGGAAAAAGAGAGGGTTGTTACCAGGAAAGAGTATGAGGAGCTGTTTCCGATCATATGGTATTATCCGTTTACTACTGTAGAGAAAACACAGATCACAAAGTTAAATCCTGAAATGGATGATGTGTTGGTTCTTGAGGCTGTTTCTAAATATGATGCTCATTGGTATTGGTTTGTGACAAATCCTGATGCAGGCATGAATGAGGATCCGTTTTGGTTTGACGGAGAAAGTGAGACACTGCCTGTATGTACGCAGGAAGGCGATATAAGAACTATATTTTATACCGAAGAAGGACAGTCAAGATGCAAAGAGTTCAATTCCAAAACGGGATGGGACTCATATGCATATGATCTTTATGATGATAATAAAGTTTATGTTGAGCGGTTAACTGACATAATGGATTATTATGACGTTATGAATGACGCATTGAATAGCGGCAGCAATCTGAAAACAACAGGCTTTGTTAATACACAGCCTGTAAATATCATAGATTGCAATGATGCATATATGCATGCAAAGAATGAGGTAACCATTCCATATGATCTGGTAACATTTCGATTTGATTTTCGGTTACCAAACAATATAGCTGAGATCATCGGATGGGAAGTGACTTTTTCAACGAAAGATGATCCAACTGCCCCGAAAGAAATAGTATATATGAATGGAGATGGTGTGACAGAGCTGGTGGTACAGTAGAAATCAGTCTTTGATCTTAAGCACAACACTATATTGGAGGAAAACATGATCCTAGGTCTTTCATCAGGACTCGCACACAAAACACCGGAAGAATGGGCAAAACGTCTCACAGATATTGGCGCAAGAGCAGTAGTTTTCCCTGTAGACTCAACAGCTGACGAAGAAGTTATCGCCGCTTATGAAAAAGCAGCCCGTGATAACGATCTGGTCATCGCAGAAGTTGGCGTATGGCGCAACACGCTCTCCGCAGATCCGGCAGAAAGAGAAACCTGCATTCAATACGCGATAGGACAGCTTCGCCTTGCAGACAGGCTTCATTCAAGGTGCTGCGTCAACGTGCTTGGTACTCCCTGCGGGCCCAGATGGGACGGCGGATACAGAGGCAACTTCAGTAAAGAAGTCTATGAGGATGCTATTGCTATGATCAGACGCATCATAGATGAAGCAAAGCCTGTCAACACCAAGTATACTATTGAGTCTATGCCGTGGATGATCCCCACCGGCCCCGATGAGTATCTGAAGCTCATCGAAGATGTGGACCGTCCCGAATTCGGAGTACATCTGGATCCCATCAATATGATCACATCGCCTAAAAGATATTTCTTCAATGATGAATTCTTAAGAGAATGCTTCGATAAGCTGAAAGGCCGCATCTGCAGCTGTCACTTAAAGGATATCAATCTCCGAGAAGAATACACATTTATGCTTGAGGAATGTGCCTGCGGAAAGGGAACTCTTGATATTGAACTCTATGCACAGCTTGCAACTAAAGAAGATCCCCACATGCCAATGATAATCGAGCATCTGGGAAGTGATGAAGAGTATCTTGATAGTCTTACATACGTACAGAAACGACTGGGGATCTTGTAGGATATTGTAGGATATTTTATGAAACGCACATTTTAAAAAGAACTGTTGATACTTTGAGGTAATATATGAAGATCAAAAAGATCCGCAGGATCGAAGATTTAATAGAAACAGTTGATGAGATCGGCTTCCTTCCATTTTTCTGTTCAAGGATATACGGATTCTCTCTTGAGGATCATGTTGCAGATTCTGCCTGGTACCGCGGAAGGTGGCATGGCAAGGTGGTATGGGATGCCTGGAACTGGAAGGGCGAGCTGCTTCGCGACAAGAGCCTTATCTATGGCAAATTCTTTGAAGGTAAGGCAGGTTTTATCAGCAAAGAGTGGTTTCCGGACTTTTGTAATTACAGACGCGACGGGTATGACTTTGACTCCAGATTTGAAGACGGGCTTGCCAACTATAAAGACAAAGGCATTGTTGAGTATCTGCAACAAACCGGAGCAACTCTTACCAAGAATATAAAAGACGATCTGAATTATAAGAAGGGCGGCAACAAAGGCTTTGAGACCGTTATAACCAGACTTCAGATGCAGACCTATGTTGTTCCCGTTAATTATGAGTACAGTGTACGCAAATCCGGCGAGGAATTCGGTTGGGGAAACTGCCGTTATGATATCGCAGATAATTACTGGGGAAAGAAGCTGTGTTGCTCAGCTTATAAACGTGAACCGGAAGAATCGTATGAAAGGATTATGAAACATTTTAAGAAGCTACTGCCGGAAGCTGATGAAATTGATATAAAAAAACTGATAGGTTAACAGGCCCCATTTTATAATAAGCGCAATAAGTAATCGCGATAACTGTTACTCCTCCCAATCTCCATCATCTTCAAAGCCTTCAGCGGCTTCATCCTCGTCTTCAAAATCATCCTGATTATCATAATAATACTGCTCAATATCATGATCAGAAGGATCAAACATCTCACTATTTGAAGGATCAGGAACAGATGCAGCTTTCGTTTTGGAAGGAGCAGGAGCAGGTGTATTTGTTGGTTTGGAAGGTGCAGTGGCAGATGTATTTGCTGATTTTGGAGGCGCAGGCGTATATTGATACTCTGCTTCTCTTTTTTCTTTTGTTTCCTGCATATTCAATACACCGGCCCAGACACACATTCCCAAAAAGATTGCAGCGAATGCGGCAAATGTAATGATACGCCTCTTTAAACTGCGGACCTTATCACTCTTATCTGCCAGAGCTCTTATGCTGATAATATACACAGCGCATGCAGCAAAGATTACACCCACAAGATCCATCCACCAAGTATAGTCCTTCATGTAGGACATATTAAAATCAATCTCAAGACTGATCGAATTCAGGAGCAGGCGGCATATGGCAAACACTACAGACGTGATCACCACGGCCGCGTTACGGCTTCGCTTTTCTTCATCCCGGGGATAAAGGCTTATGATAACCGGGATGGATATCAGAAAAGCGATGGATAAGATCAGCACTATGATATTTCTTGAATACAGGAGCAGATCCAGGAAGCCACAGATCAGCCCTGCGATGATGAATAAATAAAACAGCATCAGTATTTTTTACCTATTTTTGTTTTTGATACCACAAAGCCCATAATATCAGGATCTGCATTCACCATGAAAGTTGAAGCACAGAAGAAGAACAGAAACGAAACGGCAAGTCTTATATTAGTTATCAAACTCATCCATCACTTCTTCAAGGCGTGATCTTTTGTAATTGATCTCGCCTTCATCTCCCGAATCCAGCGCAGCTTCAAACAGACGGACGTAGTTTTCCAGGCGTTCTCTGTCCATGCCTACAAGTTCCATGAACAGTCTTTCCGCCCTTGCGAATATATATCTGTTTCTTTCCTGTTCTCTGGGCGGGAGTTTTAAGTATGCGAGTTCCTCAAAACGTTTATCTATCTCTTCATCGGTCATGTCGGTCTCTATTCCCTTTATGACCTCCCTGTATTTCTTTCCGGTGGACATTACCGTTACTTCCACCTCAAGGATCGAATTTATATCATAGGTAAATGTAACTTTAACGCCTTCTTCACCCGCCTTATTATCCGGGATCGGAACTACTATATGTCCGAGTGTCAGGTTTTCGGATGCGATCCTGCTCTCTCCCTGAAGCACAGTGATATCAAGCTTTGTCTGATGATCCCTGATGGTATAGAACTCATCAGTACGTGAAGCAGGTATCACGGTATTACGCTCTATTATGGGACAGTAATGATTGTCCTCATATTTGAATTCGGAATACCTTACTGAAACCTCTGTTCCGAGTGTAAAGGGGCAGACATCGGTAAGTATCACTTCCTTAACCGAATCATTCCTCTCCTTCATTCCCGCCTGGATCGCTGCACCTACAGCAACTATCTCATCCGGATTGATCGAGATATCCGGGAAGCAGTTGAATGTCTTTGCAAGGAAAGACCTGATGCCGGGCATCCTTGTAGCTCCTCCTACAGGAACCACTTTATCTATTTCGGACAGTTTGATCTTGGCATCTGATAAAGCCTTTCTGATTGGGACTTTAAGTCTTTCATACAGTCCGGCGCATTCCTTTTCAAAATCTGTTCTTGTTATTTCAGCGGTGTATGTTTTGTCACCTTTTTTCACGGACATCTTATAACGATCCGTATCCGTGATCGCTCTCTTGCAGCGTTCCGCTTCCTTATACAGATCCACCACAAATCTATCATCCGCGTTATCTGCAATATTCACAGGCAGGTCGCATTTCTGCAGGAACATCTCCTCTATCACTTTCGTAAAATCTTCTCCTCCGAGGAAATTATCGCCTGCCACAGCATGTATCTCCAATATCGGTGCAAAATACATCAATATGGATATATCAAATGTTCCACCGCCCAGATCAAATACGACAGCCTTTATGTCACGCTTTTCCTTATAAAGACCATAAGCCATTGCAGCCGCTGTGGGCTCTGCAATGATCCTTTCTACATTGAGCCCTGCGAGCTTTCCCGCACGTTTTACCGCTTTACGTCTGAAATCATTAAAATACGCGGGAACTGATATAACCGCTTCTTCAACTTTTTCACCCAGCAGTGCTTCTGCATCTTCCTTAAGACTCCTTAACACAAACGAAGAAAGTTCCTCTGCCTTGAACCTTTTTCCTGACAGATAGAATTCCTTGTCAGTGCCCATACTCCTTTTAAATACTGAAGCAGCACATGTTGGATCGGCATACATCATTTCCTTTGCCGTTTCACCGACACATATATTGCCGTCCTTGTCCATCGCTACTACAGACGGAGTAAGATTATTTCCCAGTCTGTTGGGGATGATCTTTGGTCCATCCTCTGTCATATATGCAGCAAGACTGTTAGTCGTTCCCAGATCAATACCGATTATCACTTCTTAAACCCTTCCTGTTAATCCTTTACTGTTTCTGTAAGCACTCTTATAGCATTATACACTTCAGCATCGCCGTGGCTGTCAGGCTGTGCCTGTTTGTAATATTCCAGTGCCTCCTTATACTTACCTTCATACTCCATAAACCTTGCCATTGAAAGATAATACTCATAGCATGTGGCATGAGTACATGAATAACACACATTGGCCGTTTTACCTTTATTTGCGATCTCCAGTGCCCTGTCCTTCTCGCCCATACCGTAAAGAAGATCGGCCATAAGATAAGCCCTCATAGGTATATCCTTCGGAAAATCAAGGAAATGATCAAGATCTCCGTTAGAATATGATGTAAGACATCTTATTCCTTCTTCACCATATTCTTTTGCTTTCTGTAATGCCTCTTCCCTTCTTTCAGGCTGTCTGACTGACATAAAGAGATATGCACTGACAAGATGGCTGGCAGACTGCGCCTTTTCACGCAGGTCAAAATCACAGTCACCCTGCTCCTGTATATCCATATCATATCCTTCATAATCAACACGGAAATAGTCTATGGCATCACTTTCTTTCCTCAGGGTAAAAAGTGTACACTGGCCCAATGTATCAAAGCATCGTTTTACAAGAGACTTCATTTTGTCAGATCTGTTTTTGCACTGAACTATGCTTTTTACCTTTCCGGAAATATAACGGTATTCCTCTTCCGCTTCATCCATCATACCAAACAGCACCGCAGTGTCGATAATATCAACAGATGTAAGAATTATCCTAACATCAGGATCCTCATCTTCACCGAAAGGAAGATCGCTGTCCATCCTCTTTTCAAGAAGATCTATCTTCATCTCCTTAAAAGTCTTCAAGGCCTGTTTTGCATCACCGTTATATCTGTACAGATATGCTAACTGCTGTTTTTCATAATCGTCTCCGTCGAGCTCAATGACTTCCTTTTGGATCTCAATTGCCCTGTCGTAATCCTTGAGCCGTGTAAGACACCTTCTGTAATTTCTGTATACCGCAACAAATCTTCTTATATTTTCCTCAGAAGGATCTTTTCCTTCTTCAAGAAGAGCATTCTTTCTGTCAGAATATTCCTTCTTTTCGATTGCTATGGCCTGTTCAAATTTTTCAGCAGCTTTTTTGAGCTCTCCTTTGTACTGCAGAGCCTTGGCTGCTGCATTAAGCGCATACATATCGGAATCATCCTGTTCAAGAGCCTTATCCGCATAAGCGCATGCAGCTTCCAGATCACCGATATCAAGACCTATAAAGATCGAATCGATATATGCACTTATACGATCTGTTTTTTCAAGATATAAAGCTGCCGCTTCCTTCGCCTTGCTTGCAGCTTCAGGTTTTTCCGTATGAAGCCACAGGTCATCATAACGTCTGCACAGGCTGTAATACAGATTAGGGAATGCATGACCCTGAGCGGCTGCATATTCCAGTATCTGCGGAATTTCTGCCTCTGCAGCAAGTCGTTCTTTCCTGTCATCTCCCTTGTTTTTGCCAAGGAGTTCAGCATACATATAAAGAACATACGCCTTGTCAGCAAGATTTGACTCTCCGTTCTTTACGGATTCATAAAGTCCTTTGTAAAGCTCCAGAGCAGTTTTTACATCGCCTTCTTCTGCTGCATGTTCCGCCTTATAATATGTGATGAAATCTGCTTCTATATTATTGGCTACTGCTTCATCAACGATCTTTCCGGCTTCCTCGGGCATTTTTTCCTGCATAAAGATCAGAACCGCATACTCATATGCGCCCTGATAACCGGGATCGATCCCGTGCAGATCACTGTAGTCATTGATAACCTGCTGTTTTGCATCTGCCCAGTATGCCGCCCTCTGTCTTGCTGCAAGGGCTCCCGGTTCATTGCAGACACTGTATGCATAATCCCATAACTTATATGCTTCCGCGTATTTTTCTTTTCTATCCATCATTTCCGCATATGCTGCGGTAACCGGCTGAAGCATATCATACGTAAATTCCGGATCATTTTCTATTCTTTCTTTCATATGTTCGAAAGATCTTGCCATGTACTTCTCGGCATTCTCGAGATCATCAAGCGTTCCATACGTAGATCCCAGAATAGCTTCAAGCCTGAAGCATTCCCTGATCCTTTCCAGATCTTTTTCAAAACACTCATCCTTTATTCCATTTTCAATATTCTCTTTTTTGCGGTAAATATATTCCAATGAAGCCTGCAGCTTTTCGATGGCCTTCTCTTTGTTTTCCATCCTCATATAAGCCTGCCCCTGTATCACATGATATGAATACTCATTTACTGCATCGGGCTCAAAATCCTTAAATATCTCCAGGACTTTTTCATCCTCATTCCTGTAAAGATATGCATCTGCAAGTTCTTTTATCAGGAATTTCTTTTGCTTTTCATCAGTTTCAGTTGCTACCGCTTCTTCCATTCCGGCAATAGTAGAATTCTTTAACCACGCCTGTAAATACAGACCATCGGCATTGGTCGGTATCAGATAATATATCTCAGTAAGTATCGGATAAGGCGCCACATAATCCTCTGTCAGAGCTCTCATGCCTGCCTTGGCGATCATCCACTTGGCCGAAGATCCAAACACCTCTTCCGTATCATCCAGGATAGCATTACATTCCGAAACGGGAAAATCATTAAGGTTAAGCGGCTTCAGATCATCCGCACGATCCATTCCAACCTCAATGCCTGTATCATGTATCGCATAATGAACCAGAACAGAAACAGCATCAATGGCTACACGCTCGTCATATACCGGAGATTTCTTATTTACTATGTCAGTAGCAAGTGCCCTGGCATAAGCATCCTGACCTGTCAGTATTGCAGCTCTCATCTTTATGATCTCTTCAAAAGGATGATAAATTTCTGATTCCTCAAACCAGCCGACGAGAGCGCTCACATAATTCTTAACATTCTCAAGCGCCTGTGGATCCTCGTTTTCAGAAGCTTCATCATATAAGGTATCTGCCCTTATCACCTTATTTATATATTCACCATATTTCTGCTCATCCGGATTTTCCCTATACTCTCTGCCCTGCGTATCAAATGTAAGTCCGCCTGTCACAAAATTCGGATCATACTGTTTTCGCGGGATCAGCTTTCCATAATCAAAATCCTCTGCTGGCTTCGAATTGATCTTTCCTATAAGAAAGCCCAAAAAATTAGGACTGAAATCATTCTTCAGTTCATCCTCATCCTCAACTATTCTGAACGCTCTGTTAAAGAGCCTGAAAATATCATTCGGAAAGAAATAATTATATGAAAGAAAGATCAGAAGTGCAGTCCTCACATCTCCAAAAGTATCAACACTGCTGCAAAGAGGGTCAGAGAGCCACTCTTCCCACTGTTTCTCATCGCATCTGACAAAGATATCAGCATAAATATCTTCGGCACGCCACATAAGCGCATCTATCTCGGGACCTAAGCCGTAACTTCTGCGTTCGCTTTCAACTTCATCATCCGGTCTGTCGGCAAGGTTTATCGCTGTTTCATAAGCTTCACGCAGCTGCATGAACCCTTCCGCATCATCTTCCGGATTGACTGTGATGAGTTTCTGCCTGTAAGCTGCACCGATAAGATCCTTATCATTTGTTTCTTCGATCCCCAGTATTTTAAATACTCTTTCTTTTTCCATACTCCACCTCATTATGCATATGTTGACACCCACGTGAAATTATAACAAATATCAGCGAAAGCTGATACAATAGCACTAAATCCATATAGGCCTACGGAGATTTCAATTTATGAACAGAGAAACTCTGAAGAAACATAAAAAAGCAATTATCATAGCCGCGGCCATTGCCACATCTATAATAATTGCCATAGTAATACTTGCCATCTTTGTCACGATCAGCATTGCAGATTCCATCATCGATCTGCGCAAAGCTTCGAAACCTCAGCCAATAAATCTTGAAGAAATGGCCGAATCCACTAAAAACAGGGAAGAAATGGCTCCCCGAAGGGAGAATATCGCTGTAAATGCTTTTCTGCCTCAGATCAGCGATGAGATAGTTTATGCTGAAAACATCGGATTCGGTGAAGCCTTCAGATGCTGCTATATGACCGTCATTACTACATTGTTGAGTGCAATGACGGTACATATGAGCTGCTCGGCATTTTGTTAAATCCCTGAATATGAATACACAAATATCCCGATGCATCCTGCATAAAACATCCACATTTCAGGTGATGTTAACATCGCTTTTATAGTCTCAATCCTGCCCGGTTCACCCGGACGACTTACAAGCGCAAGCTTCTTTTTGGCAAATAAGATTATCAGTGTCACTAATCCCACAAATCCCATTCCTGCATACAGTAACATCCACAATCCAAATACAGGTACCATTGGAGAATCAGTAATGACCTGTCCGTTTTCATCCATGATCGCATTCATTAGTCCCGCTGTGATCACAGAACTGGCAAGATTCACCGTCATATGAAGCGCAATAGTATATCTTATCCTTCCTGTACGTAAGTACACAAAGGCAAAAAGCATTCCAAGACCTGTTGCATAGAAAAACTGTGACAGATTACCGTGGAACAGACCGAACATAAGTCCCGAAAGCAGTACACAGACAAACTCTCCGTATTTATAAAGCCTGTCACAAAGAAGCTTTCTGAAAATCAGTTCCTCAAAAATCGGTGCACCTATACCCACAACAAGTATCCTTGGAATGACCGAAGAAGAAAACAGGATACCGGATAGAGGACTTGTCGAACTACCCGAAAGCAGCAGCTGAAAGGCCGCTCCTATGACAGCACCGGGAATCATTATTCCAAAGCTAAGAAGCAGGTACAGTAACCATTTTGCACCGATACCATGCTCTTCGATCTTCTTAACCTGAATCTTACGGCTCGCAAGATATATTACAGGGAATCCGACAACATCCACTGATAAAAATGTTGCCAGCAGCTGAAAAGCGACCATATGATCATCTACGTAACCGGGTTTTAAAATATCAGCGCCAAGTGAAAATAAGATCTGAAATCCAAACACTGCCACAAAGAACAAAGCATATCTGACACCTGTACCGCCAAGCCTTCTCTTAAGATCTGTCTCCGGCTCTTCTGCATCAGGCATCCCTGCTGCCAGAACAGTAAATGTCATAAGTACCGTGATAACAAGGAGCAGGATAAACGTGTTTCTCTTCACTTCCGGCAAAGCATCGCCGACCTTCTCTGCCTCAACCATATACTCAACCTTGTCTATGGCGTTCTTTTCCATAGTTTCAAAATCAGCGTTCTTAACAGCCTGCTCGAGCTGTTGATCATTTGAAAACGTATAGTACTGCTTTGCAAAATCTCTGAAACCATCTCCATTAGCAAGATAGTCAAACTCTACTGTACAGGTACCTGCTTTAAGATCAAATTCTTCTGACCAGCCTGTCATAGAGCCTGCAGTCATACTTGTTAAAGCATTACCGTCTTTGTCTTTTATTACGATCCCGTGGATGAAACTGTAGGCGTCCGCCACCACATCAACGCTTATCCTGTATTTACCATCCTCCGGGATACTTATTGTCTTTGATAGTCCGGCTGAATCAGGCATACTGTCTGTCACTACGATATCCTGAGTCCAGTTTTCATTAAAGATAGTCTCATATACAGCCGAATTCTTTCCATAATTTATGAATACTACGAAAAATGCAGCTATCAGCACGATCGTAATTATGCTAAAAATGGTTCTGAACTTCTTCATCTCTTCCTCCTTATTGCAGTGACCACAGCACCTGCGATTATCAGTGCGACCGCTATGAGCAGCATCACTCCGCGTATTGCTGTCGGTATATGATCCATACCAAGCAGAGCTATCGAATTTACCAGAAATCCTGCAGGAATTAGCGGAGATATCTGTCTGCCGTTATATCTTTTAACAGTTTCACCCTTACGTTCCTTAAGCTCAGCGATGATACGATCTGTACGTATGAGCATATTTGCAAATACCACAATAAATGCAGCTATCATCATCGCAAAAGCGAAGCCTGCCGGATATTGGAACCCTATATACAGTTCATAGATAAAGCCTAAGAGTTCCACGATCAAAGCGATCTTAAACAGAAGAGATATTTTTTTATACTGACCGATCTGACTGTCCACATCCGTATAAAGCTCAAATTCACCATCAGCTGTCTTCTTGCGCATGGTCACCCAAGGCCCCCAGCAAGCTACGATCTCCACACCCATCTCATTCATAAACTCTTTGTATGAACTGTTTACGCGTCCAAAGCCCTGACCGATATCTATCTGATAGCGCCATTCGCCCTTTTCACAGGGTTCAAATTCATAGAAGCCCGCAAAAAAATTTTTCATGGCATAACCCTCATCAGACAGCTGATTGAGCCATTCGGTTTCTTTATCTTTATCATAATAGAGTCTAAACTTTACCATTTTTATTTCTCCTTTATGAGTTCCGCGTTTTTAAGGAGCTCCGAAAGTCTGAGTCTTTCAGCTTCAAACACTTCCCTGCCTGAATCAGTTATCAGATATTGTTTTTTCCCTCGCGAGCCGGCTTCGGCATCATATACCTGGATCCATTTTTTCTTCTCCAGATTCTGTATCGCTCCGTAGAGCGTTCCTGCTCCCAGTACCAGGCGTCCCGATGTCATGCTTTCCACTTCCTGTATGATCCCGTATCCGTGATTCGGATGGCGAAGCGCCAGAAGTATGTAGAAGATGGCCTCTGTAAGGGGCAGATCTTTTTCCATTCCTTTCACTGTCATTATCTCCTCACATTTTTTATGTTCTTCAGCAACGTCCCTGCTTTTTAAAATGATGTATCCTCATGCTTGCAAATGCTGCCATTGGAAGCGCCAGCAGATCGATGATACCGGTGAAACGAATTGCCGCATCTGACATAGGGATATTGAAAAATGATTCTGCAAATACAGGGATAAAATACAGTGTAAGTACTGCCAGGCTGATAGCTCTCATGATCTTTAATGTCTTAGTGTTATTCATTGTTTGTTCCCTCCCAGGTTTATAATATATTTTTAATATGTCTGCCGATATATCGTCTGTCGTTATATCGTGATTAGAATATATCGTATGGCGATATATTTGTCAAGATAATTTCGAAAAATATTTTTTTCAGACAAAAAAATGCAGGAGTTCAACAATGAACTCCTGCCCTATAAACCCCAATGTTTCAGGCGGTTTCCACTATTCCCGCTCCAAACGGCCAGAGAGAAAGCTTTGCCATCTTGAATGCCTGTATACCGAAAGGTATGCCCACAACACTCATGCAGGTTACAACTCCGGAAATGACGTAAGCGATCGCCATCCATATTCCGAAAAGAAGGCACCATACAATATTGGCTGTCGTAGAAAGTGTACCGCCACCGTAAACCACATCTTTACCAAACGGTGTAAGCGTAAGCTTTGCCATCTTAAACGCCTGTCTGCCAAGTGGTATCCCCACTACCGTTAGATAACAAAGTGCTCCTATGCACACCCATGTAAAAGCGATTTCCAGTCCGCCAAGCAGTATCCACAATATGTTTCCGATCACTCTCATAGCAATTCCTCCTTATCAGTTTTCTTTATAGTTGAATGCTATCACATCAACTCTTAAATATTCCTTAAATCAAAAAATATTACTTTCAATAAGAAAAACCCCCGTGCCAAAGACACAGGGGCAAAAGAGGATGAAAATTATGAAGCTTATTTATAAAGTCTGCTAAGCAGCGGATAAAGCGTGGTGGATATTATGACTCCGAAAATTCCCTGAATGATATTGGGCAGGATACCGACTGCAGCTGCTGCCACTCCGGCAGCAAGACCGGAACTCTCTCCCGCCGTCAGAATAAATATCTCAAAGACAAAATATCCCGTTACCATTACCAGTTCACCGATGATGCCTGCAAGCACCAGCTTTATCACATTCTTTTTGTTTTCAAGAACCTTAGCCAGACCTTTAAATATAAGACTTGCAACCAATGCAGTTGCTCCCTTTATCAGAAAAGTGGCAGGTACATAGATGAAGTAGCCTCCTATCAGATCAGACATTGCCGAACCTATAGCTGCTGCCAGGCTGCCCCATACCGGTCCCAGCATTATTCCCGACAACAGGACAAATCCGTCTCCCGGATGAATGTAACCGTTTGTTGGCGTAGGGATCTTTATGATCATTGTACCTACATATGTCAGTGCTGCCATGAGTGCCGTAATAACCAGCCGTCTCGTTTTTTCAGTCTGTAATGATTTGGTTTTTGTTTTGATCTCACTCATAATGCTCCTTACGATCTGTATTTGATCTTTTTCATCTGTTTTCTTTGTTTGTGATGGGTGTATAATACCATCAGTCTGGTATCTAAAAAAGGGATAAAACTAATTATTATTTAGGGGACAGTTTTATGAAGGTCTATGAAAAAATATACGACTATTTTGTAAGCGATATGAGATCCGGTCAGCTCAAAGCAGGAGACAGGATGCCATCTCTCAGAAAATGTCAGGAGACACTGTCGGTAAGCAGGACCTCTGCCGAGACTGCATATATGCAGCTTGCGGCAGACGGGTATATTTATTCCGTGGAAAAAGTCGGATTCTATGTGACCGATCTGGCCGGCCGTTACTCTGACTCCGGTAAAGAAAAGTCCGCTGATGAAAAAAATAAACTTCAGACCCGCGAAAAGATCATCTATAACCTTGAAACCATAGGTACCGACAAAGAAGTTTCCATCCTTGATCTGTGGAGAAGATATATGAAATCCGCTCTCAGACAGGAAGAACGACTGCTTTCATATGCAGGCAATCAGGGAGAATATGATCTGCGCTCCGAGATCGCAGCTTATGTCAGAAAGAACAGAAACATTATCTGCTCTCCTGAAGATATAGTGATAGGGGCCGGCTTCCAGAGCCTGCTTTCCATACTCATAGCGCTGATCCCCGGAGAAAGATCCATCTCCTTCCCTACCAGAAGTTTTACGGGCTGTGCCGAAACCTTTTCAATGGCAGGCTTTGACGTAGCATACAGAAACAAAGCAAGCCACGTCATTTATGTAACACCCTCCTGCATGACAAAATGGGGAGATGTGATGACAATGAAAAGGCGTAAAGAACTGATAGAACATGCCAGGACAAACGGGCATCTGATCATAGAAGATGATTATCAGAATGAATTTGTTTTTTCAAGCAGGCCCACTCCCAGTCTCTATGCAATGAACGGAGGAGAGGATACTGCATTCCTCGGCTCTTTTTCACGTGTACTGCTCCCCAGTGTCCGCATCAGTTATCTGATACTTCCAAAGGGCGTCAGAGCCGAATACGAAAAGATCAAAAAGTATTATAACCAGACCGCATCCAAAGCCGAGCAGATAGCCCTTACCCAGTTCTTAAGAGACGGGCATCTGCAAAGACACATTAGAAAGATGCGCAGACTCTATGTAAATAAGCGTGCGCAGACTGTTGCAGCAATAAAAAAATCCTTTCCGTTAGATACCCAGATAAAACTTGGAAACTCCGGAATGGAGATCGGGCTTATCTTAAACGGGAAGAACTTAATGAAGAAACTTGAAAACTCAAGAGTCGCTGTGACTCCGGTGGAAGCAGATGAGAAAAGTGTATCCGTGCTCATCTCATGCAGTGCCATCCCCGGTAAAGATATAAAGGCCGCGATAGAGATGCTTGCTTGTGATCTGTATCCTGATAAAAGATCATAAGCCTGCTATTTTATTTTTGTAAGTATGCGACGGATCAGATCCACCCTTCCCAGGGGTGTCATCAGATAATAACCATCCGCAATATCCTCAAGCTTCTTTGCAAGATCCACTGCCATGGATAATGCCACGCTCTCTCCCTCCTCACGTGTCATCTCGGGATCATACAGATTCATTATCTCATCCGGAACGTTTATGCCATGCACTTCATTTTTCATAAAGAGTGCATTGCGATAGCTGACAAGCGGCATGATGCCGCATATAACTTTTGCACCGGTCGTTTCACGGAGCATTTTAACTCTCTCTATATCTTCATTGCTGTAGATGGGCTGCGTAAGGAAATATGAACAGCCTTCATTCATCTTGTTTTTCATACGCTCGATGATCGACTGCACACCGACGCCATCATAATTCAGAGCGCCTCCATAGATAAACGGATCATCTTTAAGCAGGTCTGAATTGAGTTGCTTTATGTAATTCATCAAACGCACGGAGTTAAAATCAAACACTCCCGATATGGTCTGACGGTCTTCTTTATTCACGGGATCTCCTGTGATGATCAGGAGATTGCGGATGTCTGCCATATGCAGAGCAAGCAGTTCAGCACGTATACCGATGATATTTTTATCACGGCAGCATATATGAGGCATGACTTCCACACCATGTTCTCTGTGCATTATCGATGCCATGATCCCCGAATCGGCACGGGGCTTAGCCATGGGCGAATCAGAGATCGTGATGATATCCGCTTCATCTTTGATCTTTTTTACCATCTGCTCAAAGCTTTCGCGGTTGGACTTAAACGGGGAATCAAGTTCAACCACAAATACTTTTTCACCCGACTGTAATTTTTGATAAAAACGGTTTTCCGATCTCTTAATTTCCTCTGCGGAAGAAACATTCAAAATCTTCTTTTGTACATGGATACTTCCATCTACCGCTTCATCGTTTATTATCCTGTCAGTCTCTTTTCTCAGAAGACGTATATGTTCCGGCGTAGTGCCGCAGCACCCTCCGACCATACGTATGCCTTGCTTAAGTATCCGTCCAAGGTGCTCCACGAAATATGAAGCCTGATCGGGATTCTGTCTTCTCCCACGCAAACTCAGCTGATATCCTGCATTTGGATAAACAGCAACAGGAATGCCCTGCGGCAGTTCAACACTTTTTAAGACTCTCTCCATATGAGCAGAGCCAATACCGCAGTTAAGACCGACTGCATCCAGATATTCACAGTCATTAAAAAGACTCTGCGCACTGTATCCCATGTTGGTATAACCGGATACATTCAGTGCATAGGATGCCATGATAAATACGTCCGGATGGTTAACACGAATGCTTGATACGATCTGCTTCACTTCCGACATATCCGAAAATGTTTCAAGTAATATGCCGTCCACTCCGGCTCCTATCAGGACTTCTGCGATCTCGCTGTATTCCTCAATATCATAACGATCCACATCCGCGTCCTGACGTATAGGTCCTATTGAGCCCAGGATACCAACGTTTCGAACTTCAGCAGAAGCTTTTTTAGCGGTGTTTACCGCACTAAGCAATGCTTCATCCCTTTTGCTTCTGTCCGGGAACAGTAAATGATTTACTGCAAAAGTGTTGGTACGTATCAGATCAGCTCCGGCACGGATATACTCTGCATGGATGCCAAAGATCTCGTCAGGAAACTTAAGACCTGCGATCTCCGCCTCTCCCTTTTCCGGATACAGTTCGTTGTAATAAGTACCAAGCGCACCATCCAAAAGTAATATCCGTTCTGCCAAAGCCGTCTTTATATTCATAAACTATCTCTTACCCTCTTTGCCGCAGCCACAAGATTCTTCAGGCTGGGTATGGTTTCCTCGTTTCCTCTTGTCTTGAGTCCGCAGTCCGGATTAGCCCAGAGCTTGGACGCATCTATCTTCTCCAGCATTTTCTTCAGCGCACTCTCGATCTCTTCCACTGAAGGAACTCTCGGAGAATGAATGTCATATACTCCGGGACCCACCTCTGTCTTAAAATTATTTTCCTTAAGTGAATCCAGGATCTGCAGATCAGAACGCGATGCTTCAAAAGTTATCACATCCGCATCCATATCATCTATCGCAGGTATTATATCAGTAAATTCACTGTAGCACATATGTGTATGGATCTGCGTATCCGCCTTAACCTTCCCGGATACAAGTCTGAACGTGGGGATAGCCCAATCCAGATACTCGCTGTACCAGTCAGAACGACGAAGCGGAAGCTTTTCTCTAAGTGCAGCTTCATCGATCTGTATTATGCGTATGCCATTGGCTTCCAGATCCAGCACTTCATCACGGATAGCCAGTGCGATCTGATATACACTTTCTTTGCGGCTTATATCCTCACGCGGGAATGACCAGTTGAGTATGGTAACCGGTCCTGTAAGCATTCCTTTTACCGGCTTGTCTGTCTGCTCTGCAGCATATTTACTCCACTTTACGGTAATAGCCTCTTTTCGTGACACATCACCCCAGATGATAGGAGGCTTAACACATCGTGTACCGTAGGACTGCACCCATGCTTTTTCCGTAAACAGATAACCGTTCAGATGCTCACCGAAGTACTCTACCATATCGTTTCGTTCAAACTCACCGTGTACAAGCACATCAAGTCCTATCTCTTCCTGCAGACGGATCACTTCGCGGATACGCTCTTTGATGAATGTTTCATATTCATCCTTTGTGATCTGTCCTTTGGTGTATAACGATCTCTCTTTCTTGATCTCTTTAGTCTGCGGGAATGATCCTATCGTTGTTGTAGGGATAGCGGGAAGTCCGAATTTTTCCTTCTGTATCTTTTCCCTCTCTGCAAATGCAGGCAGTCTTACAAAATCTGCTTCTGTGATGGCTGCGAGCTTTTTCTGCACTTCGGGATCGGTTGCATTCCTGTCAGCAGTAAGAATGTCCGCATTTTGGTTAAGGATCTCTTTTGCCCTTTCATCTGTATGATCGGCTATATAGGCCAGTTCTCTGAGCTCTCCCAGTTTCTCATATGCAAAAACAAAATGTTTCTTTATTCCATCCTCAAGTTTGGTTTCGTTATCAAGAGTATATGGAACATGAAGAAGAGAGCATGAAGTGCTTATAACTATTCTCTCCTGTGACACTCCGGCTGCCTTGATCTGAGCTAAGATATCCAGAGTCTTGGCATAATCGTTTCTCCAGATATTCTTTCCGTTTACCACACCCGCAAAAAGAAGTGCATTATTTGAGAATCCGTTTTTCTTTATCAGTTCCAGACTGTCGCGTCCTTCGATAAGATCAAGACCCAGGCCATCAAAATCCATGGTGATGAGTTTTGAATAGATATCACGGGTGTCTCCGAAATATGTATTAAGCAGCACCTTGCATCCCGACTTATTCTCAAGTATGGACTGATAGATCTTTTCAAAAAGAGATATATCCGCATCATCCAGATCCTTTACAAGAGAAGGCTCATCAAACTGTATCCATTCTGCTCCGTTATCTGAAAGACATTTGATAAGTTTTACATATTCTGCGGTTAAGTCTGATGCTATGCTTTCCTTCGTACTGTTTCCGGTAAATTTCAAAAGAGAAAGGAAAGTGAACGGTCCGATGATCATCGGTTTGGTCTGCAGGCCAAGTTTTTTTGCTTCAAGATATTCTTCCACAGGCTTGTTTCCTGCAAGACTGATGCTCGTACCATCTTCAAACTCGGGAACAATATAATGATAGTTGGTATTGAACCACTTCTTCATCGGAAGTGCATGCACATCTAAACCGTCTTTCTGATAGCCTCTCGCCATCGCAAAATAGCGCTGCAACTCAGAAACAGGGAGATTCCTGTATCTTGAAGGTATCACATTAAATAACACAGCAGTATCCAGAACATTATCATAAAAAGAGAAATCATTGGAAGGAATAAAGTCGATACCCTCTGCGCTCTGTTTCTTCCATGATCCCTCTTTCAGTTCGTGTGCCGTATTCAAAAGATCGGATTCTGTGATCTCGTTCTTAAAAAAACTTTCTGTTGCGAATTTAAGTTCACGAAGTTTTCCTATTCTGGGAAAGCCTGTCACTGATGTATAACTCATTGTTGATATCCTCCTATAAAGGTTTTAAGTGTTAGGAGATATCATATCTTCATTTTGTCGATATAGATAATATCTATTTTTTAGCGTTTGCCATAGCTTATAGTTATCGCTTCGGGGATTCGCTTTTTTTCATTTGGAAATACCTTGTTCCAAAACACATAAACAAGCACAACGGAAAATGCAGTAGATATAATATCAGCAACCGGCTGAAGAATATAAAGTCCGAACTCTCCACACGCTGTATTTAAGATAAAAAGCAGTGGAAGAAAAACAAACCCCTGGCGCGAAACAGAAATAAAAAGCGCAGGAAAATATCGACCGACATTCTGCAGGAACATGCTCGAGAGCGCAAAGACTGCCATAACAGGAAGAGAAAGACACTGGAATCTGACAATTTTGGCCGAAAGCATGATAACATCATCATTTGAAGACAATAATGCGGATAACGGCACCGCATATACCGCAATTAAGATAGTGGAAATGAGCAAAAATACAGATCCTATGATCACCGTTATATTAAGAGCCTTCTTTACCCTGTCGAATTTTCCTGCGCCATAATTCATTGCACATATAGGCTGGAAGCCTTGTCCGAAACCTATCATCAACATATTTCCCAGCGAGATTATACGCGTTGCTACCGTAAATGCAGCCACAAGAGCTTCACCATAACCGGATGCAATACTGTTAAGAATGATCGAAGCGATACTTGTGATACTCTGTCTTGAAAAATTCGGTGCGCCACCCACCAATATGTTATACAGCCTCTCCTTTGTAAACTTTGCCTCCGAAAAATGTGCAGGGATATTTCCATGCATATGCATAAGTCTTATCAATACAAAGGTGCTGAGTATATGTCCGATAAGCGTAGCCACTCCGGCTCCGGCCACTTCCATCTTGAAACCATAGATAAACACAGGATCCATTATGATATTTGTCAGCATACCTGCAAGTATGCCTATCATCGCATCCTTCACATTCCCGCAAAGTCTTATCTGGTTGTAAACAGTAAAAGCATACAGAGTAAACGGAACTGCAAGCAGCATAACAGTCAGATAGCTGTCCACATAATGATTCAGACTGTCTGACGCATTACCGCCAAGTGCCCTGATAAGCGGTCCTTTAAAAGCAAAACATAATAAAACAATAACAACAGAAGATATGACCGCAAGAAAAACTCCGCATGCTGCAACCTTTCTTGCCTCCTCTTCCTGCTTTGCACCTAAAAGGCGCGACATTTTATTACCGCTTCCATAACCAAACCAGAAGCCCAGAGCCTGGATGAAACTGATGAACGAAAAGACTATGCCGATCGCTGCCGTCATGCTCTTGTTCCCAAGAAATCCTATACAGAAAGTATCTGTAAGATTATAGATGAGTGTCACCATCATTCCCACCATCGTAGGAAGTGATGTTTTTATCAGGAGCGGGAACAGCGGCTCATTCAGGATCTTTTCACGTCTTGCTTCCTTTGCGTCAGCCAACTTTCTTAACCTCTCCTTTATTACCATTCACAAGGATCATGTCACCGTCTTTGAATTTGGCGGTAGCAAGTCCAACCCCAAGTACAGCAGGTATCCCGTACTCCCTGGCAACGATCGCTGCATGTGACAGTTCAGCTCCGGTATCAGCCACAACAGCACTCGCAAGCGAAAATAGCGGTGTCCACTCGGGATCAGTAAGTTTGCATACCAGCACATCGCCCTTTGTAAACTTATAGAATTCCTCCGGCCCGTTTATAAGACACGCCTTACCTACTGCTTCTCCGGTACTTCCCGATACGCCTTTCAATTCATCGCCCGTATCATCAAAAAGCATAAGTTTGGCGCCTTCCCAGACTTTATCCGCAAGAACTCTTTTTGCTTTCCTTCGTGTGATCTTCTCTTCATAGGCATCCATAACACAACCGGTAGCACAGACATCAAGAAATTCGTTTATAAAAAGATATACAATGTTATCACTGTAATCTTTTGTTCCATACAATAAAAATGATGCACGCTCAAGCAATCTTCTGGTGTAATAGAACACAGTTTCCCACATCATCTGCGTTTCTTCCCGGATCACATGGAAATATCTGATGTTTTCAACTTTTTTCTCAAATTCCGGATACTTCTTTTCACCTACGATTTCTTTTAACTGCATCATCAAAGGCGTGTACATATCCTTCTCTTCTTTTAGAGGCTGACCCATTAAAGGTCTTGCCAGTCTTATCATCCTGTCAGGATCCTCATGGAAAGTTTTTGCGATCGTGCAATAACAGTTATAGTCTGACTTGTATCCGTGCTTCTCAAGGAATTTATCAAATATAGCTTTTGTATCAGGATATTTTTCGATCAATGCGCTATATCCCATACCGCCTGTAATGGCATCCTTAACAGCCTCATCCTTTGAGAGTGCAAAAGCTAAGAGTTCCACATCACGGCTCATTACCGATGTCTCATTATCAAGGTTCTTGTATAAGTCATATACGGTATACTTTTTATCTATTTTCCTGAGCTTCTTTTCAGGCTCAGATTTTAGCAGGAAAGTTGAAAACAGAGCATATTTGAATCTGTAATATGCCAGATCATTTATCAGGTCACGCATCTTTTCCATTGTGTTGCCACACTGTTTTAATGTCATTGACTTATAGTCTGCATTCATGATTTCCGACAGTCTGCTATGGAATTCAGGCATCTTGTCTTTAAGCACCTGTTCGCAATGACGATGATCGCTCATTTCCTTCACGAGATGTGGCAGATTAAAAATCTTTGAATTGATCGACTTCTTATCGGCAGGAAGAATGGATACACCATCATCATCTATCTGGGGATGGATACCAATAACTATCCCGCCCTCCGCAAAGATCGCATCTTTCTGGTCATCTATAAGTTCGATCAGATCATAATCCATCGGCAGATATGGGAACGGCATTTTCTCAAGCATAAAACCCATGCTCGATCTCTGCGATGCAGAGATGACGCAACGGTCAAGATATGTCTGTATAAGCTTTTCCTCTACAGGATCAGCATCATCTTTTAATGTTGTGATCGCACGTGCCTGAAGTATATATATTGCACCGTCACGCATGCCCCACTCTATATCCATTGGCATGCCATAATACTTTTCAACCTTTGCAGCTTCCATGCAAAGTTTTTTAACAGTATCATCTTCAAGAGCTCGTTTTGCGCGGGATTCCTCGTCCGTGCTTATCTCTTTTGTTCCGCCATCTTCAGAATATATGATCGCAGTCGCCTTGCTGCCTATGTTAAAGCTCTTTATATTTCCTTCTTTATCCGTAACATAAGTATCTGCTGTGACCTTACCTGAAACAACCGATTCTCCCAGACCGTATGAAGCATTGATCTGCATCTCATCTTTATTCCTGCTTACAGGATTGACTGTAAACAAAACTCCTGCCACTTCGCTCTCGACCATTTCCTGCACTACAACCGCAAGCGCAACAGATGTCTGATCGTAACCATGATTCTGTCTGTAGATTACAGCTCTGTCCCCCCACAAGGACGCGTAGCAATTGATAACTGAGCGGATGAGTTCTTCTTCACCGCATACATTAAGATAAGTTTCCTGTTGCCCGGCGAAGCTTGCATCAGGAAGGTCCTCTGCCGTCGCAGAAGATCTGACAGCAACCCGGGCACGATCTCCGAGCTTCCTGTAAGCAGAAATGATCTCATCACGAATACTGTCAGGCATTTTCGCTTCGCGTATCTGCTCTCTGAATTTTCCTGCACACTCCGTAAGTTTGGAAACATCAGTTCCGGCTACTTCAAGCTCTTTCCTGATTGGATCAAGCAAAGAATTAAAATCTAGGAATTCGTTATAAGTGGAACTTGTGACAACGAAACCATCAGGAACACTGATGCCGCAATGTGTCATCTCACCCAGATTGGCACCCTTGCCACCCGCGACATCAACATCTTCTTTCCTTGTATCCTTAAACCAACGTATCATTTATTTTCCCTCTTTTTTTAAATACTTATGCACTGCCATTTCTATAAAAGATTTCAGAAGATTATCGTAATACTTTTTGTCCATTTCTTCTTTCGCTTCAGAATATGCGATAAGTCCTTTTATAAGATTCAAAATCCCTTTTTCATCAACCTTTGCAGCTATCCCGTTCTTTTTCCAATATGCATTCAGATCTTTAAGGTATAACAAATATTCATTCATTATCAGAGCGCGTGTCCGATTGATATCCGTACTCAGTATCGAATAGGCTTCTTTGTATATATCCAGGTTCGAAATCTTATCATCCATCGAAACAAAGTTTGAGTGGACCACCTTGATGAGAAACTTTTGCGGATCCTTTTTCGAAGCCGGAAAATCAAGTCTCATCACATCTAATTTCTGTTTCACCCTGTATTTGATAATGTCAGCCATGAGGCTTTCCTTATCAGGATAGAAATTGTAAAAACTTCCAAGGGATATACCTGCCATCGATGTAAGTGTACGTACATTCAATTTCTTCGCATCGCTTGAATGAAACAGTTCGATCGCTGCCTCCCATATTCTTTTTTTGATCTCGATCTTTTCTTCTTCCGTGTATGCTTTACCCATATCTGCCTCACTTTATATAGCTATGAACATCTCTCCTCTCTGTTCATAGCTCATTTATAACACAACATTTTTTTGATGTCAATCAAAGAAGATCGCTCTTTGGCATTTTTGCGCTATAGCATTTTGTCAAATATACTTGACATTTTGTAATGTGCTGTTTTATACTCACAGCATAAGGCGAAACCGGTTAACGCCCAAAAATTAGAACAGAGGAAATGACAATGAAGAAAAAATACACTAAATATGCAGTACTGGCAGCGCTTTTGGTATTTATAACTTTTCTACTTTCAATGGCTGTAGTTAATAATTCAGGAAAGCCCGTAAGCACTTATTCCGGAATCGTTAAGGTGACTACCGCAAATGGACAGATCGCAGGAAACGATCTGTACGAGCTCCCTTCAACCATCATAAAAGACAGCGGAGTCTATCACCTCTTTGCCGATATGGAATGTGAAGATTATATGGTCGATACCGAAGTCGACTCACTCGTAAACGGTAATGATTCCGTACTGGCTTTTGAAGAAGGCAGATACTTATACAAGCTTTCAAGCCTCAAGGCATCTCTTAATAAAGACGATGAAGTAACCATGTGTCTGAGATTTAAACCGTCTGAAGATGAGCCCATAAAGGACGGCGATCACTATGTTGAATATACCGTTCAGGTTATGCGTGACAACACCTTAAGTACGTTCACAGCAGCTTTTTCCTTTGGTTCTGTTCTTGTGGGAGTCATCAGCTTTGTTTTATTCTTCATCAGTGATAAGAAAAAGAGCAAAGGTTTCGACGAAATGCAGCTTATGTACAGAGGGCAGGCCGCTTTAAGTGCTTTATTAACTTGCCTGGTTATTCTTTTGGGCTTCATGTTTTGTTTTTTCATGGAAGTAATCCCCTTTGATGCCGCGACACTTGTTACAGTTATCTTTTACCCGTCACTAGGTGTATTCATTATCCATGCCGACAGTCACGATGCCTACACCGTTTTTAAAGAAAACACAACCAATCGTAAGATAATTGGTCCTCTGTTTCTTGCAGTTGGTATCATCACAACGGCTATGTTTCTGCCACAGTTATTTTTGGTAATACGCAATCAGGAGAAAATGCTGGAATTACCAAGATATATAGCATCGAACTCATTTTTCCTTATGGTTGGTATAGAGATGATCATAAAGACGCACTCAGATAAAAAGGAAGCTGAATTGGAAGCACGCATGGAGACAGAAAATGAAGAATCTTAAGCTTAAATCAGCAAGAGCCGCGCTTGATCTGTCTCAACAGGAGTTAGCAGATAAAGTGGGAGTCTCCCGTCAGACCATAAATGCAATAGAAAAAGGAGATTACAACCCTTCGATCAATCTTTGTATAGCGATCTGTAAGGTATTGGGTAAGACCCTGGATGATCTCTTTTGGGATTGAGCGTTAGATTATAGTAAGCGCAATTACTTATTGCGCTTACTATAACGCTCTACGATGATGCGTACGGATTTTGGAAGGGGATGTGCCGCTTAAAACGGCCAAAATCCGACGCGGTAGATAAGCAGTTATTTAATTACTGACAAACTCTGTCTGTCTGCAAATATCGCAACGAATATCAGGAATATGATTCCCTGTATCAGCTGCATCGCCTGGGGAGTAAGCCCCATCATGATAAGTCCGTTGGTTAATACGATGTAAAGAAGCGATCCTACTATTACATTTTCAAATCTAACCTTTGCACCGCCTGAGATAGGCATACCACCAAGAACCAGTGCAATGAGCATCTGTGTTTCAAGCTGATTTCCGGCATTGGCTGTTGCGGAACCATTCTTTACAATGTTTACGAATGCTGCCAGACCTGTTATCGCACCTGCCAGAACATATATGAGGAACTTCATCTTATCGGTTTTGATTCCTGCAAATTTAGCGGCCTTTTCACCTGCACCGATCGCCTTGAGGTTTATACCAAACTTTGTAAAGCGGAATGCCACAAAGCTGATCGCCAGAACTGCCACTGTGATACCAAGCTTAACAGGTGTGGTATCGTAATCATAAACCTTCATGCTTGCTGCTACCGGTGAATTGGAAGCCATATATTTAATGAAGCCTCTGAACAGGAACATGGTACAGATCGTAACAATGAATGATTTGATCTTTCTGTTCACATAGAAATAACCGTTGAATGCACCTATGGCAGCACCTGCTGCGATACCTCCAAGCACTGCGAGAAGCATATTGGTACCGGACAAAAGACATACAACAATAGATGCTATGCCCATTATCGATCCCTGGGAAAAATCAAGACCTCCCATAGTCATGATAAAGAATACTCCGACTGTTGAGATCATAACAACATACACCTGATTCAGTATCAGCTTTCTGCTGTTCCACATATTTCCATCTGTCAGAATATTAAAGATTATACATACTGCCACAAGTCCGATGATCGGGAGAACCGAACGGATAGTATTGATCATCGACTGTTTTTTCAGCAGATTGCTTTTAGCAGTTTTCGTACTTGCCTGACTGTCCATACTCATGCCTCCTTAAACCATCTTAGAGATGAGGACGTTCTCATCCATATTTTCATCACGCTCAAGTTCGCCGTTGATCATGCCGTCTTTCATTATGATGATGCGGTCACACATTCCAATAAGTTCCATCAACTCTTCCGATATCATGATGATGGACTTGCCTTCCTTACGCATCTTATCCATGAGCTGATATATATCCTGCTTTACCTTAACATCGATTCCTCTTGTAGGACTGTCGAGCACCAGGATATCCGAATCCTTTCCTATCCATCTCGCAAGTACAACTTTTTGCTTATTGCCTCCGGACAGATTCGAAACAAACTGATCAACGCTCTGCATCTTTGTAGACATTGTCTTAGCATGAACATCAGCAAATTCATGCAGCTTCTTATCACTGAGCATATGTGCTTTATTTGAAAGCTCTCCAAGTGAAGGCAGACAGATATTGTCCCTGATGCTCTGATTCATAACGAGCGATTCATTATCTCGATCCTTGGATGTATATGCGATACTGTGTGATATCGCTGTAGGAATATCATTGATCTGCGTTCCGTCTGCAAGTGAAACGGTTCCTTCTCTGTCAAATGATGCGCCAAAGCACGCCTTTCCTATCTCATGCATTCCGGATTCGGACAGTCCTCCAAATCCCAGTATCTCGCCTTTATGAAGTTCAAAGCTTACGTCCGAGATAAGTCCGGGTACTGTGACATTTTCAACCTTCAGCACCACTTCATCGGAAACCTTTTCTCCATAGTCGGAACGGTAATACTTACCTGATATCTCTCTTCCAACCATCAGCTTCTTTAATCCTTCTTCATCAATATCAGCGCTCTTGACCGTATCAATATAAACGCCATCCCTTAATACCGTTATAGTATCGGATAGTCTCAGTATTTCAGGCAGATCATGAGATATGAAGATGACAGTATCGCCTTCTTCTCTGATACGGTTCATGTGCTTATAAAGCTCTTCACGGCCCTCGCCTGAAAGTGCGGTGGTAGTCTCATCGATGACCAGGATCTTTGGTTTAAAATATGTAGCCTTAACGATCTCTACTAACTTTCTGTCTTCGAAATTATAGTTTTCGATCATGTCTGCTGCTTTAATACGATCAAAACCATACTGCTGCAAAAGCTCTGTAGCCTTACGGTTCATCGCATTGGTATTTTTGATCCCGCATTTAACGAATTTATCTTCGTGTCCCAGGAAAATATTTTCCGCAACAGTCAGTCCGTCAAGCGTTCCCAGCTCCTGCACTATTATCGAGATGCCTTCATTATTTGCTTCAACCTGATTTGCAGGGCTCACTTCCTTGCCATCGAGGATGAACTGACCGTAATCCTTCTGATAGATCCCTGCAAGCGAATTGGTAAGCGTTGATTTTCCGGAACCATTCTCGCCGATAAGTGCATGCACTTCACCTTTTGCTATATCAAATGAAACCTTTTCGAGCGCTTTGGTGATCCCGAAATATTTACAAATATCTCTAACCTGTAATCTGATATCACTCATAATCTGTCCCCCTTATTTAACGATCTCGCCCTTGGAGACCTTGGTTGTAAGCATAACGATAACAAGAAGGGCAAATCCCGTGATAACATCCTGGATCGCTGTGGGTGCACCCAGCGCGATAAATCCAAAGAAAATGATGTTTATCACAAACTCACCTATGATGATCGCAGCGATCGGCATGCCGTATTTCTTAAATGCAAGTCCAAAGAAGCATCCCATTGTAGGAACAAAATTACGGCTCATTGATGCCATACCCGTTACTGCGACCATCGATGAACCATAACTGATGGTAAGTACAGACATTATTCCTAAGAATGCGCCGCTTATCACAAACGCAAGTATCTTATAGGCATTCACCTTGATACCCATATTTTTGGCTACAAATTCATTGCTTCCTATCGCATATGTATATGTACCTATCTTCGTATAATTGAGAAGAAGATATGCGATCGCAAATGCTGCTATTGCAAGTATAAGGTTGCCGGGCATCTGTCCGAACGCCCTCAGATTAGAAGGAAGTGTCTGCTCCACTCCGCCTGCGATATAATTGGCAACCGATTCATATATAAGCGCAAGACCCGTTGTTACTATCATTGACGGTATCCTTAATTTCACATAGAAGGCTCCGTTTAAGAAACCTACCAAAGCTCCGGTAAGGATCGCTCCGACCACAAGTCCCACATATCCAAAGCCGAAACGATTTGCAAATACACATCCCACAATAGCCGAGAGGATTATATTTGCTCCTATCGAGAAGTCGAACATTCCCATTACCATTACAAAGTAGAATCCTACAGCTCCGACAGCTGCAAGGAGCGATGCCTCAAAATAACTGAGCATATTTTTGGCTGAACCGAAATTACCCGGAGTGATCACTTTAAAGATTCCCCAGGATACTACGACCATGAGAA
Source organism: Lachnospiraceae bacterium NK4A179 (assembly GCA_000421045.1). Taxonomy (GTDB): domain Bacteria; phylum Bacillota; class Clostridia; order Lachnospirales; family Lachnospiraceae; genus NK4A136. The sequence continues at coordinate 36,090 of ATWC01000018.1, forward strand.
AAAGAAGCAGGTAACCTTTGGCACGTGCAGACAGCTTTTTCCCAACTTTTTCATTCGATGCACTCATAAACTCTTCACCTCTGGATATAGATAGAGCCGGTACCGCCGTGCGATACCGGCTCCAGGTTTTGGAATCAATAAATTTTTATTAACTATCAGACTTGTTTTTATTCGCCTGAACGCGCCTTTGCATCTTCGATCGAAAGTGCAGCAGCCTTTGCCTTCAGACCTTCCATATCGAGCTTGGACATCTCTACCAGCTCATCCTTTGTATACGGAAGCTTGTCTACGAAATACTTTTCGTATGCAGCGTAGTCATCAGGAGATGCTACATAAAGGTAAGGGAAGTTGATATCTTCAAACTTGCCGCCGAAATCTTTGTAGTCACCCTTTACTGCATTGTATACTGCCATGAATGCGAAGAGAGGATCGCAGTAATGTCCGCCTGACTCACCTGCCATAGAACCGTTGGCAATTCTTTCACCAAGATCAGGAAGGAAGTCGGTTGAAACGATATCGATGTCCTGTGTCTTGCCTGCGCGCTCAACGGCTGCGATAGCACCCTGAAGAGGATCTCCGCCGCCACCTGCAGGGATGATGGCATCGAGATCAGGATTGGCACTCATAAGTGCTTCCGCAGCCTTGGAGCCGCCTTCTGAAGATGTACCTGCGTACTGGGGTTCTGAGAGAACAGCCTGATCATCGGGATGTGCGCTATTCCATTTTTCTACCCCTGCCTTATAGCCTTCCCATCTTCCGAGCCATGTAGCGTCACCTTGCTCCCAACCGATAAGACCGATATTTCTGTCACCCTTATCAAGAAGTATCTGAACAAGCTTTTCGCCGTTTTCAGGCTCGTTCTCATGAACTGCACCAACATAATACTGAGAATCTACTGCTGCCTTATATATATCTGCACTTGTCTCTGAATTGATGATACGGAAGAACTGAGCAAGATAAACTCCGTTATCGTTACATGTCTTGATAGCTGATGCCATCTCGGTATCGGAAGAATTGCAGATGATGATACCGTCACATCCTGCTGCGCACAGCTGCTCAACAGAAGCAGTAACTTTCTCTGAAACATGTCCCTGATCAACATACTGAACTTGAACACCGAGAGCATCAGCAGCTTCATCCAGTATCAACTTACACTGTGAACCAAGTACGTCTGTAGAACTCCAGATAGAAACGCCGATCTTTATAGTATCATCTGACTTTGCAGCCTGATCGCCTGCACCTGAACTTATTTCTGCGCCTGCATTTGCGTTTGCATTGCCTGCTGCCGGAGCACTTCCGCCGCAGCCGGCCAGTAACGAAAGAGTCATCACTGTACTCATCAATAAACAAGTGATTTTCTTCTTCATGAAAACATAACCTCCTGACTGATCACACATACATTCCATAGTTGCCTTAACAAATCTTATAAGAGAGCTCTCTATGTCATCATCTTATAGCTATTATTGCCAAGTAAATATGGAATATTTTCGGTGAATTGGTAAAATCTTCCAATGATGTGATAATCACATGATCAGACTAAATTGATTTGCGATATTTGCTGGGAGAGATTCCTTCCACTTTTTTGAACACCTTTGTGAAATAGAAATAATCATTGTAACCAACTATCTCCGCGATCTCCTGTATCGAAATACTTTCATCACGAAGAAGTTCCTTTGCACGCTGTATGCGTAAAGAAGCGATATAATCCGAAAAATTAACTTTAAGATTTTCCTTGATCATCTCGCTTAATCTTCCCATGCTCAGATTATACTTTGCTGCAAGCGAAGTGAGCGAGATATCTTCCGTATAGTGTTCACGTATTTCAGAGATGACATTATCGATAACTCTGTCAAAGTAAGGCTCTTCGCTTTTTTCAAGCTTTTCTTCACCTCTTTCATTCACGATAGATGTCATCACTCTTGTAAGCTCTTCTTCTTTGATCGGCTTCAAAAGATAATCATATGCATGATGCTTTACAGCTTCCTTTGCATAAGAGAATTCCGCATAGCCCGAGATCATCACAACTTTTGTTTCGGGTGACACTTCAGAGACAGCCTGCAGAAGTTCAAGTCCTGTAAGCCCCGGCATTCTTATGTCCGTAAAAACAACATCCGGCTTGAAGAGCTCTATCTCTTCTTTAGCCGTAAGACCGTTGTTGGCTGTGCCTACTACGAACACATCCATATCAAGCTTCTCAAGAAGTTTCTTTAATCCCAGTGTGATCCAGACTTCATCGTCCGCTATATAAACATTTATCATCTTTTTAACCCTCATTGTTTAGATGATCAGATGGCTCTCTCATATGATCCGGCACGGATATCTTTATAACAGTCCCTTTATCCACGTGACTTTCTGCTTTGATCGTATAATCATCTCCATAGAACAGTCTAAGACGCTGTACGATATTTGCAAGTCCTATGCCGGTATTTTCATGAGGATTTTTAATATCCTCTCTGAGACGCTCAAGAGTTTCTTCATCCATTCCAAGGCCGTTATCTTCAACTACCATTTCGAGTCTGTGATTCACGCCCTCTATCGTTACATTAACGAAACCCGCATCCATCTTGCTTTCCAGCCCATGGAATACTGAATTCTCAACAAGCGGCTGCAGGAAAAATCTTATCATAGGCTTATCAAGCACTTCCTCTGCAACCTTTGTCTTTATCATTATCTTACCCATAAAGCGGTATTCGATGATCCTTGCAAACTTGTCTATGTAGGAGACTTCATCACGAACTGTAACGATATTACTTCCCTTTACCGCATATCTGAAAATATCCGAAAGTGCCATTGCCATCTCGGCTATATCATTCTCATCATTGATGAGTGCCATATCACGCATGCAGGAAAGTGTGTTATACAGGAAATGAGGATTGATCTGATTACGATATGCAAGTATCTCCATCTTCTGCTGTGCCAGTTCCGTTTCATAGAGACGTATCTTGCTGTCCTTTATCTCTTCTATCATACGCTGGTTTTCATCAAGCATACGATCCAGGCTTGCCGCAACCGTTCCTATCTCATCGGTCCTGTTCATATTAAGCCTGCGTTCAGGATGCTTTATTGAATTGCCGATAAATCTTTCAATTGTGTGGATCGGTTTTGCCATCTGTGAATAAGAGAAGACAACAATTATCGCAAGAAGCAAAAGGATAATGATCGATGCACCCATTATCATCTGTCGCACTTCAACGCTTCCTGCGGTGTTACCTGATACCGAAACCGCAAGTGCGATTCTGAGACCGTTTTGCCAGTTACCTTCACGATACACGAAATCTTTATCAGTCTTTAAGTCCTGCATGGTAAGCTCAGGTGAGATACCTCCAAAAGTGTGAAATGAAAGATCAAGCTTATTGGAATCACTGAGCTGCATAGCGACCGCACTGCTATTTAAGATATTCTTGAGCGTACCGTCTATCCTCCACGGTTCCAGGATAAATACGCACATCCCAAGCTGTTCGGAACTTCCTTCCGTACCGTCATAGATAGGATAATAGAATGCATAAAAATATTCATCGCTGTCAGCAACGTATTTATCTGCATTCAGATCTTCACCTGTGCGGAGATATTCCTGTCTCTTTGGCATATCAACTGTTCTGCCCAAAGATACGATAACATTCATTTCATTATCATAAAGTATCGCAGATGCTATCTCTCTGTTTTTATATGCTATCTGTGAAAAATAAGAAGATACTCTTGCTTCGCGGATATCTTTTTCGCCCTCCGTCAAATTATACATAACGATCGATCTGTAGAGAGACTCTGCATTGTACCTGAGATTCTCTTCATAGAGACTTATGGCATTGTCGGACTGCCTCAGAAGACTGTCAGCCAATCCTTCAGCATATTTCTGCGTTGTCTGTCTAACATACAGATATGATGTATAAAGGGTTCCCGAAAGCACAAAAAGAATAATGAGAACGATACAGACTAACTTAAGTAATATGCTGTTTCGGATTTTCTGTATCATAGACACTTAATCGTTCCCCTACTATATATGAATAAACTGCGTTGTCTCTTCCATCACATTGTTCAATATTTCAAGATTTCTTGCAGTATTGCCTGTCTCAAGGGAGTGATCGGCTCCTTCAATAACTGTCATAGGAACAGATGCATCATTACTACACTTTAGCAGATCTTCATGCACTACCCACGGATCTGCATCTCCGGTAAAAGCAATGGCATTTTTCGGTTCAAACATAAATGTAGCTTCCAATGGGGTATACAGCACCTGTCTGCAATCTATGCCATGGTGCTTAGCATATGCGCAGGCGATAGCTGTCCCAACACTCTTGGACACAAAGAGGATATCATCATATTCAGACCAGTTTACTTCTGAAAGCGCAGTTTCTGTACGGGCGTAGAGCTCATCAAAAACCAGTTTCATTTTGGCTTTATTTCCACGGATATTTTTTATCTCCGAAGAATAGCTTAAGCGGATGATCTCTTCATATCCCTCTTCAGAAGCAATTTTCCCGGCATAATATAGCAGCGGTTTATCACAGTGGTATCCAACCCCCGGGAAGAATACTGCCAATCTGTTACTGCAGTTTTTCATTTACTGTCTCCTGTTTATCGTATTTATGCTCTGACTCTCGCTGTCGATCATCGCATATCAGTAAATTAAAAGCCGCATCGGAGATCTCATCCTCTGCGGCCTGCAATCAAAAATACAGTCTATTTATTTATTAAATAAACCACCTGCAAGATCCCTGATGTCATTCAGATCGATCTTTCCATCAGCCAATGCAGCCTGAACCTTCTTTATATCATCTTCGGAAACGTCAATATTCACTTTCTTCAGAAGTTCTACTCCCTGCTTCGGATCTGCCTTGGCTATCTGAGCCATAAGTTCTTTGTTACCACTGATACTTTTTACGATTTCATTTATATTTGCCATGATCCACCTCCTCCGACAATAATATCACAAATCTCAATTTAATTTTTTACCGATTTTGACAAATCCATCAAAAAATCAGTATATAATTGCATTATCTGCTACCGGACAGTGACTGTCCGGCCCCGAAAATACGGCACCTGTCACTCTCTGTCGTGTTCAGAAGGGCACAATGCTGATACTATCACTCTCGAAAGGAGAACAAAATGGACCAGGAAAAAATCGGATCTTTTCTCAAACAATTGAGAAAAGAACAGAACATCTCACAGGAACAACTTGCGGAAAAATTCTTTGTATCGGTAAGAACTGTTTCAAGGTGGGAAAACGGAAACACAATGCCGGATATCAGCATATTGATCAAACTGGCAGATTTTTACAACGTAGATATGCGTGAACTTCTTAAAGGAGAAAGGAAGAGTGACAACATGAATGAAGATTTAAAAGAAACATTGGAAATGGTAGCAGATTATACTGCAGCAGAAAAAGAAAAGCTCACGAAGGAATTAAAAACCATGGTAACCTGTATGATCTTTCTGTTTTTAATACTGGGAGCCATACTTTCCTTCCACCTCTACCGGATAAGTCCATATTTTTCTACAGCTGCAATATTCTGCACATCATTAGGTACAGTTTATTCAATATTCAGTTCCATAAAAATAAGACAGCTGACCGGTAAAATGGGAAAAAAATCTTTCAAGAAACTTGTGATCGCGCTTACAATTCTGGGCGGATTCATTGCAGTACTATCTGTACTGGCTATAATGTTCGCTATGGGTGTTTTCGGATGATCATTTGCGCTTTCTATAATAAACCGTCCTGGTGAACTTTATTTCATCTCCGCCGGTTTCGCCTGTTTCAAGGTCAAAGAGAGATGTATCAAACTCAGGGAAGAAGACATCACCATCTTCGATCACAGTATCTATTTCAGTAATATACATTTTATCTACGAAAGGAATTGCTTCAGCAAATAATCTGTATCCGCCTGCAACATAGGCGTCCCTGTCGCCAATAATATCCAAGGCTTCTTCCAATGATCTTGCAGTGGAAACTCCGTCTCCGGTAAAGCTTTTGCTGCCGGAGATGACTATAGTTTCTCTGTTGGGAAGCGGATGTCCTATTTCTTCATAAGATTTCCGTCCCATGATCACTATATTTCCCGTCGTTAACTCTTTAAACTGCTTTTGCTCGCCTTTAATTCTCCAGGGGATCATTCCCTGCTTTCCGATAACATTATTCTTTGAACGGGCAACTATCAATCCTATCATTTTCTGTCTCCTGTACTTGATTTGTTATGTATTAGAAAATAGATCAATGCACCTATCACAACTCCCGTAGTATTCAGGATAAGGTCATCTATGTCCGTACCGCGATCATAGAACAGCAATTGCGACATTTCTATCAGAAACGAATAAGCAGCTCCTGCAAGCACTGTCTTTCCAAAATTATTTAATTTCTTAAAACAAACAGGCCAGACAATACCAACCGGAATGAACATGGCAATGTTTCCGATAACATTTATCTGCCATCCGTCATACCTTTCCCAAGCGAAAGTAAACGGTTTTAGGCTTAACCAAAGCGGATATATTCTGTCTTTGTCAAAAACAAGAGTTCCGATATGTCCGTCCACATGGTGAAGCGGAAAATAAACCACTCTGCTTATGACAATAAGGCATATATATACCATGAGCATTTTCAGCTCATTCTTCAAGGTAGTCTTTTTATTGATAAAATAAGCAATAACCCTTGATACTATCCATGCTATCGTTATGAATCCAACCATATGTTGGAATGTTATTATGATCATATTCTGTTTTCTCCTGATGCAGATCAATCTCACTTGTAACATATTACAGCGAATTATGCAATCAGGATCGCGGCAATCCCCTTAGCTGAGCGCATTGCAGCATCTTTAAAATGATTGCCTTCATTTAATTCATAACTGATATTAAGACCAAGCTTTTGATAATGCTCAAATATCTTTTCAGTATTTTCCTGAACCGTCTTCAGAACCGGATTTCTTGTTTTAGCTTCTTTATTCCCAAGTGAAAAATAGATCTTAGACGGTTCACATGTCATACTGTGACCAAGGACATACTCTGTAAACTCAGGAAACCACAGTGATCCCGACATTGAAGCCACTCTTTCAAAGCGGTCACACTTATACATGGAATATATTGAAAAAAGGCCTGCAAGCGAATAGCCTGCAATGCCTGTAAATTCCGGCTTTTCGGAGAGTTTCCTCTCCGTTTCCGGAATGATCTCATTCAGCAACACATTCAGATATTCATCTGCACCGCCGGTGTATGATTTCTCACCCGGAATAAAAGACGGTGCAGACCATGGAGTCATATCATTGTTCCAGTCAAGATTTCCTATGGACAAAAGGCTGCAATCCGCACATGAAAGCTCCTTCATAGCTTTTACAATGCTTCCTCCGTCATCTGAATAGTTGTTAAAAATGATCAGAGGGCTGCCGGCTTTATCAGCCGGATAAAGTGTAAGCTTTTTTCCGGCAGCCTCAAAATCAATGCCATGGTCCGTCATTTACAATATCTCCTTTTATATATACAACATTATGAATATCAGAATTCCGCTGAGAATAAATCCGATGCCGATAATATTAGATATTACACCTGAGATTTTTTCTTCCTTTGCTTCATAGAAATTATGCGGATCTGATGGATCCACATTAACAACTCTTTTTTCTCCGACTGTCAGATCATTCATGGAAGTATATGTGTTATTGCAGATGCGGATAGTTTCATCCTTGAAAAATATTTCATAAGTAGGGCACAAACTTCTGTGACCCCGACGGAAATGATATGCAATATCTACACAGGTTGCAGTCACCGGAACCGTACAAAGTCTTTTCTTTTTCCTCAAGCGAATGAACCTGCCTGTAACAATGATGATGCCTGCGATCAGGAAAATAGCAGCAAAAAGATATGGGAGCATTTTTTCCGCTTTGGCGATCACAGTTTCGGCTCCAAATTGATAAATGGCTCCACCGACGATACAACCGATACCTGCAACCGGAAATATAAGCGTGATCGGATTAAACGCTTTGTCCTTGATCCCAGCGATAATAAAGACGATCCCAAAACAGAGCAAAAACTGTCCAAGGACCATGATTGAAACAGGCACCTTTCCTGTCTTTGCAAAATATATCATCGCTACAATTGACAGCACAAACCAAAACAAAAAGAATATCGATAGTAATATCATGCCTATGCCGGTTTTATTTTTTTGTTCCAAAATCATTCCCCCCATTGGAATTAATGTTTTTTCTTAAAAACTAATATCAACTGAATAATCATATCATCTATCTCAGTTTTTATAAATCATACATAAATCACCGCCGGCAATACAGCTTACCGGCGGTAAAGAATTATGCTCTATGACGTTTCTTATAATCTGCCTGGATAGGAGCCAGCATATCATCATTGTCAAATGCCTCTTCCATATCCTCTGCGCTGCTTGAAGCTCTTGCGCAGCTTACCATCTTGGACATTACGGTGAAGTTCAGTGCTGTGCCTACGCTATCACATTCATAACGAACCGCCCTGTTGGCTGCAACTCCAAATCTCCCTGCCACTTCTACTGCATCAATATTGGCTCCGAGGAAAACAAACTCCCAGTGGTTCCTCTTTTTTTTCTTCTCCACCATCCTTTTTACTTTTTCATACGAATACCACCGGCTTGCATTTTCCAATCCATCAGTGGTAATGATGAACAAAGTCTTCTCCGGCCTTTCTTCCTCCGGCATCTCCTTCTGGATACGGCTGATATGGTGGATCGCTCCTCCTACTGCATCCAGGAGAGCCGTGCAGCCTCTGACATAGTATTCTTCGTCAGTGATACTCTCTACGTTCTGAATATTCTTCCTGTCATGAAGTATCTCTGTGCGGTCATCGAAAAGGACTGTGGAGATAATAGCCTCTCCCTTTTCCTTCTTCTGCTTAGCCAGCATCGAGTTGTATCCTCCGATGGTATCCGCTTCAAGTCCTGCCATGGAACCGCTTCGATCCAAAATGAAAACTATCTCTGTTAAACCCTTCTTCATAGTACCTGCCTCTCTTTCTGCCGGTGCCCGGCTGCTTTATCTGTGTTCTGAGGTAAGTATATGAAAAATAAATATACAAATGGTCGCCTGGGATGCGACATTACCGCTCACGCCCCTAACAGCGGCTGTTTATGCTCGAACAGAGCCAGGTTTATTGTATAGGTATCATATACTCCCTGCTCTATGAAATATTCTATGATCAGATCAAATCGGCTGCTTGGCGATAAAGCATATCCCGCACGTCCAAGCAGATCTTTTGTTTCATCAAGACTGAGTTTTAACGCCAGAGCAAATGCTACCGCCGTTATCTTCTTAGGCTGATACTGCGAATTGCTCCTTATCTTTGAAAAGAGCTTTCTGTCAACGTTTGCACGCTTATATACTTCTGTATCCGTATACCCCTTTTCATCGATAAGTCTAAGAAGGCTCTCCTGCCATGTTTCACTCACATTATCAAGCAGATCATTCAGCGATCGACCTGCTCTGTCAGTGCTTGCCATCGCCATGGGCGCTTCCATTATCGGCGCAGCATCATACTCTTCATCACATTCTTCATCATCCGCAATATCTGCCTTTATGGATGCTGACTTTGCAGAGTCCTTCCGCCCGGAAAGATTAAATGCATCTCTTAATTTACGTCTCCCTCTGCGACTCTCACCAATAGGGATACTCCCAACAGAAAACGCTGCAGCAGATGCACCCAGAGTATATTCGGAATCCATTTTCTCTGAAACATAATTCTCATCAATGAACGCATCCACGCCTGAGAATATCTTTCCCGAAAGGACAAATGAATCCTCATCAAATACAACAAGAATGATCTCCATATCTGTATCAGTAAGGAACTCACTGAATACAGTAACTGCGATCTGCAGGGCGTCAGCCTTTGGGAATCCATAGACTCCCGTTGCTATAAGCGGAAATGCAATACTCTCGCATCCCAAATCTTTTGCCAGACACAGACTGTTCTCATAGCAGCTCTTTACCGCTTCACGCTCTCCATGCTCACCATCAACCCACTCGGGTCCAACAGTATGGATGATATATTTTGCACTTAAAGCAAAGGCAGGCGTAACTGCTGCCTGCCCGGTTTCTATGTTGCCGATCTTCTGTCTTTCTTTAAGAAGCTCATCCGCTCCTGCAGCCATGTAAATGGCATAGTCCGTCCCGCTCACATATCTTGGTCTCGGATTTGCCGTATTTACAATGGCATCGGCGGATACCTTTGTTATGTCATTTCTTATGATCCGGAAAGCCATAACTCACCTCACATATGCATCAACACTACCACCCGAAATTTATTCGCCAACGTCGGGTTCATTTTCCGCACAGTACATCTGCTCTGCTATAGCCTGGATATCAAAGCCATCCAGATCCTCGGCAGCCACGGAAAGTGAATATTTTATTCCTATCTCAATATCATACCAGGTAATGAGATCTACATATCCTGTATCGTTTATGGAGCGGTAGGTCTTGCCGCTCATGTGTCCCTCTCCCCAGTTTGCAAGTGTCACATCCTCCGGACCGACTGTCCAATCCACATAAAGTCCTGATATATCAGCATCCTCAGCTGCTCCATACTGAGCTCTGGCGGTGAAGTCCATACCATCAAGTTCATAGCTAAGCTGCACCATTGATCCGAGGTTCGTCTCGGGATCGCCCAGCTCGTCGCACTTAAGCCATGCCTGAACATTCGCTCCCTCAGGTGCCGTAAAAAGCCTGGGGCAGAGCGTATCAGCCTCCTCTTCGGTGATCTCTACCCAGGGATTAGCCATTCCAACCTCAGTTACATCCTCTGTCACATCTTCATCCGATGTATCTGCAGGCTCTTCAGTCACATCTTCCGTCGGTTCAACCGCAGGTGCTTCAGTTACATCCTCCGCAGGCGCAGGAGCAGCTGCAGGCGCTTCATTTCCGCAACCGAATAAAACCGGAACTGCCATTACGGAAGCAGTTGTCAGTATGGTAAGACTTACTTTTTTGTTTCTCTTTTTCATTTGTTCTTCATAGTTCTCCTTATTCATATTTCGCGGGTTCCAAGATCATAACTCCACCGGATGATCCTACTTTACCGTGATCCTATTATTTCATCAAGCCCTGCGACGGCATCCTCGTATCCTGTAAATACTATCCCCGCAAACCCAAGCTTTTTGGCACTGAGGACATTTTCCTCAGTGTCATCTATAAACACGCACTCTTCTGCTTTCAGGTCATACCGGCTTAAGAGTAACTTGTAAATCTCCGGATCAGGCTTTGCGATGCCTTCTTTAAATGAACAAACGATGCCATCGAATCGCTCAATAAATGAAATGCTATCGTAGCACTGCTCGTATCCGGCAGGTGTAAAATTGGTGATGCAATAAAGCTTATAACCCGCTCCCTTCAAGGCATCTATCCAGCCTTCGGTATAATCATATTTGCCCATAATGCCCGAGCACTCACCGTAGGCTTTATATAATTCATCAGCGATTTCCGGATCCACACTGATAAAAGCATTCATAACTTCATCATATGTGAGCTTTCCTTTTTCATACTCAGTCCAGTAAGGTGTCATAACAGAAGCTTTGATGATCCTTTTTATCATAGCTGCATCAAAGCCTTTTTCTGCAAGAAACTCCTTAAACCTGAACGGAGCCAAAACATTACTTATATCAAAAACTATATTCTTTATCATATGGTGCAAGAACCTCTTCTATGTTTTTTACTTTCCTTGTCTTAAAATGAGCCCTTAACCCCGTCCCCAAAGGCTCACAATATCAAAAAGCACCTTAAATCGCAAGATATTTTAGGGAACTTTTGGCGCTAAAAATCATCCAAAAGTTCCCTATCCAGCTCCCCCCATCGTGAAAGATCAATACTGCAATAACATTATCGACACTCCAAGCAGATTTACTATTATATGGATCGCGATTGGAATACACAGATTCTTTGTCTTTGAATACAGGCCGGACATAATAAAACTGAACATCATATATCCGCTTATATTTATAAACTGGGTTATATCACCACCATATATTCCGGCGTCAATAACATGTTGGAGTCCAAAAAGCAGAGCTGTTACAAAATGCGCGACCGGCTTAGATTTCGTCTCGATCAGTCCAAATACAGTATAACGATACAGTATTTCCTCTAATACAGGACCAAAAATACATGAAAGAAAAACCATTACAGCCGGATTTTTTCTTATCATTCCAAATACTCTTTCAGTATTGGCGTTCTCTTCGGCAACTCCGACAGCTTTAAATAAAATCGGCTGAATAATATTCTCCATTAATAAATTATCCAGAAGAATTACCATCAAAAGTCCCAACGGAATCAGAAGCAATGTCTTAGGACTTTGTTTAAATGCTTTGCCTTCTTTCAATATGTCCGGGATCATAATGATCACAACCAGAAACATAAGTACAATATATGCCAGACTCAGAATTCCACCTCCAAAGAATTGCTGAACCCCACTCACATAAAGAACCAACATAAAAACACATATAATTCTTTTAAATATATAAAAAGCGCCATGCTCTTTCATTTAGATACCTCTGATTCTTAACAATTAATCTGCCAAGAATATATCACGGTCGTATTGAATAGAGCATAACGCCATCTTAAATCCGTCTTAAATCATTTCTGCTTCACAGGAAATCTGATAACGAAGTTGCTGCCTCCTGACTTTTCATTTTCATAACAAACATTTCCGCCATGTATTTCGACTATTCGCTTCACTATAGCAAGTCCCAGTCCGCTTCCGGAACGTTCAAATATTCTTTCTGCCCGGTAGAAAGGGGCAAAGATCTTATCGACTTCTTCCTCCGGTATACCTATACCATTATCACCAACTGTAAGGTCTGCCCATTCACTCTTGTTTCCATCAGTTTCACTTTCTTCTGTAATGTTTAGAGAAACCTTAACTTCTGTTCCCTTTGGATTATACTTTAACGCATTTTCCAAAAGATTATCGACTGCTCTTCTGAAAAGTTCACTGTTTAGAATAACATTTATTTCTGTATCAGGAATATCAGAACTCAGAATAAAACCGGCATTTTCAAATCGGGGATAAGAATCAGCCAGGATCCGTCTTACCGTCTCGCATATATCCGTTTTCTCAAAAGTCGGCTGATAACCTGCACTTCCAAGTTTTGAATACATAAGCAAAGATTTAAGGATCTCATCAGCTTTGACAGAGTTGTTGTTTATCACCTCTAAGAAAGTTCTTTTTTTATCCTCCGGAACATCATCTTTCAAAAGAAGTTCACTATATCCCTGCACACTGGCCAGAGGTGTTTTTAAATCGTGTGAAAGTTCCGAAACGAGGAGCATTCTCTTTTGTTCTTCCTCACTTCGTATTTTCTCTTTTTCCTTCAACTCCCCGGCCAGATGAAGCATAGTTTTTCCAAGCGTATCCAATTCAGACGTCTCACCTTTAGCTTCATTTACATCATACTGACCTTTTGCAAGTTTAACGGCATCTTGAGAAATACTTTCCAGGGAAGATGTAAACTTTCGGGCAACAGCTTTTGAATAAAAGATAATAAACGTAATGAGTGCGATCCAGTAAGTCAAAATAATCATCATAAAAGAGACCGCATCCCTTTTATAATCTCGACCTTCGGGATTCAATGTAAGATAGAAAGTGAAGCTTACGGATATCGGATTTCTGAGTACAAGCCAATATCCATCATTGCCATCTTTATATGCTACGCCATATTCATATCCGTGATCGTTACCGGTGCTTCTTAAAAACTCCGTCCAATCAGATGTGTTAAATGTTTTTACCCCTCCGCTTATATCACCGCCTGCAAGATATACCACATTGAGCTTTGAATCTACTATCATGGCGCTTCCGCCGTTTTCGACATAACTTGATAGATCAATCTCCTGCCACGTATCCGCCAGATAATTCTCAGCCAATGTCTGAGTCTCATTTATTCTGACCGTACTTCCCTGAATAAATACGATCAGAAATACAGGCAGTAATAAAAAAATAAAGGTCGCAATTATTACACGTAAAAATCTGTGTCTTAAATAACTTCTTGTTGTTCTGATCTTTTTACTCATCACTTACTCCGAGTTCAGTTAAACCGGTATCCGATTCCGATAAGTGTTTCAATATGGTGATACGACTCGTCGTCAATTTTAGATCTGAGATGAGATATATGAACCATGATCGTGTTATTGTCATATATATATTCATCCTGCCAGACCTCTTGATAAATCTGTTTTTTTGTCAAAACCTTTCCTGTGTTTTCCACAAAAAATTTTAATATATGATATTCTTTAGCATTCAGATTCAGAACTTCTCCATCGTTTTTTATAATTCCATTCCCAAAATCCATCCAAAGATTTCCGGATATCAGAACACTCTCTGAATTATCCGCTCTTTTCATATGCCTTTTCTGAACTTCTATACGGGCAAGAAGTTCACTTCTTCCCCAGGGTTTCACAAGATAATCATCCGCACCGAGACGAAGTCCGCTTACTTTATCGAGTTCCTCTCCTTTAGCCGTCAAGAATATAACAGGCATATCAGACGTTTCGCGGATCTGTGCAAGCAGAGAAAAGCCATCCATAACAGGCATCATCACATCCAAAACAGCCATATCGGGCGCCTCGCTTTTAAACAATTGAAGCGCCTCCATGCCATTCTCTGCCTCGATCACGGTATATCCTGCTCCGGAAAGCTGCTCACGAAGCAACTCTCTTAAATCCTGTTCATCTTCAGCAATAAGAATTTTCATCTACTACCTCTTCTTACAATAAGCCCTATAAACAACCCCGTGCAAAAGCCTGCCAGGTGAACCACAAACGTCCCTAAGCTTAAGAAATTGGATAATATCATGTAGCACAAGAGATAACGACTTCCTCTCAAGCTCTTGTATTCACTGAATATCGTCCTGTCTTTGATCAGCCACATGACCATGATACCCAGAAAACAAAATATGGCCGGTGATGCGCCGTACATGTAGTCGTTTGGACATATCAATAAAAACACAATGCAGGGAACGATCAGACCCACATGATATATAAAGAAAATTAATTTCTTGCTCAGTTCTTTCTCGATGAACAGGCCCACATACCACAATGCACAGATGTTGATCGCCAAATGCCATATGGTCGGATGCAGATAACCGTAAGTAATTAGTCTGTAACATTGCGGTATGTTAATAAGATCACTCCGCGAGGCTGCCAGGAAATCAACTAATCTCCCGCCTCCGGTCAGACTGATCATGAGCAGATTGAAACCACGTGACAAAACTAAGTTAGCAATGAAAACTGCTGCCACGATTACACTTATAGTTGTTGCAAATTTATTGTTGCGAATTTTATCCATATTCAATACAGTATGAACCTTGGGGACGGGGTTAAACAGTTTCCCGTGTATACACTTTCAGTTTCCACCCCCCGTTTTCCTGAATATAAACATTTTGCTCATCTACTGTGATAAAGTACCTAACTGAGTTATTGTTTTTGATATAATCAGCCAACGTTAAACAATTATTTTCAGACAATCTCTTATCCATCTCCATATCCGTAAGAACTAGCAATTCTTTCATCTCATTTAGATTCAACTCAGGTTCGTCATCAAGAGTATGCGGGCAGTAATCTCTCAATCTTTTTCCGCATGATATCGCTTGTACCTCATGCACCCTTCCACATTCCGTACAATACCAGTATTCTACAGGTTCGCTTCTATTCCGGAATGAATTATCACATTTATTCTTCTCATCCCAACCGGTATAGAAATCCCATAGCTTTATCTGCGGATTATATGTTATAGCCGCCTCAGCTTCCGTCATATAAAATACATTCAGTATATGCTTCGATGGCCCCTGTGAATTACTCATTTCGCCACCGCAAACGCAACCTAATCTAGCCATAAACACCTCCTTATAGTGTCATCCTAGTTTTGTCATCAAACCACACTTCAACCGGACCTTTAACATTTCCCTTAGCGTTAAAAACGCGAAAAAGATGTTAACGGGTTGCCTGTATCGCATGGCACTTACGTTGACACCTTCTCTGAAGTTTGCTATTATGTCGCTTTTTTATTTTGCCCCTTTTAACATATTTAAACGATTCTCTAACTCATTTTTCGGAAGTCTTCTCTCCGAGTGCTTAAGGAATCCTCTCAAACACTTCTCATATTCTTTGCGTTTAATACGCCCTTCCTCATACAATCTGTCCAAAAGACCAATGGTTCCCATGACAGAAACACCTTCCTGTATTGCAGCTTTTCTCAAGGCATTATCGCCCGTCAGAAGCAGGATATTTCTTTTCTTTGCAATAGCCAATGCAACTCTGTCATATATAGACAATCTTTTATACTTTTTAGCAAGTTCAAAAGTACAATAGAATTCCTCTGTATCAATCTTAACTCCTACTAACCCCAACTTCGTAAGATCAGATACCAAGTCCGCAGGAGAAAGAACCTCATTCTCCAAAGCTTCATAAAACATAATATATGTGCACGGAAGACGGAACGGAATATCTATACTCGAAATCGTGCTGAAATCTATCCATATGTTAGTATCGCTGCTAATGTATTCCAAGGTTATTTCACCACCAATTCGCAATATTTTTCTAGCTCGGAATAATTAGTATTCAGCAATTCTGCACCGCGTTGTATACTGATGCCCTCCTCATTTATGGCACGCAAAACAAGCTGCCTAAACAAAAGAGGTTCCTCCGCTCCTCTCACTCTATTTGGCTCTTTATCTCTCAAATTCATCTTATTGGCCTTTATATAAAAACCTTTTTCAAGAGATGGGGATATAATACCAACCTGAGCAGAACGCTTTACCAATAAGTATATTGAAATGCCATATTCTTCGCATACAAGCTCCATATCTTTGGTAAACCTTGTTCGTCTGGGGCCAAGTTCCCTAAGTAGATCATCCTTAGTTATCAAAAATGCTCCGGCAATACCTGTACAAGATTTCTCGCATTCTTTATTCGGTGTTTTACCCCAGTCAAACATAATATGAGACAATTCATGAACGATTGTTGTTCTCTTTCGCTCAGGAGTAATGTTCTTATTTATAACAATAAAAGGATGACCATTAACAATCCCGTTCATTCCGGAAAAATGATCATTATCAATATCAATTTCAAATACAATAATCCCTTTATTTTCCAAAATGCTGATCAATTCATCTACAGGGCCATCCTTCGGAAAATCTAAATACTTACGAAGTGCCTGAGAATCCACTTCATAATCACCCGTATACTTTATTCCATGGCATTTAGGCGGATTAGGCAATGGATTACCTCCCAAACACTCTACAGCGTCAAAGAATCTGGCAAAGTATTCTTCAACCGATTCCTGGATAAATTCCTGCTCGCTCTTTGACAAATCCGAGTGCTTCCTGAATTCATTGTGCTGAAACACAAGATCAGAATTACGGGTTGCCATGAAATCAGTAATCTTGATACCAAGAATCTCTGCAAGTTTAGTGATCATCTCAATATCAGGTGTCCGCTTTCCACTCTCATAGTTTGAAATGGCCATAGCACTAACACCTAAGGAATCAGCCAGTTCTTTCTTGCTCATATTCTTCTTTAGACGATAGTACTTAAGATTTTTCTCAAACATATTTCCACCTCTTCCTGTGTTTAGTTTATCAAATATTTATCTAAAAGTAAACACACTTGTTTGTTTTTTATATTTTTTTTCATAAACTAAACGCCACATGACTCATTATTGTTTTTTCGTTATCCCTTATGAGCCTTGGGGACGGGGTTAGGGGTTCACAAGGCTGAAGCTATCGTGGAATCTTGCCAGTATGACTTTGGCGCCGGCATCAGGCTCGGGATCCGGCTGCATTTTCTTAATGAAATGGAATCTGTAAGCGGAAACCCCTTTTAAGAAATAACCCTTATCGTCCTTACCTGTGATCTCGCCGGAATAGAACTCTATATCATTCTTTCGGATAGTATTTATGACTGAGATAAGATTATATATCGCATACACGGGGAAGAAGACAGCCGGCAGTAAGATCACTGCACCTCTAACGGTATGCAGGAACCTTGCTGCAATGAAAATACAGCCTCCTGCGAACACGGCCGCGATAAGCGATTCCGGGATCAGAATAAGAGCAGTGCGGATATGGTAGGCGATAAATCTCTTCCTGATATCTTCTTCTACGGACACGACCATCAGAGACTGTTCCTTCACAGCTTTCGCCACGCTGCTGTTTACACCATCCCCCTCTGTCACCTGCCTCGCTGATTCATCCGGCGCAAAGATACTTTTTTTCATATCCAAAAGTTCTACATTTGGATTATATTTCAGACAGTGTTCATATATTCTTACTATGGCAGTTGCCGGATCCTGCTTGCTTTCGCATATCGCGATCTTCTTTCCTTTATTGGTCTTTACAATGATCCTGTAAGTATAATAATCGCGGTATCTCGTGCTGCCTCTGGGGCCGATACGCTCGCTGTGTTGTGCCTGTTTTACCTGCAAGGAAGCTATATCTTCATAAGAGATGGCAACCACTCCGGCAGTCACGCCGATCAGCATATCCGGAGCAAGAATGATCTTTTCATGCTTTATTAATTCCGCGCCTTCAGAACATGCCTGTTCGTCCACCTGCGCTCTGGTAAATCTCTTATCTCCGCATTTTGGGAAATAGCTCATAATAACATCAAGGTCATGCCCCCAGTAAGTAAAAAGCACAGAAACGATCAGCCCTGTAATGCCAAACACCCAGAGCAGGACATAATATTCTGCGCCTCTTGCTTTGCAGACGATCCCGATCACGGTAAGCAGCAGAGACATAGCAAACAGAACCAGATCAAAAATCATTGTTGATCCTTCCTCGTTAACATAGCGTAACAGCACCTTATTTTTGTACCAGTTACGTTTCGGAGGGATCACCTCTCCGTTAAAGTATGCCTCGATCACTTTACTCAGTTTCTTCTCGGAGCCAAGAAAAAAAAGACCGTGCTCGATGCAGATATTACTGAGCTCGGCCCTGTCCCATTTGTATCTTTTAAATTCTTCGTAAGTTTTTATATTGTCAAAGTCAGGTTTTCTCACTATTTTTCACTTCATATGGTATTTCCAAGGCAGCAACCTGAGCTTCAAGTTCTTTGATTCTTGTGTCCTTCTCTTCGAGGCGTGCACCCATCTCCGCAATGATCTTTTCATCTTCAATACGCTGTTCTTCCCGGCCTTTATCTATACCATCAAGCAGTATGCCTTCACGTTCATCCTGTTCGTTATATTCGACTAAGCTTGCTTTCATGACTGCCTCCCTATGTTCGCTCAAAAATTGACTCATGATATTATCATTAATACATTCTTCGATAACATGCCTGATCGCGTCTGATTTCTCGGGGTTAGTTTTCTTTCCTGCAAGTGCACTTCTCATCCTGAAAATGAATTCAGAATACTGACTTAAAGGCTTACAGCTTTCCATCAATTCTATATTACGACCGGAATTGATATTGTAAGCTGTTACTGTAAGTTCCATCGATGGTTCATCAACCTTAACAGCCATCTGTTCGGAGAGCTTCATCGTGATCTTATCCGGTATATCCTTGCTTCCGTTATAAAATACCACAAACATTGGCGTCGGTATCTCTATCACGCGTCCTCTGTACAGATCTTTACCGGTTATATATTCCTTTAACAGCTGGCTGACGTAAAACAGCATCCTTAGCGGCATGTTAGGGTTATACGTGGACTGATGCTCATACAGACTTAGGTTAGAGTG
>ATWC01000019.1 GCA_000421045.1 Lachnospiraceae bacterium NK4A179
CTCTGTATAGATATTGATACATCTCCGTTTGCGTTTGTTTCTTATCCAACATATGAATATGAAGTAGATGAGGATGGGATAATTATCAAATATGTTAACAGAGGAACATCCATTTTGTATTTGGGGAAAGGAAAACAGCATAGAATACTAATAAACAAAAAAGACCATAATAGGGTTGTGGGATATAGGGAACTCGTTTTTTATATTATTCTTTTAATAATAGAAGTAGTTTCTATGGCTGGGATTTTCGTTATTATCTCAACTTATTAGATTTTTATAGGGTGCGAAAGGTTCTTTTATTACATCATGATCTCATGTACCCGCGTACCAGTTTGGCGCATCCGTTAAGTTCGTCATCTTTCCAGCCCGAGATCTTTTCGCAGCCGGGAAGGATAAAGGCGGAAGCTTCGTTTTTATTTGAAAGATTCCAGGCAATAAAACTTATACCGTATTTATTGAGAAGTGCTATCCACTTATCTGCCTCTTCTTTATTGTCTTCACCGTCACCTGCTGCATTGCAGCATCCAAATTCCGATACGAACAGAGGCAGTCCTGCCTTTGCGGCTTCTTCCAGAACATTTCTCAGTTCATCCCTGTGTGTGTCAGCATAGAAATGAAGCACATACATGAGGTTGGGATATGGAAGAGGAGCGGCTGCGGCTTTGTCTACCTGCTGGCTCCAGCAGGGTGTGCCTACGAGTATCACTGAATCGGGAGCTTTAGCGCGAATTACAGGTATCACCTGATTGGCATATACGCATATCACCGGCCAGGTTACGTGATCGCCATTTGGTTCATTGCAGATCTCATAGATCACATTGTCGTAATCCTTTAAGAGTCCGCATATCTTGTCAAAGAATCTGATCGCAGCATCCTTGTGAAGGTTGGGATCCTGTTCAAGAAGTACATGCCAGTCAACAAGTACATAGATTCCGAGCTTGGCAGCTGCCTTCACGGCTTTAACGATCAGTGCTTCAAGCTCAAGCCGGTGCATATCATCACCGGTAGCATATCCGTCGAAGCCGTCTGCCTCACCGCAATACATTGCAAGGCGAAATACGGAGATCCCCCACTCATCAACAAGCGTGGTGAGCGTCTCTTCCGATACGTACTGCGGATAGTTTGAAAGATTATGCGTGCTGATGCCTCTTAACTGGACATCCTCACCTTTCTCTCCTTTAAGCTTTCCTCCTTCAACATGAAGCTTTCCGTATTTTCCGAAAGGAGTGGGGTTATTGTTTCTTTCTTTTGCGATGATATCTGACATAATGCTTTTTCCTTTGCAAAAATTGATATTTTTGATTTCTATTCTACCTTTTTTCAGAATACTTTGAAAGTTTATTATTGATTATAGTTATAAGTTATTATAGTTATAAGCTATATATATCAACTATTTGAAAAAAAACTCAAATCACTTATAATACACTCTATGTGTACAAATGGGATCATACCGCTTTCTGTATGCATCATTACCAAAAATGATGCTTACAAATTGGGAAAATGTCTGAAAGCGCTTGAAGGCAAGCCCTGGGAGATAGTTGTAGCTGATACCGGCTCAACTGATGGGAGCAGGGATATCGTGATTCAGGCCGGTGCGAAGCTCTGCTCTTTTGAGTGGTGTGATGATTTTTCGGCCGCCAGGAATTTTGTCGCATCAGAGGCTTCAAATGATATGATCTTAATGCTGGATACGGATGAGTATCTTAAAGATACGGATGCCGAACTCCTCTCCCGCGATATAGAAGATAATCCTCAGAAGATAGGGCGCATAAGGCGTGATAATCTTGTGATGAATGCGGGTGAAGAACAGCATGAGATGGAATTCATAAGCCGTATCTATGACCGTCGTATATATCATTATGAAGGAAGAGTGCATGAGCAGATAGTTCCTTTGGATAAGGATGTTGCGCCCGGTTATTATCAGACAGGCGTATCAGTACTTCATGATGGTTATATAAAAAACGGTGAAAGCGGAAACGATAAGGCCGAAAATAAAGCGGATAGAAACAGAAGGCTTTTATTGCTTGAATTAAAGGACCATGAGGATGATCCGTATATACTTTATCAGCTTGGAAAGACTGAGTATTATAGCGGCAATTACGAAAAAGCTGCAGAGTATCTCGGAAAGATGTTAGGGATAGACCTTGATCCTGCACTTGCGTATCTGACTGAAGCGATAGAGACCTATGGATATTCACTTTTGAAGACCGGAAGGAATGAAGAGGCGCTCGCATTCCAGAATCTTTATGAGATTTACGGAGGGACCGCTGATTTTCAGTTCCTTATGGGATTGATATATATGAATAACGGTTACTTTGATGCGGCCGTTGATGAGTTTGAAAAAGCTGCAGTAAACCCTGTATCGAACAGGCGTGAGATAGGGGAATATATGGCATATTTCAATGCAGGAATTGTAAGAGAATGCATGGGAGATATACCGGCTGCTGAAAGATATTACGGAAAATGCGGTGACTACGCAAAGGCCGCGGAACGATTGGAAGCTCTAAAAAAGAAAGGATGAATTAAAATGGCACTGCTTGAGATAAAAGGCCTTAAGGCAGGGATAGAAGAGGGAGACATACTGCATGGTGTGGATCTTGAAGTAAATCCCGGGGAGACACATGTTCTCATGGGCCCCAATGGTGCGGGCAAATCCACATTGGGCAATGTGATAATGGGAAATCCTGCTTACAAAGTAACAGACGGAAGCATAATATTTGACGGTGAGGATATTACAAAGCTTACGGCAAGCGATAGAGCAAAGAAGGGATTGTTCATGTCCTTTCAGAACCCTCTTGAGGTGCCGGGGCTTTCGCTCGAGTCATTCCTTCGCAATGCTTTACGCGAAAAAACCGGAAAGCCTGTAAGGATATTCCAGTACAAGAAACAGATAGAGGAAACCTGCAAGCTTCTGGATATGGATGAATCATATGTGGAGCGTGATATGAACGTTGGATTTTCCGGCGGAGAAAAAAAGAAAGCCGAAATCTTCCAGCTGCTCATGCTTTCGCCTAAGCTTGCGATACTTGACGAGACAGATTCGGGTCTTGATGTGGATGCCGTGCGTACAGTATCAAAAGGTGTTGAGATATTTTCCAAGAACGGCGGTGCTCTTATCATAATCACTCACAGCACAAGAATACTTGAAGCACTTAGAGTTGATAAGACACATGTAATAGTAAAAGGAAGCATCGTTGCATCAGGCGGTGCCGAAATGGTTGATGAGATAAATAATAACGGATTTGAGAGTTATGTCGGAGCTTGATATGGATTCAGAAATGAGAAAAGATACTCCGATCGATACCGGGGAAAATGACAGCGGAATACTTCTCCAGGATGTGGAGAGAGGACTTTATGACTTTAAGGATGAAGAGCGTGAAGAGGACTTCTTTAAAGTTGATGAGGGACTGACTCCCGATATCGTAAGAGAGATATCTGAGGCAAAACATGATCCTGCGTGGATGCTTGATTTTCGCCTTAAGTCGCTTGAAATATATGAAAAGCTTTCTGTGCCTGACTGGGGTCCGCCTATTGACGGCCTTGATATGGCAAAGATAGTTACTTATGTGCGTCCCAGAACTGATATGAAAGCGTCCTGGGAAGATGTGCCGGAAGATATAAAGAATGCTTTTGATAAACTTGGCATACCTCAGGCTGAAAGAGAGTCTTTAGGCGGTGTCGGAGCGCAGTATGATTCAGAACTTGTTTATCATAACGTGCGTGAGGATGTTGCAAAGCAGGGGGTTATCTACACTGATATGGAATCGGCCCTGACCGGTGAGTACGAGGAGATGGTAAAGGATCATTTCATGAAACTCGTGCCTCCTACGGATCACAAGTTTGCGGCACTTCACGGTGCAGTATGGTCGGGCGGTTCTTTCGTTTATGTTCCGAAGAATGTGAAAGTAGACATACCGCTTCAGTCATATTTCAGACTGAATGCGCCCGGAGCAGGCCAGTTTGAACATACGCTCATAATAGTAGAAGAAGGTGCAGATGTTCACTTCATAGAAGGCTGTTCTGCTCCCAAGTATAATGTGGCCAATCTCCATGCAGGCTGCGTGGAGCTCTTTGTCGGAAAGAATGCGCATCTGCGTTATT
The DNA here is from genome assembly GCA_000421045.1 of Lachnospiraceae bacterium NK4A179. Lineage (GTDB taxonomy): Bacteria > Bacillota > Clostridia > Lachnospirales > Lachnospiraceae > NK4A136. The sequence goes on from ATWC01000019.1 coordinate 4,102, forward strand.
CAACGATAGAGAACTGGTCTAAGAATATGTACAATCTGAACACGAAGCGTGCCATCTGCGAAGAAGGAGGTACCATTGAGTGGATATCCGGTTCATTCGGTTCACATGAATCATACCTCTATCCCACTTCGATCTTAAAGGGTGACAGTTCGCATGCCGAGTTCACAGGCGTGACATTTGCCGGCAAAGGACAGAATCTGGATACCGGCGCACGCATGGTGCACATTGGAAGGAATACTTCTTCATTCATAGATACAAAATCTATCTGTAAGAGTGGAGGAATAAGCACTTACCGCAGCTGTGTGGAAGTGAGAAAGAGTGCTGTGGGTTCCAAAGCGTCTGTTAACTGCGGATCTCTTATGCTGGATTCCGAATCACGTTCCGATACTGTACCCGCAATGGTCATTTTAACAGACAAAGCTGATGTGGGACATGAAGCAAAGATAGGAAAGATAAGTGACGAAGCAGTATTTTATCTGATGAGCAGAGGCGTTTCCGAGGCGGATGCAAGAGCCATGATAGTAAGTGGTTTTGCAAATCCTGTCAGCAAGGAACTTCCGCTTGAATACGCTGCTGAAATGAATAACCTTATCAAGCTGGAAATGGAGCAGGGCTGATCTCGTCCTGCGGAGATTATTATGGATGTAAAGAATATAAAAGTAAACAATCTGCCTGTACTTTCATGGCACAGGGATGCGCTGAATGATGCTGATCTGCCGGTCTCACAGGGAACCGTGGATGCTATAAAGAATGCTTCGCACCCTGCATATCTTGTAAAGCCGGAGTATCCGGAAGGGCTTAAAGTTACGGAAGGCGTCAGTCAGGATGATGCTGCCAAGCTTCCCTGGATAAAAGATATAAAGGCAGAAAAAGAAAACTATGTAGCAGGCAAGTATCCTATATATACAAAGCAGGATTTCCTTACAGGAATGGGCAGGGAGGCTGACGAACTGATAAAGGAGACCGCCGTTCCCGTAAGGCTTATAGAAGCGCCTGCCGGAAAGAAATTTGAAAAGCCGGTATATCTTCATTACACCTATCCGAACGGATCGGAAGATGTGGACATTACTTTTATCCACATGGAAAAGGGTTCGGATCTTACGCTTATCCAGTATCTTGATTCCGATTCCATAAACGGCAGCGGATTTGCGGGAACGCAGACAAAGGTAGTGCTTGAGGATGATGCAGTGCTTCATCTTATAAAAGTGCAGTGTCTGCCGCTCGATTTTGTTTACTTCAATGATATGGGAAGTTTTATGAAGGAGAGGGCGCATTTCCAATATACCGAACTTGTGCTTGGCGGAAAGAATAACTATCTTGGCTGCGCTGTCGATCAGACCGGAAGGGAATCAGATTTCAAAGCTGACCTCGGCTTTATAGTTTCAAACGGAAATCTTCTGGATCTGAATTACAATGATATTTTCAGAGGCTCAAAGAGTAAGGGTGTCATGCGTTTCAACGGTGTGATGATAGAAGGATCGAAGAAAGCCTCTCGTGAGACCCTTGATTTCAGAAAGGGCTGCATCGATGCAGATGGTGATGAAGAAGAAAATATCCTGATGCTTGGCCCTAATATAGAAAACAGGACCATACCACTCATACTCGGTGAAGAGGAAAAGGTTAACGGAAGACATGCTGCTACAGCGGGAAAGCTTTCCGAAGATATGCTTTTCTATATGGAGACAAGGGGTATAGATGAAAGACAGGCACGAGAGATGATGATACGTTCAAATATCTCAAAAGTCACACGTCTTATTCCTAATGAAGAGATTGCGATGGCAGCGGACGCCCGTATAGACAGGATATTTGCCGCATGCGATGGTGACTGCAGGAACTGCCCTACTGCTCACTGATATATAACAGAGGACCAGATGAATATTAACGAGATAAGAAAAGATTTTAAGATACTTGCCGATCCGGCATATGTTTATTTTGATAATGCGGCAACCAGCCAGAGACCTGAGCAGGTGCTTGAGGCAATGGATGCATTTTCAAGGACCATGAATGCGAATCCTTTAAGAGGATTGTATGAGTGGAGCATAAAAGCAACAGATGCATATGAAGATGCCAGAGCAAAGACAGCAGCATTTGTCGGTGCGGATGACCCGTCGGAGATAGTATTTGTAAGGAATGCGACAGAGGCTCTCAATCTTGTCGCTTTTTCCTACGGACTGGAGTTTCTTAAAGAGGGCGATGAGATACTCATAACCGTCATGGAGCATCACAGCAACATACTTCCGTGGCAGATGGTTTGCAGGAAAACGGGAGCAGTGCTGAAATTTATAGAACCCAAAGAAGATGGGACCATTACAGAGGAAATGCTTAAAGAGGCTGTTACCGAAAAGACCAAGCTTATTGGAATGGGACTTGTCTCCAATGTTCTCGGCGTAAGAAATCCTGTTGAGAAAGCTGCTGAACTGGTTCATAAGAACGGTGGAGTGATAGTTGTCGACGGCGCTCAGTCAGCTCCGCATATGAAGACGGATGTAAAAGCTTATGGCGCTGATTTCTTTTCTTTCTCAGGACATAAGATGCTCGGCCCCATGGGTATAGGCGGCTTATATGCAAGACATGATCTTCTCGAGAAGATGCCTCCCTTTCTTTCGGGCGGCGAGATGATCGAGTATGTAAAGAGAGATTCTGCAACATATGCAGAGGTACCGCATAAATTTGAAGCAGGTACGGTCAATGCATCGGGGGCTGTAGGACTTGCAGCTGCCATTGAATATCTTGAAAACATCGGTTTTGATGCGATAGAAGAGCAGGAGAAAAAGGTTACTAAGATAGTATATGAAGGTCTTAAGTCGCTGCCTCATGTACATGTTTACGGTAATCCCGATCCTGAAAAACATTCGGGTATCGTTACATTTAATATAGACGGATGCCATCCGCATGATATATCATCTGTGCTTGACACCGAACATATAGCAATACGTGCAGGTCATCATTGTGCGCAGCCTCTTATGGAATTCATGCAGGAGAAGCTTTCGATGGAGTTCCGCGCTACTGCCAGGGCGAGCATGTATTTCTACAATACTGAGGAAGAGGCAGAGAGATTTGTTGAGGCCGTTTCAAAGGTACGCGGCTGGCTCGGCTTCTGATAAGAGGAAATAAAGAATGGAACTTAAGAATCTTTACAGAGAGATAGTCAACGAACATAATCTTCATCCCGTCCATAAGGGCGATATTGAAGATCCGGATATGATACTTAACGGTGTTAATCCCAGCTGCGGAGATGATATATACCTTCAGCTTAAATTTGATGAGAACGGAAATGTATCGGAAGGAAGCTTCAACGGATCGGGCTGTGCTATCTCACAGGCTTCGGCTGATATGATGCTTGACCTGATCATAGGACTGCCTAAGGAAGAGGCACTCGAGAAAGCGGAAATATTCATGGGAATGGTCCGTGGTACAGTCGATGAGGAAAAGATAGAAGAGTTAGACGAAGCAGCATCGCTTGCAGACATCGCTCACATGCCGGCCAGGGTAAAATGTGCAACTCTTGGTTGGAAGACCATGCAGCGCATGCTCCGCGACGGCGAAAACGAGAAGAAATAAATTGGGTTTGTAAACAATTTAACCCTTTAGTGCGGTTGTCGTAGCTTTCCGGAGCCTCCTTTCAAAGAAAAAACACCCCTTCATACGAAGGGGCGTTTTTGATTCTTTGAAAGGAGGTGTGCCGGAGCTACTCCTTTCGGAGGAGCCCCGGCACGAAAACTATGAAAACTCAATTTAATCTCTTTAACTGCTATTATAGTAGACAATTTATATGAATAAACTATGAACCGCCAATGAATTTACTGTTAATGTGTACATAATTTGGGCTGAATTTTAAATAAATTAAGTATAAATTGCACAAATATGATATCAGCAAACTTGTAAACAATATTTTCAAATGATAGAATAAAACGAGTTATGCAATTAACCATTGCTCGGCTGTGAGACGGGGGCATTTTTTGGAGGATTTTATGGATAATTTCATGGACAAACTTGCGGAAAGATATAACGCGCAGGATATGATCAAGGCAAATTCAGGAGCTGAACAGGCTCATATGAAGAGTCTGGAAGATCAGGTAGAAGCTTATGAGGCTGTCCTTCAGGAAATGAGGAAGCTCAATTACCGCAACAGCGAGCTTACGGAAAAGATGTATGCTCTCGTTGACGAGAGTATGGAAAAAGTTAAGACGCTTCAGATAGAAGCAGCGTCCGGTGGAGTTGATGCGGAAGCTGTAAGACTTGAGATGAGCGAAGAGGTTTCCAGAGCTATAGGAACTGCTCTCGGAAATATGGATGAGAGCATGATGAAGAGCCTTTCTGAATCTTTGAAGGGCATCATAGAGCAGCCTGCCGAGGAACTCAGACAGACATCAGCTGCAGTACAGACTTCAGCTGATGATATCAAAGCATCATCAGGTGAACTTAAAGAGACCGTGGACGGAATGAGAGAGGATATCAAGTCAGTCCGCAGTTCTTCTGATGTGATAATGATCGGTGTTGATGGTATTCAGGCTTCAATGAATGAAGTTATCCAGAAGATTGATGCGATCAATGCTATTGCGGAAAAAGGTTCAAATGAAGCAGCTGCTTCTGAAAGCACGGCAGTTCTCTCACCTGAGACTCTTACAAAGATAGATAAGCTTGATACCATTGAAGAGATAGGCGGCGATATGAAAGCTGCAATGGTCGAGCTTTATGATGCGATCACCAAGGCAAGGGATTCTATTTCCGAACTCAGAAAGAATCAGGATATCCTTATAGGCGATCAGTCAGGCATCAAGTCAAATCTCAATGAAGTTATCGAAAAGAATACTCGTGAGATCAACCGTGTTTCGGCAAAACTTGATGACAGCATCAGTGCCATCAAGGATGAGATCCGTACGGCTGCAGAGGCTTCAGCTCAGAAGGCTGCAGAAGAAGAGGCTGAAAAGGAAGCAGAGGAGACTCCCGAGGAAGAGGATGATAAGCTCGAGGAACGCTTCAAGGCCAATGAAGAATTCATGCACAAGGAAGGCGTTAAGGTTTACCGCAATGTGCAGGCAGTCATAAATGAAAAGAGTGACAAATCAGCATCAGATATCGAGGCACATGTGAAGAAGCTCAGTTCCAAGATAGGAAGGGCTCATGCAGCAGCGATATTTGCCTTTTTATTCAGTCTCATCAATCTGGTTGTTACAGTCCTCAGGATCTTAGCAATAATCTGAGTGACAGGATAATGGTGAATCTATGATCGACAGAAGGATATCTGAAAATCTCCGACGCATACGCAAGGCACGCGGTATGAGTCTTGATACCATGTCGGAGAGGACAGGAGTATCCAAGAGCATGCTCGGCCAGATCGAGCGAGGCGAATCAAACCCCACGGTTTCGACAATAGAAAAGATAGCAGAAGGTCTCAAGATAAGCTTTGACGAGCTTTTCTATGTGAGAGAGGCTGACGTTCGCGTTATAGATCCGGATCGTACCGAGGTCACAAGGGAAAAAGAAGGCAAGTACAGATTAAAACAGATATTCGGTTATGACAGCAGGAGACCTTTTGAGGTCTATCAGGCTGAAATATATCCGGGTGGAAGTATGAAAGATATGACTGAAAGCGAGGATGCTGTCAGATATATCACTGTGATCGAAGGGGAGCTTCAGCTTCTGGCTGAAGATGAGTCATATAATATAGGTCCGGGAGATGAAGTCAGGATCGCAGGCGGCAAGGGATACAGGCTCGAGAATCGCTCGGGGCTGTTTGCCAGGATCTCGCTTATTGTTTCGTTTGAAAGGAGCAGAAGGCTCAGGTAATGTCAAATAAAAAGAAAGCGGCAGGAAATGCCGCAAGGCACGGGTCGTGTTTTAACGGCGCGCGCCTGATATGCAGAATATACACACTGGCGGCTGCCGGCTTTTTTTATTTTATGCTTATGCCGGCATTTCCGTTTTTTGAAACACCGGTGACGGAAGGTAACGTCACCACGATAGTCATGAATGGAAAGCTCCTTGGAAGTGTAGGCGGAGATTGTGATGTCCACAGGCTGTACCATGAAGCCAGAAGAAATCTTTCAGATGAACGGTCGGATATTGTTTTTACTGAGGTTCCGGTCTTTGAAACAAGCAGGTCCAAAGCATGGTTTGCCGAGACCATGACAGAGGCCGGCATGATAAAAGCTATTAAGAATGAGCTTATGCAGACTGAAGAGAAGCAGTTCTCTCCGGCTTATTCTGTTAAAGTGAACAATTCGCTTGTGAGCGTGGGAGATCTGGCGGATGTGAGAGCTATGCTTAAGAGTGCCATCAGCGTCTATGATGAAAAAGGGGGCTTTGATGTGAAGCTTACACAGGATGCCTCAAGGCAGCTGGGGGTGATCATACCTGTAATAGAAGGCAGCGGTGCAAAGGAGCCGGAAGCGGATGACCTGATCTTTGCCGGTGCATCAAAGCTTTTTGAGCAAAATGCGGCAAATGCGATGCTTTCGTTTGATGATTTTGAGACCGGCGTGGACAGGATAGGCTTTTCTGAAGATGTCGAGATCGTTGAGGCCTACCTTCCCGATGCAGAAGTGCTGAGTGCTGAAGATGCCTGCAGGGAGCTTACGGAACTTAAGGCCCAGCAGATCATTTATAAGGTACAGCCCGGAGACACGCTTTCCGAGATAGCATTGAATGCAGGCCTTCCCATGGATGATCTTATCGCCATGAACGACAGCCTTGAGAATGAGAATTCAACTATCCATCCGGATGAAGAACTGATCATCACCAGCCCTGAACCCGTACTTTCAGTCGTATGGAGTGAAGTGTGCAGGGTGGAGGAGATATATGACCTTCCTACAGAGTTTAAGCTGAACAACGAATGGTATACCAACCGTAAAGAGACTCTCAGACAGCCTTCTGCAGGCCGCAGGGATGCTGTGGTGGAGGTATGCCGTATAAATGGGAAAGAAACGGACAGAGAAGTCCTTTATGAAGTGGTCATGTATCCCCCGGTCGCAAAGCTGGTTGAGATGGGAACGATAGTACCGCCTTCTTTTGTAAAACCCATATCGGGCGGCCGGCTTACATCTCCTTTCGGACCCAGAAAGAGGCCTAAGAAGGGAGCGTCTTCTTATCACAAGGGAATAGACTGGGCTACACCCATAGGTACGACCGTGTGTGCATCTTCCGGCGGAGTGGTTTCGAAAGCCGGCTGGGCAAGCGGATATGGAAATGTTGTCTATATCGATCATCCTAACGGTCTCCAGACCAGATACGGTCATCTGAGCAAGGTTAAGGTGAAGGTTGGGCAGAAGGTGAACCAGGGATCTGTCATAGCTTTGTCCGGCAATACCGGCGTCAGCACAGGACCGCACATACATTTTGAGATGCGTCTGAATGGTGAGGCAGTCAATCCGGCGAAGTACCTGAACTGAAACCGGCTTTACATAAGCAGTTTACCGTAATCATGCCGCTTTCGGGCTTTTGACAACAGGTCTTTTATGATATATAATTTGTTCGTTTTGAGCGGCTGTATGTAAATTGGTGAACAGCTGTTTACATGCAGTATACTTGCTACAGTAACGGAGTTTTTTATGGACAGATATATCATCCGGGGCGGAAATCCGCTTGCAGGTGAAGTAACTATAGGTGGTGCCAAGAATGCGGCACTCGGTATCCTGGCAGCAGCCATCATGACTGATGAACCTGTAAGGATAGAGAACATGCCTAAGGTTACCGATACTGAGATCCTGCTTAAAGCGGCTGAAGGCATCGGTACAAAGGTTACTCACGAAGACAGACACACAGTCATCATGGACAGCTCACATCTTCAGAGCACGTTCATCGATGATGAATACATGAAGAAGATACGCGCATCGTATTATCTGGTTGGTGCGCTTCTCGGCAGAGACAAGAAGGCCGAGGTTCCTCTTCCCGGCGGCTGCAACATAGGCGTCCGCGGAATAGACCAGCATATTAAGGGATTCAAGGCCCTTGGTGCAAAGGTGGATATCCTTCATGGCTGCATATGTGCAGAGGCAAAGGATCTTCGCGGAGCACATATATTCTTTGATAAGGTTTCGGTAGGCGCAACGATCAATGTAATGCTCGCTGCTTCGCTTGCATCAGGCAGGACCATTATAGAGAATGCCGCAAAGGAACCTCATGTCGTTGATATCGCAAACTTCCTTAACAGCATGGGTGCTAATATAAGGGGTGCCGGTACTGATGTAATACGCATCAGAGGAGTAGAGAAGCTCCATGGTACCGATTATGCCATCATTCCGGACCAGATAGAGGCCGGAACATATATGGCAGCAGCTGCTGCATGTCACGGTGATGTGACAATCAAAAATGTTATTCCAAAGCATCTTGAATGTATTACCGCAAAGCTTGCGGAAATAGGATGCCAGATAACTGAGTTTGATGATGCAGTACAGGTGACAAGCTACGATCCGCTCACATCTACGCAGATACGTACGCTTCCTTATCCCGGATTCCCTACGGATATGCAGCCTCAGATGACAGTAGCTCTCGGGCTTGCACAGGGCATAAGCATCGTTACGGAAGGCATTTTCGACAACCGTTTCAAATATGTTGATGAGCTTGTACGTATGGGTGCATCGATAAAGGTTGAAAATAATATGGCTCTTATAACGGGCGTATCCAAATATACAGGTACGGATATAACCGCACCGGATCTTAGAGCAGGAGCGGCCCTCGTTATCGCGGGACTGGCTGCCGAAGGTGAGACCACTGTAGACGATACAAGCTACGTGGAGCGCGGATACGAAGACTTTGACGGAAAGTTAAGAGAACTCGGTGCCGATATAGAAAAGGTGTCTGACGGATGGAGCGCAGAACGCGCAAGACTTAAACTGGTGAATTAAAAAGATGAATTAAAAAGGTGCCTGAGGCACCTTTTTTTAATGCACAGTCCTGTGCAGGAAATATCACAGTATCTGTTCGATGGAGATTTCCGGATTCTTTGCAAGTTCCAGGAAAGTTCCGTTCTCAAGCTGAAGCATGGGCTTTGACAGTCTCTGCCTGTTTATCCATTTTACCGTACCGATGCGGCCGTCGTTCAGACGCACACGGTTGTCTATGTAAGTGTTCACAACGCTCTCAAGGAAAGTCATTATGAATATAACGTCATATTTCTGCAGGCCTTCCTGTTCGAATATCTCAACAACCTTGAAGGGACACATTCCGTTTCTGTAGACTCTGTTGGCTGTCATGGCATCATATACGTCGGCTATGGTGACCAGTTTTGCAAAGCGGTCGATCTTGTCGGCTGTAAGATGAACAGGATAGCCGGAGCCGTCACATTTTTCGTGATGCATCAGGGCGGAAAGCTTGATATGCTCGCTTATATTCTGCCTCTGCAATATCCTGTAGCCAAGTACGGGATGCGACTGTATGGTCTTAAACTCTGCATCTGTGAGTTTGCCGGGTTTCTTGATTATCGCATCATCGATCTGAAGTTTTCCTATATCGTGGAGCATACCGCAGGATGTAGCGAGTTTCACTTCATCGGCGGACATTCCGAGCCATTGTGCAAATACGTTGCATATCATGGCCACGTTCATGCTGTGGGTATATGTCAGATCGTCAAAGTCACGCATGTTGTGGAGCATATCAAATACACTGAAGGTATTGGACTGGGAATCGATGATCTTTAAGGTATCTCCGATGAGATTATTCACATCTATCGGCGTGTTCTTTTCTACAATTTCATTGAGAGAGGCTTTGAGCTCTTCGACATTTTCCGTGAAATTGGAGCGGAATTCCTTATACTGGGTAGAATTCTTCAGTTTCTCAAAGTGAGAAGGCTCGTTGAATTCTTCGGGCGGGGCAGTATCTTCAAGATTGATCCCGGTAAGGGCCTCGGAAACGGAAGGAGCATGTACATGTTCCTCATCCTCGATCTCCTCCACTTCATAACCGACAGGATCTTCGATCCTTATATCTTTAATATCGTATGTGGAAAGTCTGTAGATAGCCCGGTCTGTAAGGGTGAGTCCCTTGGGCAGGATAAGCTGCCCCTCATGTATAACATCAGTGGCAACAACCATTCCCGGTATCAGAATTGAAGTTCTTACGTGTTTCATGTTAACCCCCGAAACCTTTTCTATAATTTTATCATTATTGTCGAATGAATTAAATATGTTGTTGACAACAATGTGAGCCTGTTGTATTCTTTGCTCTGTAAAAATTCAATTAAATAAGTGATCTCTTATTCAGAGTGGCGGAGGTACATAGGACCTGTGAAACCACGGCAACCCCTGAAAAGGAAGGTGCCAACCTGAGCGATGATTTCGAACAATAAGAGGAAATGAATGGAGATCCGCATCGTTAAGCAGCGGATTTTTTTATTTTCAGTTATACAAGAGGTCACGAGCAGAAGGCGCAAAATGCGCAGAAGGAGCAGAAATGTCAGAAAAAAGATTGTTTACTTCAGAGTCCGTGACGGAAGGACATCCCGATAAGGTTTGTGATGCTATATCGGATGCTATCCTTGATGCCTGCATGGAAAAGGATCCTATGAGCCGTGTAGCCTGCGAGACGATGGCCTGCACAGGTTTCGTAGTTGTAACAGGTGAGATAACCACCAATGCCTATGTGGATATACAGAAGGTGGTAAGAGATACTGTTAAGGAGATCGGATATGACCGTTCCGAGTACGGTTTTGATGGAAATACCTGTGCTGTTTTCGTTGCTATAGACGAGCAGTCGGCTGATATAGCCATGGGTGTTGATAAGGCGCTCGAAGCAAGAAATGGCGAGCTTAAGGATGAACTTGATACAGGCGCAGGTGATCAGGGAATGATGTTCGGCTATGCTACGAACGAGACTCCCGAACTTATGCCTTATCCTATCTCTCTTGCTCACAAGCTCACAAAGCAGCTTACAAAGGTACGTAAAGACGGCACACTTAAATATCTCCGTCCTGACGGAAAGAGTCAGGTATCTGTTGAGTATGATGAGAATGGCAAGCCTGTACGTCTTGAGGCGGTTGTCCTTTCAACACAGCATGATGAGGATGTGACACAGGAGCAGATCCACGAGGATATAAAGAAATATGTATTTGATCCTGTCCTTCCCAAGGAGATGGTCGATAAGGATACAAAGATATACATCAATCCCACAGGTCGTTTTGTAATAGGCGGACCTCACGGTGATGCAGGTCTTACAGGAAGAAAGATCATAGTTGATACCTACGGCGGATATGCACGTCACGGCGGCGGAGCTTTCTCCGGAAAAGACTGCACAAAGGTTGACCGTTCTGCTGCATATGCTGCAAGATACGTTGCAAAGAATGTTGTTGCTTCAGGTCTTGCAGATAAGTGCGAGATACAGCTCTCATACGCTATCGGTGTTGCTGAGCCCACATCCGTATCCGTAAATACAGACGGAACAGGAAAGCTTTCTGATGAGAAGATCACAGAGATCATCAGAAAACATTTTGACCTTCGTCCGGCAGGCATCATAAAGATGCTCGATCTGCGCAGACCTATCTACAAGCAGACTGCGGCATATGGCCATTTCGGACGTGATGATCTGGATCTTCCCTGGGAGAAGACAGACAAGGCTGAGGAGCTTAAGAAATACCTTTGATCTTTGATAAATGCACCAATGGCCGCGGTTTCGCGGCCATTTTTGTTTATTGTTTTCTTTTTTATATATATCAGTTATAATTGCATCTGGTTTTTCAGACTGTACCAAGGAGGACTAAATGAAGAACAGACCATATCCGTATTACGAGCTGGTTCAGGCCAAAGACATGAAGGACATGATGGAGGTCAGGGCTCGTGAGAATACAGACGATCTTGCTTTCTGGTGGAGTGAGAAAAAGGATGTAATAGTTAAAAAAACATTCGGTGATTATAAGAATGATGTGGATGCCTTAGGTACTTTCATTTTCGGTGAGGGTCTTAAGGATAAGCATATAGTAATAGTTGGAGAAAACTGCTATGAATGGATAGTGGCATTCATGGCGATAATCAACGGCAGCAGCTGCGCGGTTCTCATAGATAAGGAGCTTCCTGCAGACAGAGTGCGTGAGCTTGCAGAGCAGGCCGACAGCACAGCAGTATTTGCTTCCGATAAGCAGGCAGAATACTTTTCGGAGACTGACTTAAAAGTTTATAAGTTAAGTAGCATGCAGGAATATATTGAAAAGGGACGTGCATCTATAGAAGCAGGTGATACCTCTTTTCAGGATAATGAGATAGACAGGGAGAAGCTGGCAGCCATCTTCTTTACATCGGGAACAACGGGCAAGAGCAAAGGCGTAATGCTTAATCAGCGCAATATGGCTCAGGATATCAATTTTGCCTGCAAGCATTTCGTCCCTGCGGGCGATACGCTTGCTGCACTTCCTTTCCATCACGCTTTTGGTCTTATGACTGCTGTATTTGCGGTATTCAATTACAGAAAAGCTGCATATATCAACAAAAGCTTAAAACAGATCCAGCGCGACTTAAAGATAGCTAAGCCTGCGACCATGCTTTTGGTTCCTCTGTTTGTTGAGACATTTTATAAACTTATAATGAACTCGGTAAGGAAGCAGAAGAAGGAAAAGAAACTTGCGGCCGGTGGACGCATAAGCAATATGCTTCTCGCCGTGGGTATCGATAAAAGAGATACGATGTTTCAGGAAGTGCGCGACGGACTGGGCGGAAACTTAAAGAGCATCATAAGCGGCGGTGCACATCTTGATCCTAAGTATGTGAAGGCTTTCCGTACATGGGGCATAGATATCATGTGCGGCTATGGCATAACGGAGTGCTCACCGGTGCTTTCGGTAAACCGTAACGAATACTGGAAGGACGGATCAGTTGGTCCTGCTCTTCCGGGTTGCGAAGTAAAGATCAATGAAGAAGGCCACATTGTCACCAGGGGCGACCACGTGATGATGGGATATTACAAGAATGAAGAAGCCACAGCCGAGGTTATGAAGGATGGCTGGTTTGATACAGGCGATCTCGGAAGGATTGATGAAGACGGCTTCATATTTATCACGGGAAGAGAAAAGAATCTCATAATCTTAAGTAACGGTGAGAATGTATCACCCGAAGAGATAGCGGAAGTTGTTGTCTTCGGAGAGAAGGGAAAGCTTGTTGCTGAGATTTTCCCTGCAGAAGGTCACATGGGCGATCAGGAATTCTTTGATAAGATCGCAGAGAAGTGGAGCAAAGGACAGCCTGCGTATAAAAAGATTTCCAAGGTAGTCCTGCGTGATACCGAGTTTGAAAAGAATTCCACAAAAAAGATAATAAGATATAAAAAACAGGATTCATAAAAAGGAGGAAAAACAATGTTTGAACAGATAGCATGTATACTTTCTGATCTTACAGAGGGAGAAGTAAAGGCAACAGAGATCACAAGAGATACAAAACTGGTTGCTGATCTTGATCTTACCAGTCTTGATGTCGTCAATGCGATCGTAGCTTTTGAAGACGAGTTCAATATCGAGATCCCCGATGACGAGATCAAGGATCTTGAAACAGCAGGCGACATTGAGGATGCACTCAAGAAGCTTGTAAACGAATGATCACCGAAAAGAAGCTGCCGCAGCGCAGCTTCTTTTTTTACGCGCTGTAATTGATTCTTTGTTGCAGAGCTTTGGCGGCGTGTATGTGGTTTCTTCCGGACCCTCTATTAAGCCCGGGGACAGCTGCCAGGCCTTCGAAGTTCGACATTCGGTGCCAGCGCGCTCACTGTTCTCATGCTTGCTCCATGCCCGGCCGACTTTAACGCACTCGCACGTCTGAAGGACGTGCTCGCTTGAACGGGTATCGTCTCAAAAATCGGTCCCGATGACCGATTTTTGCCGGGCATTTTACTGCGCATTTCGAACGAGCGCGAAAGACCTTCGGTCTTTATGGCACCTCACGAATGAACTCCGAAGGCCTGGTAACTGTCCCGGGGCTTGATCGACGTTGCGAATGAGTATCATACAGTGCTGTACAAAACGCAGATTGCAGAGCAGGCGGTGTCTGTATGTGTTCGTTCCGGATCCCTGAGCTGCGGAGATACATTTCATGAGCAGATGCTCAGCGAACAGCGCATAAGAAAAAAGAAATCCCAACAGGGATTTCTTTTTTCTGCGGTGCGAGCGCTCGCTTGCGAAGGGTTCGGAAGGAACCACATACACGCCGCCAAAGCTCTGTAACAATACTTGAAACACAGCGCGGTCTGAACTCAGGAACATCCTTTCCCACTTAGGTCATAATACGTGCTAAAATATCACCATGTCTTTTGTTCACTTACATACGCATACGGAATACAGCCTCTTAGACGGATCAAATAAGGTAAAGGATTATGTGAAACGGGTTAAGGAGCTTGGAATGACAGCGGCGGCGATCACCGATCACGGCGTTATGTACGGCGTTGTCGATTTTTATGAGGCCTGCAAAGCTGAGGGCATAAAGCCTGTGCTTGGCTGCGAGGTTTATGTTGCTCCGGGTTCGCGTTTTGCAAAGGAAGTTTCAGGCGGGGATGAACGTTATAACCATCTGATACTTTTGGCAGAAAATGATACCGGATACCACAATCTGATGAGGCTTGTTTCCCTTGGCTTCACAGAGGGATTCTATTACCATCCGCGTGTGGACAGGGAGCTGCTTTCAAAGTATCATGAGGGACTTATCTGCATGTCGGCTTGTCTGGCTGGCGAGGTGCCCAGGTTTATAGAAAAAGGCATGACAGATGAGGCGAGAGAGGCAGCGAAGTTCTATAAAGATACATTCGGAGAAGGAAACTATTTCCTTGAGCTTCAGGATCACGGCATACCCATGCAGACAAAGGTTAATGCCGAGCTTGTGAAGATGAGCAGGGAACTTGATATACCGCTCGTTGCCACCAATGACTGTCATTACACGCTTGCGGAAGATGCCGATGCACATGATGTGCTGCTCTGTATCCAGACGAAGGCACTGCTCTCAGATGAGAACAGGATGCGCTATGAAGGCGGACAGTTCTATGTGAAGAGTGAAGCAGAGATGCGTAAACTCTTCCCTTATGCGGAAGAAGCGATAGAGAATACGCAGAAGATAGCAGACAGGTGTCATGTGGAGATACATTACAGGAAGCCGCTGCTTCCCAAGTATCCGATACCTGCAGATTTTGATGCGGATGCATATCTGAATGCCGCACCCAGAAAAGAATTCATTAATAAAGGTATAGAAGCCTATAAGAATGCACCGCCTTCCGAAGAAGATGACGGAGACTATGTGACAACGCCTGAAGAATATATACGTTCATGGCTTTATCTCAATATGCTCTGCGATACCGGAATGGAAGAGCGCTACGCTGATCAGTTTAAGTTGTATAAGGAAGGAAGAGGTTCAGAACTTCCTGAAGGTGAAAAGGAAGGAAGTGCACTTCCCTGGCAGGGACTTACGGAGCGGCTTGAGTATGAGCTTGATGTTATCCGCACGATGGATTTCGTCAACTATTTCCTTATAGTCTGGGATTATATTAATTTTGCAAAAGAGCATGGCATACCTGTAGGCCCCGGAAGAGGATCGGCTGCAGGCAGTCTTGTTTCATATACGATAAAGATAACGGATATTGATCCGATAAGATATCAGCTTCTGTTTGAACGTTTCCTCAATCCGGAACGTGTGTCCATGCCCGATATAGACGTGGACTTCTGCTACAACAGACGTGAGGAAGTCATAGATTATGTGCGCCGCAAATACGGTGAGGAAAGAGTCGTACAGATAGTAACTTTTGGTACGCTTCAGGCAAAGCAGGCATTAAAAGATGTAGGCCGCGCAATGGGTGTACCTTTTGACAGGTGCAATAAGCTTGCAAAGCTTGTTCCGAATGAACTGGGCATAACGCTTAACAGAGCACTTGAGATCAGTCCGGATCTCAGGGCAGAGTATGACAGTGATCCTACGGTAAAGCAGCTTATCGATTATGCTCTGAGACTCGAAGGACTTCCGAGACAGACAGGTATGCATGCAGCGGGTGTTGTTATATGTCCTAAGCCTGCCCAGGAGATGGTACCCCTGAGCCTTGGCGGAGACAATGCGGTGACTGCCCAGTTTACGATGACGACACTTGAACCGTTAGGACTTCTTAAGATGGACTTTCTGGGACTCCGTACCCTTACTGTTATCAAGGATACGCTTCTTAACATAGAGCATTCCACGGGAAAGAAGATAGATATAAATCACATAGACATGAATGATAAAAAAGTCTATGCTTCGCTTTCAACAGGCGACTGCACAGGCGTGTTCCAGCTTGAGAGCGCGGGTATGACATCGTTTATGAAAACGCTGAAACCCGGCAATCTTGAAGATGTCATAGCCGGTATATCTCTTTATCGTCCGGGACCTATGGATTTCATACCTAAATATCTTGCAGGTAAGAATGATCCTTCTTCAATAAAATACGAATGCCCGGAGCTTGAACCCATTCTTAAGCCGACATATGGATGTATAGTCTACCAGGAGCAGGTTATGCAGATAGTGCGTGATCTGGCAGGCTTCTCCATGGGACGTTCCGATAATGTGCGCCGTGCCATGAGTAAGAAAAAACAGTATGTCATGGAGCATGAAAGACAGATATTCATATACGGAAATGAGACCGAGATAGAAGAAGCAAAGGCCGGCAATATCCCTGAAGATCAGTGGCCGAAGCCGGTTCCGGGATGTGTGAATAACGGTATTTCGGAAGAGGCTGCGGGACACATATATGACTTGATGATCGATTTCGCCAAGTATGCGTTTAATAAATCGCATGCAGCTTGCTATGCGGTGGTCGGTTACCAGACTGCCTGGCTGAAATACTATTATCCGCTGGAATTCATGGCGGCTATCATGACAAGTGTGATGGGAGCTTCGGATAAGCTTGCTGCATATCTTATGTATATAAGACAGGCGGGGCTTAAGCTTTCACCGCCTGATGTGAATGCCGGTGGCGTTGATTTTTCCGTTGAGGATGGAAGCATATACTATGCGCTTACAGCTATAAAGGGCATAGGCGCAGGCCTTGCAGAGAAGATAGTAGAAGAGCGTGAAGAGCATGGACCTTACAGGAACTTCAAGGATTTTGTGGAACGCACGGCAGACATGAACCTTAACAAGGATGCGCTTGAGAACCTTGTGAAGGCTGGAGCTCTGGATTCGCTCGGTATGACGCGCAAGGAGATGATATTTGTTGGTCCTGATATAGTTGCTGCTGTCATGGCGGAAAGAAAGAAGAGCATGTCGGGGCAGATGAGCCTCTTTGATCTGGTGGGTGAAGAAGAAAAGGCAAAAATAGATGTTCCTGTTCCCAAAGATATAGGTGAGTATCCGAAGGAAACACTTCTTACGATGGAGAAGGAAGTGCTCGGGATTTATCTGAGCGGTCATCCTTTAGAAGCTTATACCGGACTCTGGAAGAAGATAATACACGGACATGCATCGGATCTGGAACTTAGGGAGAATGAAGAGACAGGCGAGTCCTATGTGGAGGCGGAGGATGGTCAGCAGACTGAGCTTGGCGGCATAGTAGTATCGGTAAAGGTCAAATATACCAAGAAGGGTGATGCCATGGCCTTCGTCACACTTGAGGATCTGACCGGACAGGCCGAAGTCATAGTCTTTCCAAAGGTTTATCAGAGATGCAGGGACAAACTGTATGAGGATAACAAGCTTGTGATAAGCGGAAGGATAAGTGAAGAGGAAGGAAAGGATGCCAAGCTGATCGCCGACAACATGGATGAGATGGACTCCTTCCCGAGGACATTGTGGCTTCAGTTTGCGGATGATGCAAAGCGCGAGAAGCTTATGCCCGGGATAAGACCTCTGCTCGAGGGCTCTGACGGAAGTGACAGTGTGAGAACATATGTTGCAGATACAAAGATAGCAGGTGAAATAGAAGGAATATCAGGCGTAAATGCCGATCAGACGCTGATAGGAAGGCTTACGGATATACTTGGTGAGGATAATGTGCGTATCACATTCCAGCCTATTCACAGACGAAAACAATTCTGGAATTGAAAAACAGCGGTTTTAATACTAAAATACTCTGCGGAGGACATTAACAATGGCTGATGATAAAAAGATAAGGACTATAGGCGTACTCACAAGCGGAGGAGATTCTCCGGGAATGAATGCTGCCATCAGAGCCGTGGTAAGAAAAGCTCTTTCCAACGGCATGGATGTCATGGGAATAAAGAAAGGTTATCAGGGCCTTATTAATGAAGAGATAGTAGGAATGAACCGTCATTCCGTATCTGAGATAATAGGCCTCGGCGGAACCATACTCGGTACCGCAAGATGCGAGGAGTTCAAGACTGATGAGGGCGTGAAGAAGGCTGCTGAAGTATGCAGACGTCACGGCATAGACGGCATCGTTGTTATCGGCGGAGACGGCTCCTACAGAGGTGCCCAGAAGCTTTCACATGAAGGCATCAATACAATAGGCCTTCCCGGCACTATCGATCTGGATATCGCCTGCACGGATTACACCATCGGTTTTGATACAGCTATCAATACGGCCATGGAAGCTATTGATAAGGTGCGAGATACATCTTCATCACATGAAAGATGCTCAATTATAGAGGTAATGGGAAGAAATGCAGGCTTTATCGCACTCTGGTGCGGTGTTGCAAATGGCGCTGAAGATATACTTCTTCCCGAAAAATATGATTACGATGAGCAGAAGATCATCAACCATATCATAGCTAACCGAAAGAGCGGAAAGAAACACCACATCATCATCAATGCAGAAGGTATCGGTCATTCCACATCAATGGCCAGACGTATAGAGGCTGCAACAGGTGTGGAGACAAGAGCTACAATACTTGGTTACATGCAGCGAGGCGGTTCACCCACATGTAAGGACCGCTACTATGCATCTATTATGGGTTCGATGGCTGCCGATCTTTTATGTGAAGGCAAGACCAACAGGGTTGTTGCCCAGAAGAATGGTGAGTTTGTTGATTTTGATATCGATGAGGCTCTTGCAATGACTAAAACTATACCCGAATATGAGTATGAAATGTCAAAGATCTTATGATTACATCCGCATCAAATGAAAAAGTAAAACATCTGATACAGTTAAGAGAAAAGGGAAAGGTCCGCCGTAAGGAGGGCCTTTTTATTGCTGAAGGGATCAGACTTGTAAGGGACATCCCCGAAGGGGATACGGTTGAGCTGTACTATTCCGAAAGCTATGAAGGGGAACGTGCTGCCGGGAAGTATGAGGTCCTTTCGGATGAGCTTTTTAAAAAAGTATCCGACACGGAAACTCCGCAGGGAGTGCTTGCTGTTGTGAGGATGCGAAAAAGTACATCTGCTGATATAATTAATGCTGTAAAGAACCCCATGATACTGCTTCTTGAGAATATACAGGATCCGGGTAACATGGGAACTATGTTCAGAACCGCTGAAGCGGCAGGCTGCTCCGGCATCATCATGACAGAAGGATCTGCAGATCCTTATTCACCCAAGGTGGTGCGTTCAGCTATGGGAGCACTTTTCAGGCTTCCGTTTGCAGCTGTCGCTGATTGGGATGATGTATTTGCGGAGCTTGGAAAAGCAGATGTGAAGATATTTGCGGCGGCGCTTACAGGCGCAGTGCCTTATACGAAAGCTGTCTGCACAGGTCCTTCCGCCTTTCTTATCGGAAATGAAGGAAACGGGCTTAGGGAAGAGACTATAGGAAAAGTGACAGACTGCGGCGGCGAATGCATAAAGATCCCCATGGCAGGGAAGACAGAATCATTAAACGCGGCTGTAAGCGCTGCAGTGCTTATGTATGAAGCTGCAAGACAGAGAGGAATGTGATGGAAGAAGTAAACATAAGCAGTACGGAACGTATAAATGGAAAAGTAAAGGTTTTTTATGGCAACAAAGGGTATGGTTTTTTTGAGTACGATGGAAATCAGCTCTTTTTTCATGTAAACCAGATGATCAAAAGAAAACGCAGGATCAGAAAGGGTGATAATGCAAGCTTTGTTGTAATAGAAACCGAATCGGGCATACAGGCAGGGGAAATACTTTTTGAAGATGCCGGAGCAGAGACTGAAATAAATGAAAATGAATCATTTGCCGACACCGTAAAGGAAGATGCAGTTACGCTTTTGGAAATTGCAGAAAAGGAAAATGATACTGAGGTTCAGGAGACGGCTTTGTTTTCTGAAGATAAAGTGATGATAACTGCTGCAGGTGATAAGGAAATTGCAGCTGAAACAAAGAAAGAGAAGACAGCAAAGAAGTCACGTTCCAAAAAGAAAAAAACTGAAATAAAAGAAACTGAAGTAAAAGCCGAAGAAAAAACTGAAGATAAGAAAGAAGAAAAAATAGAAGAGAAAACAGAAAGCTCACAGAAAAAATCTGCTTTCGAAGAAAAGAAGAACTCAGCTAAAGCTTCGGAGAAGAAAAAAGCAGAGAAGAAAGGTGGCGCAAATAAAGAATCTGCAGCTAAAGCAGCCACAAATAAAGCCGCTACTGTCAAAGATACTACAAATAAAGATACTACAACAAATAAAGAAGCTTCAGATAAAGAAGCTTCAGATAAAGATACTTCGAATAAAGAAGTATCAGATAAAGAGGTTTCAAATAAAGAATCTTCCAATAAACAAACTTCAAATAAGTCCTCATCACATAAAACAACTCAGGGAAAGTCTGCTCAGTCAAAGGAGCCGCCTAAGAAAAATACTGAGAAGAATCAGGAAAAAAATCAGGATAAAAGACCTTCATCACTGGGCAGGAGTAAGGCTGATGCCAGACAGAAGAAGGATGAAGGTGAGAGAGGCGTTGATTATCAGCTTGGATGGCTCGGTGAAGGTTATCTTGCAGTGAAAAAGGATTGTGTCGGAAAGTACAGTCTTGGACAGGCAAAGAATATCCTGCTTGCTCATCCTGCGTTTCCGGAACCTCAGGAGATAGATGAGATAGTCATCTCCACTAAGGGCATATTCGTTATCGAAACAAAACGTTTCAGCGGAGAGCTGACTATAAATAAAAACGGCAACTGGATCTTTTCAAACGGAAAGACCAGACAGAGTCTTACAGGCCCGGTTGCACAGGCACTCAGACATCACATACTTCTTCAGACCATACTCAAAGGTGTTGTTCCCGATAAATATATCTACGATATCATCTGTATCGCTAAGGGCGATGTTATCATAGAGGGTGAAGAGAACTGTCCTATCCCGGTAATGAAAGTTGATATGCTCAACTATCGTATCCTTACGGCTGAAGGTAAGGCCGAAAATGATCTGGATATAAAAATGATAGAAGAAAAGATCAACGAAAGCAAAGTTGTCTGGGATCCTTCATCAAATTCATATGTAAAGATGAGTGAGATGGAAAAACGAAAGAGTGAAGCAGCTGCGAAGAGATCTGCAATTGCTGAGGTTATCGAAGAGGCTGCAGAAGTTGAGGATGAAGCAGCATCGAAAAGCAGACTCGCAAAGAAGAGTACTGTAAAGAAGAATGCTGCAAAGAAGAGTGCCGTAAGGAAAAGTGCTGTAAATAAAACTGAAACAAATAAATCTGTTGATAAAAAAGTTTCCGAGAAAAAATCTTCTGACAAAAAAACTTCAGATAAACAGGCAGCTGCAAAAAAGACCACAGTAAAAATGAATGCAGATAAAAAAACTTCAGATAAAAAGTCTTCAGAGAAGAAGACTGCTGTAAAGAAAACAACAGCAAAGAATACCACTGCAAAAAAGACTGAGACAAAAAAGACTGCGGTAAAGAAGACAGCAGCAAAGAATACTACGGCAAAGAAAACATCAGATAAGACGGCGGCGGTTAAGAAAACCGTAACTAAAACCCCTGCTGCAAAAAAGACGACTGCCGGGAAATCTGATGCAAAGAAAACAGATATAAAGAAAACTAAAACATCCGTAAAAAAGAAATGATCTCCAGGGGGCAAAATGATGAAAAAAAGAATTAAATTTCTTGTGGCGTCAATGATCATTACGGGAGCATTGACTGCATGTACCGGAAAAAATAACGATCCGGCTGCGTCTTCCGCACCAACCGAGGCGGCACCTGAAACAACAGAAAGCTCTGCTACAGCTGCGACAGAAAGCACATCAGCCACAGAAAAGCCAACCGAGGAAACGGAAGCTCCAAAAGAGGCAGCAGGCTATCTTTCACATATGGATGAATTGATCACTGTGCTGGATGAAGATGGCAATAAGCTGGCAGAGTACGATATCGAAAAGATCAAAGAAGAATGCAGCAATTCAAGCTGCGATCTTTCGAATGCATATTTCAAAGCAGCAGGTGATGGAAAGATCATTTATTCAGACTATTCATATTCTGACGACGGAGATTCCAAATATGAGTTTTATGTTGTGGATCCTGAGAGCAAAGAAGTTGAACCGATATTGACAACAGAGTCGGGATTTTATGTGGAACGCTGCGATTTCTATAACGGAAAGTTTTATATGAACGGGAATAAGGACGGGATGCATCTGGAGCGTGTCTTTTCCTGGAATGAAGGATCACTGGTTCCCGTGGAAGAGGATTTTGCATATCCGGATGTTGCAAAGGAACTTAATACTGAAACGCCAATGTTCCTTTCCGCAGATATGAACAACGGATTCTATGACACTTATGAATGCAGCTATACACGTGCGCTGGATGACAATGGTTATATCATAATCATGGATGGCGAAGAGTATTATAAGCTTTATACGGACGGAACAAAGGAAAAGATAGAGGGGCTGCCTGATATGAGCTTTTATATTCAGTCCTATAACAAAGACGGGCTCATATATCAGCTTTATGATGAAAATGTTTCGGGAAGCAGTTACCATTTCCTGGATTATGAAGACGGATCCGATATGGTATTTGTAAAGGCTGATAAAGAGCCTTCCTTCCTGACTTATGCTGATGGAAAGTTTTACTACGATGTATTTGAGGCTGACAAGTTCTATATGGGTGATCACCATGTGTACTGTTTTGACTGTGCCGGAAAAAAGTCGACAGAAGTCTATACGACATCGAAGGAGCCCGGAGTATATATTGATCCCGGAATAACAGGCATGCGCCTTATCGGTGATGATATATATTTCCTTGGCGTTGATGATGAAAGCACTCAGTGGATCAGATACGCTGACGGAACCTTTACACCTACCGGTATAGAAAAGAAAGAAATAGGTGCGCTTAAGTACGGATATATCAGGTATGAAAATGGAATGCAGAAGTGCTCAAACTGTGGCATACCCCGGGTGAAGTACTATCAGGAAGTATTCCAGCTGGATTCAGAGTATTCACCGCATGCAAGTGAAATAAACAGTGCTCTTATGCAGGAATTCCGCCAGAGTGTGGATTTTTACGGAAAGGAAGATATAGAGCCGGAAGATCCGTCTGAGTGTGAAGAGCATAAGGCAAACTCATATATGTGGTGTGAATCCGATGAATGGAATATCACGGATGTCCAAAAGATAGGTGAAAATATCCTGGTTATAGATATGTCCGGTTACTGGTATGGAGGCGGTGCTCATGGTATGCCTTTAAGGAGCCAGAGATGCTTTAACTTACAGACCGGAAAAGAGATCAAATTCAAAGATTTTTACAAGGGTGATGAAGAGACATTCAAAACACTTGTGGCAGAGAAGACAGCGGAAGACTTCGACAGCTATGAAGAATATGAAGCTCCTTACTTTGCTGAGACCAGAGATGATGTCTATGATCAGGCATACGAGTATGCCGGTATAGAGACTTCAAATATCGAGCTTACTGAAGATGGCATATGTCTGTATTATATGCCTTATGACATGGGACCTTATGCGGCAGGTTTTATCGAGATCAATATCAGTTATGATGAGCTTGGTTACAGACCGGAATAAATAATGGGGATTAAAAAGGGGGAAAGTTATGGATTTTCAATCGATTGTTGACAGTATGCATGCCATGACCTGCGTTGTATCAGTCGAGAAGATCGACGAAGACCGCTATGGCAAAATAAGACTTGTTACCGGGAACAGGGCCTATATAGATTCGATAGAGAAGCCTGCTCCAGGCGTGGAGATGTTGAAAACCAAGTTCACTCCAAATTCTGAATATACCGACTATATGACCAGGGATCTAAATTTTGAGGATTTCTGTTACAGGGCAGCGGTAAAGAAGAAATGCCTGAATTCATACGTTCATCCGGAACGGTTTGATGTATGGTTCAATATGAATTTCATACCGCTCGATGCTGATGATGGTAATCTGTGCTACTGCCTTTACATGATGGAAATCAATTTTTATGCTGATACTGAGAGAATGTCGACCATATCGGGAGATGTAGCATCCAGTGTTCTCGAAGCAATTCTTAAGATACGCGGAGCATTGGATTTTAAAGCTGTGATGCGGGATGTTATCAAGGATATCAGAAAGCTCTGCTATGCCGAGTACTGCTGTATACTGACTTTTGATGATGTGAATGGAGAGTGCGCTGTATTATGTGAGGATATGAGCGATGATACAGAACTTGTCTCCATGAACAATTATATTGATGATAAATTCAATGATCTTGTGGCAACCTGGGAAGATACCATAGGAGGAAGTAACTGTCTTATTGTTAAAAATGAGCAGGATCTCGAATATGTAAGAGAAAAAATCCGGCGTGGTATGAATCGTTGAAAGCCGCAAAGATAAACAATATAGTCCTGTTTCCTCTTAAGTCTCATAACAGGCTTCTTGCATATATGTGGGTGATCAATTTTGATCCCGAGTACACAGTCAAGATCAAAGAAACACTTGAGCTCGCAACATTCATACTCGGTTCCGAGCTCGGCAATCATATAATGTTTGACAGACTCCGTGTCCTGAGCTCGAAGGATATGCTTACCGGTGTGTTCAACCGTAATGAGATGAATAATTATGTTGATATGGTCAGCACAGACACAAACGGATGGTATAAAAATCTCGGAGTTGTTTTTATTGATCTTAACGGACTAAAAGTCGTAAATGATGAAAAAGGACATGATGCCGGGGACAAGCTCTTAAGGGATGCAACAAATGCGCTTAGGGAAGTGTTCAGCGAGGAGATGATCTTCCGCGCAGGCGGAGATGAATTTACGATCATCGTCGAAGATACAACTCCGGAAGATTTAAAGCTGCAGGTTGAAAAGACCAAAGAAGTGAGTCGTAAATATGATCATCTCAGTCTTGCGATAGGCTATAGTTTAGCCGATGAAGGCAGTGATATAAGAAAGGCTCTTCACGAAGCAGATGAGAATATGTTTAAGGATAAGCATGAGTATTATATGGCTCATCCGGAACTGAAGGAGAGAGTTAAGCGTTGATGAAGTAGGGTAGCGATTGTGAAAGGGTGCAATAAATGAACATTGAACTTCAATGCTGTGCGCTTTTTATAGTGTTTACCATCACGGTCATGTTTTTGAGAGAAAAGAAACTTGATCTTATGAACAGGAAACTTTTTTTTCGCGCGATCTGTGCCTGCTTTGTTTGCCTGTTTTTTGATATCTTCTCGATCATCATGATCGATCAGACAGTATCAGGATCAGTTCCGCATTCTGCCACTGAAATAGTGTGTAAACTCTACATCATGCTCCTGGTGCTTCAGGGATATTTCGGGTATGTGTATGCGTCAACAAGTCTGCTTCCTCTTGAGAAGACGTGGGCCAAAAACCTAAGGATAGTATTTCATCTGATATTTGTCGCAGGTGAAGTGCTGATACTCGTACTGCCAATCGACTTTTTTGCTGACGGGCGTATTGTATATTCATATGGTCCGTCAACCTCAGTTGCATATCTGCTGTCAGCTGTCTATATCATATCAACGATCGTAACAACAATTGCTTACAGAAATCAGATACCGGGAAGACGTTTTGTTGCAATGCTCTTCTGGCAGGGAATATGGTTGCTTGCTGCGGGGATACAGTTTCTGGTTCCGAGTCTTCTGCTCGTGGGATTTGCTTCGGCCTTTGGAATGGTCATACTATATATCCAGCTGGAAAATCCGAGTGAATACTATGACGGCTCCACCGGCCTTTTTACCACCAATGCATTGTCAGCCTATATTCACGATAAATATAAATTCGGCAGGCAATTTTCGATGTTCACGGCCAAGATTCATTTCCTGTCCAATTACGTTGACTATAACATGGAACATGATGCAGTGATCAGAACAGCACGGGCTCTTGTGGCACTGGGCCCGGAACCTGCATTCCGTATTGATGATGATACCTTCTGTGTTGTATATGATGATAAAGACCGCATGTTTGAAAAAGCCGCAGATATCAAGAGACAGAAAGATGGTGTTAAGGATATCCCGGCAAAAGGAACCTATCTTCTGATACCTGATAGTCATGAACTGAGCGGCCCTGATGAATTCTTTCGCTTTCTCCACACATATCTTGAAAGTGAACAGGAGATCGTTATATGTGATAAAGCACTTATAAACGAGCTGAGAGATCAGATCAGGATCAAGAAAATGATCGATGAAGCTCTTCGGAATGACAGAGTTGAGGTGTTTTACCAGCCTTTTTACAATATAAAAAAGTCATGCTTTGATGTTGCAGAGGCTCTGGTGCGTATACGCCTTGAAAACGGTGAGATAGTTGCTCCCCCCAGATTCATACCGATAGCGGAAGAGAGCGGACAGATCAGATCCATTGGGATCAGAGTATTTGAGAAAGTATGTGAATTCATAGCAAGCGGAGAAGCCGGAAAAGTCGGACTGGAGAAAATTGAGATAAATGTTTCCGCAGCGCAGTTTGACCGTGATGACCCGGAACGTTTTGTGATGGAGAATATACAAAAATACGATATATCCCCGGAATGGATCAATCTTGAGATCACGGAAACGGCAGCTACCAAGAATTGGGATATAATGCTTGATAACATGCACAGACTTATTGATAAGGGTGTGACATTTTCTCTGGACGATTTCGGGACAGGAAGATCCAATATAGATTACTTCGTAAACATGCCTGTTAAGACAGTCAAATTTGATAATACCTTTACACAAGGTTTTTTCAGTAATGACAGGATGAAGCCTGTTCTTACCGGGATGACTGACATTGTTCATAAGCTGGACATGGGCATAGTTGCCGAAGGAATTGAAACGGAAGAACAGGCAAGAGCGATGAAGGAAATGGGAGTTGAGTATATTCAGGGATATTATTACTCCAGACCTCTGCCGAAGGATGAATTGATCAAGTTTCTGAACCTGAATAATTCCATGAATGAATAAATTTCCTTACCTTCCCACCCCGTGCGCCCTTCTCTGACGGCGAACGTTTCCACCGTCAGAGAAGGGTGCACGGGGTGGGAAGTATTAGTAAGTAGTAACTGATCATCCCGGAATCTCTATCCCGTATTTGGTCTTGATGTAATCCTCTATTATTTTTGCACCCTGTTCAACGGTGATCTCACCCGTGTTCAGGCACAGGTCATAATTGTAGGGACTTTCCCATTCAAGACCGGTGTGGTATTTGTAGTAAGAACGGCGGTATTTGTCCATTTCGTTAATGTGCTTCTCCGCTGTCTTTCTGTCCATTGAGAGACGCTTCATCTCTGTCTTGATACAGTTTTCCATCGGAGCATATACGAATACACTTACTACATTCGGAAAATCCTTTAAGATGTAATCCGCACCGCGGCCTATGCAGACAAATGATTCACGCTCTGCAAGTTCCTTGAGTACCTTGGCTTGAAAAGCAAAGAGGTTGTCGTTTTTGGTAAAGTCGGGACTTTCGGGAGGGATCACTTCGCCGGTATAAACTTTCTGTGTCACTCTGTAAAGAAGACTCTGCTTCATGGTCTCATCAGCCTGTGCAAAAAGTGCTTCGCTTATGCCGCTGTCCACGCTGGCCAGGCTGAGTATCTTCTTGTCATAGAAATCAACCTTAAGATCTTCTGCAAGCTTCTGGCCTATCCATGTTGCTCCGCTGCCGCAGGTTCTTGTAAGTGCGATAACAAATCTTTTTTCAGCCATATCCATTATCCTCCGTGAATCAATTATGAAACTGCAATTATGAAACTGCACCCACCAGTTCCTTTATATCCTCTACATTATATTTCTTCATATAAGCTTCTATGCCGGCTGCAACTTTTGCGGTGGTCTGGGGATCGATGAAGTTCATGGTGCCTACTGCAACAGCTGTGGCTCCGGCAAGTATGAACTCGATCGCATCATCCGCATCTGAAATGCCGCCCATCCCGATGACGGGTATCTTTACGGCATGAGATGCTTCATATACCATGCGCACAGCAACCGGTTTTACTGCAGGTCCCGAGAAACCGCCGGTCTTGTTGGCCAGAACGAATTTCCTTTTGTTTATATCTATCTTCATGCCTATCAGTGTGTTGATGAGTGATATGGCATCAGCACCGCCTGCTTCTGCGGCAAGTGCCATGTCCTTTATGCTTGTGACATTCGGAGAAAGTTTGATTATCACGGGCTTTTTAGAAGCGGCCTTAACAGCTTTTGCCGTTGCCTCAAGCACGTGAGGGTCCTGGCCGAAAGCTATGGCACCCTGTTTTACGTTGGGGCAGGAGAAGTTCATTTCAAACATATCCACGTCTGTTTCGTTAAGCTTCTCAATGGTTTCAATATACTCTTCTACAGAATGCCCGCACACATTGGCAATTATCCTTGTATCAAATTTCCTGAGGAAGGGAATGTCACGTTCTATAAAAACGTCCACTCCGGGATTCTCAAGCCCGATGGCGTTGAGCATGCCGCCGTATACTTCGGCAACACGCGGTGTGGGATTGCCTTCCCAGGGAACGTTTGCTACACCCTTGGTAACGACAGCACCCAGTTTATTCAGATCTGTCATTTCGGAATATTCAAATCCGGAACCGAAGGTGCCGGAAGCCGTTACTACCGGATTCTTAAGCGTTACACCGGCAATATTTACTGAAAGGTTCATATATCAACTACCTCCGCTTCAAAAACAGGTCCTTCGGTGCATATACGTGTATTCTTGACGTGAGTATGTCCGTCAGTTTCATTGGTCTTTACAACGCAGCCAAGACATGCACCCACACCGCAGGCCATACGCTCCTCAAGCGATATGTATGCTTTCATGGAGTGCTCTGCAGCATAAGCTTTTACAGCTTTGAGCATTGGCATGGGACCGCAGGAGAAGAAGGCATCGCCCTTAAGATCTTCTGCGTTTATCGCATCGATAACAGTCCCCTTTGTTCCAACGCTTCCATCCATTGATGCAACGAAGGTAGGGCATACGGACTCAAAATCATCTTTTAAGAAGGTGTTTCCGTCGGCATATCCGAGGACCGCGTTGCAGTCTATTCCGGCACTTTTAAGTTTCTTTGCGGCATACAGCATGGGAGGTATCCCTATACCGCCTCCGAGCAGAAGTACTTTCTTTCCGGAAACCGCATTTATGTCATAACCGTTTCCGAGAACTCCCAGTATATCAAGTGTGTCCCCTTCTTTATATGAAGATATCTCGATGGTTCCTTTTCCGCCTGCGCGGTAGACCATCCTGAGTTCTTCGTTGTCCGCATCACATATGCTTATGGGACGCATGAGAAGACGTGAACCGTCTCGGGGATATATGCCTATGAACTGTCCGGGACATGCATATGCTGCAAGCTCCGTCTTTAAGCGCAGCGAATAGATGTGCGGCGCCAGTTCAGTCTGCTCTGTTATTACAGCACTGACTTTCTTTTTCATATTATGATCTTTCCTTTACAGATTACTTTTTTGATCTTGCCGTGAAGCTTCATGCCTTTGAACGGTGTGTTTGAGGAGCGGGAATAGAAACTGTCTGCGATCCATTCCTCCGCAGGGTCGAATATCGTGATATCGGCCTGTTTTCCTGTTTCGATCACACCGGCATCAAGGCCATAGAGCCTTGCGGGACTCAGGCTTATGCATCTTATCAGCTGTTCCATTGACAGATATCCGGGCTCAACAAGGTTCATCAGCGCAAGTGAAAGCGCGGTCTCAAGCCCGATGATGCCGCTGGGTGCCTGGAGCAGGCCCTTTGCTTTTTCTTCAGCCGAATGAGGTGCATGGTCTGTAGCGATCATTTCTATTGTACCATCTTTCAGTCCTTCTATAACGGCTTTTCTGTCTTCTTCCGTTCGAAGAGGCGGGTTCATTTTTGCCATTGAACCGTACTCTATTGCAGCCTCCTCTGTCAGTGAAAAATGATGGGGAGCTGCTTCGGCATGAATGTTGCTTCCTTTCTTTCTTCCCTGACGCACGAGCTCGACGCCCTCTTTGGTGCTTATGTGCTGAATGTCTATATCCGCACCGGTCTCCAAGGCAAGTTTTATGTCCCTTTCTATCATGGAGATCTCGGCCTTTCTGTCGGAACCTCCGATACCGTAATGTTCAGAAGCTTTTCCGTGATTTATACCGTTATTCTCAATGAATGAAGGATCCTCTTCGTGGAAACTTACGATCTTTCCGAGAGCCTTTGCTTTTAAAAGAGCTGTCTTTACGAGCGTGACATCCATAAGCGGTTTTCCGTCATCGGTAAAGCCTGCAGCTCCGGCATCAACTAATGCATCAAAATCCGTAAGTTCCTTACCCTGCATCCCGTAGGTGACATTTGCGCAGGAGAAGATATTGATATCGGTCTGGGCGCCCTTATCAAGTACATATTTAAGAGTTTCGGTACTGTCCACCGTGGGTATGGTGTTGGCCATGAGGACTATGGAGGTGTAGCCTCCATGAGCTGCGGAAGCTGCTCCGGTGAATATATCCTCCTTATGTGTCTGGCCGGGATCTCTGAAATGTGAATGGACATCTACAAACCCGGGGCTTACCGTAAGCCCGGCTGCATCAATGACCTGTGCATCTTCCGAAATGATGCCTTCCGAAATGTCCGAGATCTTCCCGTTTTCGATCAGGATATCAAGTTTCCCGCTTTTTCCGCCGGGATTGACTACATTGCCGTTTTTTACAAGGATCTTTGTCATCATATAACCTTCCTGTCCTTTATTTTCCTTTATTATAACTCTTTTTTGTAGTATCATAGGAAACAATCGGGCTTTGATTGCCCTGATATGTATTCAGGGCGCGATATATTTTTTATAAAAGAGGAGAAATGCCGATGAAAGAACTGATGCTTGGAAACAAGGCCGTCGCCAGAGGCCTTTACGAAGCGGGTGTGTGTGTCGCAAGCTCATATCCCGGAACTCCCAGTACTGAAACGACTGAAGAGGCCGCAAAGTATAACGAGATCTACTGCGAATGGGCTCCGAATGAAAAAGTTGCAATGGAGACCGCTTTCGGTGCTTCACGTGCCGGAAAGAGAAGCTACTGTGCAATGAAGCACGTAGGACTCAATGTGGCAGCCGATCCCTTATTTACTATAGCTTATACAGGTGTAAATGCCGGAATGGTCATCCTTGTTGCCGATGATCCCGGAATGCACTCATCTCAGAATGAGCAGGATTCAAGGCACTATGCAATAGCTGCCAAGATTCCCATGCTTGAGCCTTCTGATTCACAGGAAGCTCTTGATTTCACAAAGAAAGCTTATGAAATTTCCGAAGAATTCGATACACCGGTGCTCATAAAGATGTGCACAAGAGTTGCTCACTCACAGTCTATCGTTGAGACAGGCGAGAGAGTAGAGCCTCCCATGAAGGAGTATGTTAAGGATATCGCAAAGTACGTAATGGTACCTGCAAATGCAAAGAAGCGTCATCCCATAGTTGAGGAACGTACAAGGAAACTTGTTGCATTTGCCGAGACATCAGAGTTGAACAGGGTTGAGCGTGCAAAAGATAATAAGCTCGGCATCATCACTTCTTCAACATGCTATCAGTATGTTAAGGAAGTATATGGCGACAGCGCAAATATCTTAAAGATCGGTCTTATCAATCCGCTTCCCGAGAAACTTATAAAGGACTTCGCTGCTTCTGTTGAGAAGCTCGCAGTAGTTGAAGAGCTTGATCCGATAATCGAGAACCATTGCAAGGTGCTTGGACTTCAGGTTACCGGAAAAGATGTGTTCCCTATGGTTGATGAGTTTTCACAGGGCATAGTTGCTGACAGACTCGGCGAGAAGACTGATGAAGGCTGCAAGGCTATAGAAGGTCTTCCCAACAGACCGCCTGCAATGTGCTCGGGCTGCCCTCACAGAGGTGTATTCTTCACCCTTAGCAAGAACAAGTGCCGCGTAATGGGCGACATAGGCTGCTATACCTTAGGTTCGGCACCTCCGCTCTGCGCTATCGATACCACAGAGTGCATGGGTGCATCCGTAAGTTCCATCCACGGCTTCAACAAGGCACGCGGCGAGGAAAGCGAAAAGAACACCGTTGCGGTTATCGGTGATTCAACCTTCATGCATTCAGGTATGACAGGTCTTGCAAATATCGCATATAACCAGACAAATTCAACAGTTATTATTCTTGATAATTCCATAACCGGTATGACGGGACACCAGCAGAATCCCACAACAGGATTCAATCTCCGCGGAGACCCGGCCGGCAAGATAGATCTTGAGGCATTAGTAAGAGCAATGGGCATCAGCCGCGTACGTGTTGTTGATCCTTATAATCTGGCAGCAATGGATGCTGCAGTCAAGGAAGAGCTTGCTGCTTCCGAGCCTTCGGTTATCATAAGCCGCAGACCTTGCGTATTGCTCAAGAATGTCAAGAAGAATCCGCCTGTAAAGGTTAATCCTGACAAGTGCAAAGGCTGCAAGTCATGTATGCAGCTTGGCTGTCCTTCGATCTCTTTCAAGGATGGTAAGGCTCATATCGACCAGACGCTCTGCGTAGGCTGCAAGGTCTGCACCGAGCTCTGTCATTTCCATGCTTTTGAAACACAGGAAGGAGAAGAGATCTGATGATTACAAGTGTAATGATAGTAGGTGTAGGCGGCCAGGGTTCCCTTCTTGCAAGTAAGGTGCTCGGACGTGCTGCAATGGATAAAGGAATTGACGTAAAGGTATCGGAAGTACACGGAATGAGCCAGAGAGGCGGATCCGTTGTTACTTATGTAAGATTCGGCGATAAGGTTTATTCCCCCATCATCGACAAAGGCGGAGCTGACTATATCATATCTTTCGAACTGCTTGAGGCAGCAAGATATGTTGATTTCCTTAAGCCGGGCGGACAGATCGTGACCAGCACACAGCAGATCGATCCTATGCCGGTTGTTACAGGTCAGGCTGAGTATCCTCAGGGGCTTATCGAAAAGATGGAGGCTTCGGGCGCAAAGGTTGATGCATTTGATGCGCTTACCGTTGCCGAGGAAGCAGGTTCTGCGAAGGCAGCCAATATCGTGCTTATGGGAAGATTTGCCAAGTACATAAAGGAGATCAGTAAGGACGAATGGCTTAAGGCAGTTGAAGCCTGTGTTCCCGCAAAATTCCTTGAACTTAACAGAAAAGCTTTTGAAATGGGTATGAATGCATAATATGGCAACTTTAGAACAGGTAAGAGAATTTTTTAAAGGCGACAGGTATGCGACAGACGCTACGGGACTGGTAATAGAAAAGGCGGAAAAGGGCCATGCCGTTGTTTCGCTTATGCCGGGTGATATACATAAGAACGCTGTGGGCGGTCTTATGGGTGCAGTTTATTACACGATGGCGGATTTTGCATTCGCCGTCGCGGAGAACTGCGGACTTGATCCTGACAGTCTGACAGTTACACAGAGCAGCGAGATAAGCTTTCTTAAAGGCTATCGTGGCGGAAAAGTGTTATGCAGCGCTGATATAATAAAAGATGGAAAAAGTATTTGTGTTTATGAGGTAAAGATGACTTCGGAAGATGGGACACTGCTTGCGATCGCGATCACAAACGGTTTCAAAACGAGTAAATGATCTGCCGGAGCCAGTAACTTCTAGGAGGACAGAAAGGTGATCTGGAACGAAACTAAAGAATGCATGTCACGTGATGAGATTGAGACTCTTCAGAGTGCGAGGCTTGTGAAGGTTGTTAACAAGGTTTATCACAATGTTGAATACTACAGGAAAAAGATGCAGGAGAAAGGTCTTGAACCCGGGGATATAAAGGGGCTTGAGGATCTTTCAAAACTTCCGTTTACTACTTATGAGGATCTCAACAAGGCATATCCTTTCGGACTTGCGGCTGTTCCGGTCTCTGAACTTGTCAGAGTTCATGCTTCCAGCGGAACCACAGGAAAGCCTAAGATCGGTGTTTATACAAGGCATGATATAGATACCTGGGCTGAGTGCGTTGCACGCTGCCTTTCAACGGCAGGGATCACCAGAGACGATATCATACAGATAGGATACGGTTACGGACTTTTCACCGGCGGACTCGGAGCTCATTACGGGGCTGAATATCTTGGAGCTCTTGTAATCCCTATGTCCACAGGTAATACAAAGAAACTGATCGACATGATGATAGACTGCAAGGCTACGGCAATTGCCTGCACGCCTTCCTATCTTCTTCATGTTGCCGAGGATCTTGAAAAACTCGGACTCATTGATCAGATACATTTAAAGACTGCCATCTGCGGAGCTGAGCCCTGGACAGATGAAATGAGAGATCAGATGGAAGCCCGTCTTCATATCAAAGCATATGATATATATGGCCTTACGGAAATCTGCGGTCCCGGCGTTGCCTGCGACTGTGAGTATCACAGAGGTCTTCATATCTGGGAGGATCACTTCCTTCCCGAGATAATCAATCCTGTAACCTTCGAGCAGCAGCCCGGCGGTTCCGACGGAGAACTTGTCATCACCAACCTCACGAAGGAAGGTATGCCTCTTATCCGTTACAGGACAAAGGATCTCACAAGTCTTGAGTATGACAGATGCGAATGCGGAAGGACCATGGCCCGCATACAGCGTTTCAAGGGCAGATCCGATGATATGCTCATTATCCGCGGCGTAAACGTATTCCCTTCACAGGTTGAAGCAGCACTTCTTACCGTTGAAGGAACGACTCCTCATTACATGATGGTTGTCGATCGTGTTGATAATGAAGATACACTTGAAGTACAGGTTGAGGTAGCCGAGAATGCATTCACCGATGAGGTGAAGAGTCTTGAGAAGCTTTCGGCTGCAGTACATGCCAAGCTCAAATCTGCCATCGGCCTCAATGCAAAGGTTAAGCTGGTTGAGCCTAACGGGCTTGAGCATTTTGATGGAAAGTCAAAGCATGTAACTGACAAACGTAAGCTTTACAAACAGTAAGGAGGGGTTGCACATGTTTATTAAACAGCTTTCTGTTTTTATCGAGAACAAGGAAGGCAGACTTGATGAAGTACTGAATAACCTTTCTGAAGGAGGCGTAAATCTGCTTTCGGCTTCACTTGCCGATACTACAGATTACGGTGTGCTGAGACTTATCGCAGCTGAGCCGGACAAGGCAAAGGATATCCTTAAGACAGCCGGTTTCACTGCACGTATAGATGAAGTTATAGCAGTTGTCGTTCCGGATGCTGTGGGAAGTCTTGCAAAGGTTATATCCATGCTTCACAAGGGCGGTATAAATATAAGCTACATTTACGGACTTTCAATAAACGGCGACGGAGCGCCAATAGCGATCAAGACTGATAACAATGAAAAAGCGGCTTCCATACTTGAAGCTGCAAATGTTAAAACACTTGGTGCTGACGAAATAGGCTGAGCTGTTTATGTTTGATAAATCATATTATGACAGGCTGTCGCGTCTTAAGATAGCGATAGACAAAAAGAGCTCGGCATATATGCAGGGCTCAAGGAAGAGTAACAGAAAGGGCAGCAGCGCGGAATTCTCTGATTTCCGCGAGTATATGCCCGGTGATGATATGCGCGCTATAGACTGGAACGCATATGCGAGACTCGACCGCCTGTATATCAAGGAATACATGGAGGAGAAGGAAAGTACCCTCCATTTTTTTCTTGATCTGTCAAAGTCCATGGATTACGGAGAGGGTAAGAAAAAGTCCGAACTGGCAGGCGAACTTACTGCGGCGCTTTCATACATTTCTCTTCTGAATCAGGACAGGGTCATAGTGACGGATGCAGGGAATCCCTCCAGACGTCATAAGGCTTCCGGTGGAAAGACCGGTTTCAGAAATCTGGAATCTTTTCTTGAAAAGACAGGAAGTTCCGAGCCTGCTGATATTTACGGCGCGATCAAAGGTTTTGGCCGTATGGATCCGGGTATGACGGTGATAGTATCCGATTTTATGAATGAAGCTCTTACGTCCGGTGATACCGAAGAGTTTTCACAGATGCTTAAATACTTAAGGTTTATGAAACAGAAGCCGGTTGTCATACAGGTACTTGCAAAAGAAGAACTCGACATTGAACTTACAGGTACCTGCAATCTTATAGATTCTGAAGACGAGAATTCCAAGATACGTGTGACAATGGATTCGCAGACTATTGAAATGTACAAAAAAGGACTCAATGCTTTTACGGGGGAGATAAGGCATGTGTGCGAAAAGAATGGTGCGACGTACCATATGTGCAGTACGGCTGTCTCCTTTGATAAGATCATTTTTGAGGAACTACGAGATCTTTATCTTAGATAGGCGGTAGAATATGTCATTTGCAAGCCTCTGGCCGCTTGCATTTATAGCGGCTATACCTGTCATTGTAATCTTATATATCTTAAAGCCCAGAGGAAACGATGTGGTCGTCTCCTCAAATCTCCTTTGGAAAAAAATATTCAAAAATCAGCAATCCAGGACTTTTTTTGAAAAGTTCATTCATGAACTGCTCATGTATCTGCAGATCGCGGCAATGCTGTTTCTGATCCTTTCTCTTATGGCACCGTTTATAATGACAAATTCTGTGCTGAATGCGAGCACCTGCGTGGTGATCGACAATTCATTCAGCATGAGTCACATAAACGGAAACGGAAAAACAAGGCTTGAGGAAGCAAAGAAACAGGCGAAGGAATATATCTCATCAGCGGGAGGAAATGTAACACTCATATCATATTCTGACAGCGCAAAGATCCTGGTATCGGCGACCGGTGACAGGAATGCGTTAAGAGCTGCGATAGATGCCATACAGCCTGAAGATACTGAAGCTGATATGACAGATATCACGGGTATGATCGAAAGTGTAGGTGCTGACAGGGTAATTGTATATACTGACGGATACGGCTGCACTGCGCTTTCGCAGTATGCATCGAGCCTCAAGGCAGATGTTTATGATATGGGCGAAAAGTCTGCAAACGTATCTCTTGATTATGTCTATGCCGGGAAGAATGACGGAAGAAACGAAGTGTCGGTAAGGATCACTGATTATTCCGAATTCCCCGTGTCTCTTGATATTTCTATTTACGGCGATGATGGAAAACTTCTTGGTGTAAAAAGTGTTGATGCTGAGTCCGGAAAGAGTGCCTCGGTTCTTTTTGATGATGTTTTGAATGACGGAAGATATTACAAGGCAGAGCTCTCGGGCATACGCTTTGGTGACGGGAATGCGAAGGACAGTCTTTCTGCCGATAATATTTCATATGCTGTGAATGATGATGAAAAAAATGCAAAGGGAATGCTCATCGGAAGCGGCAATACTTTTATTGAAAGAGCGTTTTACGCATGCACAGGCAATGATCTTGTGAGAAGCGAATCCGATAATGCTGTTGTTGCGCAGGGTGCAAATATGGCTGTGTACGATGCGGGTTACGGAAGAGCCGAGACTAAGGTTAATTCCCTGGAATTTATGGCTGAAGGATCTGCCGGAAGATTAAGTCATATGAATATATCCGTGAAAAAAGACACGGAACTTACCGAAGGACTTTCGGATTTTAAGATAGGTGCAAATGAAGTGCTTTATTATGACTGTCCTGAATGGGCGGAATCATTTATGGAAGCAGACGGAAAGTGTGTTGGTTATTATGGTATAGATGAAGGCGTAAAGAGGGTTGTTTTAGGCTTTGATATCAGGGAAAGTGATTTTGCTCTTAAGGCAGAGTTCCCCGTATTCATGGCAGAGACGGTCTCTTACCTTTCGGACCTGGGAATGCTTTCAAGAAATCTTTATGAGGCAGGCGAGAGCATCGAATTAAATCCGCAGCCTGAGTATGTTCAGATGACCGGAGTTCCTGATGGGAAGCTTATAAAGGCCGGCATATTCTCTGTAAAAGCAGGGGAGAGGACAGAATATTATTGCGTTACGGCTCCGCTTGCCGGAAGAGACGGACGCATCATTTCCGAAGATCTGGTATCCGGCGGCATCGGGGCAGAGGTTATGGCGAAGAAGAGTATAAGGAATATTTTCCTGATTCTCGCCATAGTGCTTCTTGTCGTCGAGTGGATCTTCTATGTGAGAAGGATGAACTACAGGAAAAAGTTTTATCTTATCTCCAGAGCTCTGCTTCTGCTTTTGATCATTCTTGCTATGCTTGGGATAAGGATCCCGAAGATAGCAAAGAATACAACGACCATATTTCTTGTGGACACTTCGGTAAGTGATGAGTTAAATATAAAAACATTTGAGAAATATATAGATGAGTCGTTACAGA
The DNA here is from genome assembly GCA_000421045.1 of Lachnospiraceae bacterium NK4A179. Classification (GTDB taxonomy): domain Bacteria; phylum Bacillota; class Clostridia; order Lachnospirales; family Lachnospiraceae; genus NK4A136. The sequence continues at coordinate 42,423 of ATWC01000019.1, forward strand.
AGATGCCCAAAGGAAACAAGTACGGCATAGTTACATTCGGACGTGACACGGCAATAGATCAGTTCGTTACCGACAAAGATATGTTTATGGGTATCAAAGCCGTAAATGATACTACGGCAACAGACTTTGAAAAGGCTCTGCAGAGAGCGGTTTCAATGATACCTGATGATTCCGTGGGCAGGATAGTGATCCTTACAGACGGTGAGGAAACCTCCGGCGATATAGAAAATGCCGCTTCAATGATCAAGGCTTCAAATATAAGTCTTGAAGCATATGAACTTTCGAGCGAAACAGGCGATGACTGTTACGTAGAGTCGGTTGATATGCCTAAGATACTTCATCCCGGCGACAAATACTATATGACCGTTGCACTTGAAAGCAATTATGAAACAGACGCGGTGATCTCCGTAATATCTGATGAAAAGGTAGTTACAGAAGAAAGAGTACATCTTCGCAAGGGACATAATGAATTTGTTTTTGAGGAAAATGTGACGGGCTCTGCCCTTGAAGTCTTTGAGGTTAAGGTTTCGGCAGAGGGTGATACCTGTGAAGAAAATAACAGTGTTAACGCTTATGCCGAGGTGACGGATGCACCCAAGGTGCTGATCATCAGAAACAGGTCTGAAAGAGGCGAGGCTTTTGACAGCATGCTTGAAAATATCAATGCAAGCGCTGTAGTGGTGAAACCTTCAGAAGCTCCGGAAACACTTAATGAACTTCTTGAGTATAGGGCTGTGATACTTGAGAATGCCTATAAAGAAGAACTCAGTCCGAAGTTTATGGATGTTATTGAAACGTACGTGAAGGATTACGGCAGAGGCTTTATCATGACGGGCGGCGAGGACAGCTTTATGCTCGGCGGCTATAATGAGACAACCGTTGAAAAGATCCTTCCCGTGAATATGGAACTCCGGAATGATGTGGAGGTTCCGAAAACGGCTATCGTAATGGTAATAGACCATTCCGGATCGATGGACAGTTATGCAGGCAACGGAGTTACTTATCTTGATATTGCGATCGAAGCGGCAAAGCGCGGTGTGGACAATTTAAGAGACACTGACGAGATAGGCGTTATCGCATTTGATGATCAGTTTGAATGGTATCATGAGATCTCCGATGCTTCGGATAAGGATGGGGTTAAGAGTGATATAGACGATATACCGTCAGGCGGAGGCACAGTGATAATGCCTTCGGTTGAAGAGGCAAGAGAGAAGCTTCGCGGTAGCGATGCTGCTATCAAGCATATAATCCTTCTGACAGACGGCTGCGGTGAAACACAGGATTTCAAGCCCGTGACCGACAAGATCAATGATGACGGTGTAACGCTTTCGACAGTTGCGGTAGGTTCGGGTGCGGATGTGCGTCTTATGATGAATATGGCTGCAGCATGTGGCGGTCGCTATTATTATGCGGATTTCAATACTGATATACCGAGGATCTTTGCACGTGAGGTGTTCCTCGGAGGAAACACCTATATCAAGAACGGTGATTATAATCTGTCTATAGCAAACGGAGAGATAACAAATAATCTGTTCCCTGACGGCTGGCCGAACATTCTCGGATATGTTGCCGCATCGCCAAAATCAAGTGCCACACAGCTTATTGTGAGCAATGAGGGCGATCCTATACTTACGGTATGGCAGTATGGTCTTGGAAAAACCATCGCATGGAACACGGATGTAAGCGGAGCATGGACAAGCGGATATTCGGGTGAGAATGATTACGCGGAGCTGTGGAAACGTATGCTTGATTATGCCTGTGGTGCCAATACGATAGGCGAAGACCGTGTCGATGTTAAGAGCGAGAACGGACACACTGTGCTCGAGTATCATACGGATGAATATGATGATGGAACAGGAGTGGAGGCAGTATACTCAAGGCCTGACGGCGAGGTCGGAGAGGTTACGCTTTCCCCGTCAAAACCCGGAGTATATACTGCTGTTGTAGAAAGTGATAAGCCCGGAATCTATAACTTCAATATCAGAAGAAGTGATAACGGAGAGGTCACCGGCGCACTCACAACCGCGTCTGCGGTTCAGTATAGTGACGAATACCGTTTTGATGTAACGGATGAGAAGTTCAGATTCTTTATTGATAAATATGGCAGCTGGGTAGATCCTGAAGAAAATATCTGGAAGAAGCTTAATACCAATGCGATGGGAAGATATGATCTTACAAATCTGTTCTTAGTGCTTGCGGTATTGCTTTTCATTGCAGATATAGCCGGCAGACGCTTTGGATTTGATCCTGACTTCAGATCACTTAAGAAAGAAAAGAAGAAAGCCGGTATGGGACAGCCTGTGCAGGAAATGGCAGGAGATGCTGTCATTTCACAGACACCTCAGATATTTGATCCGGGGACAGGTGCAGTCATGCCGAATGCTCCTGAGGCAAATGCATCTGCAGCAACTGCGAATGCAGCCCGGAATAAGGTGAAGCCGGCTAAGAAGCAGGAGGCGCCCGCAGATGATAATCTTGATACAGCAGCGCTCCTTAAGAAGATGCGTGACAGAAATAACCGATAAGATTAAGTTACTGTTCATAGTTGGATCGCGCACTTGCTGTATCATTGCATTTATCCGTGTATATGTTATGATTTTAGTTCAATAATATTCTGATCCAAAGGAGGGTCAAAATGAAAGTAGCTGTTATAGGAACAGGTTATGTTGGTCTTGTTACAGGCACATGTTTTGCCGATATGGGCAACAATGTATGGTGTGTTGATGTAGACAAGGAAAAGATAGAAAGACTAAAGAAGGGGATCATCCCTATATATGAACCGGGCCTTTCGGATATGGTGCTTAAAAACCATGAGGCAGGCGGACTTAAATTTACTACCGAGATAAAGGAAGCTCTTGATAATTGTGATATCTGCTTCATAGCTGTCGGAACACCTATGGGTGAGGACGGCTCTGCGGATCTTCACTATGTGCTTGGAGTTGCCGAGAGCATAGGAAAGTTCATGTCACATCATATGTATGTTGTGGACAAGTCTACGGTTCCCGTTGGAACAGCGCGCAAGGTACGGGCAAAGATACAGGAGATGCTTGATGAGAGAGGATCGGATCTGACTTTTGATGTGATCTCCAATCCTGAATTCCTTAAGGAAGGAACCGCTGTTTCCGACTGCATGCGTCCCGACAGGATAGTTATTGGTGTAGACAATGACAATGCCGCAGAAGTAATGCGTGAGCTTTACAGACATTATGTGCTCAATACCGATAACTTTATACTTATGGATATTGCAAGTGCCGAGATGACAAAGTACGCGGCGAATTCACTTCTGGCAACCAAGATCTCGTTTATGAATGAGATCTCGATGATCTGTGAACAGGTCGGAGCTGATGTAAATGAGGTAAGAAAGGGAATAGGTTCAGACAAACGTATAGGCTACAGCTTTATCTATCCCGGCTGCGGCTATGGCGGAAGCTGCTTCCCTAAGGATGTTAAGGCTCTTATCAAATCGGCAGGTGAATATGGTTATGAAGCAAAGCTTCTTCATGCGGTTGAAGATGTTAATAAGGCACAGAAACACGTGATCGCCGATAAGGTAAAGGAACGTTTCGGAAACGATCTGAACGGAAAGACTTTTGCGGTATGGGGACTTTCATTCAAGCCCGATACCGATGATATGCGTGAGGCATCTGCCATTACGATCATCAATGATCTTACGGCTGTCGGCGCAAAGATAAAGGCATATGATCCCAAGGCCATGGATGAGGCAAAGAAGTGCTATCTGAAAGACAATGCGAATGTCGAATATGTGGAGCATAAATACGATGCCCTTCACGGTGCGGATGCCCTTATACTCGTTACGGAGTGGAAGGAATTCCGCAGTCCCGATTTTGATGAGATAAAGGGAGCACTTAAAACACCTGTTATCTTTGACGGAAGAAATATCTACGGAGAAAAGACTGCAGCAAAGTACGGCTTCGATTATTATCAGATAGGCGTAAAGGCATCGATCCTGGATTGACGATTATTGCGATTATCAATGCAGATTTTTCTGTAATATGATAAAATATCCTTCGGTATAGTTAAATACCTATAAATGAAAGGAGATTATGAGATGGGGCTAATTAAAGTATTAGGAGATGCTGTAGGCGGAACACTCGCCAATCAGTGGCTTGAGTACTACTACTGTGATTCACTTCCTCAGGATGTACTTATGAAGGAAGCACAGAAGAAGACATCAAACCGCAGCAGCAACACAAGGGGTGATGCGAACATCATCCAGAACGGATCCAGGATCGCAGTGGCTGACGGCCAGTGTATGATCGTCATGGATGGAGGCAAGGTCAAGGAAGTATGTGCTGAATCGGGAGAATATACATATGATTCCGGAAAGCAGTCATCAGTTTTCTATGGCGGCCTCGGAAAGGGACTTGTAGATTCATTCCACAACTTTACCGACAGGTTTGCATTTGGCGGTGAAGTTCCCGGTGTTCAGAAGGTTTACTACTTCAACACCAAGGAGATACTTAATAATATGTATGGTACTCCCAACCCTGTAATGTTCAGAGCAAGGGATAAGGAGTTCAATATCAGTATGACCTGCAAGCTTCGTATCAACGGTACGTATACTTACAGGATCACTGATCCTATAGCTTTCTACATAAATCTTGCCGGAAATATCAGTGGTGAGTACAAGAGAAGCCAGATAGATCAGCAGCTTAAGAATGATTTCATAGATGCACTCGGACCCAGCCTTGCGGTACTCGCAAAGATAGATATGCTTCCCGAGGAGATCCCGTTCCACACTCCTGAGCTTAAGGATGCGATGAACTCCATGCTTACAGAGAAGTGGGCTACGCAGAGAGGAATCACGATAGAATCTATCCAGATGAATCCTCCTTCACTTACACCCGAGGATCTCAAGAAGCTGCAGGATATGCAGAGTGCAGCTACACTTGGCGGAAACGCTGCTATGATGGCCGGTACAATGACAGCCGCTACAGCAGCTGCTATGCAGGACGCAGCAAAGAATTCCGCCGGCGCCATGACAGGATTCATGGGCATGGGATTTGCACAGCAGGCCGGCTCACCTGCAGTAAATAACCTCGCAGCTATGTCTATGCAGCAGCAGGGACAGCAGCCGCAGCAGACACCTCCTCCCGCTGCACCCGCAGCGGCACCGGCAGCCGCAGGTGTTGTAGGAGCGGTAGCAGGATGGACATGTCCTAAGTGCGGAAAGACAGGCAATACCGGAAAGTTCTGTGCAGACTGCGGTGAGAAGAGACCGGAAGAAGATTCTGCATGGACATGTGAATGCGGAGCAAAGAACCAGGGTAAGTTCTGCCAGAACTGTGGCAAACCCAAGCCTGCAGGAGCACCGCTTTATAAGTGCGATAAGTGCGGATGGGAACCCGAGGATCCTTATCATCCTCCTAAATTCTGCCCTGAGTGCGGCGATATTTTCGACGATAACGATAAGGTTTGATGAACAGTTGAACAGGGGGACAGACCTTAAAGGGCCTGTCCCCTTTTATGAATAGTATGAATTTTATTGTATTTGATCTGGAATGGAATCAACCGGAAGGAATCCCCAAGGAAGAGAGGGTGAAACTTCCTTTTGAGATAATAGAGATAGGCGCAGTCAAGCTGAATGCCGAGGGTAAGCTTGTCTCCAAATTCAGCAGGCTGATAAAGCCTGTTGTTTATGACAGGATAAACTGGCGCATAAAGAAGATGCTGCAGTTAAAAACCGGTGAACTCGAAAGCGGAAAGAGCTTTAAAGAGACTGCGGAAGAATTCCTTGAGTGGTGCGGTGATGATTATATTTTCTGCACATGGGGAGGCCAGGACCTGACGGAGCTGCAACGCAACATGGCTTATTTTGACATGCCGCCGTTATCGGAAAGGCCTATAAAATATCTGGATGTGCAGAAGATCTACGCACGCATGAACGGAGTCAGGAATCAGATATCCCTTGAGACAGCAGTAGATGCGCTCGGTATAGTAAAGGATGTACCTTTTCACAGGGCGTTCAGCGATGCATATTACACTTCGAAGATACTGGCGCTCATTCCCTCTCAGATCATAAACAGCGTATACGCCTATGATCTTTACAGTCTTCCGGTGGAAGATAAAGAAGAACTGCATATCAGAGATGAGGATTCGTATACCTATTATTCCAGACGTTATGAAGCCAAAGAAGACATTCTGAAGAAGCAGAAGATCCTTGCGGTTAAATGTCCTGTCTGCGGAGCAACGCTCAAGCGCAAGATTAAGTGGTTTGGCCATGCCGGAAGACCGCTTCATTCAGGCGCTGTATGTCCGGAACACGGATATGTGGCAGGCGTTCTTAAGATAAGGCAGGGTGAGACCGGCGGATACTTTGCCGAAAAGAACGTAAAACTCGTTACGGAAGAGGAGTTTAACGAACTTAAGGAAAGGCGTGATAAGAACTCAAAATAGTATATCCCGCGTTGTTCTCAGGTTCTGTATGTGTTATCATTTACGCGAGGGTGGCTTCATATTATGGCAAAGCTTTTTTATGAAAACAAGTTTATATTGACTGGTAAGCTTCATGCCGAATATTTCAGACATTGTTTTAAAAAGCTTCAGAAAGAGACACAGATCATTTCTTTGATACTTGCGATCCTGTCTTTGGCCGTGTCAGCAGTGGTAATGATCTTTTTTAGAAACGTTCTTTTCACTTCACTGTTTGCAGTACTCTCACTCTATTTTATTTTCATGATTTTTTTCGGTTACACTTTCAGACAGTGGATCGATTACAGAAGATTGACAGATGAACATGGTGATGTTCTGGTTACCATAGTAAGTTTTTTTTCTGACAGGGTAAAGGTTAAGGTAAATAAGACTGAATTATATTTTAAATATTCAACGATCGACAGTGCCTATGAGACGGAGGATTCCATTATCCTGCTGCTTAAGGCGCCGGGGATGACGGCTCACGGACAGCTTCTCTTCAAGCCTGCATTTAAGGAAGAGGGTGGCGTTGAGGGTTTCAAAAAATTTTTAAACCAAAAGACCGGTAAGGAATTATTCCCGGAGGAAGACGCATAGGAGGACTTGTGGTTTGACAGACAGCGGGTTCGATGATCTTGATGAGCTCTTTGGTGAAGAGGATCTCATAAGCCTTCTGGATGATGTTCAGGAGGCACAGGATAAAAAAACAGAACAAAGTCTCGCAGATTCAGCATCCGGCAAGGATGTGAATGGGGACTCTGCGGATATTTCCGGGATTGCCAGGGAAAATGCCGAGGCCATGGCTTCTAAAAGTTCCAGTGTTTACAGGGAACTTATGGACGGTCTTTCCGAAGAAGAAATGGAACTGGTCGGTGGGACCATTGTAAGAAATAAGTCGATTGAAGATTATGACGTAGAGATCTTTTCCCCGCCACAGCTTAATCAGATACGCCTTGGCATAGATCATGGAGTGGATGTTTCGTTCTATGACAGTGCTGATATGACATTCAGACAGATGCGCGAGATACGTATAGGTCTTGAACAGAAACTGGATGTATCATTCTACGCCAATAAGTATTACCGTGACAAACAGATGCGCGAGATACGGCTTGGCCTGATGGAACGTCTGGATGTGCTCGCATATGCCCGTCTTGTCTACAGTCTGACAGATATGCAGAATAAGCGAGCAGAGCAGTTCAAAGAAAAGTATTCAAAAGATCCGTCATCTCTGGACTTTGATCTGTATGATCCGGAAATAGGATTACAGATCCGTACCGAGGATGGAATGATGCGTGCAGTGATACAGCTGACAAAACCTCTTCCGGAAGATTTTGGAGAGACTGCGCTCAGATCACTTCTGAATGCATATGGCATCAGTGCCGGATTGTGTATTGATAAACTGGATCTGGAGCATCTTGAAACGGATACCGAATATGAAGTTGCAGTAGGAACGCTCCCTTGCGACGGAGTTGACGGATATTATGAATATTTCACCGAATTGATGGATGAGCCTCCGCGTATAAAGGAAGATGGTTCCATTGATTACAGGGCCCAGAGGGAATATATATCCGCAAAGCCCGGAAATGTTGTTGCAGTATATCATCCGGCAAAGTTTGGTGAAAACGGGATGTGCATATCCGGAATAGATATTGCAGGCTATAGCGGCAAGGATCTGCCGGCACTTCAGGTTAGCGGAATACATTATGATCCGGAGAAGAAGACATACATAGCTGATAAAGAAGGTTTCCTTATACAGAGCAACGATTCACTTATGATACAGGAGCTGATGGAGATCCGTGGTGATGTTGCATACGGTAAGGGCAATATTAAGTTTGACGGTTCAGTACATATCACAGGTTCCGTAATGGAAAATGCAATAGTTGAAGTGAGCGGTGATATTACTGTAGACGGTTTTGTTGAAGGCGCAAAGCTTAAAGCCGGCAGGGATATTACTATAAGACGCGGTGTCAACGGAAACAGCAAGGGTGTGATAGAGGCCGGCCGAAATGTTGTGGCAGCTTTCTTTGAACATACAACGATAAATGCCGGTGAAAATATAGAAGCAGGTTATATCATGGACAGCAGGGCTTCCTGCAAAGGTGATGTGAAGGTTGCAGGCAGAAAGGCTGTTATCTGCGGTGGCAAGGTTAAAGCCGGCAGGACGATACAGACAATGAATGTCGGAAACAAATCGCACGTGCGTACTGAACTTGAATTAGCCGCAAAAGAGGATTACGGAGAAAAGATGTCCGAGCTCTTAAGACGCAAGCGCAGGCTTGAGGATGAGATGGAACAGATAAGAGAAGCCATGAAAACCGTTCTCCAAAAGGTCGGAGCGCTGACCGGCCGCACGAACAGCATATATCTCAAATTTGAGGATGTGTATGAAAAACAGAGTGAGGAACTTACAGAGCTCAATAAAGAGCAGGAAGCTCTTCACAGAGAGCTGGAAGGCACTAAAAATATGTTTATCCTGATCAACGGTTCGGTTTATGATAATACACATATTAAAGTCAACGGGAACAGTTTGATAGTGGATGAAGAGAAGAAGAATGTACGTTTCTATTCACAGGGAAGACAGATCATTACGGAATAGAATGAGGCATCGGAGGTAGTATGAGAAACACTATACTTGTTGCAGATGATGACAGAGAGAGCAGAGAGATCATTAAGGGGATCTTTGCGAATAAATATAATGTGGAAAGTGTTTCCAACGGCCGTGAAGCTATGGAATATCTCATGTCACATCACAAGGATGTGGCAATCCTTATACTTGATATGAGCATGCCTGTCATAGACGGAAGAGCTCTTCTTAAGGTCCTGAAGCTCAAGGGTATAACCAAACGGATACCTGTGCTTATGACAGCTGAAAATGACGATATTGAATTTGTTGACGAATGTTTTGAAAACGGTGCCAGAGATGTGGTCCGGAAACCTTTTGTGCCAAGCATATTGCGGGGACGCATAAACAACATCATTGCTCTTTCCAGAAGCAGGAGCCAGCTTGAAGCAGTCATAAATCAGCAGACGGCACAGATACAGGAAAAAAACAAAGAACTCTGGGAGTTTAATAACCGCATAATTGAGGTTATGAGTACGATAGTCGAGTTCAGAAATCTTGAGACAAGCTCGCATATAAAGAAGATAAAGGGAATGTCGAGAATGCTCGCAGAGACACTCTCGGTAATCTATCCTGATGATTATCAGATTTCGAAGGAACAGCTTGATGTAATAGAGGGTGCAGCTGCGCTTCATGATATAGGAATGATCGCAATACCTGATTCAATACTCTTAAAGCCCGGTAAGCTTACTTCAGATGAATTTGAAGTTGTAAAATCACATACTACTCTTGGGTGTGAAGTCCTTAAACAGATAGATGAGCTTAAGAGTGATGCATATGATAAGACAAGCTACAACATATGCAGATATCATCATGAAAGATATGACGGATCAGGCTATCCCGATCATCTGAAGGGCGAGAATATACCTATAGAAGCTCAGATCGTAGGTCTTGCTGATTCCTATGATTCACTGATAAGTGACAGAAGCTATCGTGATGCATATGATATGAAAAAAGCTTATCAGATGATCATGAGAGGCGAGGCAGGAGCTTTCTCTGATAAGCTCTTAGACTGTTTCTCAAGATCGCAGACAATGATCGAAAACTTCTGCGGAAAATTCAAAAATTAATCTCAATAAGGGAATTTGAAATTTTCTCTGTTATTTTTCTTTTCACCGGCGCGCTTTTTCATAGGCGCGTCATTTTTTTTGCTTTTGTTATAAGGACGACGGTCACGATCCGGTCTGCGGCGAGTGTTCTTGCTGCTCTTTCTGGAAAGTATTGAAGGACCTTCATGTCTGCCGCGTTTGAAATTCTTCCTGAGGAGACGTCTGTTTTTAATGACATTGCTGCGGCTTTTCTTTATTTCGGAAAGTCTGCGGCGTCTTATAAAGTATTTCCTGAGGAATAATGAAAGAACGTACAGCAGAGCTGCGGCAGCGATACCTATTCCTATCATTTTAAGTACATTGTATATATTCAGATAGATTTTTTTCTCAGGAACCGAATTTGCGGATACGGAAGCATCGCCGGAAGCTTTAGCTGCCAGTGCCGCCGATACGCTTCCTCCTGATACGATGGGTGAACCATCGGAGAGTGCCATCTCGAAATCAAAGGAAGGTGTGTTTGAAGCGTTGAGGATTATATCGGTGCTTCCGAGAGGTATTCCTTCATATGAATAATTTATCCTTGCAAGTGCTCCCTCATTAAGATTGTCATATCCGATATCTGAAGACAGATCGGAGAATTTGAGGGTGTTGGGGATCACGACTATCGATGACGGTGCCGTACGGAGCAGAGGAGCGGTGCTTCCGAAGATGCCGTTCGTTGAATTGAAGAAACTGGAGTTACTAACAGCATAGCCGGTTTCATATTCAGCCGGGTCGATAAGTGAGAATGAGGAGAAGCCGTACTCAAACAGCTCTCTTGTATCGGTGAACTGTGTGGGGCTTTCTTCCATCATTACAACTGCGATAAGTCTTAAGCCTCCGCGTTCTGCGCAGGAGACAAGAGTCTGTCTGGCCTCTGATGTAAAACCTGTCTTGGATCCGACCAGATCAGGGTATTCGTATTCTCCGCCTTTGTAGAGTTTATTCTTAGAATGAAGAGGATGCTCTTCATGCGCTCCATTTGCAGATATAGTATATCTGGGCGTGCTCGATATATTGCAGAGTATGCTGTGAGAAAAAAATGCTCTTCCTATAAGAGCCATATCATGAGGAGTGGTGTAATGCTCCTTGTCATAAAGTCCGTTGGGAGTAACAAAGTGCGTTCCCGTGCAACCGAGTTCTGCGGCGCGCTCGTTCATCATAACAACATAGTCGTCTATCGAACCGGCAATATGTTCGGCAACAGCATTACATGCTTCGTTTGCCGAATTGATCAGAATTCCGTAGAGCAGTTCCTCCAGAGTGAAGCTCTCGCCTGCCTTAAGTCCCATATTTGAGCCATCGGACCGGTTGGCATCTATTGCGGACTGGTTTACGGATATGGTTTCGTCAAGGCTGCAGTTTTCGACTGCGACCAGACAGCACATAAGCTTTGTGATGGATGCAGGGTAGAGTTTCTCGTCTGCATGCTTGGAATAAAGGATGGTGCCGGTATCAGCTTCCATTACGATCGCGCCTTCGGCACTTACATGAGGCCCCTGCGGCCATGATGGAATTGAATTTGAGTCGGGCTCTTCCGTTCTTCTCTGGTCGGCAGCAGCATTAAGCTCATCCTGGGTTGCATGTACTTTAATGATATCTGTGGAAAGAAGAATGAATACCGTGAGTAAAGCAGACAGTATTCGTATTGAAGACATTTTTATGTTTGTGTATGCGGACCTTGTTGACATAATGCGATTATAACATTTACAATAGATGTGCTCAATATGCAATCAATGCCGACATGGGGAGGGGCATCATATGAAAAATTTCAGGGTGATCATCGTACTAATAACGATCGGAGTTTTAGGTGTTGTTTCTTTGATCATAGGTGTCAGAGATTCAGTTATCATGGCTTCCCCTGTTGTCGATCTTACACATATCGATGAAGAAGGATTCCGAAAACTAAAAAAGAATACACATGTACAGATAGATGTTGGTCCCGTCTGGGGGCAGCCTATCCAGGAAACCACTACGGAAAAGACCTATGGTGTGACCACCAGGTCATATGAATCGGCAAGATATTATGAAGTGCCGATCTTTTATCAGAATTCTGCAGGTGAGATATGCTGGGATCACTCTGTCATAGTGAGAGTCAATAAAGATGATTTTGCTATGATGGAGCAGCAGATGGCTCTTACAGAAGAGTGGAATAATGATGAAGACGCAACTTATGAAATGCTTCCGGCAAAGGTTAAGACCTTAGAAGGAAAGTTTGTTGCTTTTGATAAGGAAGAGCTTGGAATATTAAGACAGTATCTGGGCGAGGGTCAGAGCATTTCAGATATGGATGTGAAAGCATATTTCACTCCATGCTATATGACCACTACAAATGGAAATCCTGTAATACTTATAGTTTTCGGGATCATCCTTATGGCAGTTGGTGCAGTTCCTCTCATAATCGTATTTGCAGGTAAAAAATCTGAGGCGGCTTATGTGAATCTCGGACCGTCTACAGTTACGAATAATACTGTTTCGGAACCCTTTAATGGAGGTAATCCCTCTGCCGGATCTGTTTCTTTCGGTAGTTCATCGGAACCTGATCCTAATGGAGAACTTGATTTCCTGAAGCCTAAGATCGGAGAGAGTGCACCTGCGGCACAGTCTGTAGATCCTATATCTTATAACGGATCAACCGCTACACAGACGGCTGCACAGGAAGCAGCGCCTGCTTCATCATATGGTTCACAGTCTGCTAATCCTTATTCCTACGGTGGATCAGCAGCTACGCAGACAGCGGATCCTGTATCCTACAGTGGACAGACAGCAACACAGGAAGCAGCGCCTGCGGCAACATCATATGGCGCA
>ATWC01000020.1 GCA_000421045.1 Lachnospiraceae bacterium NK4A179
GCTTTGGATATGGAAAAGCAGAATCTATTAAATGGGAACAGGTAGAGGCAATCATAGCGGGCGATCAGATTTTCAGTATAGATGAGAATCTCGGTGTTATATCGGAAAACAAATTAAATGCCCAGGCACTTTCCGGATTGAGCGCTTTTGCAGGATATACTGAGGAGGAATACGAGGATCAGGCAGAGTGGATAGAAAATGGATTTTTCATAGTGATTAAACCTATGGAAGAAGAAAAAGTAGAATTGCTTGATTTTGGATCCTTTTTTCATCAGAAGGATTTCCTGAAAAATTTGGAAATGCTAAAAGCTTTATGGTTATACCATTTAAAATCAAGCTTGAGAATAAATTGACTGATGATGAAAAAGGAAATTTCAGGATAATAAAACAAGGGCATTTGACTTTTCTTAGTATAGATAACCGGAAGATATTGGAGGACAGTTTGTCTGAAAGACCTACATTAACATTGGGATTAAAGAGACAAGATTTTCTTGAATAAGAAAGGCAAAGATGGGATATCGCCACCTTTGTACATGAAAAGATCGTTTCAGTGGACGAGCTACACGCAGAAGGATTCAGTGAGGATTTGATCGAGGCAGTAAAACTCATACTGAGCAGATGAAAATAAATGCGGCAATCCCTGACGTGCGGATCCATAAGATCATGGAAGCTGATAAAGAAAAATACCAGGTATAGAATAGTAAATATACAGGATTCTAAACTGTGGGATATGGGAGTTGATTATTATGAAATGTCCGTTTTGTGGAGAAGAGATGAAAGAAGGCTTTGTTCGTAGTGGGGCAGCCAGACGCCCCGGAAGAGGATTCCTTTATTGGAACGACGATGAGAACAAGTTTACTTTATTTAGTAACGGGTTAAGATTACATGCTGATCAATTTGACAAGTTTGGATTTGCATTAACTCCTGCGTATATGTGTGATGCCTGCAAGAAAGTTATTTTAGATACATACGTTGCAGATGGAGAGTGATACTCTAACTGCATTCATACGTTTGCCGGAGTGCAGCTGAGAGCTGAGTGCAACAGACAGATGAACGAGCTTCGCATCCGGTATAGGGCTTGCAACACCATGTTCTACGATCTTACAGATCACGATGTGCGGAGTATTTATGCTTATTCTGAGAAGAAATAAAAACAGAATCTGACATTTCTTTGTTAACAGGGGAATCTGTTAAGTGCTTATCAGATTAGTCAAAGACACAATACACAAGCATAAAGAGAGGCCTGCGGGAAATCCGCAGGCCCATTTTAATGTCATCCTTCGATGAGTATCTGTTTCTTTTCGGGAAGTTTCTCTTTGTCCTTCTTAGGAAGGGTGAGATTCAAAACACCGTGCTTGAAGCTTGCCTTAATATCTTCCTCGGTGATGTTCTCGCCGACATAGAAGCTTCTCTGCATTGATCCGGAATAACGTTCCTGTCTGATAAGTTTACCCTTCTTATCCTTTTCGTCCTTATCCAGACCCTTGTTCGCGCTGATAATGAGATATCCATTGTTCAGCTCCAGACAGATCTCTTCTTTCTTGAAGCCGGGCAGGTCGATATCTACTTCGTAGTGATCGTCATGCTCGTGAACATCGGTCTTCATCATCCTGTCGGCATGTCTGCCGTACAGCTTTCTTTCGGTTCTGTCCAGATCTCTGAAATCAGGGAATGCAAACCAGTCGTCAAATAAGTTTTCTCCAAAAATACTAGGTCTTAACATAATGATTACCTCCTTTTCACTCAATACTGTTAATAGCTACTGAGCAAGGGGAAGGAGGGATTAGATCATTGGAACATACCGTTCTTTTGGTCTACTCTGTTCCTCTGTTCAATTATGTTATAGCACTTAAATTAGCACTCGTCAAGGTAGAGTGCTAACAATTATTGTGAAATATTTGTGAACTATCTGAAGGACAGCAGCATAAAGGCTATGCTTCAGATAAAATGGATGGAAAAAGAAACACTGGATAATTTTTCCGGGCAGTCTATTTGAAAAAGAACTTATAGATTTTATCAGAACAGGGTCCACAAGAAATATCAAGAAAGAATCAAAGCCCTGTGATAATCTTTTTCATACAGGAGGCAATGTATGAAGGAGTGGATTGAAGTAGCCCAGAATATGATCGAATGGATCGAAACGTATCCGGATTGCAGGAGGGTTTTGGATGGCCTGTCTGACGAGATGGGTTATTCACCCTGGTACTGTTCGGTTCTCTTCCACGATGTGACAGGAATGACTATAAAAGCTTATACATCGGGAAGGCGCCTGGCCTGCGCCGCAGAAGAGATAAGGGATACAGATGAAAGGATCTTGGATATTGCACTGAAGTATGGATATTCTTCTCAAGAAGCATTTTCCAGAGTTTTTAAGCAGCAGTTTGGATGTACACCAGCTGCATACCGAAAAAAACCAATCCCTATCCCTCTCCAAATACATAAAGTTGTATTGTTTCCTGACTATTATGAAAAAGAGAGGATAAAGAATATGGAAGAATCAAGACTCGGAATCAGCGTTGAATACATCCCTGCTCATAAATATATGGGAATCTGGGAAAAGAAAGCATCAAACTACGGAGAATTCTGGGAGCACCATGACTGTGACACCGTATGCGGATATGTGACCAGCATGGAAAAGAATGCACATCCCGTTGTCACCCCTCATACTGCCGGTTGGAAAGTAGAAAACGGAAAGAGGATCTATTTTTACGGAACAGGTGTAGAGGATGGTTTTAGCGGCCCTGTTCCCGAAGGATTTGAGTTAAGGGAAGTTTCCGGAAGTTATTATCTGGTATTTTCCTATCCTTCTTTTGACTATCTGGATGAAAACGCCGATGTCATGACCGCTGTGGAAAAACTGGCGTGGAACTTCGATCCTAAGACTATGGGTTATGAGTGGAATGAGGATGAATGTCCCGATTATCAGCGGCATAATCCTGAGAAATTGGGATATCAGATACTTCGTCCTGTAAAAAAGATGTAAAACTCATAAAGAAAATGTAGAAGCAATAGTATATGACGGTGAGGAGCTAAATATGTTTCTCACCGTCATTATACTGAAGAAATCAAGAGGTTTATTGAATAAAATCGGGATAATAGATGTTATGGAATATGAAGTTAATAGTGAATTTAGTTATGATTTTGAAAATGTTAATAAAACTATTATAGGTAGTGGAAGACTATATTATGTTTATAGAGATAAAATTCCATATGTTTCCGTAGAGGTAAACCTGCTTGATTGCAGCGAGCATTTTATCGATTCAATAATAATAGGTGATAATTTGTTTATTGGAAATTATTATGAGGGGGGTTATATTATTAATCTCACTGATTACCAAGTGAAGAAAATTAGAGTTGATGGATATTTTGGCTATTTCGTTGTAAACAAAGAATTCGTATACATACTTGGTTGCGAAAAAATCCTTGCATTAAATAAAGATGGAATTATTGTTTGGGAGAGTGATTATTTGGCAGTAGATGGCATAGTTTGCAATGAAATAGAAGGGAATTCTATGAAGGTATCTTGTGAAATGGATCCTCCAGGTGGATGGGTGGATAAAAAAATCAATTTGTTGAACGGAAAAGAAGTGCCGTGAGACAGTTTTCCCACAGGAGCGTAGGAGGGCATTTGAGATATGTTTAAGATCGAAGAGATGAAATGGACAAGAGCGCCGAGGGATTATGTTCTGAAAGAGGACTGCATAGAGATCACCACGGAGGCTCATACCGATCTATGGCAGAGGACGTATTATCATTTTCGCAATGATAATGCACCGGTTTTACAGGCAGAAACAGAGGAGAAGTTTTTTTCTTTTATCGTGAAGACTGATTTTTCCGAGAGTCATCATCGCTTTGATCAGTGTGGTGTCGTTATGTATCTGGATTCCGAGAATTGGCTGAAAGCCTCAGTGGAATACGAGAATGAAGAGTTTCAGCATCTGGGATCTGTTGTCACCAACCATGGATATTCCGATTGGGCAACGACAGAAATCTCTTTCGACGTGAAGAGTATGTGGTACCGATTCAGCCGAAGAGAGGATGACTATTGTATAGAGTGTTCTGCGGATGGCAAGAACTTTTCACAGATGCGTGTTTGTCATATGTGGGAAGGCGCGGGGAAGATACGTTTTGGTGTTTATGCTTGCAGCCCGGAGGATTCAAGCTTTAGGGCAACTTTCACTGATCTGCAGATGACAGAATGCGCATGGAAGGCTCATGACGGCCAACAGCCGGATTGACTTTCGTTTTTATTATGATGGGGCATATTTGGAGAAAAGAGATGTCGATTGCAAAAACGCAGACCTCCGAGAGCTTTCGATTAAGTGCGTTGCTTTCATTTTCGGGAGGCTTACAAGACGCATATACTTATAACGTGAGGGATGGTGTATTCGCAAATGCCCAGACCGGTAATGTGGTACTGATGAGCCAGAACTTTATGCAGGGAGAGTGGTATAAGGGATTGCATTATATGCTTCCGCTCATATCATTTGCTGCAGGTATTTTTCTGGCTGAAAGGGTCGAGAGCAGGTTCAAGACCGGCAGCAAGATCCATTGGAGGCAGATCATACTTTTCATAGAGATCGCATTGCTTTTGGCGGTAGGATTTATGCCGTCAGGATTAAACATGCTCGCGAATATCATGGTATCGTTCTCATGTGCCATGCAGGTGCAGACCTTCAGAAAGGTTCATGGGTACGGATACGCCAGTACGATGTGTATCGGAAATCTGAGGAGCGGTACGGAAAGCCTGTCACAGTATTTCAGAACAAAAGAGAAGGGATCCCTGTACAAGGCTTTGCATTTCTTTGGTATTATTTTTATATTTGCCATAGGAGCCGGAATTGGTGGTGTTCTTTCCATAAGGCTTGGAATCGGAACAATATGGATCTCTCCGGCAATCCTTCTTGTGGTGGCTTTGATGATGGTCAGGGAGTGAAAACTAGGAAATAAGAAAACAGTGATCATGGAATGGAATGAGGTTATAACCGATTCTGATATCGCGTATCTGAACAACATATATGACGATTTTGAAGATTCTATGATCGTCAGTATGAATTATATAAGCGGTAACAGCGTTGACGAAAATCTTGTCGGGAATATGCGTGGAGACAATGATCTGAAGATCGTTTTTCAGAGGCTGGACAAGGATACGTTCTCTATAGAATTATGGTTTACGCACACAAGGCAGATACGGCTGCAATTTGTCACGCCATCCGATAACTGTCAGATGGATATCATGAAGGCTAAGGTATGCAGAAATGAGAGAGCATTATTCTGGACAATGTGGGATGGGTTTGATCCTGATAATGAGGAACACAGAAATTTAAGCGATGTGGCGTATATCGAGGCAGAGGGTCTTAAATGGAGGGTGGTTTAGATTATATGGAAAAATTGATAAATACGATTATTGAATCAGTAAAGGAGAAGAAAGTTCAAAGCTACGGTAAAAAGATACTAAAAAAATGCAGCTTCAAGTCGAAAAATGACTTGTCTAATATCGTGATATTTGCGACGTGGCTATACATATATGGTTACAATGAGTATGCCTTGCAGGTGTGTGATCTGCTTTCAGACGTGTCATTTAATGGTAATTATGATCTGTGGAATAATGCCGACTATGCAGCGTGTCTAAAAGCCAGGATCCTACGTGAAAACAGTGTGGAAGATGGTAGGGCGGAATTGCTTCGTCGGGTTAATGAACATCGCGAACCGGAGTTGTATCCCAACACTGTTGATTATTACAGAAATACTATTAATGTAAATATAGAAAGTGATGATAAGTATCATCCCGGAAAGATTACCGATTTCTGGCGGATCAATAAATTGATAAAAGCAATCGAATATCGTGAAGCAGGTGGATATCCGGTTTCAGATGAAGAACTTGAAAAAGATATTGAGGAACTGATCGGGGACCTCAGGAGGATTGCAAAATGAGCAGAGTGAATTTTGGAGCAAAACAGCTTATGTACCCGCAGCCGGTACTTATCATCGGAACTTATGATGAAAACGGAGTACCAAATGCAATGAATGCAGCATGGGGGATTACAACGGATTTTAAGGAGATCACCATCAGTCTGTCCGAACACAAGACTACTCTATGAGAATTAGTCGGAATAGATATTTGAATTTAAAACAACTTTCACACAGTGGATATGAAGACTATAACAATACAACAGGCAAGACAATTCATACTTTCAAAGCAGGGGCTTATTGGTCAGCATCGTTTCATTGGTAAGGATGGTGCATATGCATACGTTTGTCAGGCAGGATGCATACAGTTTGATCCTGTGGATGTCTGTGGCAAGAATGCCGAACTCACACTGCAGTCCAGAGTAAAAAATTTCAAAAAGACAATGCTCTACGATCTTCTCTATAAGGATAGAAAGCTCGTCAATTATGCGGATAAGGAACTCTCTAACCAAACGAAAAATGAGCAGAAAAAATATTAATAAAGGGAAAAATTTAGCTGATCAGATCAGGGCATTGTTAGGTGGTATGATATGTCTTTTGCTGTTTTTTGCCGGGATGGGGTTGAGTTATCTAATCCTGTCTATTAATGATAACTATACAAAAGCGGTTTGTTTGTTCATACATGCAGCAGTTCATTTGATCCTTATGATTCTGGCGGTAGTATTTACGTTTATAGATCAAAAAAGAATGCTAAAACAAGGCAGGTGTATATGGCTTACCAAGAACGGAACAATTCTAGTATGGAAATTTGCGTTTGATATTCTCGTGCTGGCTTTAGTTCTCGAGGCGCTGTTTTTATTTATAAATATTTCAGCTGCAATGGATTTTTGGGACAGGATATAGATTGCACTATAAGGTGTTACAGTAATGAAGAAATATAGTTTTTGTTTTATACGATCATGAGGTTGATATGAGTTTTCTGTTTGTTGCACTTGGAGGTGCATTGGGTGCAGTAGCACGATATGCTATAAGTCTTATTCCGGTTAAGGCGGGATTTCCTGTATTGACTCTTATAACCAATATAATAGGAGCTGTTCTGATTGGATTTATAGTTGGTGTTACGAGTAATAAAGAAGGCATATCCGATAATACAGTTCTATTTTGGAAGACCGGTGTCTGCGGTGGTTTTACAACATTCTCTACATTTTCGCTGGAGGCTTCTAATCTGTTTGATAATAAGCAATATGCTGCCGGTAGTATATATGTGATATTGAGCTGTGGCTGCTGCATTTTAGGAATACTATGCGGCAAGAAGATTGCTTCTGTTATAAAATTTTAATCGACGAATATATTTCAGGACATATTGCTATGAATAATATAAAACTAATTTCTTTAGAGGATAGAGACAGAGAACAATTTATATTGGATAATCAGGAAGCGTTTAACTATGGAGCGCTTGAAGAGTTTGGTCGAAGGGATGATCACTTTGAAGAAGATGAGCAGATTATTTCACGTGAGACGATAGAAAAGTCTATTGATAACGGTGAGGTGAAATCCTCGAAGGTGATCGATACGGGAGAGACCGGACATGGTGAGTGTCACCATTAGCTTTCAGTTTTCTGCACTAAGGAGCTTATGATGAAAAGTACAATAAAAAGGCATTGTGTGGCAATTGGTATCGGCATGATTGCAATAGCCTTTGTTATTTATAAAGTTTTAGTTTTGAATATTGTTTGGGCAGGAATCAGCGCAAATGAGGTAGATGCATGGAAAGAGACCATTTTACCGCCAAATGCCATTCAGGTTGTCGAGGCGGAATCACAGGCGGAATTATTAAAACAATCGTATTTCATAGTCGTTCCGTTGATAGTTCTTTTTATAGCATTGATTATTATCGGTAAGAAAAAGAGTTGGTTTATTCCTTCAAAAAAAGGCTTTATTATCGGTGCCTTATCATCATTTCTGCTTCAAGGATTACATGAACTGCTTCACGGAATCGCCTTTCCAAAAGGCAGCACCGTTTATATCGGTATCATAAAGGGAAACTTTTCAGGATATGCCACATCAACGGATCCATTAAATATCACTCAATGCATTGTATATTATCTGCTTCCGGCATTCGTTCTGGGTATTGTGCCATTATTGATATTTGCGTTTGATAAGGAAAAGAAAAATACATTTTGCTGGTTCTGTTATGGATTTGCACTGATTGGTTTAATTCAGACTGCGCCAGACTGGTTTGGTCTGTTTCCTATATTAAAACAAGTGCCGAGGGAGGCTATCATTCAGATGTCAGGATGGCATACATATTGGTATCTGCAATAAAAAATAGTTGTAGGTTATCCCGGAAGATTACGATTATATTTACGGCAGTATCTTGGTATAGAAAATAGACAGTAAAACGATCGAGTTTCTGAAGCCGGGAACGTAAACTGCTAAGTGTGAGGATCGATAAGGGAGGAAAATGAAAGATATGGAAGAAATTTATTTATCAGAATACTGCGATGTTTTTTATGCGGCAGATAAGAATGTCGTCCTGGTCCACTGGAAAAAGTATTGTGAGCTGGAGCAGTACAGAGAACCCCTTAAGAAGGCACTGCAGGTAATAAATGCTCACACCGGCTGTAATTATGTTGCTGATACAAGAGACGGCTTTGAAGATAATCCCCTTGATACAAAATGGGTGGCGGAATACTTCATGCCCAAGGCAAAAGAGTACGGCTGCAGTATC
The DNA here is from genome assembly GCA_000421045.1 of Lachnospiraceae bacterium NK4A179. Taxonomy (GTDB): domain Bacteria; phylum Bacillota; class Clostridia; order Lachnospirales; family Lachnospiraceae; genus NK4A136. Next base: position 8,642 of record ATWC01000020.1, read on the forward strand.
ATATATTTCATTATCGACAGGGATAATTCATTGAAAGTAGAACTTGAAGGGCAGGAGAAGAATTCTGCTTCCATACTCGAGTTCAGATATATATACGGGATAGATGAAGTGGAGTAATTAACCATTTGATATAATCACGAATAAAATGAACTAAGAAATCATAAAAATTGATGGCGGTTTATCTCGGAATACAATGTAGACCGATAAATTCATAATTTCCGTGGAGATACAATGCTTTTATACCATTATTTTGATAAGAAAACGGGTCCGTTTCGGAATCTGTCGGACCTAAGCGAAGAAGAAGCCCATAAGGTGCTTCTGACCATAAAGTCCGAAAAACCTGAAAGCATGTGCGCAAAAAGGCAAGACAGTTACGTTGCCGATAGAAGGCGATTCGAAGAGATACTAAGGACCGAGTTCCGTAAAAAAGGCGGGAAGATTGAACGCGAAGTCCCACACTATCTGGTGGTTGGTGAATGCCCATGGTTACAGAGCTGGTTTGAAGACTGTGATCACATAGTGATAGATACGGCAGACTTGGATCTGAGCACAGTCTCTTTTACCTATGGAGATTCTCATCCAACGTTCAGTGACCGTGTTAATGATGGAAAAGAGTACAGAAAGAAGCTCTATACATATGACGAGATATTAGGCGTGATTGAAAAGTACGGACTTCCCCAGGACTGGAACCCTGATGGGAAATATGGCCCTGAACGATATGTTGAAGCTCATGTGTGGAGTGATAGAGGAATAAAAGATGGCATCGAGTAAAGATTATTTGGATTTTATTTTGCCGGAAGTTAAAATCGTTGACAACTTCCAGTATCTTAAGTATAGTTGATGCAATTAAACAAACAGACGCCCATTGCTACCGAGTAGTGGGATTAACGTCATTTCTTTACCGTTAGGTCTTAGCAGGTAAGGAAATGACGTATTTTGTTATAAGGAGTTTTTTATATGAAGTGGTTCTATTTGTTTTTAGCAGGTGCGTTGGAGATTACCTGGGCTGTGGCTATGAAGAAATCGAATGGATTTACAGTCTTGATCCCGTCGATCATTACCGGCGTGGGATATATTGCCAGTGCTGTATTTTTAGCAATAGCCTTGAAACAGCTTCCTCTTGGTACGGCCTATGCTATGTGGACCGGTATTGGAATAGTGGGAACGACATTGCTAGGTATATTTCTTTTCAATGAAAAGTTATCAGTTCCACAGGTGGTTTGTGTTATTCTTATTGTAATTGGAATAACAGGACTGAAGATTTTAGGAAAAGAGTGAGTCAGCGATAGGCGAAATCCTAAAAAAGTATAAACGATTAAGACGAAGATGAGTGAAGTGACTTACAGCAAAAAAAATGATGAAATTGAGTGTGTCAGATATGAGAAATCACGAAAAATATATCTTCCACACACACATTCCAATCATTTGACAATAGGTTATATTGAAGAGGGACAGGTCTGCATTACCATAGATGGAGAAAGCTGTATCTATACGCAGGGAGAAGAATTCCGAATAATGCCCAATGTTCTGCATGAGGTAAAACCGGCGGATGAAAATCCCTATTCCATGATGGTTATGTGTATCAAGATCGATGCGGTTGTGGATGATGATAATCTGAAAGAACTTCAGGAGACCATTATGGAAAAACCGGAGAATTTATACCTTATTGAAGAAATGGCGGATGACACACAGGTCAGCCCATATCATATGATACGGAAGTTTAAGAAAGCATTTGGTCTGACACCGCATCAATTTCAGATACAGTGTAAAGTAAGAAAGGCACAAAAATTGCTTGAAACAACCCAAAGCATCCCAGAGGTGGCTTATGAAGCAGGATTTTGCGATCAAAGCCACTTGGACAGATGCTTTCAGAAGATAGTGGGTATGACACCCAGTCAATATCAGGATGCTGTAATAAAAAGTGATTAACAAAGTGCGGGAATAAATTTAGCAAACAGATATAATCCGTCTTTCCCGGCATGTACTTCATGATGAACGGCTTTAGGCATTATAGATATTACCCCAGGTTCATAAACAAGTTCATGGCCGTCGTTGATACAGGTGCCTTCGCCGGCGATCACTTCGTGGGTTTCCAGCTGTGTTTCATGAATGTGATCAAGAATTCTCTTGTTAGGGGCAATCCGGACCAGATGATAACTATACTCGCCATCTGTATCTTTGGATGTAATGATGTGTTTCAATTCAACTCCCTCAAAAACCGGATGCTTTGACCAGGCGATATCAGCGAATGAAATGGTTTTGCCTGGCAGACGTAACTGCCCATTGTTAAAGGATTCAAATACTTTAAGATTCATGTTAGTGCTCTCCTTTCATTTGATGATACTATGATATAAAAAGGAGAGCTTGCGGAATTGGATAAAATTGCTATATCTGTATTGGAACGTTCAGTTCCATATTCACCAGAGCTTCCGGTATGCCGGAAAAAGTAAAGAAAAAGTAACATTTTTGCCCCCGCAAATGTTAACTTTGCTTGGTAGACTCCCATTTATAAAGGCAATATAATGAACCCAGGGGACGGGGTTCATGGTTCATTTCTCAAATGGTAGTATCCGAAAATGAACCACAAACCCCGTCCCCTAGGTCCATCCGCTTTGAAACGCTGGATGCTATCTGCAAGGTCCTGGATTGTCAGCCGGGAGATCTTATGGAATATAAAAGCTAAGGAAAAGGAATACTTACAATGAATAGGTTCAAAAAGTTTGGGGCAGTTGTTGTTATTATAATTATAAATCTATTGCTGTTTGGCATAGTTCCGTTAAATGTGCTGATGATATGGAAGGATCTTCCGCAGTGGATCATGATACTCGCTGCAGTTGTGGATATAACGGTTGTGTTGCTTATAGCTAAGAAGGCATTTTCCAGGAAATTAGCAAAGATAATAGCAGTAGCCATTACGGGTGTTTTTGCCGGCTTGTGTGTACTTTTTACATATGCCTGTCCATTTTGGAATAGTGATGGATTCAAGTCTGATAGGCCGATTCATTATTATGAGAATTCGGACCTTACAAAGGAAGAGGCACTGGATGATCTTGAGGAGGTCATGGACTACCTGAGAAAGTATCATATATCTTTCGCAGATGGACTAACAACTGAGGTTCAGGCAAAGTATGAGGAAGTCAGGGCTGATTTTGAGTCAAAGGATACAGTCAAGAGAATAGAGTTAATTCGTGGCGTAAGAAGTATACTGCATGAGATATATGATGCACATACATCATTTAATTCGTGGGATCCTTTATTACTATCGGATGATCCTGAGATGATGAGTAAAGGCTATTGCATTTATTCGGTAAATGGAATGACAGAAGATAAACTGAAGGAACTCGTAGAGCCTTATTATTCTTACGAAACACCGCGCTTCATTAGTGTAAATATGAAAAACTTGTTCTATCTAGATCTATGCGGCGTTGAGGCGCCTTATGAGGTTGTTTGGAAGAACGAGGATGGAGATGAGGAATCACGAACTTATAGCCGTGAGGACTTTATAACTGCTGATGAATACTATAATCTTCAGGATAAGTATCTTCCATCTGATAATAATATTGATGATTATGTATATTATGAGATAGACGAAGAAAAGAGTCTTGCTATACTTACGCTAAAACGTTGCTGGACAAGTGATCACTACAGGGATGTGCTTCGTGAAATGTTTACAGAGATAAACACGAAAAAGATTAAAAATCTTGCAATTGATCTAAGAGGTAATGGCGGTGGCGACACATATGTTGTAAATGAACTGTTTAAGTATCTTCCGATTGACACATATTACCAGGGAGACAATTTTAGGAAGATAAGGTGGAACTTCCTGATATTTGATCAGGGTGGGAAAACCAAGAATAAGAGAGTTGCAGAGCTTGAGTTTGATGGAAATCTGTATGTGCTTACCGATGAGGATTCATTTTCGTCAGCTATGCTTTTTACTGAGATGGTAGTAGATAATGGTCTCGGGAAGGTAATTGGTGAGTCGCCCGCAGAAGCCTGCAACTCTTGCGGTGAGATCACACAGTTCTACTTCGATGACATTGGAATGTGGCTTTCAGTGTCGACAGACTACAAAACCCGAATAGATCCGTCGAGAGGTGACTATATCGAACCTGAATATCCTTGTGCAGGGGAAGATGTAATCCAAACGTTATATGATATTGTCAGTGACAACTAATGATGATTGTTGGTTATTCCGTTTAATATATTCTTCCAGAGTAGCTTTGATCATGGCCGGGGAATCTTTCATTCCCCGGTCTACCCATTTAAAGATGACATTCCATATAGCGCCGATGTTAAATGCGATCAGGTAAATAGTGTGTGGGACGGGGTTAGGGGTTCACCATGTAGCCCCAAAGTAAAGAAAAAGTAACATTTTTACCCCGCAAATGTTAACTTTACTTGATAGACTCCCATTTATAAAGGCAATATAATCATGTTAAAATATATTGCAAAGGTGGGATTGGTATGAGAAAACATTATTTGGACAACCTTCGTTGGATCACGGTAGTTATAGTTGTGATCTATCATGTATTTTACATGTACAATGCAGAGGGTGTACCGGGTGGGCTTGGAAAGATCACGGATCTTTCCGTACAGTACTTTGACATTTTTCAGTATCTGGTCTATCCATGGTTTATGCCGGTGCTTTTCCTGGTTTCGGGTATCAGCGCCCGGCTGTCGCTTGATTCTCATTCGGACAAAGAGTTTATCAAGGCAAGGACTTTGAAACTTTTGGTTCCTTCTACCATAGGACTTTTTGTTTTTCAGTTTATTCAGGGGTATGTAAGCATGTCTCTCGGCGATGGTATTGAAGGACTTTCTGCCGCACAGGTTCCCAAACCCATCATATATCTTATAATGGTTGCAACCGGAAGCGGGGTGCTTTGGTATATGCATCTTCTTTGGATATACTGTGTAGTGCTTGTTCTTGTCAGAAAGATCGAAAAGGGAAGGCTTTTAAAGGCGGGAGCCAAGACTCCGCTGTGGCTGGCAGCACTTTTTGTTTTTCCGATATGGGGTGTGGCGCAGATCTTAAACGCTCCCGTTGTTTCCGTATACCGGTTCGCATTCTACTTTGTGTTCTTTATTCTCGGATATTTTGTATTTTCAAATGATGAAGTCATTGAAAGGATAAAGAAGATCGCCGTACCTTTGATGGTGGCCGCAGTAGCCCTTTGCATTATTTTTTCATTCACGTATTTTGGAGATAATTTTGCGGATAAGCCAATAAACAGAGGCTTTCTTTATTCGCTGGATGCGTATGTGGGGGCGGTTGCCATGCTTTCTTTAATGGCACGATTCGTAGATGTTTCAAATGCATTTACAAAATGGATGACAGGGCACAGCTTCGGTCTGTATGTATTCCATTATCTCGGAATATCCTCGGTTGCTTTGTTTGTTGCAAAGCCAAAACTTTTCCCTGCACCTGTCTGCTATGTTTTGAGCCTTGTGGCAGGATTTGTCTTCGGATACGGATTATATGCCCTGATCTCGAGGATCCCCTTTTTCAGATGGGCAGTGCTTGGAATCAAAAAGAAGAAGGAGCAATAAATGTTTAGCGATAATCTGGTTCAATTGAGAAAGATATTACAAATGACTCAGGAAGATATAGCCGATAAGGTTGGGGTCACAAGGCAGTCGGTTGCCAAATGGGAGGCCGGAGAATCAGTCCCGGACCTTGATAAATGCAAGCAGCTGGCTGATATTTTCGGAGTTTCTTTAGATGATCTGGCCAATTATGAGCCTGTGGAAAATTTTGGGCTGGATGTTCCGCCCAAAGGTAAGCATCTTTTCGGACTTGTCACCGTGGGGGACAAGGGACAGATCGTAATCCCTGCCAAGGCCAGAAAAATGTTTGATATTTCTTCCGGGGATCAACTGGTGGTACTGGGAGATGAAGCCCAGGGTATAGCCATTGTGAAGGCGGAAGATTTTCTTTCACTGGCAAAAATGATCAATAAGCTGAAAAAATAAAATGATGGCTGCAAGTCTGATGATACACTATTCTAAATGTGTAATATCAAAGGAAAAGACAGCGATAATCACAAGAACAATTGAAAAAAAGGACGGGAAACAGTATATTATATCCAAACGGATTTGCCGGAAGAGTTCTCTTTGATATAAAAGACATCATTATTAAGAATGGGAATGGTTTATGTATTACGCCAGTATTGGGATAATATCGATAATCGTCCTCGTAATCGTTAATTTTGAAGCATTGAGGAAAGTAAAAGGTCCGGAAAATAGCGAACTCCGGACAAAATACCGTTGCTTTCTGATTTCTCTGATATCTTATTTCACCGCAGATGCATTCTGGGGCATTTTTAATGAGCAGCAATGGGTCGTCATAACTTACATTGATACTATCCTTGATTTTTCCACGATGGTCCTGTCAGTAGTATTTTGGGTAAAGTGCGTTGTTATTTTCATTGAGAGCAAAGGTAAACTGACTAAGATCTTCCTGGCTTCCGGATGGTTTATCTTCATATTCGAGATGATCATCCTTACAGTTAATCTGTTTGTTCCGATCGTTTTCACATTCTCTGCGGATAAAGTATATCAGGCACTTCCCGCAAGATATATCGCATTGTTTATGCAGATGATACTGTTCTTCGCGTCAGCAGTTTATGCATTTTATGCATCGTCAAGATCAGAGGGGATTACAAAGCACCATTACATGACCGTAGGCTTCTCGGGCATCATAATGGCAGTGTTTATCGCTTTTCAGATGATGTTCCCGTTCATGCCGTTTTATGCTCTGGGCTGCCTCTTTGCAACATGCGCGATCCACTCCTTCATATACAGGGAGAAGGACATCGAACATGGACGCGAGATGGAGAATGCCAACCGCAGAGCATTAATAGATGGACTTACCGGTGTCAAAAACAAACTGGCATATCTGGAATCCCTGCGTGATCTTGAGCTCCAGGCAAAAGAACACTCATACGAAGGCTATGGGGTTGTCGTTTTTGACCTGAACGGACTTAAGGAGGTCAACGATACATTGGGGCACGATGCAGGTGATGAATACCTGAGGAATGGATGCAAGATGATATGTGAGATTTTTGCTCACAGTCCTGTTTACCGTATCGGAGGAGACGAATTTGTTGTCATTCTCAAAGGCAGTGATTTCGAGAACAGAGAAGTTCTTAAGGAACAGTTTGACAAGATGATCGATGAGAACCACGGTAATGGTACAATCGTTATTTCAAGCGGAATGGCTGTTTTTGATCCCGACATCGATGAGAGCTATACCGAAGTATTTATACGCGCTGACAAGAAGATGTATGAGCGCAAGATGGCTCTGAAGGTAATGGATAAAAGTCAATCGGTTTGATCGATATAAATAGCCAAAAATACTAATTGACTACCGGAACGGTTTGTTATAGTATTTTTTTGCAATGGGGAGCTGTTTAACGGCTGAGAGGAGACGGTATGTCTCGACCTATAACCTGATTTGGATAATGCCAACGTAGGGACATATGTGATTCATTTTACAGACATGTCATCCTTGGCATGTCTGTTTTTAATGCGGCTGACTGGGGGCACCACTTTGAGTCGCTATAAAAAATGTCATAATAGGAGGATAGAAACAAATGACAAACGAAAAAAACGTAGGCGCTGATTCAAGAAATTATACAACTCAGATGGATGCAGCCAGAAAAGGAATCGTAACACCTGAGATACAGCTTGTATCAGAAAAAGAGAAGATGGATGTTGATAAGCTTATGAAGCTTGTGGCTGAGGGGAAGGTTGCTATTCCGGCAAATAAACACCACAAATCCCTGAATGCAGAGGGCGTTGGCAGCATGCTTCGTACCAAAATAAATGTAAATCTTGGGGTATCAAAGGACTGCAAGGACTATGATGTAGAAATGCAGAAAGTTATGAGTGCAGTAAACCTTGGGGCGGAAGCTATCATGGATCTTTCAAGTCATGGAGATACTCAACCATTTAGAAAGAAGCTTACATCGGACTGTCCTGCCATGATTGGAACAGTTCCGGTATATGATAGTGTTATTCATTATCAAAGAGATCTTGCAACTCTGACTGCAAAAGATTTTGTAGATGTAGTTCGACTTCATGCTGAAGATGGCGTGGATTTTGTAACTCTGCACTGTGGAATCACAAGAAAGACTATAGAGCAGATAAAGAAGCATAAGCGAAAAATGAATATAGTAAGCCGTGGAGGAAGTCTTGTTTTTGCCTGGATGAGTATGACAGGTGAAGAAAATCCTTTCTATGAATACTATGATGAGATCCTTGAGATTTGTGAAGAACATGATGTAACTATTTCGCTTGGGGATGCATGCAGACCGGGTTGTCTTGCAGATGCAACGGATGTATGTCAGATAGAAGAACTGGTAAGACTGGGAGAACTTACGAAGCGTGCCTGGGATCATAATGTACAGGTTATGGTTGAGGGGCCCGGACATGTGCCGCTTAATCAGGTTGCAGCTAATATGCAGATTCAGAATACTATCTGTATGGGAGCGCCGTTCTATGTTCTCGGACCTATTGTAACCGATATAGCACCGGGATATGATCATATCACTTCAGCTATCGGTGGAGCGGTAGCAGCGATGAGTGGTGCAGCATTTCTGTGCTATGTAACTCCTGCAGAGCATTTGGCACTTCCAAATGTAGATGATGTTAAGCAGGGTATCATCGCTTCAAAGATTGCAGCTCATGCGGCAGATATAGCAAAGGGTATTCCCGGAGCAAGGGATATAGATGACAAAATGGCAGATGCCAGACGGGTACTTGATTGGGATGCACAGTTTGCATGTGCTCTGGATCCGGAGACAGCAAAGGCTATACGAGACAGCAGACTTCCGGAAGATGATCACAGTGAGGCCTGCAGTATGTGCGGAAAATTCTGTGCAGTAAGAAGTATGAATAAGGCACTTGCAGGAGAGTATATAGATATTCTGTAAAGACGGAAAGCTTCGCGATCGTCTTGTTCATTTTATATTTAAGCCGGATCTTATCGAAGAGAACTCCACGATGGAGGAAATTACAATGCTCTATAATATGTGACGAAAAGAAGAATCGGGAAACCGGTTCTTCTTTTTGTTGAGGGCTTTCCTCTGATCAAAGAATATGGCGTTACTCACACTACCATCGTGAAGATTACGGATGCGGCGGGAATAGCAAAAGATGAGTTTAATGCGAGCACGTATGATAGAATAATAGATGCTTGGTAAAGAGGCAATTTGAAACTCATTGAAAGAGAGGTTACCGGAATGGAAAAAAGACGATTTGAAAAACTTGGGATTGATGTATCATTGCTCGGCTTTGGCTGCATGCGTTTTCCGACAGGTCCTGACGGCAAGATCGAACGCGTCGAGGCGCAAAAGATGCTGGATACTGCCATTGCTGCCGGTGTCAATTATATCGACACGGCTTATCCTTATCATGACGGGGAAAGCGAACTCTTTGTCGGAGAAGCATTGAAGAAATATCCGCGGGACTCCTACTATCTGGCAACCAAACTGCCGGTATGGTTGGTAAACACCGTTGAAGATGTGGACAAATACTTTAATGAGCAGCTGGAAAAATTACAGACTGATCATTTTGATTTTTATCTGATGCATGCCTTAAACCGTGGCAGCTGGGAAAAGCAGCGCGATCTGGGTACCGTAAAACGACTGGAAGAACTGAAAGCAGAGGGCAAGATCCGTTTCCTTGGATTCTCTTTCCATGATTCCTATGATGCTTTTGAAGAGATTATCAACTATCGCGACTGGGATTTCTGCCAGATTCAGTTTAATTATATGGATATCGATGAACAGGCCGGTATGAAGGGTTACAAACTGGCTGAAAAACTCGGCATCCCTCTGACCATCATGGAGCCGATCAAGGGCGGCTCTCTTTCCAAATTCTCCAAGGATATCATGGATGTATTTGAAGGGGTTCGTCCGGGCAAGAGCGCATCTTCTTTCGCACTGCGCTATGTCGCTACCTTGCCCAATATCCTGACTGTCTTAAGTGGTATGTCCAAAATGGAGCAGGTAGAGGATAATCTCGATACCTTTACTAATTTTGTTCCAATGAACGAGCAGGAATATGCTGCCATCGATAAGATCAAGGAGATCATGAGCAGTCGTATCCAAAACGGCTGTACCGGTTGCCGTTACTGTATGCCTTGTCCGTTTGGCGTTGACATCCCGGGAAACTTCCGTGCCTGGAACCAGTACCATATGTATCAGGATTTCGGCGTAGCAAGATGGAACTGGGATGAAATGGGCAAGAATAATTCACGTGCCAATAACTGTAGGGAATGCGGCAAGTGCGAGCAAGCCTGCCCGCAGCATCTGAGCATCCGGGAGGATCTGAAGAAAGTCACTGCCGATCTCGAAAAAGCTGCTCAATAAATGAACATTTGAGGAGGGGATACATGTATCTGACATGGGAGCTATGTTTGACCGCTGCTATGCGATACGGACACTGGATCTATCATCCTTTGATACATCCAAGGTTACAACATCTGAGTTCATGATCTTTACGCTGAGAGATATTGAAACAATCTATGTATCTGAAGATAAGTGGACCCTGACAGATAAAGGAAATTTTATAGAAGATATATACAAAAAATATATAGAATATAAATGAGCCTTTTTTGTATGAAGATCATAGACAGAGAAGCAAACGAGTGTTATCATTTCTCGTTAGCTGCGACTAACCACGCGTAATGCTTTTAATGACATTAAGGCTGTCAAAGTGTGATGACATCGGTGCTGATAATCCTATGGCCAAAAATATTTATATGTGCTTCGTTTTCCTGTCAATAGATCCGATTGAAATAATAGCCGAATGCTGTAATAATCGAAAGCTGAAACACTGAAATACACATAGAGGAGTGAATTAATATGGGACTGATCGAATTGCTTCTGTTAGCAGTCGGACTTGCTATGGATGCTTTTGCTGTGTCAATCTGTAAGGGTTTGGCGGCAGGTAAAGCAACAAAGAAGGAATTTCTGCTATGCGGTATCTGGTTCGGATCTTTCCAGGGAATTATGCCTTTTATAGGTTATCTTGTCGGATCAAGATTTGAGAAGCTTATTACCATGGTGGCTCCATGGGTGGCTTTTGGACTGCTATCTCTGATCGGCGGGAATATGATCAAAGAATCTCTTTCTCCGGATGAAGAAACTTCGCCGGGATTTGATGTTAAGACTATGTTTATGATGGCGGTCGCTACCAGCATTGATGCTCTGGCGATCGGAATAACATTCGTTGCCGTTCCTGTTGAAGTCTTTAATACAAGTCGGTTTTTAAATGTGCTCTTTGCAGTAGCAGTGATCGGCGTTATCACGTTTATCACATCAATGATCGGAGTAAAGATCGGAAGTGTTTTCGGTGACCGCTACAAATCCGGAGCTGAGATCATGGGCGGAACAATACTTCTGTTTATAGGTTTCAGGGCTCTTATAACGCATCTCGACAGCTCACATAGCCTTTCAGATAATGAGACGATCTTCGGAATGCTTATTCCACTGTTGGGAACACTTCTTGGTTCAGCAGTTATATATGCAAAGATACATCACCTTTCCGATAAAATGAGAACGGTCCTGACAGGATGCAGTTCGGGAATAATGCTTTCGATCGCTGTATGGGGAATGATAGAACCGTCCATCGACGGATTGAATCAGGAAAATAGAAACGGGATAGTTCCTGTGACGATATGCTTCTGTCTGGGTGTTGTTATACAGATCATGCTGGATAAGCTCATTCCGCATACGCATGTTTTTACAGATCTGACCGAAGGCCCAAAGAGTAAACTGAAATTGGAGATAAGGATAATACTGAAGGAAATAATACATCATATTCCGGAAGGCATAGCTCTTGGTGCGATCTATGCGTCGCATTTCATGAAGACCGAGTGGATATCTTCATCTGTTGCTCTGGTTTTGGCTATAGCGATCGCACTTCAGAATATTCCGGAGGCTATGTTTGCATCGATGCCTCTGAAAGATGTGGTATCAAAGACAGGAAAGGCTTTCCTTATGGGATCGGTATCCGGAGCTCCGATACCGCTTCTCGGAATAGTTACAGTTGTGCTGGTTGTTTTATTCCCCGGTGTACTTCCGTATGTTATGGCAGTAGCCGGCGGAGCATTGATATATACAACAATAGAGGAAATACCTCAGATCGCTTTAAAGAAAGATAATGACAAGGGAGCACTTGCTTTTGTCGCAGGCTTTGCACTTGTCATGCTGATGATACATATGACCCCTTGGGGACGGGGTTAAGGGTTCATTTTTATGTACCTGAACCCAAACAAAACCTCAAAAATCTCTGAATTTATGATATTAAGAAAATAATTAACCAATGCATGGCAAGTTTTGGTAAAATATTTTCTGTAAAATATGCGAAAATATATTACGTAACTGTAAATCATTTATCGAAAGGTATGGAGATTATGAGAAGACCTAACGAAAGAAAACCTTTGGTAACACATATGTATACCGCTGATCCTTCAGCACATGTTTTTGACGGAAAGATCTATATTTATCCTTCACATGATATAGAGCTTGACGTTCCCGATGATGATGACGGAGCACAGTACATGATGGAAGACTATCATGTGCTTTCAATGGACAATCTTGATTCTCCCTGTGTAGATAACGGTGTTGCAATCTATTACAAGGATATTCCCTGGGTTAGCCAGCAGATGTGGGCTCCCGATGCTATTCATGTTAACGGAAAATATTATCTTATTTTCCCCGCTAAGGATAAGGAGCTGAAGTTCCGTCTCGGTGTAGCCGAGTCCGACAGCCCTGTGGGACCTTTCAAGCCCCACGAGAATTTCATCGAGGGAAGCTACAGCATCGATCCCGCTGTTCTTGTAGATGACGACGGAAGGATCTACTGCTATAACGGAGGACTTTGGGGCGGACAGCTCGAGATGTGGCAGTCAGGAAGCTTTAATCCCGACGAGCCCAGGCCCGAGGGAGATGTTCCTGCACTCGGCCCCCTTTTCGCAGAATTTAAGCAGGATATGACAGGTTTTATCGCAGCTCCCAAGCATATTCAGATCCTTGACGAGAACGGTGATCCCATTAAGGCTTGTGACGAAGATCGCAGATATTTCGAGGATCCCTGGGTTCATAAGTTCAATGGAAAATATTATTTCTCATATTCAACCGGAACTACCCATTATCTCTGCTATGCCGAGAGTGATAAGCCCGACGGACCTTACACCTACAAGGGAAGAGTAATGGAGCCTGTACTTGGATGGACTACACATCATTCCATCCTCGAGATAGACGGAGAATGGTATATTTTCTATCATGACTGTGAGCTTTCAAAGGGTATCACCCACGAAAGATGCGTAAAGTACACCAAGCTCAATATTGCTGAAGACGGAACCATCGAGACCATTCATCCTTATGATGATTGATATGTCTTAAGTTAATAAGCATAAACAAGGCGGCTTTTTCTGATGAAAGAGCCGTCTTCTTTTGTAACAGCCCCGGCACTGTTACAAAGGGGCTTTAGCGTTGAAGTGCAGCCGTTATTTGACTATAATGGAAGCAATACTTTAGGACATCTGAAAATCTGCTTGTTCAAGGGGGCGTAGAGCATGAAAAAGATGATCTGTATTATTCTAATTATCTGTATGGTCGTATCGCTTACGGCATGCGGTGGCAAGACATCGGAAACAGCTGATAAAGGCTTCGTTCCGGCACTCGATAAAAATAAAGAGTGCAGTATCACCGTAGTAGGAAGCTATGATAACTTCGAGGCTCTGGAGGCGGAATTCGACAGATTCGGAGAGTTCTATCCGAATGTTCAGCTCAGCTATATGAAGATCGATGATTATAACAATATACTTGGGACTGTGCTTGAAGCCGATGACAGTCCCAACATTTTCTTCTCCTATCCATGGATGGTCGGTAACGAGAAATACGATCAGGTATTGGCCCATATGGAGGATCTTTCCGATCCCGCACTGAAACTGAATCTGGACTGCATACGTCCCGGACTCCTCAAGCATGATGAGGGCGGCCATGTGATGATGGTGCCTGTTTTCTCCAGAAGCTACGGCATGCTGGTGAACAATGACCTTTTCGAAAAGGAAGGCTTAAAAGTTCCTGCCACATGGAGTGAACTCGTGACTGTATGTGATGAGCTGCGCAAAAAGGGATATGCTAATCCTATGATGGGTTACAGCCGTGACACGTCAAGCTGCTTTATGTACACGGTTGCTTATCCGATGTTTGTAGCAACACTTGCCGGTGATCCCGAAGCCCTCGCGCTTGCAAATGACCTGGATCCTAAGGCAGGAGAATATATGCGTCCCGCATTGGAAACCGTTGAGAAGCTGATACAGAGCGGATGTATCGATCCTGCGGAGTGTGATAAGATCGAAGACAATTACAACCAGGTGATCCTGCGCTTTTTCGAAGGTGATGTTCCCATGATGATATGCCACGGAGATACCGTATCCGGTACCAGAAAAAGAGAAAGCCAGTCCGAGGCTTTCACAGCATCACCTTTCAAATATTCATTTACACCTCTTCCGCTGACTGAAGACGGCGGATATTTCATTGACAGTCCGTCCATAGAGTTTTCAGTTAACAAAGACTGCAATGATCTGGATATGACCAATGAGTTCATGCGTTTCCTGGTTTCTACAGCCGAGCTGGATGAAATGGCTTACGTGAAGCGTCTGATAACACCCACTGTAAGTCTGTCATCCGACCCGGTGTACGCTCCATTTGGTCAGTTATCATCCGAACGCACTTTTTCACCTGAGGCGCTTGGCATTACGGATCCTCTTACCGTTCAGATCAAGTATGCCTCATTCGGTGTCGGCAGCGGCGAGATGACAGTAGATGAAGCTGTTGCAATGTACGGAACATTTGAGTAAGAGATGAGGATTCATCCGGAGGGGTTACGTGAAGAGAGCGCTGGTCATTGTTCCTAATCTGTTAATAATCGGATTCATATTAATTTTTGTTATCCGGTATGCGAATTTTAAGGTAGAGGAAAGTAACCGGATCGTTATAGAAGAATATAAGAAGATGACTGCCACCGTTAATCAGATCATCACCAACTATCTCGAGGATGAGCAGCATCTGTGCGATATCTGGTCAAACTATGTCAACAGGTCTGCGGAAGCGGGCACACCTATGACAGCCGAGGATATCGTCTCCTATATCAGAAAGGCCAAAATATCACCCGAAATATCAGGGCATCTTATTTTTATGGATGATCCGGGGCTTTCGGGTATTTCTACGACTGAAAACCAGAGTAACCCCGGTGATTACGCGGTTTCTTATAAGAATATACCTATCTTTGACAATCTTGACCGCCTGAATGACGAAGGCACTGTGGTCAATATCACAAGAGCATACACGAATCCAATGAATGGAACACAGTCCATTGCATTCATGAATTATGTGCAGGTGCTGGATCCCGATACGGGTGAATTAAGAACCGGTCTTTTAATGCGTGTGGTTCCGCTAAATCTTCTTGAGGAGAAGCTTGTTTTCTTAAAGGGTGAGTACGAAAGTGTTGAGATAAGCCTTATCGACAAGGACGGCAACTACATCATCCATGGCAAATCTCTTAAAAACAGCAATTTCTTTGAATACTACAAATCATACAATACCGTTACCACCGAGGAATACGAGCACTTTAAGAGTGATATAACCGGTGGTGTGGGGGCGACTACCATAACGAACTCGAAGGGACAGGAATGCATGGTAGCCTATATGCCACTCGACTCGCTGAAGGGGTGGCATCTCCTGGCATACATCCCTATGGATGACCTCGTTGAAAGGCGCGTGGTCGACTGGCTCCTTCCGGGTGCTGTTTCGGCGGGACTTATAACCCTGCTGATATTTAATTTTGTCATACTTATGATCTATAACCGTAAATTGTCGGAAGCGGCTCTGGAAGCAAATCAGGCCAATGATGCCAAGTCCTATTTCCTTTCTACAATGTCACATGATATCCGTACTCCCATGAATGCCATCCTCGGACTCAACGAGATGGTCCTCAGGGAAAGCCGTGATGATAATATCATTGGATATTCCGAGAGTATCAGGACGGCGGGAAATACGCTTTTAGGACTTATCAACGACATCCTTGATTTATCCAAGATCGAAGCCGGAAGAATGGAAATGATCAATGTGGATTACAGTTTTGTGTCCGTTCTCAACGATCTTGTCAACATGGTGCAAAAGAAGGCGGAAGACAAGGGACTAGCTTTCAACATTGACATTGACAGGGAGATACCTTCGATACTTAACGGCGACGATATCAGGATCAAGCAGGTCATCACCAACATCCTTTCGAACGCAGTAAAATACACCAAGGAGGGATCGGTCACCTTTTCTGTGGGATATGAGAAAATACCGGACAGGCCCGATTCGATCATTCTTAAGATTAGCGTTGCCGATACCGGAATAGGCATAAAGCCCGAAGATATGGACAAGCTGTTCAAGGCTTTTGAACGTATCGAAGAAAAGAGAAACCGTAATATCGAAGGTACAGGTCTTGGCATGACAATAGCCCAGAGCTTTCTTGCCATGATGGACAGTCATCTTCAGGTTGAGAGCACATACGGTAAAGGATCGACGTTTTCTTTTGATCTGGAACAGAAGGTGGTCAAGTGGGATCCTGTAGGCGATTACGAAAATGCTTTCAGACTGTCTTTAAGTGAACGGCGTAATTACCGTGAGAAATTCACTGCGCCTCACGCAAGACTGCTGGTTGTGGATGATACACCTGTCAACCTTACGGTATTTACAAGTCTGCTCAGCCGTACCGGAATACAGATCGATACTGCAATGGATGGCGACGGAGCGGTTTCGATGTATAAGCAGAAGCATTACGACGTGATCTTCCTGGATCATATGATGCCGGACAAGGATGGCATAGAGACACTTGCGGAAATGAAGGCACTTAAAGATACGCCCAATAACGGGACGCCCATCATATGTCTTACTGCAAATGCCATATCCGGAATGCGCGAGACGTTCATGAAGGCGGGCTTTGACGACTACATCACCAAGCCCATAGATCCCGACAGACTTGAAGGTATGCTCCTGCATTATCTTCCGAAGGGCAAGATCGCACCGGCATCTGATGATAATACGGATGAAGATTACGCATTGCCTGACTTCCTTTTCCATCTGAGTGAGATCGATGTCGGCTCCGGCCTTGCTCATTGCGGAAGTGCTAAGTCATATATGACAACGCTTAAGATGTATCTGGATACTGCCGAAAAGAATGCCGATGAGATCGAAAAGTTCCGGATTGCCGGGGATATCAGGAATATCACCATCAAGGTGCATGCTCTTAAGAGCACTTCCCGTGTCATAGGTGCACTTGAACTGGGCGAGTTCGCTGCAGAGATGGAGAAGGCGGGAGATCTCGGAGATACGGAAACACTTGATGCAAGACTGCCGGATCTAATTGCACAGTACAGAAAACTGGCCGCAGAACTAAAGCAACTGAATGAACAGGACGGGGCAGAGGACAAAGATGAAAGGCCGCTTATAACCCTTCAGGAATTAAGTGAAGCCTATAAGACTCTTTCGGAGTTCTGCGAGAGTTTTGATTTTGACAGCGTTGTTCATGTTGCGGAATCCCTGAAGCGTTACAGGATTCCCGAAGATGAAGCTGCACGGGTTGACGCGATCATAAAAGCTGTGGATAATTTTGACTATGAACTGATACCAGAAATAGTCAACGGAGAAGTGGAATAGAAATGACAAGTGGGATTATCTCAGCTGATGTATCGGCTGAAGGGGGAATTAACATGGAAGAAAGAGTAGTTATTGTTGATGATGATGCGCTCATATTAAAGAATGCCAATATGACATTGTCGGAAGCCGGGTTTAAAGTAACGTGCTTAAAGAGCGGAAGGCTTTTGATGGATTATATTGTGAGGAATCCGATCGATATCCTTCTGCTGGATATAAGAATGCCGGAAATGGACGGATTCGAGACCATAAGCGCACTAAGGGCGTGGGAGAAAGACAATTCGCGGGATCCCGTTCCCGTTATATTCCTTACAGCAAACGAAGATTCCGATTCAGAGGCTAAGGGGCTTTCGCTTGGGGCATTGGATTTTATCAGAAAGCCTTTTTCGTCTGAAGCATTGAAGATACGCGTAAGAAACCTTGTGGATCTGATAGAACTGCAGAGAGACCTTCATCGTGAGGTGGACAGAAAAACCGCGCAGCTTGAGAGTCTTTCACTGCATGTGGTTCATACGCTCGCTAAGACAATAGATGCCAAGGATGCCTATACAAATGGTCACTCCGAAAGGGTAGCGGATTATTCCAGAGAGATAGCAAGAAGATACGGTTACGACGAGGACAGGCAGGAAGAGATCTATATGATGGGGCTTCTGCATGATGTGGGTAAGATCGGAGTTCCGGATAATGTCATCAATAAGCCGGGAAGGCTTACGGATGAGGAATTTGATATGATCAAAACTCATCCTGTGAAAGGGGCGGAAATCCTGGCAACCGTAAGTGAGATGCCGGGACTTGTGACCGGTGCAAGATGGCATCATGAAAGGTACGACGGACGCGGCTATCCCGATGGATTAAAGGGTGAGGATATCCCGGAGGAAGCAAGGATCATTGCCGTTGCGGATGCTTACGATGCCATGACCAGTCACAGAAGCTATCGTGATATAATGCCTCAGGATAAGGTTAAGTCCGAAATTGAAAACGGAATAGGCCGTCAGTTCGATGAAAGATTCGCACGTATCATGCTTGGAATGATCGAAGAGGATACAGAATATAAAATGCACGAATAATAGGGACAGGCATTAAAACTGACTTAAAAAGATATGCTAGATTGACCGGAGGAATCATTAAATGCTGAATCAGTTTTCAAGGACTCAGTTGATATATGGAGTTGAAGCGATGGGGAAGCTTGCGGCTTCCCGTGTTGCTGTATTTGGGATCGGCGGAGTCGGCGGATATGTGGTTGAGGCACTTGTCAGAAGCGGAGTAGGCGCTCTCGATCTTATCGATGACGACAAGGTGTGTCTCACAAACATAAACCGTCAGATAATGGCCACCAGAAGGTCAATAGGAAAATATAAAGTAGACGTGGCGGAAGAAAGGATACATGATATAAATCCCGACTGCAAAGTAAGGGGCTTCAAAACTTTCTTCTTGCCGGAAACCCAGGATCAGTTTGATTTTACGGAATATGATTACGTGGTTGATGCCATAGATACGGTAACGGGAAAGCTTGCCATAATCGAAAAAGCAAATGAAGCAGGCGTTCCTGTTATGTCTTCCATGGGTGCGGGAAATAAGATCGATGCATCATTGTTTGAAGTTGCGGATATCTATGATACAAAAGTCTGTCCTCTTGCCAAGGTAATGCGCCATGAATGCAAGAAGAGAGGCATCAAGCATCTGAAGGTGGTCTATTCCAGAGAAAAGCCCATAAGGCCCATTGAGGATATGTCCATAAGCTGCAGGACGAATTGCATATGTCCGCCCGGAACCGCAAGGAAATGCACGGAAAGAAGGGACATCCCGGGCTCCACAGCTTTTGCTCCTTCAGTGGCCGGCCTGATCATCGCAGGTGAAGTGATAAATGATCTGACCGGAAAGAAAAGCATCAGGATTTAGATGAAGATGATTTTCTGAACATGAATTTGCGTGCAATATTTATACCAATCTTGTAGGGAAGCGGACGAAGTGCCTTGTCTGCTTCCTTTAATTTTTCTCTTATTGGAATATTCTGAGGACAGTGCTGCTCACACTTTCCGCATTTTATACACTGATCCGGGAATCCGGGCTCTCTGGTCAGTCCGACAGTCTGCGCATACTGGAAACGACCGTCGCTCTTGGATTCGATGTACATGGCATTGTAGCATCTGAAGGCTCCGGGGATATCGACACCCTTAGGACACGGCATGCAATACCTGCAGCCGGTGCAGCCTACTTTTTCAAGTTCCCTGATCTTCTTTGTGACCTCGGAGAGAGTCTTGTGATCGGATTCCGTAAAATGCCCTGCGGGAGCAGTTGAGGCAGTCCTGCAATTCTCACGGACCATCTCAACGCTGTTCATTCCGGACAGTACAACTGTTACTTCCGGCTGGTCGTACAGCCATCTTAAGCCCCATTCAGCGGGAGACCAGTCCCTTTCGCTTTCCTTCATTATCTTTTTGGCCGATTCGGGAAGCATATTGACGAGCTTTCCGCCTCTTAAGGGTTCCATGATTACAACGGGGATACCCTTGGCAGCAGCTGCTTTCAGACCGTCGACTCCGGCCTGAGTATTAACATCAAAATAGTTATACTGGATCTGGCATATATCCCAGTCATAATCATTCAGTATCTTAAGAAAACCGTCCGTTGTTCCGTGATACGAGAAACCGATATTGCGGATCTGGCCGGAAGCTTTCTTTTCTTTTATCCAATCGAGAACACCGACATTTTTCAATTTCTCCCACATTGCAATGTCGGTAAGATGATGCATCAGATAGTAATCTATATGATCGGTCCTGAGCCTTGAAAGCTCTTCGTTAAAATATCTGTCCAGAGCGGCATTGTTGCTTACGAGATACTGAGGGAGCTTCGTTGCTATGTTTATCTTGTCCCTTATGCCGTTCTTTTCGAAAATCTCTCCGATTGCAGCCTCGCTGCCGGAGTAAACATATGCGGTGTCAAAATAATTCACGCCCGCATTATAAGCCTCCATTATTTCACGTTCGGCTTCTTCAAGATCGATATTGTTCCCCTTTTTGAGAAACCTCATACACCCGAATCCGAGTATGGAGAGCCGGTTGCCGTGCTTGTCCTGTCTGTACTGCATTTCGGAATTATTCATAGACTTGATCCTCAAAAAATGTGGGTTGATATGTAACGGGAAATATTAACGATTAATTCAAGTATATATGCTGATGTCAGTTGTAATCAATAGCAACTTTTGACGGCTTTTCGATTACCTGCAAAGGTGTAATGACCCTTTGGGGACGAACCCGGTATCAGTTCAACGTTTTCCTCCCGCATTAAATTATGGTAGCATAGAGCAAGGGAGGGAAACGAACATGGAGCCAAATAATAATTTTCAACAGATACCACCCGCGAATCAGAATGTTCCGGCAAAGAAGTCATCGACCGAGAAAATTGCATTTAGGATCATTGGGATATTGGTTGCATTGATCATTATTCTTATAGTTGCTGCAGTTATGCTTATCAGATCTATTATCGGAAATAATGGAGCAAATTCCCCGCGTAATATCAAATGGGTTAAGGAGCTGAATGAAACATTTCCTGACGACGAGTTTACTTATGTCGGATATGATCGCGTTGGTGTAGTGGGGCTGGGATCATTTCGGAACAAGAATGTGATAGTTGTCAAATCCAAGAAATATCCGGATCATAAGGTGACTATGGGATGGAATGAAGATCATACACAGATTGTAACAGATTATAATTATATAAGATATAGAGATGAAATAAATGAATATTATAAAAATATATTCAGTCAATACATTCATCCCGATGAAATGAAATTAGATTTTTATATAGTTTTTAAAGAAAAGACCGAGCTGAAAGATTACAGTCTTGAAGAGTATATAGAAGATCATAAAGACGTTGGTACTTTTACGTTGCATACGAAATATAATGGTTCATTTCCGTCAGAGGAAGAAATGACTAAGGCTTTTGACTCTATAATTGATGAGCTGGATGCCGAACTGGACTTGACGGTCCATTTGTCTCATGACAGTGTCGATCCTCTTCAGACAACAGAAGGAAATGAGAGATATGTTTTAATGATGGAGAGTCCGACCAGGATCACTATGCTTAATCACTATACTATTACCTGGAAAGAAACAAAAACACATAAAAAATATAGGCAGGATATCATTAAAGAAATTTACAAAGATAAAGATATTTGAACAAAGCGTCCTATCACATGCCAAAAATAAATAGACACAAGTGGTACTTTCTGCCATAATTCGCCTATCAAATAGACAGAAATGGCGCGTTGATATGAATGAACCCTTGGGGACGGGGTTAGTGGCTCACAATTAATGAGAAAACGGTGCTGAGATAGGCGCCGTTTTTTCTTTGCATCGCAGCTCAACCCCGGGTAGCAAAATGTAAAGCCGGATTGATAGAAGCGACCATTCGGTTTTAGTACAATGAGCATATATCACTGTAAAAAAGAATGGAACATGTGATAAAATATCAACCTGTTGGAAACAGGTATGATAATAAGGAACTATGAAAGGGGAAGATGAAATGAAAACTAATTTAAAAACACGCAATGCGGCTGCCGTTGCAGCAGTGATACTTATGGCGGCTATGTCACTTACGGGGTGCGGACGTAAATCTGCTTCGAAAGTTTCGGAAAGCACCGACATAAAGACCGATGTAAATGTCGACGCAAATACTGACACAAATACCGACTCAAATACTGACACAAAGAACGATATGAACCTCGACATAAATGTCGATACGAATACTGACATAGATATTGAAGCTCTGAATAAATCAGTTGATTCGATCAAAAATCTGGAATTTGATACAAATGTCGGTACCGGTTCAAAAAGCGATGGTACCGGAACTGATACGGATGCCGAGGCTGCTCCTGAAAGCGATTATACAAGCAACGATACCGGTGATAATACCGGAAATGATACGACGCAGGCAGCTGAACCTTCAGGTAAAAAAACAGTATACAGCTTTACGGATGCTTATGTTGATGGAAACGACATTACGATCATACCCAATGGCGGTATGAATTCTAAAACGGTTTTATACGGCGGAAAAGACCTCGAGGGATTTCTTGATTATGTAGATTCGAATGTTTTGGAAAAGGGTCGTAAGATCAACCGTGATTTCTTTTATGACATGCTCGCTGTCATGATGGTTGACAAGGATCTTAGCTCAGATGAACAAAGTATAGAAAACAATCTTATCATGTCACTTGCACTGGCCAACAATTTCCATGATATGGATGTAAAGATTAACGACTGTTATCTTGATGCAAACAACGCTGCCGAGTACAGATATCATGTGACCGCCTATGACAAAGATGATACATGGGTCATTAATTACAGGGATCGTACCATGTATATGAACGATGGCAAGACTGAATATGTGTCGGAGATGTTTAAAAATGAATATCTTGCTGTGTGGATGGTAGCCATAGAAGATTATTACGGCCTGGAATTTAAATAAATGACCATAGGGTGACGGGGTGAGCTATTGGGGCTCATCCCGTTTTTTGTTTATGAGCTATTGGGGACGGATAAGAGTACCTGACCCCAGGGTGTACAACTCCTTTCTTAAGCGGGATCTATTCCTCATTTAACATATATGTGCTATCCTGTTTTACATTTATGTGGTCGAGCACCTTACATATATTCTTTAAAAAGACAGATTACGTGAGCAGTGGCTTTTTTGAGCTACTATTCGCGTAGTGTTAAGTATGATATTTATGGCGTCTACGTGAGATATTGCTCTCAATTATTGTGGGCCCCGTAGAAATAAATTAATTCTGGGGAAAAATACGTGAGAAGAGGAAGTGTACAGGTGGCTTAATGGTAGCAGGACCGGTACTTTTTCTATCTTTATCAGTGCGACTATCAGGCCTATGAGGCTGGCAAAAATAAATGTTACGATCGTTAGTTTTATGGTATTGGCGAATCCGTCTTTCAGTATTATGAAGATCGCCTTAAACATGAAGTCCCAGTGCAATATTCCCATTTATATCAACCTGCCTTTTTCCTGAGTTCTGCCCCGGAGGCTTTTAATTCAGAGGCTTCTGCTGCAGATGCTTCAAATGCCTGCTGCAGATCGCGGATCAGATCATCGGCATCTTCCGTTCCGATAGACACTCTGACAGTGTTGTCGGGGATATCAGCAAGACCGAGTTCTGCGTCGGTGAGGACTCCGTGAGTGGATCTCTTTGCATTAGCGATAAGTGATTTTGAATCACCGAGGTTTAGCTGGTAGCTGAAGAGCTTTACGTTCCTGCAAAGTCTGTAAACTGCTTCTTCACCGCCTTTTACACCGAAGGAGAAGAGCTGTCCGACTCCCTTGGGAAAGTACTTCTTAGCGAGCTCTCTGCTCTTATTTCCTTCAAGGTAAGGGTAGCTTACCCATTCAACGTATTCACTGTGTGTCAGGAAATCTACTATCTTCTCTACATTTCTTACTTCCTTATCTAAACGCTCGGATAAAGTCTCAAGACCGAGGAGAAGGATGTAAGCATTGAAAGGACTGAGTGCTGCACCGAAGTTTGTGAGATAATCACTTCTTACCTTTGCTGAGAAAGCATCCTTACCGAAAGCTTCGAGATAGGAGCGGTCTCTGCCGTTCAAGTCACGGAAGGAAATGTTCTTCTCTTTGAACTGGGGGAACTTAGGGCTGTCCCAGTCGAACCTGCCGGCATCTACCACGAGTCCGCCGATGGCCGAGCCGTGTCCGCCTATTCCCTTTGTTGCAGAGTAGATAATGATGTCTGCTCCGTGAACTATAGGATTGAAAAGGTAAGGTGTAGCTACCGTATTATCAACAACCAGAGGTATTCCGTGTTTGTGTGCAAGCTTTGCAAGATTCTCAATGTCCGATACGATAGCGGTGGGATTACTTACGGATTCTACATATATAAGCTTGGTATCATCTGCTATCTTTGCTTCAAATTCGTCTATGCTTGCATAGTTGCTTACCTTATCTACTTTCACGCCATACTTGGGGAAGATGGCATCAAGGCTGTGAACGATACCGCCGTAAAGCTGTTCTGTGGTCAACATTCGTCCGCCGCCTTCGCAAAGAGAAAGGATTCCGTATGTGATGGCAGCAACACCTGATCCAACAGCTACGGCGTTCTTTGCTTTATCAAGAGCCGCGATCCTGTCTTCAAGTACTTTGATAGTAGGATTGGAGCATCTGGTATAAACATGTCCGTCTTCAACTCCTGCAGCGATCCTGTCATAGGTCTCAGCGCTTCCGACTGCATAGGATACTGTTTCATAAATGGGAACCGATGATGCATAATTGTGATCAGCGGGATCATAACCTGCTCTGAGTTTTAATGTGTCAAACCCGAAATCGTCAAAAGTGCTCATTTGTATATCTCCTTTATGAATAACTCTTATGCTTAGTCGCATCAGCTGTGAGACTATGGTTGAAAAATTACCATAGATGTTTTTGAGGCGGAAATATATTAAATGAATTGTGGTTATAAGTTTTGCTTATTATGAAAAAAAGATGAGAAAAGAATAGCCCAAAGCCTTGTTTTATAAGGGTTTGGGCAGGTGTTATGATTTACATATAAGAAAAATTTATATGTGAGTATAGGAGAAGGTTATAAGAGATAAATTACAACTCTTCCTCATGCGGACTTGCTTTGTAGAGTTCTTTGATAAATTTTTCAGCTATATCGCTTACAACTCCTTTCGTGATATAGCCTATTTCCATGGAAGTGTAGGGCATATGGGAGCTTTTCTTTAAGGGGATCACTTTATAATCGCCGCCGCCCACAGCACCTCTCACGGCTCCGGAACAGAAAGTGAAACCGTTCAGATCATTCATGATCTGCAGCATGGAGGCTCTGTCCGAAACCTTGATCGTATAAGGATAATCCTGCTCGCCTAAGATTTCTTCTGCCATGTAGAGTGGGCTGTCCTTGCCCTGATCGTATGTCAGAAGAGGGTAATGGATAATGTCTTCAAAATTGATCAGCTCTTCATTTGCAAGCGGATGATTAACTCCAAGATATACATAGAAGTTACATTTTATAAGACTGTGAAATTTGAGACCGTTATCTATAAGTCTGCTTTCTATACCCGTTCTGTTGAAATCACTTAAGAAGATGATCCCGACTTCGCTCTGCTGATCCGATACATCCTCGATAACTTTTCTGGTGCTTGTTTCCAAAATAGAAAACTGAAACATAGAAGCATCGTAGTTTTTTACGACTTCCGTAAAAGCTCTGCAGACAAAGGAATAATGCTGGGTGGATACGCTGAATATCCTTTTGGTGTGCCCTTTACCGTCATATCGCCATCTAAGCTGATCGAACTGATCACAGACTTTTCTGGCATAGAAAAGAAAATCAGACCCCTCGCTTGTAAGACTGACACCTCTGTTTGTTCTTGTAAAGATAGTTACTCCTGCCTCATCTTCAAGGACTCTTATCGTATTAGTAAGGGCCGGCTGTGATATGAACAAAGACTCGGCAGCTTTATTCATCGATCCAGTTTCGGCCAGAGTCAATGCATATTTAAGTTGCTGCAGCGTCATCCATGTATCCTCCTTCAACACTTTTTCATTACATGCTATCATCCCGGCCGGATTTCGTATTATTTCAAAAAACTATTAGAGGTGATAAGTTTGACCTATAACTATGAACCTTGGGGACGGGGTTAAGGGTTCACAAAACCGTTCCCGACACTAAGCTGCTAAATCCAATAAAAAAGCCGCTGCCCAAGCTGGGAGCGTCATAAGACAGTAATGCTTAAGAATTTAAGAATAGGAGGGCGTGGCTTTTGTCACGCCTTTTCTTGTGCTAAGAGTTCATTCAGAGGGATGAATCCCAATCCGTCATACTGGATATGGATGTGCTGTCTCAAGGATGATTATGCTTCATTTAACATATATGTGCAATTCTGTTTTACATTTATGAGGCCGAGCACCTTACATATATGTGATATAAAATTTTACAGATTTGTGGCTACTCCTGCGAAAGATTACGTGAGCAGTGGCTTTTTTGAGCTACTATTCGCGTAGTGTTAAGCATGATATTTATGGCGTCTACGTGAGATATTGCTCTCAATTATTGTGGGCCCCGTAGAAATAAATTAATTCTGGGGAAAAATACGTGAGAAGAGGTTTGCTAACAGAGATGCATCACGTAGAGTGCCAGAATATCATCGCGATACTACGTGATAAAAGTCAAAAGATAAAGTGTAGTCACGTAAATCTGAATTATTGATCCCTTGGGGACGGGGTTAAGGGTTCATTGCACTTAATTATTGTTGACGCGAAGCTTGTGCATAGTGCTTCTGAAATTTGAGATCATACGGATGCGGACCTGACGGCGCATCCGTATTTGATTTTGTTCAAGATCTCTTTATATAATATTACCGTAGACCAGAATTATTTAGATGTTGAAGTCTTAAGGCTCCGGTCTTGCAGCGTTGTAATGAACCAGGGGGACGGGGTTTGTGGTTCACAAACAATGGGGACGGGTCCAATTTTCGGAATGGACCACAAACCCCGTCCCCTAGGTCCACAAAATGGACCACAAACCCCGTCCCCTAGGTTCACATTTCAGAGGGGGAATGAAAAATGAAAAGAAAGATCCAAAGAGTAGCTTTTGTCATTTGTATTATGATCATGCTTTGCGGTTGCGCCTCGAAGCTAAAGAAAACCGATAAAGCAACCGTAAGGGCCAAGATCGATGAGCTGAATGCATACGATGATAAATTCATGTCAGAAAAAGATGACTTTATCGGCGGAGTGATGAAGAATGACTGGAAGATCAAATTCCGTGACTATGGAAGTAAGTCATCCTGCGAGGTTGATTTCAAAATGGAATTATTGTCGATCGAACCTGACGTGAAGATCGAAGAAGCCAACTACGTGATCACCGAAAAGGAGACTGACAAAGAATATAAGGTCTGCACCCGCATAGACGACAGCTATCTGTATCTTTGCGGTCCGATTTCACAAAAAGAGGACCTGCAGAAATTTGCCAAAGACCTGGGATATTTGAAGTGAGCGATCTGAGAATATGAAGAAGATAACTGATCTTAAGTACTTTAATACAGTATGCGACTATATAGAATTCTTTCTGATATATTGCTTCTTCGGATGGGTATATGAGTCTGTCTGGTGCTGCATGATCTATCACAGAAGGGGCTTTATCAACAGGGGATTTCTCTTCGGACCTTGGCTGCCTATCTACGGGATAGGCTTCTTTATAATCCTTGGGATCTTTAAATTGATCAAAGTAGAAAAGCAGATTCCGGTATTTGTCCTCGGTGCTGTTATTGCGGTGATCGCGGAATTGATAGCAAGCTATATCATTGATGCTGTTGTCGGCAAACCGCTATGGGACTATACGGGATACTTCATGAATTTTGACGGCAGGATAGCGTTGGTTCCGGGGCTGATGTTTGGTTTCCTGATATGGCTGGCGATATGTGTCGTTCATCCTCTTATTATTAAGTTTCAGAATAAAACAAGAGAGTCGAAGCTTCACAGAATCTGTTTTTACGTTATAGTCATATTATTTTTGATCGACCTTGTCAGCAGGATATGGCTTGGCAGTAATCTGAAATAGCAATCATTACTATGAGCAGTCATATGGAGTTATGCATAGGAGAAGAGAGCATGAAGAAAACTACAGGCAGAAATCATGAAGTTACTAATGAGCAGAAACTGCTTAATGAACATGGTGAGCTTAGAGAACCCGGCTGGTCGCGAAAGCTTGTGCAGAAGTATGACAGATCAATGATCAAGGCGCCTAAGTGGCGTATCAAAGAATGGGATTATTACCTTGTCCTTAACAGATCGTTTGCAGCTGCTTTTACCATATCGGATGACGGTTATATCGGGTTGCAGTCGGTTTCACTGATAGAGTTCGGTGATCGGCCGTGGGAACATACCGAGACGATCCTGAATGCCTTCCCTTTGGGGCGAATAGGGTTGCCGTCCGATTCTTCTGAGGGAACAACAAAATATATGGATAAAAGGCTGAAGATGAAGTTTTATGTCTTAGAGGGCAAAAGACGGATAAGATGCAGCTTTAAGGATTTCTGCGACGGAAAGCCTCTTGAATGTGATATTTTTTTGGCACAGCCGGATATGGATACTATGGTCATAGCCACTCCATGGGATAAGCGTCATGCCTTCTATTACAATCAGAAGATCAACTGCATGCGGGCTTCGGGATATATAAAATTTAATGGGAAAACATATAAGTTCGATCCAAAAACAGATTTCGGAACTCTGGACTGGGGACGCGGAGTATGGACCTATGATAATACATGGTATTGGGGCTCAGGGAATGGTGATATAGATGGTAATTCCTTTGGATTCAATATCGGTTACGGATTCGGCAACACTTCCGCAGCGACGGAAAATGTGATCTTTTATAATGGCGTGGCTCATAAGCTTGATGATATAGAGTTTCATATTCCTGAAGACAGTTATATGAAGCCGTGGAAATTTACATCGTCGGATGGCAGATTTGAAATGGATTTTGTACCGGTGATCGACAGGGCTGCATGCCTGGATTATAAAGCGATCGTTTCGGATCAACACCAGGTATTTGGAAAGATGTCCGGTAAAGCTGTTCTGGATGACGGCAAAGTGATCGATGTCAAAGATCTGATGTGTTTTGCTGAGAAAGTGCACAACAGATATTAAGACAATCTGTTTAAACAAAGGGGGGGGGGAGAATGGAAACTCGGTGTGAACCGACTCGGAACTGGCCGAGTAATTCTTTACTTTAGGGAGTTGGTAAAGTATAATACATTTAACTCGGTTGAGACAGAGTCGGATGGAGGCGAGTAAAATGAAGTTTTATGGAAGAGAAAAAGAACTTACGAAACTAAAGGAGCTGATCGCATCGGATGAAATGCAAATGAGCCTTATTTACGGAAGACGCAGGATTGGCAAAAGCGAGCTGGTTAAGCAGTCAATCAAAGAATCCGGCATAAAAAACATTTACTACGAGTGTAAGCAGGTAACCGAAGAGAGTAATGTACAGAGTATGTGTGAAGTCCTTTCGGACACACTTGGCCTTCCTAAATTGGGCTATACGAAAATTGAAGATTTTGTCGATTACATGTTTAATCTTTCTAAAGATGAAAGCGTTATTTTGGTGCTTGATGAATATCCATACTTAAGAGAGAACGTAAAAGGACTTGATAGTATTATTCAGGCGCTGGTTGATAAATACAGAGATGACTCAAAACTTAAGTTGATAATACTTGGCTCATACGTAGAGATTATGAAGTCTCTTTTGGAAAAAAATAGTCCGTTGTACGGAAGATCCGATTTGGTAATAGATCTTAAACAGATGGACTATTATGAATCGGCATTATTTTATCCTAATATGACAAATGAGGATAAGGTTCGCATCTACTCAGTATTTGGAGGAGTCCCATATTATAATAGACTTGTGGATGATAAGAAAAGTGCGAAGGAAAACATTATCGATCTTATAGCTTCGCCCGGCGCACGTCTTGAAAATGAGGTTTCCATGTACCTTAATACTGAAATATCAAAGATTGTCAATGCAAATGAAGTCTTTGAAGCGCTTGCAAGGGGCTTCTCACGGTTTAGCGATATATTGTCTCAATCACACGTGTCCAGCAGTCCGACGCTTGCAGATGTGCTTGATAAACTGATGAGGATGGAGATAGTAGAGAAGAAGGCGCCTATAAATGATGAGAATAACAAAAAGAAATCAGGTTACTACATTTGTGATAATCTTTCGCTTTTTTACTACAGGTATATTTTCAAGTATTCCTCTCAACTTAAGATAATGGATCCGGAAATGTTTTATGATAAATATGTAGAAAAGGACTTTGAAGAAAGTTATGTTCCACACAGATTTGAGGAAATCTGCACGCAATACCTGATAAGGCAAAACAGACTTGGTGCTATAGAACCTGTCATTGAGAAGATTGGAAAGTACTATTATGATGATCCAAAGACACGAACAAACGGTGAATTCGATGTGGTTACGTTAGACGATAAAGGATATGTCTTTTATGAGGTTAAATTCAGAAAGAAGAAGACGTCAAAAGAAGTGATAGAAAACGAGATCAATCAGGTTAAAGCGACCGGGCTTAACTGTTATAAATATGTTTTCTTTGCCAGAGCAGGATTTACCGCAAAAGAAACGGAAGAGATTAAATTTATAGAGCTTAAAGAGATTTTCTGTTAGGCTCAAAAAGCCGGGGGCGCAGCGCCTGACCGTTAATTTCCTTATTGTAGAGTATAAAGAAGATGAAGCGAAGAAATCAAAGAGTTTTCAGGATCAGAGCACAAAATTGGAGTGAGAAAATTGATTGGTATATATTTTAGCGGGACAGGAAATTCAAAATATGCAGCGGAGTTATTTTGTAAGGAGTTAGACAAAGAGTCCGGTACATATTCAATAGAGAATGAAGAAGCAATAACAGCAATAAAAGATGCGGATCTTGTTGTAATTGCATATCCGGTTCAGTTTAGTACTGTTCCGAAGATCATGCGGGATTATGTTACAGATCATAGTGAGCTGTGGAAGAATAAAAAGGTTTTTGTAATTGCAACGATGGGGCTTTTCAGTGGTGATGGAGCAGGGATGCTCGGACGTCTTTTACAAAGCTATGGCGCTAAAGTAATAGGCGGACTTCATCTTAAGATGCCGGACAGTATAGCTGATGAGAAGGCATTAAAACGTCCGATTGAGAAGAATAAAGAACTTGTAAAGCAGGCGCAACAGAAGATAAAAGAATCTGTAAAGCGGTTGAAAGCCGGTGATCCAACACAGGAAGGTATAGGCGTATTGTACAGAATGGCCGGTTTCTTTGGACAGAGAGCGTACTTTGGCCATAATACCAGGAGATATTCCTCGAAACTTAAGATTGATACTGATAAATGTGTCGGATGTGGATCATGTGAAAAGCTGTGTCCTATGAAGAACATTACTATTAAGGATCAAAAAGCTGTTTCAGGTGACCGGTGTACCATGTGTTATCGTTGTATCAATAAATGCCCCAAGCAGGCGATAACTCTTCTTGGAAAAAGGGTTGTAGAACAGTGCGGGATTGAGAAGTATATATAATTTAGTAATGGTAGGGTTGACCACAACAAAGAAAGGCAAAAAGGTCAGCTAAATAGTTTATCTGACAGCCTTTGCATTAACGAGTAATTTCATCTAGTGCATTATTAAATGAAATCATAGCTTTTTCTAAATCGATTGATGGAATAGAACTAAAACCAACTAATATTTGATTTTCAGCACACTTCTCATGTAATATCCAGTAACGCTCCGTTGAATATATACCGATTCCATATTTTTCCATTATTTGCATAATCTGTGTTCTATTAAGATTCGTATTAATATTCATTAAAAAATGCAATCCTGCTTCTGTTCCTAATAACTCAATATCATCTCTCTTTAGATGTTCTAGAATATAATCATGCTTTCTTTTATAAAATGTTCTTATAGCTCTTAATCCATTTTCATATTCTCCGGATTCTATGTATTCGGCCAATGCCTCTTGAATGAGTGTTGGTACATTTGAATTTGATACTTTATATTTTTCGTTATAAGTCGACAATAGTTTTTCAGGTAGTACTAGATACGCTATTCGAAGATCAGGAGCTAACGATTTTGAAAATGTACCAAGATATATAACTCTATTTCCACCATCCAAAGATTGTAAAGATTGAATCGGATGTGAGTTATATCTCAACTCGCTATCATAATCATCTTCTATAATATAACTATCTGTTTTTTCCGCCCAGTCTATTAATCCCAACCTTTTACCTATTGGCAGTATACACCCCGTAGGAAACTGATGTGATGGAGTAACATAAACTATTTGATGTTTTTTGTTGTGCAATTCATCAATAGATATCCCATTATTCTCTACAGTGATAGGCTGAGCATTAAATCCATGTCGTTCAAAAACAACTCTACAGCCATCATATCCCGGATCCTCGATAGCAAAATCATATTTCATATCATCAAATAAAGTGCAGATAATATCTATCGCTGCCTGATGTCCATTGGTAATAACTATCTGTTCAGGATTACATTTAACTGCTCGAGATGACAGCAAAAATTCTGCCACAAACCGCCTCAAACGCTCACTTCCATTATGCAATAAATAATTAATGCTAGAATTCATGGATAATATATTTATAGAATTTATAAGACATTTACGCCATTTTCGGTTTTGATAGCAATTATATTCGAGGTTACCGTATCTAAAATTATATTTCGGTTCAACTTTGTTTTTACTTGTCTCAACGGCATTACTATTTGTTTTCTTATCTGGCTGATATGGAATTTCTATTTTCTCAACGTAATATCCTGATCCTATAACAGTTCTAACAAAGCCTTCGACAAGTAGCTGTTCGTAGGCAGCAACAACAGAGTTCCTACTTATACCATATTCCTGCGCTAACCCTCTGGTTGCTTGTAATCTGGTACCTGGTTTTAGTTCGCCCGACAGAATCTGTTTTTTTATCTGCTCATATATTTGTTCATAGATTTTTTTATTGTGATCAATCACCAGCATGCAAAATCGGCCCCTTCAAAAATGCTAAAATCGGTTCTTATCATAATACCAATCCTGATTATAATAGTATCATATTATTTTATACAATCAATCAGGAGGTAAAAATCATGACCAGATTAGCCTATATCTCAGATATCAAATCAATAATTCCATTACTCATGGAATACCGTACATTTTATGGTATAAAAGAGCAAAACATCGAGGAAGTAGAACAATTCCTACATAACAGAATCACAAATAATGAAAGCATAATATTCATCACTTTCGATGATGAAACACCCGTTGGATTCATTCAATTATACCCTTCCTTTTCAACGGTATCTCTAAAACGCCAATGGCACTTAAATGATCTATATGTAAGGCCAGAATATAGACGAAAGGGATATGCATCAGCCTTAATGTCTGCAGCAAAAAAATACTTTTATGATAGAGCTAAAGGATTTACATTAATTACCGAAAAAACAAATACAACCGCTAAAGCTTTCTATAATGCTAATGGTTGGAAAACAGATGAATATGATTTTTACACATTCTTTTATTAAAATAAATATGAGGATATCCTGTTTGGGATATCCTCTGAATATTGAAATTATATGTTGCTGAATTTTTGTCGCTATACTAGATTCCGTTACCCTCTTGTAGGCGCCCCCATCTGCTTAAGCTCCTGCTTTCTCTGATACATCATCTTATCAGCTCTTTCAAATACATCATGAACAAGCTGGTCATCTTTAGTAAGTTCAGAATGACCGATCGCGATAACCACTTCTTTCTTTTTGATGTTATCTTCTATGACGCGGTTTATATCTTCGATCACCTCATGCATAGTATCGAAGCCCTTCTCCTGAAGAATGACTACGAACTCGTCTCCGCCTATCCTGTAGACAGCTCCGTGAGTAAAATACTCACAGATAAGCGAACATGCATCTTTGATGAGTTTATCTCCGGCAGCATGTCCTAAGGTGTCGTTGGCGAGCTTAAGTCCGTTAATATCGCATACGACCACGCCTAACTTATCGATATCATTCTGTCTGATCCTCTGGTTAAGAAGTGCTTCCGCTTCTGAGTATGCGTGTTTATTTCTGACGCCGGTCAGCGAATCGGTGTTGGCCATGTTTTTAAAGTTGTTTGAATTTGCCTTTTCTGC
The DNA here is from genome assembly GCA_000421045.1 of Lachnospiraceae bacterium NK4A179. Taxonomy (GTDB): domain Bacteria; phylum Bacillota; class Clostridia; order Lachnospirales; family Lachnospiraceae; genus NK4A136. Next base: position 43,054 of record ATWC01000020.1, read on the forward strand.
ATCAAGATCCTTTTTCGACAGTGCTTTCAGCATAAACAGCAGAACACTGAAGAAGAGGGCGGAAAAGATCACGGTGAAGGCTATCTGCCTTTTGTTCGTTGCGAGGTTTTTCTCACTGATGGTGCGGATCCTGTCCTGTATAACACTCTCGCGGATAAGAACCACCATCATCCAGTCCGTTTGCTCTACGGGAACATAGACTAAAGTTTCTTCGGTACCGCCTGCTGTAAAGGTTATGCTGCCTTCAACTGCATTGGAAAAATTATCACGGTTTTCGTTTAAGGTATTTTCGTCGATAACATCTTTAAGTGCCGCAAAAAGATTGTGCCTTGAAATATACGGTCCCAGCTCGGTGTCTGTAATGTTTTCACCTTTTTTGCTGTACAGTCCGAAATATGTTCTGCCTTCATCTTCAAAAGCGAGCAGATCTACTATATCTCCGACGTCTATCTGGACAAAGCTCGCTTTATAACGCTTGCCTGCTATCGTCAGATCCGGAGTGGGAGCTGCCAGACACAGTTGCTTTGAAGAGCCGTATATCGAAACCGTGCTGACGTTCTTTTCCTCCATTTCTTCATCGGCAAGGAAAGCGTGACGGCTGCCGCCTGTGTAGGTGGTATATTGTGTATGTACGATCTCGTCATCATCTACAAGAGCAAAGCGGTCGAGTGACAATAATGATTTTATTTTTCCAAGATTTGCACGCAGTTCTTCTTCCGATTTGATATTCTCGGCATTGATGTATGCCACAGCTTTTCCCATATGGTCAAAGTTATTGTTTATCAGATTGGTGATCGTTTTGGCCCGGCGGTCCGCCATCGCTTCGAGATAAAATGAGCTCACTTCTGAAACGGCAGCATTAGTAGCTGAAACGGTCTGTCTGGAAGACAGGATCGCATTTAAGATGATCATGGCCATCAGCAAGATGCTTCCTACAACAGCAGTCAGTATGAAGTTCTTTCTGGTTATCAATGTTTTCATCAATCATCACCATACAGCAGCTCAAGCATTATAGCTGCATCTTCCTGATAGATTACAGTTGTTTTCTCGTATGTCTTTTCTTCAAACAGATCACCGGGCTTGTGGCCGTCTGCGATCTTTACTGCAGTCTGGATCGTATCAAATCCGATCGAATAGCAGTCCTGCACGCCGAGGCAATAGATAACTCCGTCCTTGAGATAATGCAATGCTTCCTGATCGTGATCCATGCCGACTATGACTGTGCTGCTTCCTGTTTCGGTCACCGCTCTGGCTGCACCCACAGGATTACTCATGTTGCAGCAGATGATACCATCAAGTCCCGGATTATCCTTAAGTATCTGAATCGTCAGGTCATATGCAAGGTCAACAGAATCCATATCATACTCTGTAGCAACTATTTCCATTTCAGGATATTTTGCGATCGTATCCTTTGCGCCCTTTGCCCTATCTTCATGACAGGGAGCTCCGACACTTCCAACTAAGATCGCTACTTTGCCTTTATATCCCAGCTTTTCACACAAAGCCTCGGTCAGATCTACGCCGTCTTCATAGTTATGTGTGTTGCCGACATATGCAATTCTCTTGCATCCTTCGGAAGCGTCAGAACTTGAAAAAGTCATGATCTTTATCCCTGAATCAACCATCTCATCCAGGATCGGAGAGATTATCGCATCATCGGCCACATCGACACCTATCACGTCAAAATCTCTGCCCTTAGCTTCAGACAGTCTCTTTTTTTGGTCTTCAGCCGAGGCAGCTTCCGGTGCCATGTACTCATATGTGATAGTCACGCCCTTTTCAAGAAACTGTCTCTGGGCATCTTCCATGCCAAGAGCTACCGCATCCCACCAGGGATGGATAGTCTTATATGTAAAATAGAAATTGTAATGATCTTTTTTAGGCTTGTAGTCATCAAGTTCGTGATCAAAGTCTACGGCACTGCTTACAGAATTCGCTGATCCGGAACCGGCCGTATCTTCATGAGCTGTTGCTGCCTCTTTCACATTAGAAGTGGTCTCGGGAGTATTAAAAGAGCATGACGCCAAAACGAACGTCGAAAACAGCATGATCGGTAAAAAGCGTTTTATTCTGAGATGATTTCTCATAATATATGCCTCCGAATTTTAGATAGGTATATTATACTCCTTTTGGGATGAACCGGGGGGACGGGGTTATGGGGTCATTTTGAAAAAATGACCCCATAACCCCGTCCCCCCGGTTCACCCCCCAACCCCGTCCCCCAGGTTCAAGGCTCCTAAGAATCCAATATCAGGACAGCAGGAGTATCTAGAAGGTGTGCAGAATAATATTGTATTATCAGGAGTAAAATAAAAAGTAGAGATTTAGAGAATAAAATCTTTACGAAATCTTGACTTTGTCTTGAATGGTTTCTTGATTCTTTTATGATATTTTTTCTTTGAATTTAGAAGAAAGGATATGTAAAAGATAGAGAGACCATTTTTATTTTTGGGTTATGCAATAGCTTTGTCATGGATGCAACTTTATAAACCATTGCTCAAAAGGCTTAAAATCAAGGTTTTTTGTGCAAAATAAATAAGAAAGTATAGAGAGGAAAAAATGACTGAAAAAAAAGTGACTAAAAAAAGAAAAATGTAATCCCAATAATTGTAATAGCGGTAGTAGTGACGCTTATTTTAGTATTTATCTTTAAGAGGCCTGGAAGGATTAAAGACTTTGATAAGGTAGCAACAACAGTTGATAATATCGAGATTCCGGAAGAAACCAGAATTGTTGCGCTCGGAGAAGCGACTCATGGAAATAAGGAATTTCAGGAACTAAAACTGGAGGTGTTTCAGACCCTAGTTGAGAAAACAAATGTAAGAGCTCTTATCCTAGAAGGTGATTTTGGTGGATGTGCAGTTGCGAATAAATATATTCAGGGTGGCGAGGGAACCGCAGAAGAAGTTACAAGAAAGCTTGGATATAGGATTTACGGGACTGATGAAATGTGTGAAATGGTCCAGTGGATGCATGATTACAATATGACTGTTGATAAAGATCAGAAGGTTCGACTTTATGGTATGGATGTTCAGTCGGATATATGGAATATCCAGATAATCAAGGAATTCTATCAGGAACTGGATGAAGCAAAATATAAGGACTATTCAGATAGAATGGATGCACTACTTGGTACTGAGGATGATGCTTATAATCCTGATGAATATGATAACATCATAAGTCTTATGGATGAAATAGGCTCTGATATTGAGACTAATAAAGATGCATATGCAGAAAAGGTAGGACTGCATCAGGTAAAGATTTGCCAACAGGCGACAGTTGCAATAAAGAGTTATATGGAACTTCGTGAAAAGCAGAACTATTCAAATAAGTTTAGAGATACAAAGATGAAGGAGTTTGTTGATTGGACACTTGAGGTCGAAGAAAGAGAGTTTAACAGTGAGCTGATGCTGGCTAGTCATAATGGACATATGACACAGAATTATTCTTCACCTGCTACATTTCTAGGTGTATTTTTAAATGAAGAATATGGAGATGCATATTTTGCTATAGGAACGGATTACTATTATACAAATGATAATGTTCCTGGAAAAGATGGAAGAATGGTAGCGAGACTTTGCTCTAATGATAAACTTGCATATCAGGTAAAGGGCATGAGTGAAGATAAGTACTATGTGGATTTTGAAAAGGTTGATCCTAATAGTAAACTTGGGAAGGTAGTGAACCATAAGATGAAAATGGGATCGGTTGGTGAAGGTTATAATATACTTACGAAGATTCTTCCAATGGCACATTCAATTAATTATGTACCAAGCGATTTATATGATGCTATGATAGTATATTATGAAGTGAATCCTACAGAAGTTTGGGATAATCAGTAAATGCCCCCCCGGGACGGGGTCAGTGGTTCATTTTGCAGATTCGCTTAACCGTACTTGCTGAGATGTCCATGATACGTGCAATCTGTTTCGGGAAGTGGACTGGGATAAGGTTTCAGAGGAAGTAAGGCCAAAGGCTGGGGGAAAGATAGATTTGGGTGTATAAACCCATCTATTTTATTTTTGATTGCAGGTTTTTGTTATCCGGGGATTTGGAGCCGGATTCAGCGTCTTCTTTGGGAATAAGAGAAACGATTTTTTTATTGATTTCCTCACTGATCAAGTCTTTTATGGAGTCATAAACATTAACGAGATCTTCATCCTTTCCGGCAATTACAGTAGAAAACTTGTCATCGTCTCTGGATTTGGAGAGTACGATCTTTAGATTTTGGGCTTTAGCATGATCTAATTCGTCGCCGACCAAGAGTGTTTTGGGACGTGCACTGGGTGTAGCGATGAAGCCTAATGTACAAGAACCGTCAGAAGATGCAAATGTACACAAAACTGTATTTTTCTTAAAATTCTCCTCAACAAGGCTTGAATCAGTGAACAGACCGGTAATAAGCGGAAGAGATTTGATTTTTCGTCTAATGGAACCTTTTGACTGCTTTTCATCCTGACCGTGTGCAGCTATCTCAAAATCGGACTCATCCAATGTGCCATTCAGACATTTATCGAAAAATGCTGTGGCTGATAATTTGGTGGAAACGCCGACAAGGTGGAGATAATTGTCCTTTTCAGCCCGAACAATATAGTAGGGAGAGTTTTTGAAGGCATCAGAAATAAGCAGGTAATCCCGACATACATAGTAGGAATAGTAATCCGGCGCGATACTAATCGCTGTATCTTTTACGCGGGTTTTGAAACTAACCTGATCTGCCATTAGTTGAGCTCCACAATACTAAAGGGGTGGATGAACCACCCCTTAGGTTTTTAGCAGTTATGCTCTGCAATGGGAACGGGTTTTAGGTCTCCGTCCCGACCGCCTGAGGCGGGTTTAATGTCTCCGCTCCGACAGATTATTACTTCTTTTTTTAGTCAACTTAATTATACTCTTGAATGAGTCGTAAATCAATAGATTTCCTGTGTTTTTCAATGCTTCCATGGACTGTAGTATAACCAACATATATATCGGATTACAGAGCTTTTCTCATTATAGGGACGGCTTTTTATCATGATTTTTTTTTTGAGCCTGCTCCTGCTCCATACCCATATACGATGTTAGTTCATCCCTTAGTTTTTTTAGCTCATTACACTCTTTCTCAGCGGTCACATATGTCGTATGGGCTGTTTTGCGGTCAGCTGTCATTTTGCGGTAGTTTTCTTCTATCTCTGATAGCTTAAGTGTCGTAGGATTAATGCCCCCCCGGGGACGGGGTTCGTGGTCTATTTTTTGAACCTTGGGGACGGGGTTGGGGGTTGAACCAGGGGGACGGGGTTAGGGGGTCATTTTGAAAAAATGAACCCCTAACCCCGTCCCCCTGGTTCAACCAGTCCCCTAGGTCATTTTGCAGATTCGCTTAACCGTACTTGCTGAGATGTCCATGATCCGTGCAATCTGTTTGACTGTCAGGCCCTTTTCTCTTAGTGCTTGAATATATGCATTCCTTTTCGACTTTTCAAGAGTGGACGCATCAGAAGCCGATGAGAGATGAGTCATAGATTTAAATATATCCAGAGCTTTTTCGTCAGTTAAATAATGATTTGTTTGACGATGGTCATTTTTAAACAACGGATCATCCTGCAGATCGGTATCTTTTGCAAACAAATGAAGTAAGTAATCCTTTGAGCCGGCGATGTTATAGGCATATGACACGTTGATCAAAGGATTTTTTGCGCCATAAAATGCGCCTATGCTACTCCAAGGATATTCTGACGCGTAACGACACATGTTTGCTTTGACAGGATTATTGTGAATATAGCTGAGCGCAGACAGAAAGGCTCGTTCGGTTTCAATTACCGAACTATAGAAACGGTCTTGAAAAAGATGACCGCTGCGAGAATATTTGTTGTTGTACCAACGGGCAAATAAGGTTCCGAGGCTTTGAAAGAAACTGGACAGCGTGTCGTCCGTAAGTTGAAGCAGTAAGTGGATATGGTTATCCATTAAGCAATAGGCATAAATATCAATATCATATTTCTTTTTGCAATCTGATAGGATAGAAAGAAATTTCTGGTAATCGGAAGCTTCTTCGAAGATGATGTGCTGATTGACAGAGCGAAGTATGATATGATATATGCCGGTTGAGCTCAAAACTCTGGGCTTTGTTCATTTGATTTGAAAGGAGTAACTGATCATGGACGCAGGTATAGATTATTTGGGAGGATGTTTTCTTTTCTTTGTGTTTTGGGGCGTTATCGTTCCCTTTGTCTCCCAAATCCTTCTCGTTCCCTTCGTCCCCGCAATCATTCTGGATATCATATGGCACAAAAGAGTAAAGAGCGGAAAGAGCCCAAAGTTCGGGCCTTTAGGTATCATATCTATTGTCGTTACAGCCGGGACTTTACTGGGAATCATCTTATTACTGGGATTTAGCATATTTACTGAGCTTAAGCGAATATGAACCTAGGGGACTGGGTGAACCGGGGGGACGGGGTTAGGGGGTCATTTTGAAAAAATGAACCCCTGACCCCGTCCCCTAGGTTCACCTTACGGGGCGCAGGCGGAGTTTTTGGACTCCTTGGGACGGAAGGGTGAGCATGAGAATTAGAATTTTACAAGGTGTTGAGGAGGCGAAAAAAGCTGTAGGCACAGCTGTTGTAATTGATGTGTTCAGGGCTTTTTCGCTTGAGTGTTATTTATTTGCTTCGGGTGCTGAGAGAATACTTCCCGTAGGCGCGGTAGAGACCGCAAAACAGCTTAAAGAGGCACATCCTGAGTACACTTTGATAGGAGAGAGGCATGGAAAGATAATTCCCGGATTCGATTTGGGAAATTCGCCTGCGCAGATGGTTATGAGCATGATTAAAGATAAGACTGTCGTTCATACCACCAGTGCCGGAACGCAAGGAATTGTTGCAGCATCAATCGGCGCTGATGAGGTACTTACCGGAAGTCTTGTTAATGCAAGAGCGGTGGCAAATTATATTTTTAAAAAGAATCCGGATGAAGTTTCTATTATCTGCATGGGCGTTATGGGTGTCGAGCAATCGCCCGAAGATACGCTTTGCGGTGAGTATATTAAATCTTTGCTGACAGGAGGAACTGTCAATATGGAAGAAGAGCTTAAAGCTATCAGAAACCATAAAGAAGGCAAGAAGTTTTTTGACCCGGAACTACAGGACATTTTTCCTGCGAAAGATTTTGAAATGTGTACGGATGTCGATCGATTCGATATGGTGTTGAAAGCTGTTAAGATTGATGATGATGTGTATGAGACGGTAGTAGTAGAGTGACGGAGTAAGAGAATTTTAGTTCTTTCAACTGGTTTTACCTCGGTAGTATAGTCAAAAAAATAGCGGGGAACTTCCCCGCCGTTGATGGACCTGGGTCTTACGACCAGCCCAATAGAGAACACCTTGGGGTCAGGTAACATGTATTTAGGGGCCCGGGTGAGCCACTGACCCCGTCCCCAAAATAGCTCCGGCATTCAGCCGCCTATTGGTCTGCTGCAATACACTTTAACGATCTTTCCGGTCTGATCGAACTCCATGTAATAACCGGATTCAGGATCTGTATCACTATATAATTCTACGCCTGTGAGCTTTTCTGTATCAAGGACCGCATATCCTGATCCGTCTTCTCCCTTGCTATACGATACAAATTTACCGTATTTTTGTTCGATACTGTTAATATCTTTTCCAAGGAATTCCCAATCATTTATCAGCGTACTTGATCTGTGAGAGGCTTGCCAAACAATGACTATACATAAAAATATAATTCCTTCGATCATAGCAATTCGTAAAGAAGTTCCGACTTTCTCGTGATTCTTTCTTCTTTTTACCGCAAGCACAATAAACCAGATCACGGCTATCGTGACTATCAAGAATAAAAGTGGTAACCCAAGTGCATATAGAGTTATAAGAACATGTTCCATATTGATCTCGGAGAAAACATGAGAGATGAGGAGAAATATATCTGTCGGGATGTATTCAATGGGCGGATTTTATATGGGCAGGATTTCAAACCCTAATGCATGTGGAAGGGCTGAACTTGTTAAAGCTCAGGTGCTCCGCTCAATGGATGAGAATTTTCGTTTAGAATTGGCCAGAAATGTGATAAAAGCAAAAATACATAATCAAAAAATAGTGCTCAGAAGATATATTGAGACACGAAATGCTGAAGAGAGAGCAAAGCTCGAACAGATGGATATATTGGGGAAAAGGGTAGACAGGGCGGTGAACGTAAATGAAATCATGGGTATAGAGGGGATTGCTGCGAGAGTTTATTTTTCAGGCTTGGGTAATAGCCTGAAAAGTCCGTTTAACTTTCGGGGAAGAAATAGAAGACCGTCAAAGGATCCGTTTAATTCATTGGTTAATTATGGTTATTCTGTCCTTCAGAACCAGGTATTGGGAAAGATTGACATACGAGGTTTGGATTCTTCCATAGGAATGATACATTCATCACATGGTAACAAAAAAGCTTTGTCTTTCGATATTATGGAGGAATGGCGTCCTGTGATAGTAGATTCTCTTGCAATGCACTGCCTGTCATCAAGAGAAATAGGAGAACAGCATTTTGAGCTGTTAGCTGACGGAAGCTTAAGATTAACCAGGGAAGGCCTCTGCATATACAAGAAAAAAATAGAAGATAGATACGAAACAACAGAATCATACTTAAAGCTTGGTGGTTCTATGACTTTTAGGAAGGCATTGAATTATCAGGTAGATCAGTATGCCAGAGCACTTCTGGAAAATAATGTTTCAATATATTCGCCATGCAGGATCCGGTAAAGGGGGTGTTTTTTGGATAATAATCTGTGCCATGTTCTTGTAACTTATGATATAGCGAACGATAGAAAGCGCGTTAAGTATGCTACGCTGCTTAATGGATATGGTTTCCGTGTTCAGAAATCTTGTTTTGAGTGCAAACTGACGAACAAACTGTATAAGAAACTGTTAGCGGAAACACGTAAGTATTTTGAAAAAGATGAAGATTCAATCCGAGTTTATCTCCTTAATGACCGATGCAAGATTACCAAATTGGGAATAGATGTGGAGATTCCGGGGGATGATTCAGAGTTTTTATGATCATGAACCTTAGCAAACCCGCTAAATACGTTAAAACATGGCGCACCTTGATTTTACTGGGTTTGTGGACTTTTTTGCCCTTATGAGATACAATAAAACCATAAAAAATGAAAACACCACGCAAAACGGTCCTGGAGCCCTTGAAATTACAGGCCTTCAGAGGACAGCGCTGGAGAAGATAGCCCAAGAAAGAGGGCAATAACCAAGCACAAGATTGTTTTCATCAGCGTACTTTGCTGGAGAAGATAGCCCAAGAAAGAGGGCAATAACATAGGTGGCATAAATATTGTCAGAAACAAATGCGCTGGAGAAGATAGCCCAAGAAAGAGGGCAATAACCCTTACCTGTTCTTCTGTAATAAGATCTGTGTATGCTGGAGAAGATAGCCCAAGAAAGAGGGCAATAACGCAGCGCCTCTTGCAACGATTAAATACTGCTTGCTGGAGAAGATAGCCCAAGAAAGAGGGCAATAACGCTGGTGAATTCTTTCACTAATCTTTGTCATATCTGCTGGAGAAGATA
>ATWC01000021.1 GCA_000421045.1 Lachnospiraceae bacterium NK4A179
GTTACCGTGATGGTGTATTTATCCTTATATCCCTTGGCGTAGAAACGCCAGCGCACGATAAACAAAATGCCGATCACGATCAGCAGAGCAGTAAGGCAGTATATCGTAATATTTGTTGTTTGCATATTTACCTCATGAACATTATAGTGATCCCGGTAAGCTGACACCGGGATATCATCTGCATCAATCCATACCTAATCCTTAAACAGCCCCTTCATCTGTTTGTTGAACGACTCTCCAAATTTGGAGGGTAGTATTTGTCACATGATCCTCCCGAATACATCTTTCTATTCTGATAACAGCAAGTATATCTCCCCGGAAGATTTATGGTCCCCCGCAAATATCTATACGATCTGTTTCCCGGATATCAAAATGATCCGTTAGGTATTCCGATCCATCACTATAGACTATAACGCTTATTTCCGATTCCGTACTACCTTTTCTGATCTGTATCCTGCAATCTTCATGCTCCCAATTGTTGCACTTAAATGTTCCGACATGGACAGGTATGACCTTATCGTCCACGTGAAGGTTAAAATCACAATAATAGATACCGTAATTTGCCGAATGAACAAACAGCCGGGTATGCACACGATGCTCCTTTGCCTCCCAGCCATATCCGCCATGCCATACGATATCAGACACTTTGTATGGGGTATCAATAAAAACTGTCTTATGATAAAAATAGGTCGCCCAGAATAAAACGAAAAGAATTGCAAGCAATATCACGATCGCAGGTATAATTGACTTTTTACGTTCCATATGCGATCCTCTCGTTGAGTCAATATTAGTTGAACGCCCCTCCAAATTTGGAGGGGCGTATTTGTCAGCATAAATATTTCAATATTATTCTTATATTACTTTTTTTTTATTTCCTTTTACAGTTTTAACAATCACTGCAACTATCCCAACTATCCAGACCAGAATTCCTATACGCTCTCCTATAATAACAGGATTTAAGTTATCTATTCCAAATACCTTTACACTAATTGTAAGAACCGCAATACTGAGCACTATTGAAGCAATAAGTCCGATGGTACTAAACACCAATGCTCTGACTGTCTGTTTCCCTGTTATAACCTTCTTATCTTCCATCACCTTTTCCTCCACCCTTCATAATTACGCAATTACTTCAACCTTTTCATGGATTCATTATAGCATGATGTGACAGTTCGTACTAACGTTTTTTCTTGTTCATCCGGACAGCCGGTCAAAATGCTTTTGGGCAGTTTTTCTGTTGGTAGTAATGGGATTCATCCCTCTGAATGAACTCTTAGCACAAGAAAAGGCGTGACCAAAGCCACGCCTTCCCATTCTTAAATTCTTAAACATTACTGTCTTATGACGCTCTCAAGCTTGCGGAGGGATTTTTAATATTCTTAATTTCTATCTCAGTCCGGTGACTTGATAAGTATCTTTGCTATTGTCTCATAATCGGCATCTTCCGGTATCTTGTGAATTCCTGACCTGATCTTCCTGTCCATTCCGTTTTCACACAGATATTTATCAAACTTTGCAGCCGAATCCACTATGCCGTTATCCATAAGCCTCTTGGCTATCTGATATGAACCATCACCGTTGCTTACAACTATATCAAAGGTTTTACCGGTCTGCGGCTTAGCACTTGAACCTGCAGGCGTAGGTGTTACCGTAGCTTTAGGTGATGTTTTCACGGTCGGCGTAGGTGTTGCCGTCGGTTTAGGCGTAGGTGTCGCCGTAGCTTTAGGTGTAGGCGTGGCCGTGGGTGTAGCCGTCGGGGTTACTGTTGCAGTCGGGGTCGCAGTAGGTGTTACTGTCGCTGTCGGCGTTGCGGTAGGCGTTACTGTCGCCGTCGGTGCAGCAGTAGGAGTTGCAGTAGCAGTAGCTTTTGAGGCTTCAGGCTTTTTCGAAACTTCTGCAGTAGGTCTTACCGTTGCAAGAGGTCTGATAGTAGCTATCGGCTTTATTCCGTCCTCTTTTTCTTTATCTGTATCTTTATCTGTATCCTTTTCTTTCTCGGTTTCTTTTTCTTTATCTTTTTCCTTATCTTTGTCTTGTTCTTTATCAGTTTCTTCCGTCGGTTTCACTGATTCCTTATCATCCTTATCGGCGCTGTCAGCTGAAATGGAATTTTCCGATGCGTTTGCTTTTGATACAGATGCCTTATCATCCGGATCTGTGTTTTTATTGTCAGCGAAACCTCCTGCCTGCCCAAGTTCCGAAAGGGTAACGCCGCGGACCATTCCGAGTTCCTCTGCCCTGTCAATTATCTGCTCATCAGTCATTGGTGCGGCAGACGCTCCCCCGTTTGAAAAATGCAGCACAAGAGCCGTGACAGCTATCCCTATTCCAAGTCCGCGTAAGTAGTAATTTAACTTCATTTATATTCTCCATGAAGAGAAATACGCGTATGCGTTTTCTCTAACCTGATCCATTTGCTACAAATAAATTATCTTCTCTTGATCAAAGCTTGTTCAAAGCATGTTCTGATACAGATCGATCACAAGCTTCACTTCACCTACACCAAGGCCAAGCTCGCGGGCGATGGCCATATTTGAACGACCGAGCCTGTGCATGGCAAGTATGCGTTCATTGTTATTACCATTGCCATCAGCTGATGTATCAAAACGAAGAGCTCCTGAAGCTTTCTTAAAGAGCTCTGCCGCTGCATCACCGGAAGTCTCATTCATTGTTCTTATCGGAGCTGAATCTGTCTCTTCCAGATCTGCAAGAGATATCTGAGCGCCTTCTGAAACCTTTTTTGCTACAGAGCTTTTTTCCTTCTTTACAGCCTTCTCTGTTTCATCCTTTGACTCTTTTGCTGCTTTATCTTCTTTAGAACTCTTTGCCTTAGATGTTTTTGCCGCTTTGGGAGTTTTCTCTTCCTTCGCTTCGCTTCCTGCTTCTGTCTTCTTCTGAGACTTCTTTACAGTCTTCTTAGTTTCGGAAGTTATCTTCACCTCTTCTGGCTTCTGCTCTTCTTCAATGCTTTTTTCTGCCTCAACCGGAAGATCGGGATTAATCTCTGCAGCATCGCCTTCTATCATTTTTTTCTTTACGGATATCATCTTGTCTTCAGCAAAATCAGCTGCACTTCCGGCCTTCTTGGCCTTCTCCATCGCCTCATCTGCAAGCTTTGAAGCATTCTCTGCAAGATCATAGGCTCCGTTTGCACTCTCGGTAGCTGTCCTTGAAGTCTCAACTGCTTTGAGAAGAAGCGTTGTAAGATCCTTTTTGTTCTTGTTGAGCATATCCGAAAGAAAGACCACTTCATTGTGGTCTTTGCTTATCTCATCAATGACTGTATCAGAATAATCCCCTATAGCGAGGATCTTTTCATTAGTAAGCTTATCGATAGCCCTTTCAGTTTTCTCCATAGAGTAACTTAAGGTCTCGTCAGTCATTTCATCTATCTTCTGTTTTGACTCTTCGACTTTTTCTTCTATCTGTGCTAAAAGAGCCTCTCCGTCAATCTTTGATGCGTCTGATGATTTCTTATCCGGTATAAGAAAACTCGCTATGAATATGATCAGTCCGATTGCAAGTAATACTATTTCCAAAACACTCATTTTTTAAACCTTTATGTCAAATCCCTCTCTGCCTTTTACAACTACTCTGTCCGGAAGCTTTTTTTCGGCGTTTCTTCTGTTCCTGCCTCCGTCCCCTGCATAACTTCCGCCATTTTCTTTTTCATTGGCATCAGTCTCTGCGTTTGAATCTTCCTTCTTATGGACCTGATTGTTATCCTGTTCTACCTGTTTGTCAACCTGCAATTGATGCTGAGCCTGATAAAGCACACCTTTATCATTCTCAAACTGTTGCATCATCTGGTAATCCTGGACCCTCGGGATACTGCCCTGCATTTCAACAATTCCTATGGCCATAAGACATTACCTCCTGTAAAGATCAAAGTGCACCCGGTCGTACATCTCCCTTATCTATCGCGAATCTGCAGTACTTATACACTTCTTTGACAACCATCGATACATCGGATATAGCTATCACAGTTCCCGGATAAACCGCACCGGTCACTTCCACACATGCATTCTCGCCGCCTTCTTTGTTCTCTTTAAGGATCGCAAGTTCATTGGTATCTTCCTCCAGCTTCTCCTGCGACTTCTTGATAACGACGGCTATCTGCTGAACATTCTTTATCTGATCCGGAGACATCTTGATCCCCTGTGCGATTTTTTTCTTAGCTGCATCAAGAACCGGTACCATTGTCTTCAAATTCTTCTGGATATCCGCGATCTCCTTCGACAGTTCCTGTATCCTGGCCGTGACTTTTGTATCAACACCAACAGCAACTTTTGTATCGGCGCCCATAGATGAGCCCAGTGTCTTGACGCATATCTTTGATGTCGCCTGAACCGAACCACCTGTAATGAAACCTTTTTTGCTCATTACATGTATCTCAGTGCCTGCCATAACATTCGAATGGAGGATGGAATCGGCATCAACATAGCCGCCTGCTCTTGCGGTGCAGTTCTCCATAAACTTGGAAACGATATTTCCTCCGGCGATAAGCTGTCCCTTACTCATACCGTTTATACCTCTGGCAAGAAGTATATTGCCTTCAGCTTCCAGATAAGCCCCTTCAACAGCGCCCTTAACTTCTATATCGCCCTTTGCTTTAACGCTGAAGTTAGAGTTTACGTTACCCTGGATAACAACGTTTCCGTCATATTCAATATTGCCGGTCGAATTGTCCACGTTTGTTACGGTAAGCACATCCGAAACAAATACCTTACCGTTAGTAAGGGTAACATGGCCGTCAACCTGTGAGGTCAGAGTGCATTTATCCTCACTGATATCGATCTTAAGCCCGAACTGAAGATGCTTTACCTTCACTTCTCTGGGTCTTATCTCATTGCCTCTTATATCTCTTCCCGGAATTCCCTTAACAGCAGGCGTAAGTTTTGCAAGTACCATGCCTTTGGTGCAGTGATTCACAAGATTGAGATTAAAGAAATCTACCGTGCCATCCTCATTGAGAGTAGGCCTTATACGGTTATCCGTATTAAAAAAGTATTCTATAACGGCATCACTGCCTTCGTTGACCGCTTTACCTCTGGCGATCACGTAATCCGTGCAATAGCGTCTTTCCTTAAGAAATGCATTGATAACATTGTCATCAACTCCAAAAGCGATACCCGCAAGCCTGCACTGGCTCTTTACCTCTTCAAGATCAAGCTCTCTGCCCTTATTTGAAGGAGGATAAAAACGTGCAACAGCCTTCATCCTGTCATCTGAAATATCTATAAAGCACATTTCCCTGACCGGGAGCATGCTTTCCCTGTTTAACAGAACAGAGGTATTGGGATCAGCTTTTGAATAAGCATCATTTAAGGTCTTCAGATCAAAATTTATCCGGTTATCATTAAGATAAACCAGTATTTCCTTTAATTCTACCGGGGTCCCACCGTCTGTAGGAGGAATGATCTTAAGAAAGTTTCCTGTGGGTTCCAGTTCGATTTTAAAGTATCCGTTCATAGATTTACCTGCTTTCGTCCGTCAGGAAAGATTGCCAAGAAGGCCTACATAATCACCCATTAACCTGCGCATTTTCTGCAGGGCTTTGGTATGAAGCTGCGAAACCCTCGACTCTGTTACATCCATAATGTTTGCTATTTCTTTAAGAGTAAGCTCCTCGTAGTAATAGAAAACAACTACACTCTTTTCTTTTTCCGTAAGCGACTCCAGAGATTCTACCAGCATACGTTTCAATTCTTCCTTATCGAGATTTTCCTCGGGTGAATCAAAACGCTTTCCGAAACCATGAGAATCCGTTACTTCCATGCCGGCATCCATGAATTCATTCAGGGAAACGACATTGGTGACATTCATCTGCGACTGCCAGTCAGTAAGCTCTTCGAGACTTATTCCCAAAGCCTCGGCTATCTCTTCATCTGTGGCTTCGCGACCTTCCTGCTCCTCGATCTTCTTCATCACGGCATCAAGCTGTTTCTGTTTCTGCCGTATCGTCCTGGGTATCCAGTCATTCTTTCTTATCTGGTCAAGTATCTCTCCCCTTATCCTGAGTGATGCATATGTCTCAAATTTGATATTCTTTCTGGTATCAAATTTGTCTATGGCATCTATAAGACCAAATATACCGAAACCTACAAGATCCTCATATTCGACATTATACCCCAGATACATAGACAGCCTGCCTGCTACTACCTTAACTAGTGGCGAATATTCAATTATCAGCTGATCCCTTAACTCCTGGGATCCTGTCCTGCTGTAATCACTCCAGAGTCTGGCTCTACCGTTTTCATCCATCAGTCAATATCTGTCCTTTTCTCAACAAGATCACCCGTATCCTCAAAATAATCCGAATAGCGCATCGTCATATTGAAACGATCGACTATACTCTTTACCACGGTTCCGAGTATCGCAAATACAAGCAAAACTATAAAGAGGATAATAAGTGTTCGCAGAAGCGGCTGTTTCTGTACAAGACAGATCAACAGTGCTACCGCACCACCGCCCATCATAAAAAGAGGCGGCAGATTTTTTGTTTTAAGATTGTTTACCTTTGAAGTATCTTTCATATCATTTTTAACGGCTTTCCTACAGCCTTTATTTCATAATCTCCCGTTTCAGGGAAAAAAGTAACCGTTCGTCCGTAATTCTCACCGGTATCCTCAGCAATGATCGGAATGCGCAGTTCGGCAAGCACCTTCTTTGTTGCCTCAACGTTTCGTTCACCTACAGCCGAAAGCTCACTCTTTGACTGAAAGGCAAACATCCTGGCTCCGCCCGCTATCTTGGCGACCATCCTTGAGCGGATCGCGCCTTTTGCTTCAAGTCGTTTCACCAGTTCAGGAATGCCCGTATCGGCAAACTTCGCGATATTTGCATTACTCTTAACCTCAAGTGAAGACGGAAGCATAATATGCACAAGACCGCCAATCTTGCTGGTTTTATCACGTATCGCAATGCCGACACAACTGCCGAGACCTATCGTCATAATAGCATCCGGCGGCAGAACAACATTCATATCTGCGATACCTACTTTTATGGTTTCGGCCATTTTACATTACTCCAAGTGATTGAAGGATCTTTGTATAGGATTCAGCATCGGGTACAAGAATAAAGTATCCCACCATATCCTTATCATCGGTAAAATCGGTTTCGATCAGCAGCAGTTTGTCTGCAATGGTACCAAACTCAATAGCCGGAACCGAAAGTATAGCTCCCGCCATATCAATACAAACATCCGGGACCGAAGGATATATAGTCAGGTTTGTAAGAGTGGCGATCGAATTAAGGTACGCAGCTGTAATGATATTACCGATCTCTTTGAGTGCCGATAATTCCATCTCGGAAAACTCATCAGGATTATCGGAAGGCATCCCCATAAGCTTGCCTATCATAGCTTTGGCAGATTCTTTCTTCTGCACGAACATGATGCTCCCGTTTATATCCCCCTGAACAACCAGGTAGATACCCGCGACTATCTGCTCCTCGCCTCCCATAGTGGTTCCGACGTCCTTAAATTCCATAAGACGTACCTTCGGAACGCTCATGTCAACTTTTCCTCCGAGCATAGTCGACAGTGCGGTCGTAGCATTACCTGCGCCTATATTTCCAATCTCCTTCAAAACATCAAAGTACTGACTGGATAAATCGTCTATTGATATATCTGCCATTGGATGTTTATCCCTTCTCTGATATTGATCACATATCCTGCAAAACAAGCTCTATATCCAAAAGTGATATCAGCCCGTGTTCCTGCTTGCCGACACCTGAAACATAACCGTCACTGTGATTGTCGGTAGTTGCAACACGCTCTATCTCTGAAGATAAAAGATTAACAACTTCCTTTACCGAATCTACCATGACACCGATCGGCTCATGCTGGTCTATCTTAATGATGATAATACGTGTGTCTTTGGTCTCGGTGTCATTCTCAAGTCCCATCTTCATACGAAGACTCATAACCGGTATAACCTCACCTCTTAAGTTTATAACACCCTTCCAGTAAGGTGATACCTGAGGAACTCTTGTGATCTGCTGCATGCGGACTATGTTATCGATATATTTGATATCGATACCGTACTGCTCGTTTCCGAGACGTATCACAATATACTGTGTTGTATCATTTATGATCGTGCTTAATTCATCAGCCATTTTCTATAATCCCCTTCCCTTATCAGATCAATGCATTAGCATCTATGATCAATGCTATCTCGCCATCACCGAGTATCGTTGCACCGCTTATGAACTTGCACTTGTTGATATACTTGCCCATTGACTTGATAACTATCTCCTGCTGCCCAATGAGTTCATCAACTATAAGACCGGCAAGCCTGTCGCCCTTCTTTGCTATAAGAACAACCATATTGTCTTCGGGATTCCTGCTGCTTTCCACTCCGACAACCTGATCAAGACGGATAAGAGGGATAACGCTGCCTCTCATATTTATCACTTCTCTGCCCTGTACTGTCCTTATATCATCAGGAGAGATATCCTCTATGGTCTGTATGGAGCCGAGTGCTATAGCATATTTCTCATCACCTACAACAACCATGAGTGCCTGTATAATGGCAAGTGTAAGAGGAAGCCTGATACTGAAGGTCGATCCCTCACCAAGCTTTGTCTTAACATCAACTTCTCCGGAAAGTGATTCTATTTTGCTCTTTACTACATCAAGTCCTACGCCTCTTCCCGAAACATCGGTGACCGTTTTGGCAGTTGAGAAGCTTGGCTGGAAGAGAAGGCTTATGATCTCACTGTCATCGGCAACAGCCGCCTGTTCTTCAGTGAGAACACCTCTTTCTATAGCTTTTTTCTTAACAGCCTCTACATCGATTCCGTTACCGTCATCCTTAACTTCTATCACAACGTTGTTACCGTCCTGATAAGCATCCAGATAGATCGATCCTACTGCAGGCTTGCCTCTCTGCGCTCTGATGTCCGGCTCTTCAATGCCGTGATCCGCAGAGTTTCTGAGCAGATGCATAAGAGGATCGCCGATCTCATCAACCACGGTCCTGTCAAGCTCAGTCTCTTCACCTGTCATATACAGTTCAATAGGCTTGTTCAGTTTCTTGGAGAGATCCCTGATCATACGAGGGAACTTTGTAACAACAGATTCGATAGGCACCATTCGTACCTTCATGACTGACTCATGAAGATTTGTGGTAACACTTTCAAGATATTCAATATGATCATTAAGCTGATTATTATTTGAACCGAGCACCGTTGCGGCACTTACAAGTGAGTTCTTTGCAATGATAAGCTCGGAAACAAGATTCATCAGCGAATCAAGTTTTTCAATGTCCACACGTACAGTGCGGTTCACGGCAGGCTTGCCTGCAGGTTTCTTGGCAGCCGCAGGAGGTGCCTGTGTGCTATTTGCAGCAGGCGCAGAAGCTTCTTTTGATACCGGTGCGGGAGTATCCTTCTTTTCAGCCGTATCATCAGACTTTTGAACCTCTTCCGTTTTTTCAGCCTGATCTTCAGCCTGTATGGATTCAGCATTAAAAGGCCCACCCTCGGCATTTGATATCTCGGAAACATTTTTGATAGCCTGAAGCACAGGTTTTAAGTCTCCGTCGCTCGCGATTATAAGTCTGAACGAAAGATCGAACTTTTCATCTTCGATATCCTGCGTGCTGGGATCAGCGGCAATTATCTCACCGTATTCCTCTATGGCTTTGAAAACAAGAAAAGCTCTTGCGGCCTTGAGCAGGCAGTTTTCCTGAACGGAAACCTTCACAAGATAAAGCTTTCTCTCTGCCATTAAGGCATCCTCTACGGCTTTCTGCTCTGTGTCCGATAATTTGAAAGGAGGCTCTGTGGCAACAGGCTCTTCCTTCTTTTTCTTTCCCCCCTTCTTCTTAGCGGGTGCAGCTTCTTTAGCCGCAGGCGCAGCCGGCTCACTGCCTTTATTTTCAAGGCATGCATTCAGAGCATTGATGATCGGCTGGTTGTCATTATCACCCTCATCTGATGTCTCCTGGATGGTCGTAACATAGCCTTCAAGTGCATCGAGACACTGGAAAAGCGTATCGATCATCTCCGGATTGACTTTGAGATTCCCGTCACGCACTTCAGAGAACACATTCTCCATATCATGGGTAAGTGTCTGCATGCGTTTGTAACCCATTGTTCCGGCCATACCCTTAAGTGTATGCGCTGCGCGGAATATCTCATTGATCG
Source organism: Lachnospiraceae bacterium NK4A179 (assembly GCA_000421045.1). Taxonomy (GTDB): domain Bacteria; phylum Bacillota; class Clostridia; order Lachnospirales; family Lachnospiraceae; genus NK4A136. Next base: position 10,153 of record ATWC01000021.1, read on the forward strand.
TGTCCTGATTCTCTGAGTCCTGTTCCAATGCAAGAACGCTGGTGTTCAGATTCTGAAGATGCTCCCTGCTCTCGTCAAGGAAAATGTCTAGATACTGACTTACGTCCATTTCACATTACCCCCACTTTCGTTAGGATTTCTGCTGCTATTTTTTCAAGTCCGGTTACCTGGTCCACCAGACCTGTTGCAACTATGCTGCCGGGCATACCGTTCACAACACAGTCTTTTGCATCTTCCGCAATGATAAAAGCTTTCCGGCCTGCGGTAAGATTCTTGATGCCTTCCGTTCCGTCACGTCCCATCCCCGTAAGCACAACGCACACGATTGAATCGTATCCCGAATCGATAAGTGATTCATACATATAATTGGCACAGGGCTTTACGCCCTCTCTTGAAGGTTCATCCGAATAGACTATCCTTGTCTTTCCGTGATACTCTTCACATTTCATGTGCATGCCGGCTCTGGCTATGTAAACATGACCTTTTTCAAGTACGTCACCCTCTTTGGCTTCGGTGACTTCAACCTCGCTTGTTGCATTCAGCCTGTCGGCTAATGACTTTGTAAATCCTACCGGCATATGCTGCACGATAAGGATCGGCGCGTTGATGTTTTTGGGTAATCGTGGAATAACTGCCTGAAGTGCTTTGGGTCCGCCCGTAGAACTGGCGATAGCGACGATCCTTCGACCGCCTTTGCCTGCTGCTACGGTATTCTTAGTCTTGTCCAAATGCAGCACAGCCTTAGAAGAAGCAGATGAACTGTATGTCTTTATTGCTGCATTTGCCGCCCTGTTAGATAGAACAACAGCTTCAAGCGTTTCAAAGAAACAACGCTGAAACTCCTTGTTGCTCATGATGAATGCGCCCTGGGGCTTCTGGATGAAATCGATGGCTCCCAGTTCAAGGGCTTCCATTGTGACTCTTGCTCCTTCAGCAGTATCTGAAGAAAGCACCATCACACGCTCATCTCGCTTTAACTTTTCGAGTTCCCTCAAGAAATCGAGACCGTTCATCCTCGGCATATTTATATCCGTAACTATACCGTCGAACTTCTCTCTTTTCAGTATCTCAAGGGCATCAAGACCGTCCTTGGCAGTTGCCGACACCGTAAACCTTTCGTCGGAGTTTATTATATCACAAAGCATTCTTCTCATGAGTGCAGAGTCATCAATAAACAGGATTTTTTTTGCCATAAACGACCCTCCTTTTAAAGGAATTAAACTTTATTGTCCGGTCTGACGCTGTCTCGCTTTCCTCTGTTCATCAAAAATAAATCTGATGATATCTTCCCTGTCGCCACCTTCCATAAAAAGGAACTGACCTCTGTATTCCTTATTTTTAGGATTTGAGGGTACGGGATCTGCGTACAGTATCCGCAGTACAATATCATAACGACGATTCTCGCCCTTTATGTTCAAAATAAAACGCGTATGGATCATTGCGCTTTTATCAAAATCAGCGGCAGAAACAAAACGCATTCCGCCTCCGCTTATATCAACTATAACACATTTTGCATCCGGCTCTTCATCAGCGGGCAGCACCCTTTTTTCAACATAGGCTATTTCCTCTGCCTGGGTCAGCTGCCTGGCCGTCATTCCCATAACGCAGTTGAAGCGATAGAATTCCCTTCTCTGCACTCTCTCAATGTCCGTGATAAGTGCAAATTCGGCTATAGGCACCGCTCCTTCCTTACGTCTGTCCACAACTTCCGCGTCACAGGCATACATGCCTTTAGATCCGTAGAAATAAAGCCTGTATTCCTCACCGGGTTCGATAAGGACCAGTTTGGTGCCGTCCATCGGCATCACAAGCTCTATAACATCCGGTTCATCCGGAATGTCATGTATTTTCGTGATGAAATACTCCCGTCCTTTTGTTTCATCTCCGCCGTTTCGTGCAGAAGAAGCCGGTTCTATATCCACCCTTTCGCCTGGTTTTACAACATCTTTAAGTATCATGCGTTTTTCTTATTGGCTACTATGTGAGAAAAGAAAGCAGCCATACCTCTCCTTTTAACTTTGCCATCGTTTTCAAGTCCCATCAGGGTTTCTGTAATATTCCTGTAAGCCATCGCGCTCTTTGCACCGGGATGTGCAAGTGATACAGGCAACTGCTGCATTACAGCATCGCTTAGCATCTTATCCTGGGGAACAGATCCTATATGTTCAAGCGTCAGCCCCAGATATCTTGTGACCACAACATTAAGCTTCTGGAACAGCAGATCGCCCTCCCTGTCGTTACCAACTCTGTTGGTCAGAACTTTTATCTTTGTATTCTCCCTTGAAAACCTCGGATGCCTGTTAAGTGCCTTAAGCAGAGAATACGAATCCGTTATCGACGTGGGCTCCGGTGTAGTTACAAGCAATATTTCTCCGCTGGCGACCAGAAACTCCAGCACAGCTTCAGAAATACCTGCACCCGTGTCGATAATGATCACATCGGCTATGGCATCCAGTTCTGCCAGATTCCTTATGATATAAGTCAGATAATCACGGCTTAGATTGGAAAGCCCCGCGATCCCGGACCCTCCAGAAATAAAGCCTACATCTCCGGGTCCCCAGGTGATTATGTCTTTTATATTCTTGCCCTGATATATCAGATCACTTAAATTGTGATTCGGTACCGTTCCGAACATGATCTCGATATTGGCCAATCCAAAATCCGCATCCAGTATGATCACTCTTTTGCCGAGATTTCTAAACTGGATCGCAAGGTTTATCGATGTATTTGATTTTCCGACACCGCCTTTTCCGCTGGTGACGGTTATGACTCTGGCAAGAGGTCTTCCGTTTGTACCCGAAACACTTCCGGAGGCCTGCACCATCTGTCTTAAATTTTCAGCCTGATCTGCCATTTAATGTCCGCCCAAAAGTTTCTTAACTGTTTCCTGTGCATCAAATACCGTGACATCTCCCGGAACATCCTGTCCGTTTGCGATGTAGCTCATGGGAGCCATGGTATGCATCCTGATATTTAAAAGATTTCCGCAGGCATCCGTCTCATCAAGCTTGGTGAAAAGAAGCCTGTATGAACACATATCACTGTAGGTATCCACTATCGATGCAAGATCCCTGTATTTTGTCGAAGCCGAAAGAACAAGATATATTTCTATATCGGCTACTCCGTCAAGAACATGGAGGAATTCCTTTGTAAGTTCCTTTTGTTCCGTATTCCTGTGTGAATGACCTATGGTATCAACAAATATATAATCGCAGTCCTTAAACTGCAGCCATTTTTCCTTAAGTTCCTCAGGCTGGTAGACAACCGCAAACGGAACTCCCAGTATCGAAGCATATGTTCTTAACTGTTCAGCCGCCGAGATCCTGTATGTATCCGTTGTAAACATTGCCACATTCTTATGTTCTGTGACTTTTAAGATCGAAGCAAGCTTTGCAATGGTGGTAGTCTTTCCAACACCCGTAGGACCTACCAGGAATATTAGCTTTGCACCTTTTTCAGAAGGAGTGATACACTCCGGTTTTCCGAATTTCAGGATGATCTTCTGATAAACATCTGAAAGTATATGTTCCATCCGTATCTCATCATTGAATCCCGTATCAGCTTCCTCAACAAGCTGATTTGCATTAGTTTCCGTCACTTCATTAGCCGTAAGGGTCTTGTAAAGAAGTTTTAAGAAAGAATCAAATTCCTTCCTTGCGGGAGTTACCGTTTCTTCTTTCTTATCTTTTACCGGCTTTTCCTCTTCCGCAACCTTAGGCGGATTCTGGGAAACCATGAATTTCTGTTCAAGAAGATTCTGTATATTATCAAGCTTCTTCTCAACGGAGGCTTCATCCGAAATGCTCTCGGCCTGTAACGGATTTTTCTTCTCAGGTTCCTCTGACGCATCACCTTTGCCTGCAGATGCTGCTTTTGCAACAGCTTCGGATTCTGCCTTCTGTCTGGCCTTATCTACTTTTGCTATCTTTTCCCTGAGATCTGCCTCCGCAGCCTTTATCCTTGCCGCAGGCCTGTCATTCTCTTCTTCCTTTGCCACGGTTATTTCCATACGAGGCTTTTTCAGAAAAGAAAACAGTCCTGAAGGCTTCACTTCTCTGGAATGCATGAGTATCACATCATTCCCGAGCTCTTTCCTGGCAGCCTCAAGTGCCTCTTCTGTAGTTGTTCCTGTGTATTTTTTCAGTATCATTTACGCGCTCACCATGCCGACGCTCTGAAGCTTAACGTCGCTCTCCACCTCATTATAAGATAAAACTGCAAGATCCCTGTAGTAATCTTCCGTGAGTTTTCTGTAATACATACGCACTACCGGAGATGTCAGTATTATAGCGCTCTGCCCCATCTCCTCTATCTTTTCAACAGCCTTGCCTGTATTGTCTATGATCGCTCTGATGCGGTCAGGTGCAAGTGTGATATATGCTCCCTGCTCTGACTGTTTTACCGAATTCATTATCTCCTGCTCAAGCTTCGGATCGAGAGTGAGCACCTGTGCAGTCTCTTCTCCGGCAAAATACCTGTTGGAGATAGCCCTCTTAAGAGCCTGTCTCACATACTCTGTAAGAAGATCCGTATCCCTTGTCGTGGTCGCCCTGTCAGCAAGGGCTTCAAATATCGTAAGCAGATCTCTTACAGAGATACCCTCTGAAAGCAGGTTCTGCAATACCTTCTGTATTTCGCCAAGACCGAGCAGCTTAGGCGTAAGCTCCTCAACTATGGCAGGATTTGACTCTTTCAGGTTATCAACAAGCGATTGAACATCCTGACGTGTAAGGAGCTCTGCAATATGCTCCTTTATTATCTCTGTTAAATGCGTTGCGATGATCGAAGGCGGATCCACAACCGTATATCCTAATGATTCAGCCCTCTCTCTCTGTCCTTCCGTGATCCAGAGTGCAGGAAGCTTAAATGAAGGTTCGATAGTAGGAATACCCGTTATCTCCTCCTCAACACTTCCCGGATTCATCGCAAGATAATGATCAAAAAGGATCTCGCCCTCAGAGCATTGAATTCCTTTTATCTTGATAATGTACTGATTCGGATTCAGCTGTATGTTGTCACGAAGTCTGATGATAGGGACAACGGTACCGAGTTCAAGTGCTATCTGCCGTCTTATCATAACTACACGGTCAAGCAGATCTCCGCCCTGATTCACATCGGCAAGAGGTATAATGCCATATCCGAACTCCAGCTCTATAGGATCGACCTGAAGAAGCGATGTCACATTCTCAGGCTTTCTTATCTCTTCTGCCTCGGCAACTTCAGCCTGCTCAACGCTCTCTTCAACCCTTGCCGTCTTCATCATGCGATCCATTCTGTTGCCTATGATGATAAATACTGCGCCCAATGGTACAAAGATGAAGAACTGCAGCGGTGTGACAACTCCGAGGAAAGCCAGCACAGCACCTACGATATACATTGCCTTCGGAAGTCCGAAAAGCTGTTTTAACAATATATTTCCAAAATCGGCATCCTTGGAGCCCTTGGTCACAAGGACACCTGTTGCCAGAGATATGAGCAGTGAAGGAATGGCAGAAACAAGTCCGTCACCTATGGTCAGCACTACATACTGATCAAGCGCATCCTGGAATGTATTGCCTCTTCTTAACATTCCCATTGCAATACCGCCGACGATATTGACTGCTGAGATCAGAAGACCGGCTGTGGCATCTCCTTTTACATACTTAACGGCACCGTCCATGGAACCGAAGAAGCTTGCCTCTTCCTGTATCTTGTCACGCCTTCTCTTTGCTTCCTTGTCATCTATCGCTCCGGTGTTCAGATCGGCATCTATAGCCATCTGCTTACCGGGCATGGCATCGAGTGTGAATCTTGCGGTTACTTCAGCAACTCGCTCTGAACCTTTGTTTATGACCATAAACTGCACTATCAGCAGTATCGCATAAACGATTATACCCATTACCAGATCGCCGCCACCGACGAACTGACCGAAGGTCTCAACCACATTACCCGGAGAACCGGATGTAAGTATCAGTCGCGTGGACGAGATATTAAGGGCTATCCTGAAGAGTGTCGTAAAAAGGAGAACCGTCGGGAAAAACGACATATCCAAAGCTTCCTTTGAAAACATCGCAGAAAACAGTACCGAAAAAGCTACTGACATATTTACCGCGAGAAGGATGTCCAGAAGCCACGAAGGGATCGGGACTATCATCATGATAAAAGCTGCCAGTACGTATACTGCTACAACCAGATCACCGCCCGCTAAAAGCGGCTTTCTTTTTGTATTCTGTTTTGCCGCTGATGCATCCGGCATCTACAGGTCTTCCTTTTATTTTTTAGCTTTGACTTCTCCGCTGTTTCCTATTCTTCCGGCAGCCTTCAGTACCACAGCCAGGATCTCCGCAACAGGAACATAGAGCTCAGGCGGTATCTCATCGCCCACATCGGTATTTGCATAAAGCGCTCTCGCAAGAGGCTTGTTCTCAACGATCTCTATACCAAGTTCACCGGCCTTTTCCTTTATCTTGGCCGCTGTATAATCAGCACCCTTGGCTACAACAAAAGGTGCCTCTGCCACCTCTTTATCGTAGGCAAGAGCCACTGCGAAATGCGTAGGGTTCGTGATGACCACATCTGCCTTGGGCAGATTGTTCATCATACGTCTGCGGGAAGCCGCCTGCATCCTCTGTCTGATCTTACCCTTGATCTGAGGATCTCCTTCAGTCGACTTGTATTCTTCCTTTACCTCCTGTTTTGTCATCTTCATATCCCTGTGGAATTTCCACTTCTGGAATATAAGATCGGCAAAGGCGATAACCACAAAAACAGCCGCGATCTTCAATCCCGTGTCTATCAAAAGATTTCCTGCCATACCGACTGCCTTAAGCAGGGGAACCTCATAAAGGATCATTATCGCACTTATGTTATCCTTAAACTCATTATAAATGATAAAGCCCATGACCGCAATTTTTAATATGGCCTTGATGAGCTCTACAAGCTTTGAAATAGAGAATATCCTTTTGACCCCGTTGATGGGATTAAGATTTGAAAGCTTCGGCTTTAACGGCTTTGATGTAGGCTTCCATTTTACCTGCATTATGTCAGCCACAAATGCTACAGCCGCCGCAGTCAGAAGGAAAGGAAGCGCTATTATCCCGGCCCTTAAAAGTGCATAAGCGACCGCATCCGAATAAGCCTGTGTGAAATCAAGATACGATGGAAGTTTTGTGAAATATGTAAACCTGTTGTAATATCCGCCAAACAGTTCCAGAAACTGCTCCGACATGGTCCCTGTCCAGATCTTAAGGAGAACAAAAAGAGCAAGAAGCGTAAACGAACTTGCTATATCCTGACTCTTGGCAACCTGCCCCTCTTTCCTGGCATCATCCAGTTTTTTAGTGGTAGGCTCTTCTGTTTTTTCTCCGCCCTCGCCTTCCTTGGCAAAGAACTGCAGATCATAATCCAGCAGCATTTTGTAACCCCGTTTATGTTTTACGGCATTAATGCCCTGACGACTGTTGCCACATTTGTCCTCATGAATTTAAAGATCATTTCAGCAGCATCCGGCAGTATACCTATGGTAACAAAAAGCACGATCAGTCCTATCATGGACTTTATCTGTATTCCTACGGCAAACATGTTCATCTGAGGCGATACTTTTGCCATCACTCCGAGCATGCAGTTCACGATCAATATCACTGCAAATATTGGAAGCGCGATCCTGAATCCCATCATTATGTATTCGCCCATGAATCTTATCATACTGTCATACATGAGTTCCTTATTGAGTACAGCCTGTCCCAACGGAATAAGTTCAAAGGTCTCTGAGAGCGCAAGTAACAGATACCTGTGCATCCCTGTAACCATAAATATGAGCATGAAGGTGTACTGGTAAAGGTAACCCGTGACTGTAGTATTCTGCATTGTCACCGGATCCATCTGGGCTGACATTGAAAAACCTATGTCAGTATCCACGATCTGACCCGCAAAAGCAGAGACATTCATGGCAAATGCAGCTGCAAGGCCTATGATTATCCCAACCAACGTCTCCATGATGATAAATCCCGTATATTCTATCAGCGTATGATAAACAACGGGCACATGTGGCATGATCGCCTCATAAAGCAGATAAGATATCAAAATTGCAAGAGCAGCCTTAAGCATACGCGGCACATGATTCTGTGAAAAGAACGGTGCTGTGAACATAAAGCCCGATACTCTTGCAAGTATCAGCAGAAAATATTCAAGTTCCTCAAGTGGAAAAGAAAAATCAACAATCATATCTCATATCAGTGAAGATATACCGAAAAATCCGCCCACAGATTTTTCATATAATCAGTCATATTTCCGAGCATCCATCCGCCGAAGATAATAAGGACCAGGAATATCGCAAGCAGTTTGGGTACAAAAGTAAGCGTCTGCTCCTGTATGGATGTTACGGTCTGAAATATACTTACGAGCAGACCTATTATCATACTTATCAGAAGAGGCGGTGCACTGGTGATGATGATCACATACATTGCCTGACTGATTATTTCAGTAATGTCTGAAACTGTCATACCCTATCCCTCCTAATAAAATGTCTTTACAAGATTTACGATTATAAGATTCCATCCATCCGCAAGCACAAACAAAAGTATCTTAAACGGCATGGATATCGTGGTAGGCGGCAGCATCATCATACCCATACTCATGAGCACGGATGACACGACCATATCTATGACAAGAAAAGGGATATATATCAGGAATCCTATGATGAAAGCAGTCCTGAGTTCGCTTACAACATAGGCCGGTATAAGCACCTGAATTGGAACTGCATCGGGATCGCCTGTCCAGTCATCATTACCCGAGATCTCCATGAAGACGGAAACATCCTTAACTTCTGTCTGCCCATACATATATGTTCTGAGCGGCTTGATCCCGGCATCAAAAGCTTCTTCCGTTGTAATTTCTCCGTTATTTAAAGGCTCAACGGCATTCGTATACATCTCCGTAAATACCGGTGACATGATATAGATGGTAAGGAATATTGCCAGGGCCACGAGCACCATGTTCGGCGGTGCTGTTTGTGTATTAAGAGCCTGTCTGGTGAAATGAAGCACTATGATTATTCGTGTAAAAGATGTAAGTGTGAGGAGCAGTATCGGGATAAGACCGATGGCTGTAAGTATCAGCACTATCTGCAGCGCTCCGTTTATCGAGCCGTTTCCGTTATTAAGCTCCACCCTTACAACATTGTCAACATTCAGATCCTCGGTATCCGAAGGAGTTCTGGAATCCCCGGGCGCATCCTCATATGTCCTGCCATCGGTATCACCGTTATTGTCCGCATCGGTTGCATGCGCATAAATCGGCATCAAAAAACACATTGTGCCCACTAAAAGCAGACACAATGTATATACGATTGTCTTTATTAATTGTCCGGTCTTAACTGTACCTGTCAAATCAAAGCCTCATTTATCATCACTGCGTTCATGTCCGCCGCCGTCATCTGTCTCATCAGGATCTTTTCCGTTTAAGAGCTTTGCTCTTTTAAGTATCTCTGAAAACCCGCCCTGACTTTCACCGTTTGCGGAAAAATCCAGATCCTCTGCGCAGGCATCACAGATATAACTTATGCTGTCTTTGCCTACACCTACAACAACATATTTCTTTCCGACTCTGAGCAGTTCTATGACTTTGCCATCGGCAGTACGTACAGCCTCTTTTATTTCAAGATTCCTGGAACGTACGCTTCTTTGCTCCGCTCTTCCCACAAACTTTGTTGTCAGATAAGTTATGAAAAGTACAAAGGCAAATATCAGCAGCAGGGTTATGAACCTTGCTATGCTGTTGGTCCCCGAAAACGAAGCACTGTTGTTTTCTTCATATGCTGCACCGTTACCCGAAACATTATCTATCAGTTTCCCAAGCTCCGGAGAAGCACAGTATAAAAATCCGGTCATCATTATCAGTTGTCCTTGATGATCTCTGTTATCCTGACACCGAATGATTCTTCGATGACAACTACTTCGCCCTTGGCTACAAATTTGCCGTTAACGAGCACATCTATAGGCTCACCTGCGATCTTCTCAAGCTCTATGATCGTACCCGGTGCAAATTCAAGAATATCATGAATGGATTTCTGTGTACGTCCGAGTTCAACCGTAACCTCGAGCGGCACATCCATGATAAGGCCTATATTTTCCTTTCCGATAAGAGCTGCCATATCCGGCGTGAATGCCTGGAACTGCGCCGGCTGAACATTCATCTGCGGCATGGTCGGCATAGCATACTGCTGCGGAGGAGGCATCATAGGCGCCCCCGCAGGTGCACCATATCCTGCATATGGATCAGGCGCTGCTGAAGGTGTAGGCATTGCTGCAGCCATAGGCATAGGTGCAGGCGCAGGTGCTGCTGCCTCAGCTGCTTCTGCTGAATCAGAACCATCCATTTGACTCCCCATAAATATCTCATAAAGTGATTTCGCAAATTTTAAAGGATAGAGCTGCATGATGGTGGAATCCACCAATTCGCCTATCTGCATACGAAATGCTATCTTGACAAATGTATCCTCTTCAAAAGGATTATTTTCTTTACCTTCTCCGATTATCTCATTTATCTTCACGAGACTGGCTTTGGGCGGAGATATGTCTATCTTCTTACCCATCATCGAAGAAAGAGAAGTTGCCGATGATCCCATCATCTGGTTCATAGCTTCTGAAATCGCAGAAAGATGAAGTTCTCCGAGTTCTCCATCGATATTGGTTCCATCGCCGCCCATCATCAGGTCTGTGATGATCTTTACATCACGTTCGGCAAGTATAAGAATATTTGAACCGGCAAGCCCTTCCGTATACTGGATCTCAATAAAAACACAGGGTGCGGGATATTCCTCAAGCACCGTATCCCAGTTGGCTATAGTAACCATCGGTGTGGTAATGCTCACCTTCTGGTTAACAAGAGAAAACAGCGTGGTCGCACTCGTTCCCATGCTGATATTGGCTATCTCGCCTATGGCATCTTTTTCTATGTCGGAGAGCAGACTCTGGTCAGGTTCACCTGAACCTCCGCCGTTTCCGCTGCCGGCTGAATCCGACGTATCAGCCGATGTCATATCAGCTGCGCCGCTGCCGGAAGCATCCGCATTGTCAATATCCATACCGTTAAGGAGGGCATTGATCTCGTCCTGTGACAGCATTCCATCCATTAGCTTTCCTCTTCCTCCTCCCTGTAAACTGATGTGATCCTCACGGCATAGCGGTCATGATCTGTTCCCGGCACAGCAGTGAACTTCTTATACATGCCCACGTACACATCCAGTTCATTTTCAACTCTTCTCTCAAGTCTTATGATATCTCCCGGCTGAAGCATAAGAAAATCATTAACTGCTATCTCGCTCTTTCCAAGCACTGCCTTGACCGGAACCTCCACCTTTTTAAGCAGGTTTTCAAGATCCTGCTTATGATCCTCTGAATCAGAGTTTGTCATATTAGTAAACCAGAATTGAACAAAATCGCTGCGCGATGGCCTGCCTAGGCTGTGTGCAGTGATTTTCTTTTTATCAAAAAGGCAGTAGAAAGTAAGTCCTAATAGTAGTATTGTTGTAGTCGCGAAACTTAACAATCAAACAGGATTATTACTAACACTGCCATGAAAAGAATATCATTCGCTTGTGCAAAGTACAAGCATCATTTTGATGTACATGCACCTCCGAAGTTTTAGTTGTTCCTATCAATGACTATACTTTCGGAGGTTTTACTATGTATGATGAATATTTGAAAAAACTTGATGAAGCAGGAAAAATACGCAATCTTAAGGAGCGTTCTATATCCTGCTATCATAACTATGTTGCTTATTTTTTAAACTATGTCGGAAAAGATCCTAAGGAACTTACCTGCCAGGATGTACGCGATTTTCTTCTGAGCAAAAAAGATGAAGGTTTAAAAGCTACTACCTTGAATCTCTATAACTCATCAATTCGCTTTTTTTACAAGTTTGTTCTCGGCATACTTTGGGATGAGATTTTAGTTCCACGCATGATAAAAGATCAACCTTTGCCAGTAGTCCTTACATTGGATGAAGTTAATCTCTTTCTCGATAACGTTGAGGATATAAAATATAAGGCAATGTTTGCAACCATGTATTCTTCTGGAATGCGTGTATCAGAAGTCATACACTTGCATTATGATGATATTTCCAGATCAAACATGCAGATTCATGTACGGAATACTAAAAACCGCATGGACAGATATACTATTCTCTCAAAGAAAAATCTGGATATACTCACCAGATATTGGTTTGAGAGAAATCGCCCCACCGGTATTCTTTTCCCAAACAGATTCACAGGAGAATATCTTACAGTAAGTACACTGGAACAGGTCATGCGCAGAGCTATTAAAAAGTCAGGTATTACGGCTAAGGCGACACCACATAGTCTAAGACACAGCTTTGCAACACATCTCATGGAACAGGGAGTTGAACAAAAGTATATACAGACTCTTCTAGGGCACAGAGATCCCAGATCAACTGAAGTATACCTGCACAGAAGTAACAAGACTATTATGGGAATTCAGAGTCCTTTCGATATAGAGGACCATAGAGATGAATAAGCCCACAGTACAGGACATATTTCTGAGATTCTATCCTGATTACTTGGAAAAATACGCCCCATCTCCGGAACAGTCCAAAGTTGCTAACGCCATCATGAATTGTAAGACTTCAAGGATGGGTGCAAATGTACAGGTATGTGAAGACTGCGGTTGTATTTCAATCCATTATAATTCCTGCCGGAACAGGTGTTGCCCCATGTGTCAGGCCCTTCCTAAGGAAAAGTGGATGGATATGCGCAAAGAAGATGTCCTGGATGCTCCATATTTTCATCTTGTCTTTACAGTTCCTGCTGAGTTGAATCCTGTTATCTACAGTAATCAAAAGCTTCTTTATGATACTTTGTATCATGCTGCATCAGCCACAATAAATGATCTCTCTGCTCAGGATAAATACCTTGGCGCAAATGTTGGCTATATCTGCATACTGCACACATGGGGATCAGAAATGAATTATCATCCTCATATACACACAATACTTTTGGGTGGGGGTCTCGACAAAAACAAACACTGGAAAGATAAAGGTGATAAGTTCTTTCTTCCAATACAGGTGATCTCAAAAGTATTTCGAGGTAAGTACATGGAAGAACTAAAGAGTTTATGGGAAGATGGAAAGCTGAAGTTTTATGGTTCATCAGAAAAATATCAGAACAGGTATGAATTCAAAGCTTTACTGGATACCTGTTATTCCAAGGAATGGATTCCCCACTGCAAGAAAACCTTCAATGGTGCTCAATCAGTAATCAAATACCTTGGCAAATATACCCATAGGATAGCCATAAGTAACTACAGAATCATTCGCATCAATGATGAAAATGTGACATTTTCTGTTAAAGACTACCGTAATGCAGGTAAATGGAAGGAGCTTACCATAAGTGGAGTTGAATTTATAAGGCGTTTTCTTATGCATGTTCCGCCAAAGCGTTTTGTAAGAATAAGGCATTATGGATTGTTGTGCAGCCGCATGAAGAACAGCAATCTTACTTTATGCAGAAATCACCTTGGATGTAAAAAGTATATATCTGAGCTTAGGAATATGACATCCTCTCAGATATTGGATCACCTATGGGGATTCAAGGTAGGTATATGCAAGCATTGTGGTGGGAAAGTCATAGATCATCATAGACAAATGCCCAGGCTTTGTTGATGTATACAAGCCATACGTTCAAGAGCCTCGCGCAAGGGAGGTCTATTTCTGATACCCTAAATTCAAAAAATCAAAAGACATAAGATATGTTATTATCTAATTAGACAATAAAAACTGGTAAGCTCCAGGAATTAAAACTCCATATGTATCGGCTACACGGACGCTTACTTTGTTCAATTAGGTTAAATCGCAATAAGATCAAACGAAAGGGCAGTTATTGTTATAATTCAAGCTGCTTTTTCGTTTGACCTTACAGCGATTCTAACCTAAAGAATTTAGTATTCAGGTTATCTATTATCGTTTCTATGGTCAGATAAGGGATACAAATATTTAAAAATCCCTCCACTTCGGCCATCTTTACATTGAGAGTCACTATCGCGATCATCTCATTAGGTGCTATGATCTGGGCAAACTGTGTGTTTGTCTCTATCCTTTCGAGCACCGGATCAACCTCTATAACATTCTTCCACGGCTCTCTTAAGAGCTGTGCGGAGATGGTGATTATCTTATAGAGTATGCCCATCTCTATCTCGGAGAAATCCCTGACCTTGTCTATGGGCTCTCCGTTGCCTCCCAGCATCCTGTCTATGAATGCATAACCAAGAGAACTTGTCAGATCTATAAGGATGTTTCCCGAAAGAGGCTGAAAATTTATGATGCCCAGTATTACGGGATTTGAAAGAGCATTCGTAAACTCATTGAAAGTTACGGTCTCGGATGAGACCACACTAACCTGTATATTCTTCCTAAGATAAACAGGGAGATTCGTGGACAGCAGTCTGCCGTAATGCTCAAATATCAGTTCCAGGGTGCGGAGGTGTTCCTTGGAGAACTTTGCAGGACGTTTGAAGTCATAATTCTTTATAGTACGCTCATCCGCATTTTTCATCTCCTCGGCATCAACTTCGCCGGAAGAAAGAGCTGACAGGAGGCTGTCTATCTCCTCCTGCGACAGTATATCGCCCACTCATCTCACCTCCTCTCACAGTCAGTATTAAATAAGGCTTATCAGCCGAACATGATGTCACTGAACGAAACCTTGTATATAAACTTTGATCCGTCATAGAGCTTCTGTACACGCTCAAGTATCTCATCACAGATATGATCCTGATCAAGCTTTATCTCATCTACCGTATAGGATGAGATAACAGCGATCACCTCACTCTTTATGAGCGCCTCATTAGCAGCCATTGCCTCGTCTGTGCCGTATTTTGCATAATCTTCATCTTTTGTATTCATGGAAAAAGCAACCTTAACGAGACAATAGGAATCCTTTGCATCACCTTCGGCCTTTTTGCAGGGAATGGTCATCTGATCGGGGATCTGGTAAACAGCTGTATCAGCCATGGCAACCATCTCACCGCTCTCGCCACCTTCCTGTCCGTCAAGCTCAAGTTTAAGTATGCCTGCAATATCGGTCACGATCGCAGCAGTCTTCTTATTCGTGCTCATCACAGAGAACATCATTATACAGGTCAGTATGATATTGACCACCAGCAGTGAAAGTATCACTATCGAAAGCAGATTCTTTTTCATAATTGCCCCCTTTGTTTATGATCACTCGTACTCGCTGAGTGAGTTATATATCTTGATCTCCACACGTCTGTTGAGTGCTCTGCCCTCAGCTGTCCCGTTGTCTGCTACAGGTATATATTCACCTCTGCCGGAATGCTTTATCTTGGCAGGATCAAGATTTGTATTCTCTATCAGATAATAAAATACCGAAAGTGCCCTGGCATCCGAAAGTTCATTGTTGCTTGCAAACCTCGCGGAATGGATAGGTACTGAATCGGTATGTCCCTCTATCTCGACCATTGAATCGCTGTAACGTTCAAGGATGACTCCTATCTGATCAAGAACAGGCTCAGCGCTGTCCTTGAGTTCAGCCTTTCCCGAATCAAACAGAAGAGCGCCGTTAAGAGTAAGCTCCACATACTGTGATGTATAATCAAGCTCCACCATCTGATCGAGTCCGGTCTCTGAAAGGGCTTCAGCAACCTTTTCCTCGAGTTCCTCTGATGCCTTAAGCTGGGCAGCTTCCACTGCCTCCCTTGCTGCCTTCTCTATATCCTCCGCACTCAGATCCTCTTCAGCTTCATAACCGGTTGAGTTGATATACTCATCAAGTGCATTGAGCTGACTCACCCCGTTTGATATGAGCATACCATCGCCTATAGCGGTGGCACCGGCCGTAAAAATCGAAAAAGTCTGCGAAAACGAAGCTGCTACTTCTTCAAACTTCTGCGCATCCACTGAAGACATCGAGAACAAAAGCACGAAAAAGCAGAGCAGCAGATTCATCAGGTCTGAAAATGTCGACTGCCACGCGGGCGCGCCGGGCGGCGTCAGTTCTTCCTTTTGTTTCTTTGCCATTTGATCATTTCCTCTTTATCAGGCACCTGCTCCCTCGCCGCCTTCATCATCAGATGCTCCGCGGTCCTTGGGTGCAAGGAAGCTCTTAAGTTTCTCCTCGATGACACGGGGGTTTTCACCTGCCTGTATCGAAAGGAGTCCCTCAATCATTATCTCCTTAACCTGCAGCTCCATATCGTTAAAGATACCGAGCTTGCCGGCAGTAGGAGCACATATCCAGTTTGCAAGTATCGAACCGTACAATGTAGTGATGAGCGCTACCGCCATGGACGGTCCGATGGATGAAGGATCATTCATGTTCTGGAGCATGTTTATAAGACCGATAAGGGTACCGATCATACCCCAGGCAGGGCCCATGGAACCAACGTCCTGCCAGAACTTGATCTTTTTCTTATGTCTGGAATCGATACTTGAAAGTTCGGTTTCCATGATGCCTCGTACAAGCTCAGGATCCGTACCGTCAACTATAAGAAGTATGCCCTTCTTCAAAAAGGCATCATCAATATCAGAGGCCGCCTCTTCAAGTGAGAGCAGTCCTTCTTTTCTTGCTACATTTGACAAATCGATGATCTTCTTGATGATATCCGGAGCATTGAGTTTGGGCGGCTTGAAAATAAGCAAAAGACTCTTTAATCCGCCTATGAAATCTGGCATTGTATTGGACATCATAATGGCACAGAACGCGCCGCCGAATGTGATAATAGCTGACTGGGCATCCAGGAAGTTGATCATTGCACCGAAGTTGATTCCGGCACTGCTGTAGACTATACCGAATACAACCATTAGGAGGCACACGGCCATTCCGATTATCGAAGCTATATCCATTATTAACCCCTGATCCGGCTGCCTTGTTTAAGGACTGCCACAATTTAGTATAAATATGAGTTCAGAGAACCTGCTGAACCCCTCTAATGTCTGATATTACGTAAACCAATAAAATGCAAACGCGAAAACCTATGCCTGTCCCTCATCCTTGTGAAACGGGACTGCACCATAGATTTCCTGCTTATAGGATTTTACTAGATTTTTAATCTCTTGTCTACTTTCTTTTACTATCAGGCGCCTGCCTGTAGTAAGGGTAATGACCGAGTCCGGAGTCTCCTCCACACACTCTATGAGATCCTGATTTATCAGCACAACCGTGCCATTTAACCTGGTCACCTCTATCATGTTTCCCCCTTATATAGCAAAACGAGCCGGGAGCCCATAAGCCCCCGGCTGTATTCTATGTTGATCTATTATCTCTTAAGATTTACAAGCTCCTCAAGCAGTGTATCAGAAACGGTTATGATACGTGAGTTAGCCTGGAATCCTCTCTGTGTTGTGATAAGTTCTGTAAACTCACTTGAGAGATCAACGTTTGACATTTCCAGAACACCTGTTGACATATAACCGCCATTTGCGGAGATGTCAACGCCTATGCCGTCAAACTTGCCGGAGTTGAGTGTCGCTCTGTAGAGGTTGTCACCTTCCTTTTCAAGACCGGCCGCATTTGAGAATGTTGCAACTGCGATCTGACCTAACAGCTTTGTCTGACCATTGTCATATGCTCCGTAGATCATACCGTTCTTCTGGATCGATACACCTGTCATCGTTCCAAGCGCACATCCTGTTCCCTGGCCGTCCCCGTCACCCGAAGTAGCTGTTATAGTTGAAACCTGCTCATTATTCAGGTTCTTGGTAGCTGACATATCAACCACTATATTGTGATCGTCATCGTCACCGAAGGGATTCTCAACGCCTGCCTGAGTAGGTGTGATATTGATACTGAATGATGTAGGCCCCTTCTTTGCGCCGATACCGGTGATAGTACCTGTTTCCTGATTGAAATATACCTTAACCGCGTCACCGGCTGCAGTCTGGTAGCCTGATGAACTCATTGTGATGTCACTGCCGTTCTGTACAAAAAGGCTTGTAGCATTGCCGTCAGCATCGGTATAAGTCAATGTACCGGACTGAAGCATTTCACCTACAGTCTTGCTCTCGGGCGGAGTTGCCGCGTAATCAGTGATCGTGCGTGAGCAGAACTTTTCATAGCTGCTGAAACCGAATGCTTCAGCATACTTATCTGCTGCCTGCTTCTTGGTAAGAGTAACTGTATTACCGTTCACATCTGTATATGTAAGTGCGGTATTTGTACTTTCATCATTGATCTTTCCGGAAGCAGCCGAATATCCGGAAAAGATATCACTCGGATCAAGGTTGAGCGGAGTAGTTGTCTGCGCATCGGTAGGCTCATAAACGATGACACCGTTAGCAGTATTCGGCATTCCGTATGCATCGGTATTCATTGAGTAAACCTGCTCGTCTGTAGCAGTTGCAGGTGATCCGCCCGTAGAAGACCCCGTAAATATGTTTGCATCAAACTTATCAAGGACTGTATTGTTGTCAGCATCAAGTACATCAGCAAGCTTAAGGATATACTCACCGTCAACATCTGTTCCGTTCATCTTGAAACGTGCTGTATAGGGATAACCCATCTTGTCGTAGAATGCAAGATTGACTACCTTACCTTCTTCGCTTAAGATCTGGGGACAATTCTTATCAACTATGCCACTCATTGTGGCTTTGGTTGTTGCCTCGGGATTGCTTGTAAGGTTTTCCGGAGACATTATACGAAGCGGAGATACATTATCCTGTCTTATCTTACCTGCATCATCGCCGTCCTTAATAACCTGCCAGCCCATTACGTTATATCCGTTTGAGCTCATTGCCAGATTACCGATAGCATCTACGTAGAAAGAACCGTCTCTTGTGAAGACCTTGTCTGACTTTGTTCCGTTTCCGACTATGAAGAAAGCGTCGCCTGTGATCCTCAGATCAAAAGCATTGCCTGTTGTCTGGGTTGAACCCTGCTGGCTTATCGCCGTGGAGATTGCCGCACTCTGTACACCAAGACCTATCTGCTTGGCATTTGTTCCTGCAGCGCCTGTTGCCCCGTTAGGGCCGCTTGCAGACTGAGTGGTCTGATACATAAGCTCGGAAAATGTGATGGACTGAGACTTATATGCAACAGTATTAACGTTTGCGATGTTGTTACCTATAACATCCATCTTTACCTGATGTGTTTTTAACCCCGCAACTCCGGAGAAAAGTGATCTCATCATAAGGCAGCGCCCTCCTTCTTAAGCTTTTACACTTTAATTATCGACATCGACTGCCTTTGACTTTAGAGTCTCAAGGGCATCTTTGTACAATTTCACAGTATCTTTTGCATCCTGTGAGATGAAATCCTTTTCATAATCACTAAGCGCGTCGTATTCCTCCATCCTCTTCTCTATCGTAGGGATATCGGCTACGGTAAGATTCTTTATCAGCGGAAGCTTTTCGAATTCCTTTGCGAATGCATCCGCCTTATCATAAGCGGCCATATACTCGTCGCCTATCACGCTCTCCAGATCTTCTACCGAATAGAGTGATCCTTCTATCGAAAGGAATGCTTTACCCTTCTCATATTTAACGAAATCAACCTTGCCGTCGATCTCTTCCTGGGTTCCGTCATCCTTTGTAACACTCATTATAACATGCTTGCCGACAAGTCCGTCAGCCTTCATCGAATCCATGGCATCGCCAATAGCCTGTACTTCCGAAACCTGGGTGAATGTAGCATACTGGCTGATCCACTCGGTATTTGATGTAGGCTCAAGAGGATCCTGATTCTGCATTTCGGCCACAAGCAGTGTAAGAAAGGCCTCAGAATCGATCTTGGTGGTGCCCATTCCTTTGCTTTCATTGGCTTCCTTTAATGAAGCACTTGAAGCTGACTGCGCTTCGATTTTTCCGTCTTTAACCGGTGCTATCAATGCCATAAGTTCATCCTCCTGTAATATTATTCAGAAATCATTCAGGCTCTGTAATCCATTCTGTTTCCATCCGACTGCATCATTGAAACCGTTACCTGATCCGCTTCATCGATATCCTCGGGATAACCGTCCGTGAAAGTGTTCAGATCTATCTTTCTCGTTCCTTTGCGAAGCCTCTCTTTTTCTGCGGCTTCAGCTTCCGAATCCCCGTCATTGCCCTGCTCAAGATTCTGTTCAAACGCATGTGATGATACCGTCACATCAACCGCATCAACCTTGACGCCCTGCTGTTCGAGATTTTCTTTAAGAACCACTATCTGACTCTCAAGAGCAGCCTTAGCAGCTTCGGTCTGAGTCGTAAATTCAGCTGTCAGTGCGCCGTTCTTGCTGATCAGATTTACTGCCACATTTCCAAGGCTTTGGGGATTAAGCGTCATCTCAAGTGAAGTAAAATTCTCTTTAACTTCCGCCTTAATATGTTCAATAACCTGCTCTACAGTTCTGACCGGATCGTTTAAATAGCTTTCCGAAGGAGCAGAAACATTTTCAGTGGCCTGAGCCGTATTCTGTGAAAACTGCTCCTGTACACGTCCGTCAGCAGCATTGTAGGCTGACCTGTCATCATGCAGTATGTGTTCATCGGTAAAACCATGAGACGTATCATGGTCTGTATTTCCGGAGTTTCCATTTCCTGATGAAGCCTTAGCCTCAGTATTTACAGCTATATTTTCTTCAGGAGTTTTGGCCATGAGCACGTCAGATGCATTCTGCGCATCTGTATCCTTTATTACAGAAACATTCTCATCTGCGCTTACATCAGCCCCCGCTGATACTTCCGGTCCGATGACATCTGCAAGCATCTCTGATATATCTATGCCCTTATCCTCAATAAATGCTGAAGCTGCAGCTGCGTCAGTACCTGCATCCGCAAGGACATTATTTATCATTTCATTTATCTGTCTGGCTGTATCCAGAACCGAAGCATCCGTTATGAGACTTATCGCATCACCATCCGCAAGCACATTTGCGGTAAGCATATTCACATTTTCAGGTTTTAAAAGATCCTGAAGAGCAATGCCAAGCTGTGCCATCAGATCCTTAAGCTGCTCCGGATCGATACCCAGAAGCTCTGCAGTCTCCTTAACTATCTTTTCAACCGCTCCCGTAAGAGCCTCTTCTTTTTCCGGAGATGTATTTGAACTATCTGAGGCAGTCTTTTTAACAGTATCTGTCTGACCACTGTTATTTTCCGTTTTATCGGTCTTAGATGCGGAGCTGTCAGTCTTAACCTTAGTCTTTATATCACTGCCGCCGTCATTACCGGGTTTATCCGATCCTGCGCCACGGCTGTCAGAATTATGCATGCCGTCCGCACTTACAGGCTTTGTATCCGTTCTGCTGCCGGCATTTGCAAAAGCCGTCTGGAAATCAGCTGAATCCTGATTCTGTGACGTCGGCTGTTTTACGACATTCTGCGTATAATCAGCAAGAAGCGCTGCTGCATTCATTCCGTTAATAGCTGTCATAATGATACCCTCACAAGTTTTAAGGTTACATACTGTTTATCGGCAGCTCGTTGCTCAAACTTTATAGTTAATTTACTGGGGATCCATTACCCTTGTAACCTGGGCAGCAACATCCGGGTCCATAGCACCCAATATTGCCCCGCGTTGGGCACTGCTCATATTCGCAAGTATCTTTCCGACAAGGTCAAGCGATGAGCCCATTCCGTTAAAGATACGTGCAGCCTCCTTTGGATCCATTGCGGCATAGGCAGCCGCATAATCCTTCACCTTGCCGTCCACCTCTTCCTTTTGCACCACTTCCTGGTAAAGATACTGTGCATTCTCGGGATCCATCTCTTCATAATACTTCCTGTATTCCTCGGGACCGGGGCCATTATCGGCATATACTACTTCTTCATAAAATTCTGTCTTTATCCTCTGGAATTCAGTCTGCTTGTCCTCAAAGGTCTTAAGCCTTTCAACCTCAGCCTTCAATTCCTCAATTTCCTGCACATAAGTGCTGTTGGCTGTCTGCGCACTGGTAAGCTCAAGTTCCAGCGCTTTTACTTGATCGACCGCATCCGCAAGAGATGAATATCCGTAATAAGCTTCCATATCATCCGTCTCGGTCACCTGATCGGAAGGAAGAATCTTATTTAAGACCGGGACATTTCCGATAACGGGCTTCAGTACATTTGTACCTATTCCGCCCACATCCAGCTTCACGAGCACGGCAATTATCGCAAGCCATATCAGGACGATAAACAGTGTCACAAGAAACATGGAAAAACCACCGCCCGGGGTATCATCATCCAGATCTGCCTCACGTGCGGAAAGTTCCTTTGCTTTTTTCTTAGCTTCCTTATCCTGTGCCTTTTTCTCAGCCCTGAGTTTCTTCTTCTCTTCAGCCAGTTTTTTCTTCTCGGCTTTTAAATCCTTTTCCTTTTCGTCAGCCATCGTCAGCCCTTTCAGTATTATCTATCAGACGCTGTTTCCGTTCTTTATTCCATAAACATAACTGGTCAGTCCGTCAATCTCCATCAGTTCTTTTGCAGATTCCTCTTCCACAAAATCCTCAAACGCATTTTCACGCAGTTTCTCATGTATCTTGCGTTCTTTTACTGCATCTTCCATCCTGACCCTTGCAGCTTCCAGATTCTTTCTGGCCACATTGACCTTGACCTTCTGTTTTTTTATCTCATCTTCAACGTATTTTTGTTCGTATTTATTTTCGATGATCTTCTTTATATCGATATCGCCTGTCCTGAGTTCTCTGGCATAATTCTCAAGCTGCTCTTGCTTAGCGGTCAGATTCTCAAGCCGCTCCTCTTCATCTGTAAGTATCCTTCTGCGCTCGGCAAAATTCTGCTTCGCCTGTTCCTCGAAGTTCACCATAAGATTGAGAATATTTTGAAGTCTGTAATTAAACTTCGCCATGAAGCATCAGCACTTCCTTTCCTCAGTCGGCAAAAATACTTTTCATTCGCGCCAGCGTGTCTTCATATTCGATCTTTTCATCCACATCCTGACAGAGAAATTCATTCACTGCATCTATCTTTGATATAGCATAATCGATATGAGGATTGGAACCTTTCTTATAAGCTCCTATATTTATCAGATCTTCCGAATCATTATATGTCGCAAGCACATTCTTCAGATCCCCCGCAGCCTTCCTGTGTTCCTTATCTGTCACCATGCTCATGCATCTTGAGATGGATTGGAGAACGTCGATCGCAGGATAATGGTTCTTGTGGGCCAGCTTTCTGTTAAGCATTATATGCCCGTCCAGGATAGATCTGGCAGTATCGGTGATCGGTTCATTAAAATCATCACCATCAACAAGCACAGCATATATACCTGTTATTGAGCCCTTATCATCGCGCCCGGCTCTTTCAAGAAGCTTAGGCATCTCCGAATAAACCGAAGGCGGATATCCCCTTGTAACGGGAGGCTCACCTATCGCAAGACCTATCTCTCGCTGGGCCATTGAGAAACGTGTAAGGTTATCCATCATAAGCAGCACGTCTTTACCCTGCGATCTGAAATACTCTGCGATCGCGGTGGCTGTCTGCGCAGCCTTCTTTCGCTCAAGTGCAGGCTTGTCTGAAGTGGCCACCACAACAACCGAACGTTTCAGACCTTCCTCCCCCAGATCTCTCTCTATGAATTCCCTGACCTCTCTGCCTCGTTCTCCTATAAGAGCGATAACATTGAGCTCAGCTTTGGTGTTTCTGGCAAACATGCCCATGAGAGTGGATTTGCCCACACCTGATCCGGCGAATATGCCTATCCTCTGTCCCTTACCCAGAGTGATAAGACCATCAACAGCCTTAACTCCAAGCGGCAGCGGTTCATCTATTATCGTACGCTTCATGGCATCCGGACTGTCTGCCTCAAGAGGAAACCATGTCTCACCCTCAGGCTTGAAATGGCTTATAGGTCGTCCGAGGCCATCCAGTATCTGTCCTAAAAGAAAATCCCCTACCTGAACTGATAGGGGACGCTCTACATTTTCCACAATACAGCCGGATCCTATGCCCTCTGTGGACTCATAAGGCATGAGAAGAGTCATATTGTTTTTGAATCCCACTACCTCCGACATGATGATCTTGCCGTTTGTTGTGGTTATGCTGCACATATCCCCCAGTTTTGCATCAGGTCCCGCGCTTTCAAGCGTCAGTCCCACGACATTTACTATCTTCCCCAGTTTTCTGTAATAGACCTTTGCCGCAACATTATATTTATCAAGATTGAAATCGCTCATGCTTCATCATTCCCTTGCGTGTAGCTCAGGATCTTTAATTCCGCCGAAAGCATCTCTAACTGCGAGCCAAGCGAACAGTCCCATATGCCGCCTTCAGATTCTATCATGCAGTCATTGGGCTTTAACGTAAGATCCTCAACCACCTCAAAGCGGTCAGGCTGTATACCCGTGCCTCTGGAAAGATCCTCCTTCCTTGCCTGCACATTATCATAATCCTGCGCTGATACATGCACTATATAACTTCTGCTGGAATCAAGGTTTGTCAGCGCTCTTTTTAACAGATATGTGATAGTCTTCCTGTCGTTCTCAAGTCTGACTCCGGTGACCATCGAAAAAATATCGGATAGCTTCTCGACTAATGCCGGTTCCAGTTCGTCCGACTTGCGTCTGTACTCTTTCTCTAACGAAGCAGCTTTGGCATCCAGTTCAGCACACTTTGCGGCATACTTTCTTTCTTCTTCCGCTCTGGCTTCACTGGCACCCCGTTCATAGCCTTCATTGTAGCCTTCAGATCTTGCTTCTTCCCTTATCTGGTCAGCTTCTTCTTTGGCATCCGCAATTATGATCTCGGCATTCTCCTTAGCCTCCTCAACCATCGCCTGAGCCTGGGCAGCTGAAAATGAAGCATCCTCTGATTCTGATTCAGATCCGGATTCTTCATCAGGCCTGTCAGCAACCAGCTGTTCAACTATGCCGGCATCAAGCCCGTCCGCAAAGCCTTCGGTCAGGACTTCAGGAGGAACATCCTTCATCTGCTCGGCCAGTTCCTCAAGTCTTCTGGCTATCCTGTCGTTCGCATCGATCTTTACGACAGAAGCCTGCTTAACATTTACATTATACCCTTTGACAAAATTCGAGGCCAATACGGGTTCTCCTTATCAGACGATTATCTCGTCACCGCCTCCTCTGGAAATGACGATCTCACCGGCATCTTCAAGTTTGCGGATATTATTTACTATCTTCTGCTGTGCATCTTCAACATCCTTCATACGCACAGGTCCCATGAATTCCATATCTTCCTTGATCATCTCAGCGAGACGCTGCGAAAGGTTGTGGAATACCTTGTTCTGAACCTCTTCGTTTGCACCTTTGAGCGAAAGTGAAAGTTCCGAATTCTCCACATCTCTGAGCACACGCTGCATAGAACGGTCGTCCAAAAGAAGGATATCCTCGAATACGAACATCTTCTTTCTGATCTCATCGGCAAGCTCGGGATCTTCGATCCCCAGTATCTCCATGATATGCTTCTCTGTACCGCGGTCAGTTGAGTTAAGTATCTCAACAACCTGATCCACACCGCCGATCTGCGTGTAATCCTGATTCACAAGATTTGCAAGCTTACTCTCCAGTACTCTCTCAACTTCCTGTATTACATCAGGACTTGTCCTGTCCATGGTAGCGATACGTTTTGCAACGTCAGCCTGCGCATCCTGCGGAAGTGCCGATAAAATGGCCGCTGCCTGATTTGATGAAAGATATGAAAGTATCAGTGCAATGGTCTGCGGATGTTCATCCTGTATAAACGAAAGAAGCTGTGAAGGATCTGTCTTTCTTACAAATTCGAAAGGCTTAACCTGAAGTGATGCCGTAAGTTTGCCTATAACATCGAGCGCCTTCTCAGCACCCAGCGCCTTCTCAAGAAGTTCCTTGGCATAGCCGATACCACCTTCTGCAATATACTGCTGCGCAAGACAGATCTCATAGAATTCATTAATGACATCGTCCTTGACCTGCGGTGATATGCTTCTTGTATTGGCTATCTCAAGAGTAAGATCTTCTATCTCCTCTTCCTTCAGATGTTTGAATACTGATGATGACATCTCGGGGCCGAGTGTTATCAGCAGTATCGCCGCTTTCTGTATACCGCTCAGATTGTGATCTTCCTGGGCCATTTAACGCTAGTCTCCTGTATCAGATTGATTTGCTTACATATCCTCATTGAGCCAGTTGCGAAGCAGGTTCGCAGCTGCATCCGGATTATCCTCAACAAACTTTTCAACGATCTTTCTTGCCTCGGACTTATCTTCAACACCGATCTCCTCAAGTTCTTCCTGAGGTGTTGACTGGAGTATCTCATCTATGGATACCTCAGGCTCTGCTTCTTCCTGTCCTGCCTGATGCATGCTGCGGAAAATAACGAAGGCGAGCAGGCCCATGATAAGAACGATAAGTACCAGCGTGAGTATATCCGTAAGATCCATAGCGATACCTACGTGGTCTATAAAGAAAGGCTCCTCGTAAGAAAGTATCGTTATGTTCTTAACTCCTATGCCTGTTGCAGTTGAAACAGCCTGTATCAGATCCGGATCAACTTCAAGCTTTGTACGCGCATCATTGTTTATCTTGTACTGCTCCCATGTGATGCCATCAAGCAGGCCCTGTTCCTTCACATCATCCTCACGAACCATCCTGTAAGTAAGTGTTGTGACAGAAAGCGAAGACTGATCGTATTTGATCGCACCGGCAGGGATCTGCTGCAGCATTGTCGACTCATCGGGAAGATAGTCATAGGACTCCTCCGTAACCGCTGAGCTGGAATACTGATTATCCTCATACTGATAGCCGGTCTCTGTATTGGAGTCAGTTCCGGGCTCTCCGGAAATACCGCCCTGATTGGTTGAATTATAGAGATCCTTGGATGCAAGCATTCCCTCTTCTCTGCCTTCGGGCGCCCAATAGAGATGATTTGCATTTTCGGTATAGCTGTTATCAAGTACAACATTAACAGCCGCATCGATCGATGAGAACTGATTTGTTGCTGTGAGAATACGGATGACCTCATCCCTCATGCTCTTTGAGACCTGTGCCTGAAGCGCATACTGGTTTGAAGCCGCACCATATGTGGAAGTCTCATTGGTACCTGCAAAAAGAAGATTTCCGTCAGTATCGAGAATGGTAACATTCTCTGTAGTGTCATTGCCGAGCGCTGTAGCGACGAAACGTGCCATTGCCTGAGCATTTTCGGCTGTACAAACATCCGACAATTCCAGCTGTACAGCCGCATATGATTCTTTGTTCTGTGATATAAGAGTTCCGTCTTCTTCCGGAATCTTTAACTGAACGTTTGCACTCTTAACAAAGCTGTAGGACTCGATCTCTTTTTTCATAAAGTCCTGCAGATAAACAATATATTTCTTCTGTGTATTGGATTCTGTTGTGAAGAAACCGCTGTCGGTGACATTCTGTATGGTCATGGCATCTGTGGTGATGCTGTTTGAGCCGAGCAGCAGATTGGCTTTGGTGTAGTCCTCGCGTTTAATGCTTATCTGAAGACCGTCTTCGCTGGTTATGTAAGCGATATCCTCCCCTTCAAGAAGATCGATGACCTCCTGAGCCTCCTTTGCACTTTCAGCAGTATGGATCTTTATATACTCAGGACGTGTAACCGCAAAAATAAGCACCGCGAAGGCAATTATCGTGGCGATGGCCAGACTTACTATGGTGATCTTCTGTCTGCGTGAGAACTTTTCCCACCATGCGATGAATTTGTTAGGAAGCGCACGAAACCATGCGACTATACGATCCACCATTTCCCCAGACTACCCCTTTTTTAGATCTGCATATTTATCAGAGTTCTGTATGACTCCATAAATGCATTCTTAACAGCTACCGTATACTGCAGGGATGTGGAAGCCTTCTGAAGTGCGACCGCCAGATCATGCGTACTGGTAGACTCACCTATTGCAAGTTTTATCTCCTCATCCTCAGCTTTGGAAAGATAACCGTTCGTTCTGTTCAGATTGTTCACCGCCGATTTGAAAATAGCGCCGAACATGTCATTATCTTCTGCCTCCCTTAACATGCTCCTGTCAGTCAGAGGCTCTATTGTCTTCAGATTATCAAGGAATACGCTAGTAGCTCCTACAGGACCCATATCACATCACCCCTCTTAGCCTCTTGATGTAAGGCTTAAGCCGGTCGTCGCCATTGCCTTGCTGGCATTGAATACGGTGGCATTTGCCTCATACGCTCTTGATGCATCTATAAGGTTGGTCATTTCCGTAACGATATTTACATTCGGATATGTGACATAGCCATTCTCGTCGGCATCAGGATGAGCAGGATCATATACCATGTTCATCTGAGTCTTATTATCCTCATGAATATCAGTGATCTTTACGCCGTAACCTATCATATCGTCCGATACGACATCTCTTCTTCTCTGCGTCCTGCCCGATCCCACTACAGAATCAAGCACACGTCCGAAGTTCCTGTTATCAACCTCGGTCTCCTGAGTCGTAAATGTAACGATCTTTCTTCTGTAAGGTGTACCGTCAGCGGTACGTGTAGTATTTGCATTAGCCACATTTTCTGCGATCGTATCCATTCTGTAACGTTCTGCAGTAAGTCCAGTGGCTGATATGTCAAAAGCCGTGAACATTCCCATAGCGATACCTCCCTGATCATGATGTCTTCATCGCAGCCTGCAGATTACCGAATTCATTCTGCATGCAGGAGATAAGACTGTTGTAGGTCACCTGATTTTCAGCCAGATAAACATTTTCAGTATCGATATCAACATTGTTGCCATCGAGCCTGTAGCTGTGATCAAATGCATCCGTGTACACCCTAGGTTCAATTTTTGAAAGCTGCAGATTGTACACCCTCGCATCGAGATTGTCATATTCAACTTTATTGAGGACTCTGGCAAGTTCATCTTCAAAGGAAACATCCTGCCTCTTGTAACCGGGTGTGTCTGCATTGGCGATATTGTTGGAGATCGCCTGATTGCGAAGCCAGGCCGCGTCAGCAGCCTTATCCAGCACATTTATATAGTCATAAACATTAGCGTTGACCATAGTGCGCCTTCCTTTCCGAAAACAGCCTTACGCGTAAAAAAACACGGCAGCTCTCTTCTGATCCAAGCCTCCATGCCCTTACGATCACAAATCCTCTGCGATCCGTTCTGGTAATTCTATTAGTATATATCGGATCGTTTTATGATGTTATGTATACCATTATAAATATTTTTTATGAAATTACAAGGAATTTTTCCAAATGGAGTGGGATAAAACCACAGTTTCCACTAGATGTGGTGTGGGTATCCCACTCAAAAGATCCAAAAGAATGATTACCGGTCTTTCTCGTCTCCGGCAGCTTCATAGATAAGTGTATTGATGACTTTTATTTCTGTTCCGAGCACTCCGCGTGATCTTGTCTCAAAGACTCCGGCACCGGCCATTTTCTTGACAGCATTGACAAGACTGGTCCTGGAGATGCCGCTTTCATCCGAAAGTCTGGTGAGATTTACAACGCCTTCTCCGTTTTCATCGAGTTTTGAAAGGATGGCTCTTACCGAATCCATCTCTGAACGGCTGGTCGCAGATATAACATCATTGACGGTCTTCTCCATCAGATCGCTTTCCTTGCTCTCCTCGCTGATAGCTCTCATCATCTCGAGCCCGACAACGGTAGCCGCATATTCGGAAAGGATTATATCGTCAATATCATATGCATCGTTCTCTCTGTATATGAAGAGCGTCCCAAGCCTTTCTCCACCTATAAAGATAGGCGTGATCATCGCACGGTAGAATGCCGTGTCTCCGCCGGGTCTGTCACCCATTCTTCTGTCATAGCCCTGTGCGGTCTTCCAGGAAAAGCCAAGAGCCAGAAGTCCGGCATTCTCCTGAGTGGAAAGAATGGAGAGAAATCTTTCATTCAGAGCCTCATCAACAAATGAACCGACTTCATATTTAAGAAGTTCTTCGATCCTTTTTACATTCCCGGCTTCACATACACCGAGTATCTTTCCTTTTTTACTGATCACCAGAGCGTCGGAATACAGTGTCGCTGTGATGACTCTGCATATATCGGTAAATGCCACCTTGGTAGAGACATTGTTATGCAGAAGGTTTTCGATCTTTCTTGTTCTGTCAAGCAGGTTTATACCGGCCATTACTCACTCCTCTGTCGCGTCCTTTTTATCTTCCATGTATCCGCATGCAGTATCCATGCATACGAGATGAGTTCCTTTTTCCACCAGTGTTCCCCCGCATCGCGGGCATTTCTTTTCTACAGGTTTATTCCAGCTCATAAAATCACATTCGGGAATATTCTCGCAGCCGAAATATCTCCTGCCTTTCTTTGTCATCCTGATAACGATCTCGCCACTGCACTTCGGGCACTTTACGCCGATCTTCTCATAATACGGTTTGGTGTTCCTGCACTCGGGGAATCCCGGACATGCAAGGAATCTTCCGTGAGGGCCGTATTTGATGACCATCTTTCTGCCGCAGTTTTCACATACGACATCGGACTCCTCATCCTTGATCTCAATATGGGCAAGTTCTTCTTCTGCTTTCTGTACTGCAGAATCCAGATCAGGATAGAAGTTCTCTATTATTGTCTTCCACTTTATATTGCCTTCTTCAACTCCGTCAAGCATGCTTTCCATGTTGGCGGTAAATTTCGTATCAACTATTGCAGGGAACTCATCTGTCATTACACGATTGACTACTTCACCGAGTTCCGAAACAAACAGATTTTTATTTTCCTTCAGCACATAACGTCTTGCCAGTATGGTCGAAATGGTAGGTGCATAAGTCGAAGGTCTTCCTATACCCGCTTCCTCAAGAGCCCTTACAAGACTTGCTTCAGTATAATGTGCGGGAGGCTGGGTGAAATGCTGTTTCTTTTCAAGCGCCTCAAATTTGATCGTACTGTTCTCGTCTATCTCGTTTATAAGAAAGGCATTCTCGGCTTTGCCGTTGTCATTGTCTCTCTCTTCATCCGCATAGACTTTCATAAAGCCTTCACTCTTCAGCGCTGAAGCCGATGCAGTAAACAGCACGCCCTTTGCTTCGAGCTTAACGGAGAGTGTATCGAAAACAGCCGGTGCCATACGGCTAGCCGTGAACCTCTTCCATATAAGATTGTACAGCCTGTACTGATCTCTTGAAAGGTCATCTTTAACCTTTTCGGGAATATTATTTATATCAGTAGGTCTTATTGCCTCATGTGCATCCTGGATCTTCTTTTCATCTTTTGACTTCCCCTTGTCATCAGATGCGGCAATATTCTGTGCTCCGTAGTGTTCGGAGATAAATGCCTCGGCCATTTCCTTCGCATAATCAGAGATTCTCGTCGAATCGGTACGCAGGTATGAAATAAGAGCTACTGTACCCTGGCCCTTTATCTGAACACCTTCATACAGCTGCTGTGCGATCTGCATGGTCTTTCTTGTAGAAAAATTAAGTGTCTTACTTGCTTCCTGCTGAAGCGTTGAGGTTGTGAAAGGAAGCGGTGCCTTTCTGTTTCTTGTGCCCTTCCTACTTTCTTTGATATTGAAATGCGCTCCGTTAAGAAGTTTCTCTATCCTGTTAGCCTCAGCCTCAGAATCTATAGTCTTCTTGCCATTCTCATCTGCGTAAAAATGAGCAGTGAATGCCTTTTTCTTTCCTTCAGGTATAAGCCTTGCATCAACACTCCAGTATTCACTGGGTATGAATGCATCTATTTCTGCCTCTCTGTCGCAGATCATCCTGAGTGCCACACTCTGTACGCGTCCTGCGGAAAGACCTCTCTTTATCTTGGACCAGAGAAGCGGAGAGATGCGGTATCCCACCATTCTGTCCAGAACACGACGTGCCTGTTGTGCGTCCACAAGATTCATATCTATTTCTCTTGCGTTTTTTAAAGACTCTTTGACCGCATTCTTTGTGATCTCGTTGAAGCTTATCCTTTCAACCTTCTTTTCGGAAAGCTTCAGCGCCTCATATAAATGCCAGCTGATTGCCTCTCCCTCACGGTCCGGGTCGGTTGCAAGATATATCTTATCGGCTTTCTTAACTTCCTTTCTGAGCTTGGCGAGTATCTCTCCCTTACCCCTGATGGTTATATATCTGGGCTCGTAGTCATGGTCAACATCTATGCCCATCTGCGATTTCGGCAGATCACGCACATGCCCCTGACTGGCAACTACTTCATAATTAGAACCAAGAAATTTTTTTATAGTCTTCACCTTCGCAGGTGACTCAACTATCACAAGATTCTTAGCCATACTTTTAGGAAATCCCCCTTTATTGCACATTTATCAAGTTGTTCATACATCTCAATCAGCCGCAGACAACTATATCATAAAAATCTAAAATGTCAAATAGTCTTTTGAATTTAATACAAAGAATGACCGCCAAAGACGGTCATCCGTGTCAGTTTATATCTGACTCGAATGACCGTCTTGATCATAATATACTTATGTAAACTAGTTTATTCTGCTGACACTATATAATAGTAGACAGGCTGTCCGCCTTCAGCGATCTCAACATCTATATCGGGATATTTCTCTACGACTTTTTCCTTCATTGCTTCAGCATCAGCTTCAGTCACATCGCTTCCGTAGTATATGCTGATCACTTCAGTCGAATCATCTTTGATCTTCTCAAGCATGCCAAGCATTACTTCAGTAATATCCTTACCGTCTGCAAGTATGCCGCCATCACCTACAGCCATGAAGTCACCTTCATGTATCTCTATACCGTCTATGCTCGTATCCCTTACAGCATAAGTGATCTCACCAGTCTTAACCTCACCTACAGCTTCAGTCATCGCAGCCTTGTTGCTTTCGATATCTGCATCTGTCACATAAGCGATAAGAGCCGTGATACCCTGCGGAATAGTCTTTGAGGGAATGACTATGATATTCTTATCCTCGCAAAGGTTTCCGGCCTGCTCGGCAGCCATAATGATATTCTTATTATTCGGCAGCACAAATACATTCTTTGCATTCACGGATGAAACAGCCGTAAGTATGTCATCTGTGCTGGGATTCATTGTCTGACCGCCTTCGATCACGGCATCTGCGCCAAGATTCTTAAATATCTCGGATATTCCCGCACCGGCTGCCACGGTAACAAAACCTGTTTCCTTCTCGGGTTCTGCAGGCGCCTGCTTTACGGGTTCTTCAACTTTTTTTACTTCTTCTTTATTCTCAGTCTTTTCCTGCTTTGCCTTGCGACTGCGCCTTCTGTTCACAACAGTAACATCAAGCAGTTCACCAAAGCTCACCGCCTTCTGAAGCACCATACCGGGATCATTTGTATTGACCGCGATATTTACAGTCTTTCCGTCAACAGTAACAGCCTCTCCGCTGCCGATACCTCTTAAGAACCTTAAGATGTCCTTTTCTTCCGGCGAACTTGCATTTCTGTCAAAAAGCACTGCGACTGTTGTATGATAAAGATAGCCTGTATGCGCTTCTTCTATTTCTTCAAATTTTCTGGTCTCTCCGGCCTTGGTTTCAGTTTCCTCATCCAGAGTAAACTCAATACCCTTGCCCATAAGGCCATCATAGAAGCCTTCAAGTATGGCAATGAGTCCTGCTCCGCCCGAATCAACTACACCTGCCTCCTTAAGCACGGGAAGCATATCAGGTGTCTGGTCAAGAACCTTCTTTGCATGTTCCTTAACCTGAACTATCAGTTCTTCGATATCGGTGCCGCCGTTTTCATAATAGGAACGGGTCTTCTCACCCATAGCCTTTGCAACGGTGAGGATCGTGCCTTCCTTAGGCTGCATTACAGCCTTGTATGCAGTTTCAACAGCCTTTTCAGCGGCTGCGCTCACTGCAGCGACATCTATCTCATCATAATTCTTTGCAACTTTTGTGAAGCCTCTGAAAAGCTGGCTTAAAATAACACCGGAATTTCCTCTTGCTCCGCGAAGAGAACCTGATGAAACAGCCTTGCAGAAATCCTGCATGCTCGGATCTTTAAGTTCATGTACTTCTTTAGCCGCTGACATAACAGTCAGCGTCATATTTGTTCCTGTATCACCATCAGGCACAGGGAAAACGTTGAGCTCATTGATATGTTCCTTCTGGAGCTCGAGATTCTTGGCACCCGCAAGAAACATTTTTGAAAGCAGTTCCGGGGTTAAAACGGTAATACTCACAGAGATGACTCCTCCTTAATCGATCACTCTCACACCTTCTACATAGATATTGATCTTCTCAACCTCTAATCCGGTGTATTCCTCAATCTTGTATTTAACACTGCTTATAAGATTCTCGGTCACTGCAAGTATACTTACTCCGTAAGCGACTATCACATGAAAATCAAGTATAAGCTTTCCCCCCGATGAACGGACGCTGATACCATGGTTAACACTGTCTTTTTTCAGTATTCTCACAAGGCCGTCCTTAACATTTACGGATGCCATGCCGACAATACCGAAGCATTCATTTGCTATGCTTCCTGCATACTTTGCGATAACATCATTGTTTATCTGTATGCTTCCCATGTGTGTATCAATGGAACTGTTCATGCGCTATCCTCCCTTTCATTAATTTTATAGACAACAAATCGATTATAAGATATTTCAAAATCGTTTGCAATAAACTTAAAATCTTTTAATCAAAAAAAGCCTTGCAAAGCATCATTTCTTTTGTTAGAATTACAACGTTGCGGAAAAACCGCGTGTTAACGTAAATTATTCTGTAAAGAAAATAAGTATGAAAAAGGGAGGTGAGAAGCATGGCAAAGTGTGATGTCTGCGGAAAGGGTCTTCACTTCGGGAATAATGTCAGCCATTCTCACAGAAGATCTAACCACATATGGAAAGCCAACATAAAGAATGTAAAGTGCATCATTAATGGTACACCCAAGCGTCTTCATGTTTGCACAACATGCTTAAAGAGCGGCGCTGTAGAGAGAGCATAATCTCTTTCTTCATACATAAGTCGAAAGCATAAAAAAAATCCTTTTAAAGGATTTTTTTTATTGCTTATGCCCTTTTCGAACTAAGGCCGAATATATCACATAAGCTTTCATACTCTTCTTTTATCTTTATTATGATCTCCTTATCACCGCACATATTATCCGGATGATAAATACGGCAGAGATCTTTATATCTTTTTCTTAAGGCAACGGCACTGTTTACACCTCTGAAGAAAACACCTTCTTTATATGCATCACGCGATTCGCTGCTTTGATGAACTGCCTCTTCTCTCATCTGTCTGAGCAGTTCCTTCTGCCTGTCTATATCGGCATACTTAAGTCTTATCTGCTCCTTATCACTTTCAAGCATCGAGTAAGCATGCTCGATTATCTTCCTGCGCCTGTCAAGCATTCTCTTATCCTCTTTAAGGCGCTTGCGTTCATATTCAGCAGATTCCTGAAGCGCTTTTATCCTGGACGACATGATCGCCGTTTCTCTGGATAGCTGCCTCTTTTCTTCAGAAAGCTTTTTTTTCTCTTCTTCCAGTTTCTCCCGGACACGATCAAGTTCAGACCTCTCTTCCGAAAGTTTTACTTTCTCGGCAAAGAGTCTGCGCTTCAATTCTGCTGCAGCTTCATCTTTTATCTCGATCTCCTGCAGTTCCGGTTCTTCCTTATGGGACAGAAACATGGATTAAGCTTTCTTCTCCTCTTCATTCTTCTCGGGGAATGCGGCAGCCTTTGCCTCTTCCGCGTCAGCAGTCACAGCCTTCCTGGCCTTGATCTTGTCTATAACCTCAGGGATAAGGTCAACGATCTTGCTCACTGAATCAGCATTTTTCACGCTTAAGATACGCGCATGTCCATCCTGGACCATGAGTACTGCTGATGCCGTAAGCTTGGCATTCATTCCGCCTGCTCCTGAATTCTTCTTGTCTCTTCCGACAGCTCCCGCAGCCACACCAAATGAAACATCCACAAGAGGGATGATCACAGTGTCTCCTACCTTTACAGGCTCGCCTACAACTGTCTTACTGCTGATGAGACGATCCATGTTTTTAAGAAGCGAATCCGTCACATTTGTGATATTGTTATCTGTCATTACTGTTTATCCTCCCGCTTAAGCAGTCTTATCAGTTTTCTGAGTTTTTTATCTTTATAAAGGAAGAATCCATGCCACAATATCGGCCACAGGATAAATCTTCCCTTTATCACTGCATCGGCTTCAATCTTCGATTCATCATCCTGCACTGCATCAAGTGTAATGCGCCCCTTTATTCTTTCCGTAAACGGAAGACACACCGCATAAGTCTGATACATAAGTGCAACCGTTGCAGGATCATCACTTGCAAAATCTATGCTTGCATCAAATCTTTTCGGTATCAGGGGTTTAAGGATACCGGCAAGTCTTTTCTTTAACATTTCAACTGTTTCAGCAGTTCCCTTGCTGTTCAGTATCCTGTCATAATAATCATAGAGCCCGATATATTCATCAACCTTTGATGCTGCTTTTTCAGCAAATTCATCAGCGTTAAAAGGTATGTCGGTCAGAAGATCCTCCAGCTTATCAAAGAAGTGTTCCATCCATTCAATGAAAGTCGGTTTCTTTATCTTCCTGCGCTTTTTCTTTTTTTGATCTTTTTGTTTTTTTATACTTTTTGAAGGCTTATCTTTTTCCGCGACATCAGAAGTCTCAGGTTCATCAGTGCTTTCGGATGTGACTTCCGGCTCGTACTCTTCAAAATCATCACTGCTTATAAACTCAGTGTCATCGTCAGATTTTTTATTCTTGTCCGGCCGTTTATAAACCTTAATGCCGCATACTCTTGCCACAACCGTCAGTTCGGATTTCAGTCCGTAATCAACCGTAACATGCAGCACATGCAGGAACCAGTGCACCACAGCTTTAGCTTTGAACTCACCCCTGTTATCCGCCTTGATGACATACCCGAACGGATAAAAGCATACTAACAGAAGTATAAGTAAGAGCAAGCCCAGTATAGATGCCAGTACTATGCCGATTATCTTTAATACAGTAAGAAACATGGTCATATGTCAAAATGCTC
Organism: Lachnospiraceae bacterium NK4A179; assembly: GCA_000421045.1. Taxonomy (GTDB): domain Bacteria; phylum Bacillota; class Clostridia; order Lachnospirales; family Lachnospiraceae; genus NK4A136. The sequence goes on from ATWC01000021.1 coordinate 46,972, forward strand.
TAATGCGGCATTTGCAAGATAACGCAGAGCCGTATCATAATCCTCCGTAATTCCCACCGCATGAATATGCCTGGCAGCATAATAAGGCTTGGAGAGCTCTGCGGATTCAATAGCTTCGGGAAGACCTGTCTCGGGATTCTGTCTTATCACATATAATCCCTTCGGACACTCCCCTTTCTGGAAGCTTTCGCATATCTCCATTTTCCTGTCTCTTAACCCGGGGCTTATATACAGAAAAGGATCAAGATCTACCATCAGTTCCCCCAGAGTCTTGCACGATACAGGCTCTGATAATATGCATAAGCCTTCTCGAGCATAGTTTTTTCATTTGCAAACTTAAGAAGATGCACGGCTTCATGATACTTGTAATAACCGGAATCCATAAAATATTCTTCCCGCTGAGGCTTGGAAAAATAGCTTTTCCCACGCATAAGATACCAGTGGACTTCTTTCTCCACCGTATCTTCAGGTACGGAAAAACTGTACTCACTCCTGCCGATATAATTCATAATAACTGCATCGGCGCCGCTCTCTTCCTTAACTTCACGGAGAGCCGTCTGAGGATATACTTCCCCCTCTTCAACGGTTCCCTTCGGAAGAACCCAACCTTCATACCGGTTTCTGTAATTCTTATACAGGAGAAGTATCTTCCCCCTGAACACGACCACACCGCCGCAGCTGACTGCCTCTATCATTTCGCAGCTCCTTTCGACGCGCACACTTGATATCAATTATATCCTGTTTTATGTAAATGTGCAATTTGTAATAAGGGGCCCAAAGTATAAAATCCGGATAGAGCTTGCTTGATCCGGATTTTAACCTTGGGCCCCGCAAAACATGAGGAAGCAGCAATTTCCTTGCAAAGCAAGGAAATTAGCGGATTCCGAATGTTTCAGGATTCCGAAGGAATCCAAGATTCCGAAGGAATCCTAAATTACAAATGAATTCATATCGCTTATGTAAGATCAGGCCGCACTGTGAGTTAATTTCGAGTAGGGAAGACGAAGTCGCACGGATAAAAAAGGACAGCACATAATGTGCTGTCCCATAAGGATAATCATATTCTGAGGTCAGATCAGAACTTGCCTGCTGCTGCAGCTTCCTCGATAGAAACGGCTGTAGAAACAGTCATACCTACCATCGGGTTGTTGCCGGCACCTATAAGTCCCATCATCTCAACGTGAGCGGGAACTGATGAAGAACCTGCGAACTGCGCATCTGAATGCATACGGCCCATAGTATCTGTCATACCGTAAGAAGCAGGACCTGCTGCCATATTATCGGGATGAAGAGTTCTTCCGGTACCGCCGCCTGAAGCAACTGAGAAGTACTTCTTGCCTGCTTCAATTCTTTCCTTCTTGTATGTTCCTGCAACGGGATGCTGGAATCTTGTAGGATTGGTTGAGTTACCGGTGATGGAAACGTCAACGTTCTCCTTCCACATGATAGCAACACCTTCGCAAACATCGTTAGCGCCGTAGCAGTTAACCTTTGCTCTGGGTGAATCAGCATCTTTAGAATAGCATGTTCTGGATACTTCTTTTACAGTGTTTGTATAAGGATCGTACTCAGTCTCAACAAATGTGAATCCGTTGATTCTGGAGATGATCTGTGCAGCATCCTTTCCAAGACCGTTAAGGATAACGCGAAGAGGCTTCTTACGAACCTTGTTAGCCTTCTCTGCGATACCGATAGCGCCTTCTGCAGCTGCGAATGACTCGTGACCTGCAAGGAATGCGAAGCACTCTGTCTCCTCTTCAAGGAGCATCTTACCAAGGTTACCATGTCCAAGACCAACCTTACGTGTATCTGCAACTGATCCGGGAATGCAGAAAGCCTGAAGGCCTTCACCGATTGCAGCTGCTGCATCAGCAGCCTTACGGCATCCCTTCTTTATAGCGATGGCAGCACCTACAGTGTATGCCCACTTAGCATTTTCAAAGCAGATAGGCTGGATGTTCTCGATAAGGTGGTAAATATCCAGACCAGCATCCTTTGTGATCTGTTCAGCCTCGTCGATCGACTTAATCCCGTACTCAGCGAGTTTAGCAAGGATCTGGGGCTCTCTTCTTTCGTATGATTCAAAATTTGCCATTTTTAAGTCCTCCCTTTATCACTCTTTACGAGGGTCAATAAGTCTGACCGCATCTGCAACACGTCCATACTGACCTGAAGCCTTCTCAACAGCCTTAACTGCATCATCACCGGCCTTGATGAAATCCATCATCTTACCGAAGTTGATGTACTTATAGCCGATGATCTCATCATTCTCGTCAAGTGCGATATGTGTGATGTAACCATCTGTAAGCTCAAGGTATCTGGGTCCTTTTTCAAGAGTTCCGTATGTTGTACCAACCATGGAACGTGTTCCCTTACCAAGATCCTCAAGGCCGGCACCGATCTGAAGTCCATCCTCTGAGAATGCACTCTGTGTTCTGCCGTATACGATCTGGAGGAAAAGCTCTCTCATAGCTGTATTGATAGCATCACATACAAGGTCTGTATTAAGAGCTTCAAGAACTGTAAGTCCGGGAAGGATCTCAGCAGCCATAGCAGCTGAATGTGTCATACCGGAACATCCTATGGTCTCTACAAGAGCCTCCTGTATGATACCGTTCTTTACATTAAGTGAAAGCTTGCAGGCACCCTGCTGGGGAGCACACCAGCCCACACCGTGTGTGTATCCGGAGATATCCTTGATCTCCTTCGACTTTACCCACTTTGCTTCCTCAGGAATGGGAGCAGCGCCGTGGTGGACACCCTGATGAACAGGGCACATATTCTTGACCTCTGTTGAATAAATCATCCTGTTTCTCCTTTCGGTTATTGTTTCATATGGCCACCTCTCTTGTGTGACCGCCGACGTTAATTATACAGATATTCATGATCATTTTCAATCTAAAACTTAGCGGCTGATCACATGTTCATACCGAAATATCCCGCGAAAATACGTTTTGCTACAGGCGCTGCATGGGTGCCTCCGGTCCCGGCTTTTTCCATTATCACGGTTACCGCTATCTGGGGATCTTCCACAGGAGCAAAACCGGTAAACCATGCATGACTTATGTCACTCTTGTCGGAAAATTCGGCAGAACCTGTTTTTCCCGCTGCGGTATACGGCTGTCCGCTAAGGGCCTTACCGGTACCCCCGTTTACAACCGCCGTCATAAAACCTGTAAGGGCCTGGGCTTCTTCATGAGACATCACCCTTCCAAGCTCCTGAGGTTCATATGACTTTATCACTCGTCCGTCGGCAGTGGTTACCTTTTCAACCATATACGGCTTCATCATCACACCGTCATTTGCGATCGATCCCGTGATCATATTCAGATGAAGCGGACTCATCAATGTCTCAGACTGTCCTATGGATGTCTGACATATCTCATTCGCTGTCATATTCTGTCGCATGCTTATATGACTGGGTGATGAAATGACATCTGTCGGAAGATCCTCATTGAAATACAATTGCTTTAAAGTTTTTGAAAATCCTATCCTGTTTAAACCGGTTCCCAGATTGGCAAACGAGGAGTTGCATGAATCCGCAAATGATTCCTCCAGATCTTCATAACCGTGAACAGTATTATGGAAGCATTTTATCGTACAGTCTTCATAATTGAATTTGCCTTGACAGGTAAAATGATAATCCTTCCAGTCTGTCGGATTCTCTCTTATAAACTCCAACGCAGTAATTATCTTGAATGTGGATCCCGGAGGATACATTCCCTGCGAAGCCCTGTTGAGCAAAGGGCTGTTTTCTATATCCGATGAAACCTCATCCCAGTTTTCCTCTATTGTCCCCGGATCAAAATCCGGCTTGGATACCATAGCGAGTATCTTTCCCGTCTTTACTTCGGTGACCACAACAGCACCTCTGTAATCTCCGAGGCTGTTATAAGCTATCTGCTGTATTGCAGGATCAAGGCTTGTATAAACCGAGTTTCCCTGATCTTTCTTATCAGCCAGATCATTTTTTAATTTTTCGTCCAGGCTTATATCCGAGCGGATGAGATATTGCTGCATGCTCTTTTCGATCCCTGAAGCACCTTCTTTTTCATATCCGACCGTATGAGCAAACAGAGATCCGTACGGATAATCCCTGACTTCCTCTCCATTCTCATTATTTTTGCTTTCAGCAAGTACATCTCCCGAGGATGCATAGATAGTCCCTCTTGTAGTTTCAGCCTTTACCGCCTCCACTCTCTTGCTGTTGTAGGAATTGGTATATGCAACATCACTTTCCTTCATCTGGAACAGGACAAGATTTCCTATCATCGCAAGAAATATCAGCGCAAAAACCATCGCAGTAAGAAATACCTGCACTCCGCCTTTATTTATCTTTTTCTTTTTTTCTTTTTTTGCACTCATTGGTTTTGTTTCTATTTTATTATTTCCTTAATCTGCGTCTGCCATGACGGCTTTGCATCTCAGCTTCATACGGATCTTCATCAAAATATTTATCATCAAAGTTCTTCTCATATTCAGAGCTTACATCCTTATAAACAGCTTTATGATCATCAGATCCATGAGCAACCCTTGCTTTCTCACGCAGCATATGACTGCGTCTGCGGATCATAGGCTTATTGTAAACGATCGTATCTCCCGTAGCAGGAATATCTGCATCGTCTGTGTTATCATCCGCATCTTCATCTTCTACATCATCTTCATCTTCTACATCATCTTCATCTTCTACATCATCTTCATCTTCTACATCATCTTCATCTTCTACATCATCTTCATCGTATTCATCATCTTCCGGATACTCATCTTCGTCATCATACGGATCATCGTCCGCATCTTCATCTTCTACATCATCTTCGTCGTATACATCTTCGTCCGGATACTCATCATCTTCGTCGTATACATCCTCGTCCGGATACTCTTCATCTTCAGCATATGAGTCGTCATCCGCATTTTCTTCATCTTCATCGTA
>ATWC01000022.1 GCA_000421045.1 Lachnospiraceae bacterium NK4A179
CAATATGTGTGATTACTCCTATAAGAAAAGATAACTTACAGTTTAACGGAGGAAAGGGGGTTGTTATGAAAAACGTGACTATAAAGAAATTGTCCTTAGAATTAAAAGACGATTACCTTGATTTTTTTGATAATCGAGCATTTTCTGATAATAATCCCAATGGACCTTGTTATTGTACTTCGCCGAATCAAGATGAAAAAACTATAAAGCAAATGGTTAGTGAGTTCCAAGCGAATGGAGTAAAAGAAACCATTAGAAAATATGCAGTAGAGATGCTTGATAAAGGTAATATAAGAGGATATCTGGCGTTTGATGGTGATATATCAATAGGCTGGTGTAATGCAGCCGATATTGATAGTTACAAAGGATTTGTGCCGGATTTTGCCAGAGATAATATGTGCGGAAAAACAATCTCGATTGTGTGTTTTGAAATAGCTCCTGAATATAGGGGCCAAGGTATAGCTTCAGCATTTATTGAACAAGTATGTGTAGATGCAAAGGCAAAGGGATATGTTGCTGTAGAAGGTTATGCCAAAGTTATCGAACATCGTGATGAGTATGATTTTACGGGGCCTATCCATCTTTACGAAAAGGCTGGATTTTCCCGAATTACTGAGCAAAATGGCGTAGCTGTTATGAGGAAGTTGCTATAGACAATAGCACGTTATACCGGAAGTTAATCTTCCTAAGGGGGTGCAAGTAGTATTTTACCCGTTAAAAAACTACGTTTTGACTACGATTCACGAAAGATAAAACGGCTCCCTCAAAATACACATTGTGCATTCTGCAGTTGCAGAGTGCTTTTTTGATAGAAATTAGGAAGAAACAGTACTAAACGCAGGAATTAGTTTTGAAGAAATGGAATAACGCCCTTGCAATCTTGAAGAAACGGTACTATAATCTATTTGTGATTTTGAAGAAATGGAACAACATTGTTTTGAGGAGCTGATATGTTCAAAAGAAAAGCCCTAGAAAAGCTAAAAAATTGGAAAGAAAGAAAGGCGCCAAAGTATTCTGTGCTTTTGGAGGGGGCCAGGCGTGTTGGAAAATCGACAATTGCCGAAGAATTTGCAAAGCAGGAGTATAGGTCATATATAAAAGTGGATTTTGCCAACATAACACAGGATGTCCTTGATGTGTTCGATGATATAGCAAATCCGGACATTTTCTTTCTTAGATTGCAAACTGCAACGGGGATAACATTATATAAAAGAGAATCCGTCATTATATTTGATGAGATACAACTTATGCCAAAAGTACGTCAGGCTATAAAATACCTGGTTGCGGACGGAAGATATGACTATATTGAGACTGGTTCTCTGATCAGTATAAAAAAGAATGTCAAGGATATAGTGCTTCCATCTGAGGAAATGAAAATACAGATATATCCGATGGATTATGAAGAATTTATGTGGGCCATTGGAAATGATACTTATGGCGTATTGCGGGATTTATATAAGCTTGGAAAGCCGGTTGGAAATTCCTTAAACAGGAAGCTGATGCGGGATTTCAGAATTTATATGGCGGTAGGTGGAATGCCCCAGGCTGTAGAAGCATATGTGGAAGGCAGGAATTTTTCAGAAATCGATGAAGTAAAGAAAGAAATCATAGATTTATATAAAGACGATTTCTTCAAAATTGATGATACCGGACTGATCGGAAGAATGTATGATTCTGTTCCAACGCAGTTGGCAACGGATAAAAGAAGCTATGTTATTTCGGCAGCTACGGGCAAAAAAAAGATTGATAAGGATTTAGAACGTTTACATGATTTGCTGGATTCAAGGACTGTATTATCCTGCCATAATGTCCTTAATCCGAGCTTAGCGTTACCTCAAACGAGAGATGATGATATGTTCAAACTATATTTGGCTGATACAGGGTTATTTACTACCATGATCTTCAGATCGTCAGGGAAGACGGATGAAAACATTTATACGAAAATGTTAAGTGATTCGCTTCCTGCAAATTTGGGATATTTATACGAAAATGCAGTTGCTCAGATAATCGCCGGATCGGATATAGATCTTTATTATCATACATGGGAGAAAGAAAACAGTTCTCACTATTATGAGGTTGACTTTTTGCTTGCTTCAAAAACAAAGATAGTTCCGATTGAAGTTAAGTCATCCGGAATTGGCAAGCATGAATCAATTACAGAATTTCAGAAAAAGTATTCAAAGCATGTTGCGAAGGAAATATTGCTATCACAAAAAGATATAGGCAACCGTGAAATGTTGAAATTATATCCAATATACATGTTACCATTTTTAATTGAGGACTTGTGAAAGGATAGGTAATATCTTTCAGTTAAAACGGCTATGGGGGATAGCACAAATGAACGCAAGGGAGTTTTTGGAAATATTGCATGTTGCAGAAAAGCTGAAAGATACACCTCGGCACTGTACTACGTCAAAAGGCAGAACAGAGAGCGTTGCCGAGCACAGTTGGAGGATATCCCTTATGGCGATGTTGCTACGGCATGAGTTTCCAGAGGTAAATATCGATAAAGTTGTTGATATGTGTTTGATACATGATCTTGGAGAGTGCTTTACCGGAGATATACCTACATTTGTTAAAACAGACAGTGACCGGAAAGTTGAAGATGATCTTCTTTCAAAATGGGTAAAGGCCATGCCTCAAGAAGTATCTGCGGATATATCTGCACTATATAGAGAGATGGATGAGCAGAAGACGCCGGAAGCCAAGCTTTATAAGTCTTTAGATAAGTTGGAAGCGTTGATTCAGCACAATGAATCACCATTGAAGACTTGGTCGGAGAATGAATATGATTTAAACATGAAATATGCGTTTGATACCGTGGCCTATTCAGAGTGGTTGACTGGCTTACGTGAAGAGATACTAAAGGATACCATAAATAAAATAGAGACAGAAAAAGAACTTTGTAATAACAAACAGTAACAGTAACCCGAAAACAGAACAAGATCCACAGAAATAATTTCATGAAATCGGAATAAATTGTGGAATAAACAAAAAAGTTAGAACAAAAGTTAGAACTGTAACGGTTTGATAGAGGGGAAACTTTAGAATAAAAAATCGCAAACCCTTGTAAATGACAGATTTGCGATCAGTCGATGCGACAAGATTTGAACTTGCGACCTCTGCGTCCCGAACGCAGCGCTCTACCAAGCTGAGCCACGCATCGATTGTGTATATATGATGTATAAATCACAGATACAGCAACGCCTATAATACAATAAAGAATTGAGGGTGTCAAGAAGGCCGGTGGTCTTCGGAATTAAACTTGTTTACAAATCTGATGAAGTCAGCTTCCGCCAAAGGCTTGGAAAAATAGTAACCCTGGACCAGGTTTGCGCCTGCGTCGAGGACCAGATCGAGCTGTTCTTTTGTTTCCACGCCTTCCTGTATAACATTCATCCCCAGTCTTCTCATCATTCTGATGGAATCCATGAGCAGTTTCTTTGAATTGCTGTCATTATCGCTTGCCCAGAGCAGTCCCTTGTCGGATTTGATGTTGAGGAAATCCATGTTGACGATATTTGTAAGGTTTGAATAGCCGGTACCGTAGTCATCAAGAGAGAAATGAAAGCCGGCTTTCTTCAGCTCTTCTATTGAAGCGGCAACGGTTGACGCGGCAGAAAGGGATGCTGATTCGGTTATCTCAAGATTTATCTGGCCGGGCTTTATTCCGTGATCGGACATGCTCTTCTCAAACTGTTCCTTTGTGTTTGAAAGGATAAGCTGGTAAATGCTTAAGTTTACTTCTATATATTTGAGCTTAAGGTCTTTGAATTCCTTTGTTTCCATGAAACGGCAGACCGATTCGAAAACGATGCGGCCTATTTCGCCTATGAGTCCGTTCCTTTCTGCGATGGGGATTATCTCATCGGGAGGGAGGAAACCAAGCTCCGGATCCTTAAGTCTGAGCAGGGCTTCGGCAGAATAGATCTTTCCTGTTCCTGCAAGCCATATGGGCTGATAGAAGATCTGGAAACGGTTTTCGATTATGGCTCTGCGCAGAGCCTCTTCGACCTGTACGCGTCTTGCGAGGAAATAAAGATCCTTGCCTCGCTGTATGGACACTCCGGCTTTTTCGATATGACCGCTGTCATCGGCAAGCTCCAGAAGCAGCTCCGGATCATGTACTTCTTCGGGGACAAGTGCCACTCTGATCTGCACATTAAAATCCAGCTCTGCATTCTTGTAGATCCAGCCCTCATTGAAGCGGACTTTGATCTTTGAAATGGTTTCTTCGAGCTGATCATTTTCCTTGTAGAGATAAATGAGGCTGAAGTTGCTGTCAGAAAGCCTGTAAACGAAAATATTTTTGTCGAGTTTCTTGAGCCATATGCACATCATATGAAGCAGGTCGCTCTGCTCATCATAATGGAGCATGCGCGAGAAGAAACGGTAATTTGTCAGATTGAGGCTTATCACAGCATACTTGTGGCCTGCATGTATAAGCCTTATGTTTTCCGAAACAAAAGCTCCTCTGTTGTAGGCTGCAGATGCTGAATCTATATCCTTGTCTTCGGATTCTATGGTGAGCATGATGCCGAGCATTGCTATGGATTCCGCAAATCCCTCGATCTGCAGATTGATGTATATTGCCTGTATGACTAAGCCGAGTATGCTCAGGCCGAAGAAGTACCACAAGGTGATGTAGTCGGTTTTGCTGAGCGCTTTTCTGTAGCGGATCATGAAGTAGATGCTGACCAGTACATAAAATGTCGCAAGAATATACAGAACGACGGCTAATTCACCACGGCTGTATGTGCCGGAGGCATCAAACAGGAATATTTTATGATGAAAGGGATTGGTAAGGATAAGTGCTTCGCCTATTATCATTGGCGAAAGTAATAACAGGTAGTATCGTTTGCTGCGTCCTATACCCACACCGTTTACATGCATGATATATACGGTATAAGCGGAAGCGAGAGTGAGGTGGAAAACAAAATAAACATACATACAGGCAACCCTTAAGAACAGCTGGCTGTCTGTGCGGATGCCTTGTGAATAGAGCTGGTTGCCAATAAGATCTGCAAGAGATGTTATACCCACATTCACAAGTATGTACATGTATATATAGCTCTGGGCTTTCTGAAAAACCCGCCTCTTGTGTGTGTAAAAGAGGCATGAAACAGAAAGAATGAAAGCGCAGAGGTAGAATACGGAATTCATCATCATACCGGAATACCTCAATTTACAATTATTATACCCTGTTTGGGCAAAATCTTGAAGAGGGTGTACCCCTTGGTGTAAAATGATCGTGGCGTTTTGTACACAAAAAAGGGAAGGGGGGAACCGGCATGAGTCTGAATATCAGTTTTGCGCTGGCCGCTGTTTTCCTTTCTTTTTTTGCGATAAATAACCTGCTTCGCATGAACAAGGTTCACAGTCCGCAGAATGCTTTGTTTCTGTATCTGGCCATAGATAATGGCTTCACTGCCTGTTCTGCAGTTGCGGAAGTGCTTTTAAGAACGTATTTTCCCGATAAAATCCTTTTTCTTTCCATAAGCAGTTTTGTTTATTTCCTTACACATCTGCTTATAGTTCCGTTTTTATTCTTATATATATGTTCGCATATCATGTCATGGCATAGTTTGCATACAGCGGTGAAAGTGGCTGTCGTTGCCCCTATAGGTGTGGCGCTGGCTGCTCTTTTTTCAAATCCGTTCACCCATGTCATCTTTTATTATTCCGAAGGCGGAGTTTACCACAGGGGTTACGGTATATGGATCATTTATGCCATAGCCGCTTATTACGTGGTTGGTATAGTTATAGTATTGCTGCTCTACCGGAAGCGTGTCCCGGTGCGAAAGATAAATGTGGTCATTTTCACGCTGGTCTTTTCACTGATCGCTGTGGTGCTTCAGGTGTTCTTACCTGATTCATCCATAGAGGTGCTTGCGGTTGCGATAGCAATAGTCATCTGCTTCCTGTTCATACAGAATCCGAGGGAACAGATGGATCCGGATTATCCGGCTCTTTCGTTTCAGTCGATGTTGGAGACGATCCATTCCGAATTCATTCATGGCATAAGCTTTGATGTGATATATATCATCGCCGACGACTATACAACTTTTGCCGGCGAGAATATAGACAGGGAATTTGTTGATGAGTATCTAAGCTTCATTGGGCAGTTTACGAATGGCGGGATCCCTTACCGTGTACGGGAATATGAATATGCATTAGTTCTGCCGCAGCCCGGAGAAGAACAGTCCGAAAGAATTGTTAAAGAGATAGAGGCGCGATTTAAAAAGCCATGGATGATATTCGGAAAAGAAGTGGAACTGGGCCTGCGTCTTATTCGTGTGCGTGTTCCGGAAGATGTTAAGGATGAACAGATCCTGATCGCGCTGTTCAGACAGTTTTCCGGGGAAAAAGATGTTGAAGGCGTACGCACCATGGCTGACTTTGATCTGGCGGGGATCGACAGGACCATAAAGATAAGCGGGGCACTTACCAGAGCTATGGATAAGCATGGTCTTGAGATGAGATATTCGCCGGTCTATTCGCCGGCGAAGAGCCGTATAGTGGGATTGCAGGCAGCAGTCAGGTTTTTTGATGAAGAGACCGGATATGTTTATGATGATGAGATATTCCGTTTCGCTGAACGGAGCGGGCATATCATGCAGATCAGCGAAATGATCTTTGATAATACATGCAGATTTATCAGCGAAAATAAACTGGATGAGAAAGGAATCTCTTTTGCAGGTATCAGGATGTATCCTGCGATGGTGCTTCAGTACGGTATTTTTGATAAGCTGCGTGAATCCGTGAAAAAATACGGAGTAAAAACATCTGATATATATCTGATGATATCAGAGTCTATGCTTGCACTTTCCACTGCGGAATTCAGGAAAAACATGTATGACATGGAGATGGAGGGGGTAAGGTTCTGTCTTGAGGAATACGGCAACGGTTACACGAATCTGGCTACGATATACGAGCTTCCGATAAGAACGCTCAAAATTAACCGTTCGGTGATACGGGCTTCAATGGATAACGAGAAGGCCAAAGTTACGGTAGGTGCAGCAATGGAGATGGCACATGATCTTTCCATGCAGACAATGGTAAGCGGGATAGATGATAAGAAGTATTATGAAATGATCGAAAGTCTGGATGTGGATTATGCAACAGGCAAGTTTTTCTACGAACAGCTTGACGAAGAGTCGTTTATGAAAGTTTTAGAGGATGAGTCTGCAGGCCCCTCCGGAAAGGGGGCGGCTAAATGATAAATTATTACCTTGATATAGTTGCATTTGCCGTCGTATTTGTGGTGTTTGCGTTTTTCAGGACAAAGAGACGCACCAAGCTTGAGTCATTTCATGTGTTCTATTGGATGCTCTTAACACTGGTCTGCTATCTGATGCTTGAAAGTCTTACACTTTTCTATGTGATGGATGGTGATTCAATAAGGCGGGCGAGTGATATCATACGGCATTCCGTGAATGCAGTATATATGATAGTAAAAGTGTTCTTTATTACCATGTTCACTATGTATCTGTGCAGCATGATGAGTGTGCGCAATAAGGTGTCGAGAGGATGGCGTTTTGTTGTATATCTGCCACTGATCCCCGTGATGATAGTTTCGGTGATCGCATCGGTATATGCCTGCAATAGGGGTTTGGGGATAATGGAAACAAGAAGGCTTCCGATGGCCCTTTATACCTTCTATCTGTCACTGGCCTATTATCTGCTGGTAACGCTCTGGGTCGGAGTGCGCTATGCGGGGGTGCAGGAGAAGCATTCCGTTGTTCATGTAATGGCTGCAAATTTTGTGATGGCATTGACCATGGCGGTACAGCAGGCGTTCCCTTATGTACGCATTGCTCCGTTTATCGCATCTATAGGCCTTTTGGATATATTGTTTACGGTACTTAGACCTGATGAAGTGTTTGATAATACAGAGGCTCTTAAAAAAGTATATCTGAAACGATTTGCACATGAGGATCTGGATCATGAGATACCGTTTACACTGTTTCTGATCTGCGTACATGATTATAATGTTATAGCTGAATCGATGGGACCGCAGGTGGCGGATTTTTTCCTGCGCCAGGTTACGCTCTCACTTTTTGATATGAATGAAAACATATCTGTGTTCCGCGAAGAAAAGAATGTGCTGGCTGTGCGTATGACAAATGTTTCCAAGAAGGATGCAGGCAATATCAAGAGGCATATCGAAGACAGGTTCCGATTCCCCTGGCGCATAGCGACGGCTGAAACACTTCTTTCGGCAGATGTTCTTATGGTACACTGTCCTGATGATATCCCGGATTCAAAGAGTTTTGATACATTTTTATCCAGATATGACAGACTTGATCCGGTAAAGTATGCCACACTATCGATAAGTGATCTGCTGGCACAGGATCGTGATGAGCAGATGCTTACAGCGATCAGACGGGCTCTTAAGGATGATTCGTTCCAGGTTTATTATCAGCCGATCTATTCCACGTCAGAGAAGAAGATCGTGGCAGCAGAGGCTCTGATAAGACTTTTTGATCCGGAATACGGTTTCATATCTCCTGAAGATATGATAAAACTTGCGGAGCGCGAAGGTTATATCCTTGAAATAGGCGAAAAGGTCTTCAGAGCAGTATGCAGGTTTTATTCGGAAAACCATCCGGAAAAGCTTGGGATCGAATATATCGAGGTGAACCTCAGTGCGGTTCAGTGCGCAAAGAGCAAGCTTGCCGAACAGTTTATCAAAATAATGAAAGAATACGGCATTGAATCGAAACGCATCAATTTTGAAGTAACGGAAACAGCGGCCATGGTTACCGACAGCACGGTGATCTCAAATATACATTACTTTGAGAAGAACGGAGTGAAGCTTTCGCTTGATGATTTCGGGACCGGCTATTCAAATATCTCATATTTATACAATATTCCGTTCTCGATCATGAAGGTTGATAAAGCCATACTCTGGTCAGCGGATAAGAACAGAAAGGCGGACCTGACGCTGAAAAACACTTTTATGATGGCTTCAAAGCTTGGTATAAAGGTTGTTCAGGAAGGCGTGGAGACGGAAGAACAGATAAAGAAACTGCTTGCCATTGGATGTGATTATTTCCAGGGATTTTATTTTTCAAAACCGGTAAGCGGTAAGGATTTCCTTGCATATGTAAGGGATTTTAAACTCCCGGCAGTCTGCAAGGGATCGGAGGAAGGCAGAAATGGCAACGATAAATGAGTTTTTAAAGTCAGTCGGATACAATATTTATATGGTCTCGGCTGATGCCAGATATTTTGCGTTTGTGCAGGAGGAAAATTTTGCGGTAAACGTTATATGCCTGTTTGATGAGAGAATGTGCATAAGCAGTCTTGAGCAGATACAGGGTTTCAATGAAAATCTGACAGAAAAACTGAACTACGGAAGAAATAAGTATATCCATATCCTCAATATAATATGCGGAAATAATGACTATATAATAACTCACAGCTCTGTGACAGGAGGTGAGGACTGGTATATAGATACTGATCGTTCTGAACTGGTGGTGCCGCCCAATGCGCCGGAGGATTTTTATGGCATCAAAAGCGGGCTTGCATCGTATATAATGCAGAACGGCCTTATTTTTGAAGCGGTAGAAGCCGTATCCCAAGAGGCGGGACTCAACAGGGACAGGATAGAGAAGGTTCCGGCAAGAGACGGAGTTCCGGTAAGGCGCAATGTAAAAGGTGATAAAAAAGTATACATTCCTTGGGTGACTGCGGTTATAATACTCATTAATGTCGTGGCCTATATAGCACAGAGAGTGTTCGCTCTGGGGAATTGGGAGCATCAGTTTTATATCACAAACTATATACTGAGTATGCCTGCGGAGTGGTACAGATTGCTCACATACAGCATTTTTCATGCGGATATGAGCCATATTGCGAACAATATGTTCTCGATGTATCTGGTCGCTTCACTCTTAGAGAAAAAGGCGGGAAGACCTTTCGTTATAGCAATGTATTTCATAACGGGTATAGGAGCAGGTATCTTTTCGGTATGGTATCATGATTTGATCGGTGATCTGTATTATGGCCTTGGCGCCTCAGGAATAGTTTTTGGACTGGAAGGTGCACTCATGTCATATATGCTCATGTCGCAGAATATGCGAAGCAAAATGACATTTATGATGGCGGCAGGTGCTTTTGCCCTGATGTTTTTAGAGCCTTTGGAGCACGTTGATACGGCCGGTCATGTAGGCGGCCTGGTATGCGGGCTGTTAGCCGGGGGAATATGGTGTATAGTAAGTTCGTCGCGAAAAAACAAGAGAGTCAGCGCTGACAAAGGGAGTGTTTAATGAAGATCAATATATATTACGGAGGAAGAGGCCTTATCGGAGATCCTTCCCTTACTGTGATAAAACAGATGACAGCCATTCTGGATGAGCTCAATGTCCGCGTTGAACGGTATGACCTTTTTGAACAGAAGACAAATATAACAAAGCTGCCGCAGACACTTAAGGATGCGAACGGCATTATTCTTGCGTCTACGGTTGAGTGGCATGGTGTCGGCGGATATATGGCCAGCTTTCTTGATGCATGCTGGCTTTATGGTGATAAGGAAAAGATCGCCGATCTTTATATGGCACCGGTGGTCATGTCTACAACCTATGGTGAAAAAGAAGGTGAGCTGGATCTGATAAAGGCCTGGCTTTCGCTTGGCGGTATCACCTGTCAGGGAATAAGCGGCTACGCGCCCGAGGCTTCCGAGCTTGAAAATAATGAAGTCTACAGGACGCTGATAGAAAAGACGACCGAGAATATCTACAGAGCGATCAGCAAGCGTGCGCAGAATCTCCCGAGCTCTGCAGGAGTTGTGCGTGAGGTAACGTACAGAACGCTCAATACAAGTTATACACAGCAGGAAACGGAGCAGCTCTCCGAATATGCTGCTGATGAAAAATATGTTGAGAAGCAGAAAGAAGACATAAAGGAACTGGCTGATTTCTTCAAAGGAAAACTTGAGAACAGGACAAGTCCTGATGACAGTATTCCTGCGGCATTTCAGGCTCATTTCAAACCCAGGGCCGGCACCGATCTGAAATACAAACTTACATTAAAAGATGCCGGTAAGTCTCTTACTCTCAGAGTTGAAGGTAAGGAGCTTGTTACCGGTTATGGTGAAGCCGTGAATCCCGATGTGGAGATGACAATGGATGCAGACACTCTCATGGAGATAGTTGAGGGCCGCAGCACATTCCAGGGCGGATTTATGAACGGCAAGATAGTTTCAAGAGGAGATTTTGCAAATTTGAGACTGCTTGACACGATGTTCCCTTTCATGCAGGATCTGCTCTCAGGCGGAAGGCAGGAGAATTAAAATGGAGTCAAAGAAGATAGTCCTTACCGGAGGTGGTACAGCGGGGCATGTAACGCCAAACCTTGCGCTCATTCCTCATCTTAAAGAAAAGGGCTACGATATTACATATATCGGTTCATTTGAAGGAATAGAGAAAAGACTGGTTTCTGATTTTGGAATACCTTACTATGGTGTGTCCACGGGTAAATTCCGCAGATATTTTGATGCCAGGAATTTTTCCGACCCCTTCAGGGTTATGAAAGGCTATACCGATGCAAGAAGAATACTGAAGGAGATAAAGCCGGATGTGGTCTTTTCGAAGGGCGGTTTCGTATCGGTACCGGTAGTAAGGGCTGCAGCTTCATTAAAGATACCATGCATCATACATGAATCTGATCTGACTCCCGGGCTTGCAAACAAACTCTGCATACCTGTTGCAAAAAAAGTATGCTGCAATTTTCCGGAGACTCTTAAATATCTTCCTGAGGACAAGGCGGTTCTTACCGGTTCGCCCATAAGAGAGGAATTGAAAAAAGGAAGAAAGGAAGCGGCTTATTCGCTTTGCGGTTTTAAGCCCTCAAAGCCTGTGATAATGGTAATGGGCGGAAGCCAGGGGGCGGCTGCGATCAATGAGGCGGTCAGAGGCGCACTTCCCAAGCTTCTCGGAGATTTTCAGATAATCCATCTTACAGGCAAGGACAAGATGGACAATATGCTTGTAAGTACGGAAGGCTATAAGCAGTTTGAATATGTAAAGGGTGAACTCAAGGATCTGTTTTCTATAACAGACATAGTTGTTTCCAGAGCAGGCGCAAACGCCATCTGTGAGCTGCTTTCACTGCGCATACCGAGTGTCCTTGTGCCGCTTTCTGCAAAGAATTCAAGAGGTGACCAGATACTGAATGCCGAATCCTTTGAAAAACAGGGCTACAGCATGGTCATATACGAGGAGAATCTGGATGAAGATTCGCTGGTTGATGCTGTTCATGAACTGTATTTTACAAAGCAGACATTTATAGATAATATGGAAAAGTCCACGCAGTACAGATCCATCCCTGTGATAATGGACCTGATAGAAGATGCTGCTGCAGGGAAATTTAATAAGAAGAAAGGCAAAGAAAATGACAAAGAGTGACTGTATTTTTTGTAAGATCGCTAACGGTGAGATCCCCTCACAGTGCATTTATGAGGATGATGATTTTAAGGTGATCCTTGATCTGGGGCCTGCAACAAAGGGGCATGCTCTTATACTTCCGAAGGATCATTATGCAGATCTTTTTGAACTTCCCGAAGAGACTGCCGCAAAGGCTATGAAGCTTGCGAAAAAGCTTTCGGCACAGATGGTGAAGAATCTCCATGCCGATGGTCTCAATCTCGTACAGAATAACGGAGAGTGTGCCGGCCAGACGATCAGTCATTTTCACCTTCATATGATACCCAGATACAAAGATGACGGACAGAATATTCTCTGGAAACCGGGTGAGGTTACGCAGGATGAACTTGCACTTATAAAGGCCAGCATTGTAGGAGCATGATTAAATGAATATATTCAAACAATTTTATTGCAGGGCTTTCCAGTTCGGATTCAAGATAGCGATACCGATGCTGCCCTACAGAAATCCTTTTGTGCTGCATTCGGTCACGCAGGTTCCGGGCTATCTTAAGAAAAACGGCTGCTCTTCGGTCCTGCTGGTTACTGACAGGAGCATAAGGGGCTTTGGTATAACAAAGCATCTCGAGGATCTTTTAAGAAAAGAGAATATCCGTCTGACTGTTTATGACGGCGTTACTCCGAATCCTACTGTTTCGGAAGTGGAAGAAGCAAGAGGTCTGTATCTTGCGCATAAATGCAATGCACTGATAGGTTTTGGCGGCGGTTCCTCAATGGATACCGCAAAGGCTGTCGGAGCGCTTATTGCAAGGCCTGATGCAACGCTGTCAGATCTGGGCGGCATACTCAGGGTTTGGAAGCAGACCCCGCTTACCATTGCGATCCCCACCACAGCAGGTACCGGAAGCGAAACTACTGTTGCTGCGATCGTGCAGGATCAGGATACAAAGCATAAATATGCGCTCATGGATTTTCCGCTCATCCCCGATGCAGCGGTTCTTGATCCGGAGAATACAAGGACTGTACCGCCTGCCATTACTGCCGGTACAGGTGCTGATGTCATAGTTCATGCTGTGGAGGCGTATATAGGCAATTCCACAACAAAGCTTACAAGACGGGAAGCACTGCGCGCGGTAAGACTGTCGTTTAAGTATTTAAGACGTGCTTACAGAAACGGAAATGACATGAAAGCCAGACGCGGCATGGCAAGGGCATCATATCTTGCAGGTGCTGCATTCACGGTTTCTTATGTGGGATATGCCCATGCGGTTTCACATTCGCTCAGCGGAAGGTATAATGTTCCTCACGGTGAGACCTGCGGAATACTCCTTCCTTACGTACTGCGTTCCTACGGAAAGAAGATAAATCCGCAGCTTCATGCACTGGCCATTGCGGCCGGAGTTGCATCGAAGTATACTGCTGAAGATGAGGCTGCACGGAAATTCCTTGATGCACTTGATAAACTCTGGAAAGATATAGGAATCCCTTCCAAAGTCAAGGAGCTTAAGGAAGTTGATATAGAAGCGCTTGCAAGACAGGCAGATAAAGAGGGTAATCCGGTTTATCCCGTGCCCCGCCTTATGAACGCAAAAGAACTTGAGAAGTTCTACAGAGCTGTTCTTCCGTGATCGGGACAGAATGGCTATAATAGTTATGATCTTTATAGAAAAGGAGCAGAAATATTTATGAAGAGGGAAGACATTCATCGCATACTGATCATTGGCTCAGGTCCTATAATCATAGGCCAGGCATGTGAATTTGACTATTCGGGCACACAGGCGTGCAAGGCGCTCAGAAAGCTCGGATACGAGATCATTCTTGTAAATTCCAACCCGGCTACGATCATGACAGACCCTGAAACGGCTGATGTAACATATATAGAGCCTCTTAATGTAAAGAGACTTACCGAGATAATCGAAAAGGAAAGACCGGATGCGCTGCTCCCCAACCTTGGAGGTCAGTCAGGACTTAACTTATGTTCAGAGCTTGCACAGGCAGGCGTACTTGAAAAATATAATGTACAGGTTATCGGTGTTCAGGTTGATGCCATAGAGCGAGGCGAGGACCGTATCGAATTCAAGAACACCATGAATGAGCTCGGCGTTGAAATGGCACGAAGCAAGGTTGCTTATTCCGTTGACGAGGCTGTTAGCATAGCATCGGAACTTGGCTATCCTGTAGTTCTTCGTCCTGCATATACCATGGGCGGCGCAGGCGGCGGTCTGGTATATAACGTAGAGGAATTAAAGACTGTATGTGCACGAGGCCTTCAGGCATCACTCGTACATCAGGTACTTGTTGAAGAATCAGTCATCGGCTGGGAAGAGCTTGAGCTTGAAGTAGTAAGAGATTCAAGCGGAAAGATGATAACAGTCTGCTTCATAGAGAATATCGATCCCATGGGTGTTCACACAGGTGATTCTTTCTGTTCAGCTCCCATGCTTACCATTTCAAAGGAAGTTCAGGACAGGCTGCAGGAGCAGGCATATAAGGTAGTAGACAAGGTGCAGGTTATTGGCGGATGCAACTGCCAGTTTGCACATGATCCCAAGACAGGCAGGATCATCATTATAGAGATCAATCCCCGTACATCACGTTCATCCGCACTTGCTTCAAAGGCAACGGGCTTCCCTATAGCTCTTGTTTCGGCAATGCTTGCGTGCGGCCTGAACCTTTCGGATATCGAATGCGGAAAGTACGGCACACTTGATAAGTACGTTCCCGATGGAGACTATGTTGTTATCAAGTTTGCAAGATGGGCATTTGAAAAGTTTAAGGGAGTTTCGGATCACCTCGGCACACAGATGCGTGCGGTAGGTGAGGTCATGAGTATCGGTAAGACCTACAAGGAGGCTTTTCAGAAGGCTATCCGTTCACTCGAGAAGGGCCGTTACGGTCTTGGATATGTGAAGGATTTCCATGAGAAGAGTCTTGATGAGCTTCTTGATATGCTCATTTATCCTACAAGTGAGAGACAGTTCATAATGTATGAAGCTATCCGCAAGGGTGCTGATCTTGAAAAACTTTATGAACTGACAAAGATAAAGATGTATTTCCTTGAGCAGATGAAGGAACTGGTTGATGAGGAGAACGAGATCGCAAAGGCTGCTCATCCCGATGCTTCAGCACCTGATTTCGGTGCATGCAAGAAGGGTCAGGTTCCTCCTGCTGATGTACTTACAAAGGCAAAGAAGGACGGCTTCTCAGACAGATATCTTGCTATGATCTGCGGTGTTAAGGAAGATGAGATCAGGAAGGCAAGGGAAGATGCCGGAGTTGTTGAAGCATGGGAAGGTGTACATGTAAGCGGAACAAAGGACAGCGCTTACTACTACTCAAGCTACAATATCGAAAAGGATCTGAGCCCTGTAAGCACCGAAAAGCCTAAGGTTATGATACTTGGCGGTGGTCCCAACCGTATCGGTCAGGGTATCGAGTTCGACTACTGCTGTGTACATGCGGCATTCGCAATTAAGAAACTTGGCTTTGAGACAGTCATCGTAAACTGCAATCCCGAGACTGTTTCTACCGACTATGACACTTCAGATAAGCTTTATTTTGAGCCTCTTACACTTGAGGATGTGCTTGCTATCTACAAAAAGGAAAAACCCGTCGGTGTTATCGCACAGTTTGGCGGCCAGACACCTCTCAATCTTGCAGCATCACTCAAGGCTAACGGCGTAAATATCTTAGGTACCACACCTGAAGCGATCGATCTTGCTGAGGACAGAGACCTCTTCAGAAACATGATGGATAAGCTCAAGATCCCTATGGCAGAGTCAGGCATGGCTGTTACTGTTGAAGAAGCCAAGGCTCTCGCAAACAAGATCGGCTATCCTGTTATGGTACGTCCTTCATACGTTCTGGGCGGCCGCGGAATGGAAGTTGTCCATGACGATGAGCAGATGAACCTCTATATGGCTGAGGCTGTAGGTGTCACACCTGACAGACCAATACTTATCGATCGTTTCCTGCATCATGCAACAGAGTGTGAGGCAGATGCTATAAGTGATGGCAAGGATGTATTTGTTCCTGCTGTCATGGAGCATATCGAGCTTGCAGGTATCCATTCAGGAGACTCTGCATGCATACTTCCTTCAAAGCATCTGACAGATAAGCAGATCGAAACTATCAAGGATTACACCAGAAAGATCGCAAAGGAACTGAACGTTGTAGGTCTTATGAACATGCAGTATGCGATCGAGGACGGAAAGGTATATGTTATCGAAGCCAATCCCAGAGCTTCAAGAACAGTGCCTCTTGTATCAAAGGTCTGCGGTATAAACATGGTCAAGGTTGCAACCGAGATAATGACACTGCCCCTTACAGGCCGCAAGTCGCCTGTGGGTGACCTTAAGGACAAAAAGATTCCGTATTACGGTGTGAAGGAAGCGGTATTCCCCTTCAATATGTTCCCCGAGGTCGACCCGGTACTCGGACCCGAAATGCGTTCAACAGGCGAAGTTCTCGGTCTTTCCACAGACTGGGGCAGAGCGTTCTTCAAGGCAGAGGAGGGCACACGTACAGAACTTCCTCTTCACGGAACAGTTCTCATTTCTGTCAGCGACAGAGATAAGCCGGAACTTCTTGAGATCGCCAGAAGCTTTGCCGAAGACGGATTCAAGATCCTTTCAACAGGCGGAACCTATGACCTTATAAGCGAAGCGGGAATTGAGACAGAAAAGATCAATAAGATCTATGAAGGCAGACCCAATATCATTGATGCCATCACAAACGGCGAAGTGGATCTTATAGTCAATACACCTACGGATAAGAAGGATGCGGTTTCAGACAGCTACATCAGACAGAATGCTATCAAGCACCACATCCCTTATATGACGACCATGGCAGCAGCAAGAGCTACGGCAGCAGGTATCCGCGCCGAGAACAAGGGCGAAGGACTTCCTGTAGTGAGCCTTCAGGAATATCATGCCATGATCCGCGAGTGATCCGGAGGGGATAATGAAGATCACGGTGCTCTGCGTCGGCAGGATAAAGGAAAAGTTTTATTCGGATGCAGTCGCGGAGTACCTTAAGCGTCTCTCGAGATATGCCAAGACCGAAGTGATCGAAGTGGCGGATGAAAAGACGCCCGACGGCGCTTCGGAGAGGGAGACGGCTTTAATACTTGAAAAAGAAGGGGCAAGGCTGCTGAAGTACATAAGCGACGATGCATATGTCATAGCACTTGCGGTCGGGGGTAAGGAATATACCAGCCCTGAATTTGCCGAAAAAATAAGTACTCTTGCAACGCACGGAAAGAGTCATATAATATTTATTATAGGCGGTTCACTTGGGATTTCGGATGATGTTCTTAAGAAAAGCAACGAGAAGATAGGTTTTGGAAAAATGACTTTTCCGCATCAGCTTTTCCGGGTGATGATGCTTGAGCAGGTCTACAGGGCATACCGCATAATAAACGGGGAACCTTATCACAAATGATCTATCTTAAACCTGTAATCTTAATACTTCTTATAACGGTACTGCCTTTCATGGCGGGACTTAATATGGTGCCGTTCTTAAACAAAAAGAATGACAAATGGTATACGGTCTATATCCTTGGCTTCATGCTGGATATGGCCGCTTTTTTTGTAACGGCCATTGCCTGCATGCTCCTTGTTAAGCAGGTTCCGTTTAATACATGCAGCTTTGCCTATCTGATAATCCAGTCAGTGCTTGCCGTGACGGGATTGGCAGGCGCGATCTACAGACGGAAGAATTCCGGTAAGTCGGGAAGTTCAAAGAAAAAAATTTCCAACGAGGTTAATGACACATTTAGAAGTTCCTTCCTTGAGTCAGCTTTTCTCTGGGCTGCATTTGCAGTCATAGTTGCGTTCACACTTATCAAGTCAATGACCACGGTGTTTGATGACGGTGACAATGCATATTATGTGACGCAGGCAGTGCTTGCCGATGAACAGGGAGCTATGTATACGCTGCTTCCCTATACCGGAGGCCCGACACAGCTTGACCTGAGACATGCGCTTGCAGTTATGCCCATGTGGTTTGCTTATCTTGCGCGTATCAGCGGCATTCATGCAGGTATCGTCTGCAGGAGCATCGGACCGTTATTCCTGATCCCTGTTTCTCTTCTGGCATGGCTGATGGTTGGCCGTGCGATATACGGAGATACCAGGGTGATTGACGGCAGGGTGACAGAGGATGCCGGACGCCTTCCGTTTTTCATGTGTATGGTTTCGGTGATCTATCTGTACGGAAGCACTTCAAGATATACAGCCGAGCGTTTTATCATGACCAGGTCCTGGCAGGGCAAGGCCATGTTTGCAAGTATCGCAGTGCCTGTCATCATTGCAGCCCTTATATGGCTTTCTGATGAAGTGGAAGAGCACAAGGGTGCGGTGCCTCTTCTTTTCCTGACCGGTATGTTTGCGGGAATGTGCACTTCTCTGGGCGCGTTTTTTGCTGCGGTGCTTATCCTTGCCGGCACATTTGTGCTCACTTTAGTTAAAAAGAACGGAAAACTGCTGCTTGCGGGTATCGTTTCCGTGATCCCCGAGGTGCTTTATATTATTGCTTATACGGTGCTCAAATGATCGATCAAATGATTAATTATTTTCAAATGAATATCGATACCGTTATAGCCTATGCAGGATCGGGTTTCCTCATGGCGCTTTACGGACTGGCTGCGGCATATCTTCTGTTCACGGAAAAGGATAAGAGGATCAGGGCGCTGTTTATTTACCTGCCGCTTCTCATTATTCTTGCGGTTATCCTGCCTCCGGTAAGATATGCGTTTGTCAGATACATTGATACAGGGGATACCTATTACAGATTCTTATGGCTGCTCCCTATGTGTGCGACCATTGCTTATGCAAGTGAGAAGATTTTTTCAGGAATGAGGCTTATAGGTATAACGCTGGCGGCTACCGCGGTGGCGCTGTGCGGACATTATGTTTATGACGCAGGCAACGGCTATACCGAAGCTCCTGTCAGGGCCGAGAACGTATATCACCTTCCTGAGGAAGCGATAGGGGTAGCGGATATCATCATGGCCGGAGAAAAAGGGAACCAGATAAGGGCCGCTATGCCGGCTGAGCTTACCGTCTCTGTCAGACAGTATGATACAAACCTGTATCTTGCCTATGGACGTGAGAAATTCATGGATCCGTATGCAGAAGCTGACAAGCTGTTTGTGATGATGCATGAAGAGGTGATAGACAGTTGCGCCCTCCTTGAGTTAGGCAGGGAAAGACAGGTCTGCTTCTATGTTTTCCCGATCGATCAGGAATTCAGTGCGGATCCGGAAAGTGCCGGACTTGAGAAGGCCGGTGAGACCAAAAAATATGTGGTATACAAAGATGCTTATGAGCTTGAGGAGATGAGAAAAATACAGTTCTACTACCACCCCTGAGTTCACAAAAATAGCTATTTACGATATAATAATTGCGTTGTGCACTTATACTCTTTTTAGGAGGAAATGATAAATGGCATCAAAAAAGTCGACTGAAGTAACCTCGTCATCAGGCGCTACTATCCGCGATTCTTTTGACAAGGAATTATTCAAAAGGAGTGTTTTATACAACATCAAAACACTTTACAGGAAGACTATCGATGAAGCATCAATGCAGCAGATATTCCAGGCAGTGTCCTATGCAATAAAGGACCAGGTCGTGGATATGTGGCTCGAAACTCAAAAGCAGTATGAGAAAAAGGATCCCAAGACGGTATATTATCTGTCAATGGAATTCCTGATGGGCAGAGCGCTCGGTAACATGATGATCAATATGAAGGCCTATAAGGATGTGAAGGAAGCTCTTGAGGAGCTGGGCCTGGATATCAACGTTATTGAGGACCAGGAGCCGGATGCGGCTTTGGGAAACGGTGGTCTTGGTAGACTGGCTGCCTGCTTCCTTGATTCACTTGCAACTCTTGGTTACCCTGCATATGGCTGTGGCATACGTTATCGTTACGGTATGTTCAAGCAGAAGATAAAGGACGGCTATCAGGTGGAGGTACCCGATAACTGGCTTGAGAACGGCAATCCTTTTGAACTGCGCAGACCGGAATATGCAAAAGAGATAAAGTTCGGCGGATACGTTAATGTCCGCGTGGATGAGAACGGCAGAAACAATTATTATCAGGACGGATATCAGTCTGTAAGGGCTATTCCGTATGATATGCCCATAGTTGGCTATGGCAACAGTGTTGTAAACACACTCCGCATATGGGATGCAGAACCCATAGATGTGTTCCGTCTGGATTCATTCGATAAGGGTGATTACCAGAAGGCAGTAGAGCAGGAAAACCTTGCCAGAAATATCGTTGAGGTCCTTTATCCCAACGATAACCACTATGCCGGCAAGGAGCTCAGGCTCAAGCAGCAGTACTTCTTCATTTCTGCATCCGTACAGGAAGCAGTTGCGAAGTATATGCGTACACACGATGATATAAAGAAATTCCATGAGAAGGTGACGTTCCAGCTTAACGATACGCATCCTACGGTTGCTATACCGGAACTGATGCGCATACTTATGGATGAGCACTATCTCACATGGGATGAGGCATGGGAGGTTACGACCAAGACCTGTGCTTACACCAACCATACTATAATGGCTGAGGCTCTTGAGAAGTGGCCTATAGAGCTTTTCTCAAGACTTCTTCCCCGTATCTACCAGATCGTTGAAGAGATCAACAGACGCTTTGTTCTTGATATACAGCGTAAGTATCCCGGCGATCAGGAAAAGGTACGCAAGATGGCTATCATCTATGACGGTCAGGTCAAGATGGCTCACCTTGCTATCTGCGCAGGCTATTCGGTAAACGGTGTTGCCCGTCTCCATACAGAGATACTAAAGAAACAGGAACTCAGGGACTTCTATGAGATGTATCCCGAGAAGTTCAATAACAAGACAAACGGCATAACACAGAGACGTTTCCTGCTTCACGGCAATCCGCTCCTTGCAGACTGGGTAACAGCGCATATCGGTGATGACTGGATCACGGATCTTTCCAAGATCAAGAAGCTTAAGGTCTATGCCGATGACGAGAAGGCGCAGCAGGAATTCATGAACATCAAGTATCAGAACAAGGTGCGTCTTGCAAAGTATATTAAAGAGCACAATGATATCGATGTGGATCCCAGATCTATCTTCGATGTGCAGGTAAAGCGTCTGCATGAATACAAGAGACAGCTGCTCAATATCCTGAATGTTATGCATCTTTATAACGAACTGAAGGATCATCCGGATATGGATTTCTATCCCAGAACATTCATCTTCGGCGCTAAGGCAGCAGCAGGCTACCGCAATGCAAAGCTTACGATCAAGCTTATCAATTCCGTTGCAGATGTGGTCAACAACGACGCATCGATAAACGGCAAGATCAAGGTCGTATTCATAGAGGATTACAGGGTATCAAATGCCGAGCTGATCTTTGCTGCATCTGATGTTTCAGAGCAGATATCCACAGCTTCGAAGGAAGCATCCGGAACCGGTAACATGAAATTTATGCTTAACGGTGCGCTCACTCTCGGAACAATGGACGGAGCAAATGTGGAGATCGTTGAGGAAGTTGGTAAGGAAAATGCATTTATCTTTGGCCTTTCCTCGGATGAAGTCATCAATTATGAGATCAACGGCGGCTACAATCCCATGGATATCTTCAACAGCGATCAGAATGTGCGCCGTGTGCTCATGCAGCTGATCAACGGTACCTATTCAAATGATACAGAGCTCTTCAAGCCGCTCTATAATTCACTGCTCAATACGCAGTGTACTGCAAAGGCTGATACATATTTCATACTGAAAGACTTTGAGTCTTACAGAGAGGCACGTGAACAGGTTGTTGAGGCATATAAGGATGAGGCTCGCTGGGCACGTTCTGCAATACTCAATACCGCATGCTGCGGCAAGTTCTCCTCTGACCGTACGATAGAGGAGTACGTAAAGGAGATATGGCATCTTGATAAGGTGAAGGTAAAGAGATGATAGATCAATGATGATCTTCAGGACCTGCAGAGTTTTCTGCGGGTCCTTTTTGGTTCTCGACATTCGTTTTGTGATATACTTGAGCTTATGGAGATCCTATTTTATCGTTACGGCAGCATATGTGAGCCGGAGATGATATCCGGTTTTAAAAGATTCGGTATAGACGTGGTCGAGGATAAGCGTATGATCACGGATAAAGCCATCAACTCTTCTGAAATCGTGAAGGATGTTGCAGCATTAATAGACTGCCATAGCTTCATGTTTGTATTCAGTGTGAACTTTTTCCCTGCTCTTTCGGAAATATGTGAATTGAGATCAGTGCCCTATGTATGCTGGTCGGTGGACTGTCCTGTAAAAGAACTCTTAAGTCCGTCGCTTTCAAACAGCTGCAACAGGGTTTTTCTTTTTGACAGAAATCAGTATCTGTATTTTAAGGAAAAGAATCCGGAGGGGATATTCCATCTGCCGTTGGCCTCATCACCGTCAAGCTGGGAAAAGGCGATAAACAGTGCTTCTCCCGATATGAAGAAAAGATTTTCGTCTGATGTTTCATTTGTAGGTTCTCTTTACTCGGAAAAAAATCCATACAAAAAGATACAGGGCCTTAGCGATTATGCTAAAGGCTATGCTGATGGCATTATCGAGGCACAGCTTCTTTTGTACGGTTTTAATTTCCTGGAGAAAAAGCTTGATGAGACTGTAATGGAAGAATACAGAAAATGTGTGCCGGGGCTTCATGATCCCTATACTGAAGGCAAACCTTCCACACAGCGCTATGAAATGGCAGCAGCTTATCTCGGGGCAGAGGCGGCAGAACGGGAACGAGAGAGGCTGTTAGCGGCATTGGGTTTAGAAGCATGTACGGATCTTTATACCTACAGTCCTCTTGAAGGGCTGGAAAAAGAATGCGAAAGGACAGGCGCTCCGGTAAGAAAGAACGGAGACATCAATAGTCCCGGCATCAATGTGCATGAGGGCGTGAAGACTCTTACCGAGATGCCGATCGTTTTTCATGAGAGCAGGATCAATTTAAACATTACCATGAGATCCATATCATCAGGGCTTTCTCAGAGAGTCTTTGATATATGTGCCTGCGGAGGTTTTCTCATGTGCAATTATCAGGAAGAGCTTCCCGAATTGTTTGAGCCGGGCGAAGAGGTGGAGGTTTTTTCCTCAAAAGAGGAACTGCTCGACAAGACCGCATGGTATCTTGAACATGAGGAAGAAAGAAAGAAGATCGCTGAGCGCGGGCTGGAACGTGTTCTTAAGGAACATACCTGGGATACGCGCATAGCGTCATTAATAAAAACAGTTTACGGGACCTTGTGATAACAGGTCAGACCGGAGGGGAAAATGTCAGTTATCGCAGTTATTACAGCAAGAGGCGGATCAAAGAGGATACCGAAGAAAAATATCAGGCCTTTTAACGGAAGACCTATCATAGAGTACTCGGTGAAGGCTGCTCTTGAGAGCGGGATATTTGATGAGGTCATGGTAAGCACCGACAGTGAGGAAATAAAGGCTATTGCCGAAGCTGCAGGTGCATCCGTTCCTTTTTTAAGAAGTGCCGAAACATCATCGGATACTGCCACCACAGCGGATGTGCTCCGTGAAGTGCTTGAGAATTATGCGTCAGAGGGTAAACGGTTTTCCGAAATGTGCTGTCTGTATCCTACAGCTCCTTTTGTTACTGCACAGAAGCTTGTGAACGCTCATAAGATACTTCTTGAGAGCAGTGCTGATGCCGTGATGCCGGTTGTGCAGTTCAGTTTCCCTCCGCAGAGGGCAAATATTATAGAGAACGGCATGCTTAAGTATCAGTATCCGGAATTCCGTACCGCCAGATCACAGGATCTTGAACCTGTATATCATGATTGCGGGCAGTTTTATTTTTACAAGGTCGGAGAGGATCTTTCTTTCAATGTAGAAACCTACGCTCCGCTTATCGTTCCGGAGACTGAAGTCCAGGATATCGATAACGAGAGTGATTGGATCATGGCGGAGATGAAATATAAGCTTATGGTGGGGAAAGAGTGATGAGAAAAAAAGCAGAGAGTAAAAAAAACGAGACTGCTTTGAAGGACAAAAAAGCCGCTTCCATACTGAATGCGGCGGAGGATATGGTCAGTGTGCCTGCGGCACCAACACTTTATGGCAGCATTTATATGCGGGCCTATGATAAGATCGCGGGTTTTGATGTGCGCCCGGGAATGTATGAGATAAACGGAGCGACATGCATAGCAGGCGGAGTGAATTTTACCATCTCATCAAATCAGGCCAAGAAATGTGAGCTGCTGCTTTTTGAACGTGAGGCGGATGAGCCGTATGCCGTGCTTCAGTTCCCTGACAGCTACAGGATCGGAAATGTATGGTCGATGATAGTCTTTGATCTGGACATAGAGAATTTTGAGTATGCCTACCGTTTTGACGGTCCGTATGATAAGAAGAAGGGACTCTTATTCGATAAGGAAAGGGTCATACTCGATCCCTATGCAAGGGCAGTGACAGGCCAGAGCAAATGGGGCTGCCACAATAACGGGATATATAAGGCCCGTGTCGTACGCAATGACTTTGACTGGGGCGTGCAGGGCAATTCCACGAACCAGATGGATGATCTGATAATCTATGAGATGCATGTGAGAGGCTTCACACAGGCAGGCTCATCGGGAGTTGAGCATCACGGAAAATTCAAAGGCATCATAGAGAAACTGGACTATCTGCAGAGGCTTGGCGTGACTGCGTTAGAGCTGATGCCGGTATTTGAGTTTGATGAAACACTTCCTCACAGGGATTTTTACGGACGTGAACTCATTGATTACTGGGGATATAACACGGTAAGCTTCTTTGCCCCAAATACCAGCTACAATGCATCAGCTGAGTATAACAGGGAAGGCGTGGAATTAAAGACTCTGATACGTGCCTGCCATGAAAGAAATATGGATGTGCTGCTTGATGTTGTTTTCAACCATACAGCGGAAGGTGATGAAAACGGCCCGATTTTTTCTTTCAAGGGTATAGATAACAATATTTACTACATGCTCACTCCGGATGGAGGATATTATAATTTCAGCGGCTGCGGCAATACACTAAACTGCAACCATCCCATAGTACAGAGGCTTATACTTGACTGCCTGCGCTACTGGGTGACCGTATATCATGTGGATGGTTTTCGTTTCGATCTTGCGAGCATACTGGGGAGAAATGAGGATGGGGCGCCGATGAGCAAACCGCCTCTTTTGCAGAGTCTTGCTTTTGATCCCATTTTAGGCGGGGTTAAACTGATAGCTGAGGCATGGGATGCGGCAGGTCTTTATCAGGTGGGCTCTTTCCCTTCATGGAACAGATGGGCTGAATGGAACGGAAAATACAGGGATGACCTGCGCTCATTCTTAAAGGGTGATGAAGGTTTTGCAGCTGCTGCCGCAAAACGTATTATGGGATCTCCCGACATCTATATGCCTGAGATAAGGGGAGCCAATGCCTCTGTCAATTTCATTACCTGTCATGACGGATTTACCCTTCATGATCTGTATACCTATGATACAAAACATAATGAGGAAAATAACTGGGACAATACGGACGGATCCGATGATAACCGCAGCTGGAACTGCGGTGTTGAGGGCGAGACATCCGATCCCGGAATAAACATATTGCGAAAACGTATGTGTGAAAATGCCGCAACAGTGCTGTTTTTGTCGAGAGGTACGCCTATGTTTTTTATGGGTGATGAATTCGGCAATTCCCAGGGAGGAAACAACAATGCGTATTGCCAGGATAATTTCATATCATGGCTCAACTGGGAAGAACTGGGCAGAAATGAGGATCTGTTTGAATTCTTCAGGTTCATGATAAAGTTCCGTAAGGATCATGAGTGCATACGTAAGAAATGTGAGAAGCCGGCATTCGGTTTCCCTGAGATGTCGGCACATGATACTGATGCCTGGAACAGCGATTATAAGGAATATTCGCATTATATCGGAGTGATGTTTACCGGTACTGACGGAAAGAGCGGTGAGGAACAGGCTGTGTATCTTGCCGTTAATTCATACTGGGAGCCGCTTGATATAAAGCTTCCCGATATCCCGGAGAAATACAGGAATGAAGGGTATAAGTGGGAGCGCATTTCCGATACCTATGAGAGAGACCCTCTTGCCTGCTGGATGGATGAGGAAGACACAACGAACAGGGTGCATATTATGGACAGGACGGTCGTTGTTTTCGAAATAAAGAAGGCGTGACCTTTTCATGGATGACAAAATAATCTATAATAGTCAAGTTGGTTTATACTAAGAATACTTCAAAGGAGAGCCTGAAATGAGCAAAGAGATACCTTACAAGATATATCTTGAAGAAAACGAGATGCCTGACAGCTGGTACAATGTCAGGGCCGATATGAAGAAAAAGCCGGCGCCGCTTGTTAATCCGGCTACACTTAAGCCGGTTACGGCTGACGATCTTAAGCCTGTATTCTGTGATGAGCTGATCGCACAGGAACTGGATGATAAAACGGCATTTTTCCCTATTCCCCAGGAAATAAGGGATTTCTACAAAATGTATCGTCCTTCACCGCTTGTTCGTGCATATTGTCTCGAAAAGAAGCTTGGCACTCCTGCCAAGATATACTACAAATTCGAGGGAAACAATACATCCGGAAGCCACAAGCTCAATTCTGCGATCGCGCAGGCTTATTATGCAAAGAAGCAGGGACTTAAGGGTGTTACCACAGAGACCGGTGCAGGTCAGTGGGGAACAGCGCTTTCAATGGCATGCTCATATTTTGATCTTGACTGCCAGGTATATATGGTAAAGGTTTCCTATGAGCAGAAGCCGTTCAGACGTGAGGTTATCAGAACCTACGGTGCATCCATAACCCCTTCTCCTTCCGACACAACAAATATCGGAAGAAAGATACTTGCAGAGCATCCCGGAACAGGCGGATCTCTTGGCTGTGCCATATCTGAGGCGGTTGAGGCTGCAACAACACAGGAAGGCTACCGTTATGTTCTCGGAAGCGTGCTGAATCAGGTGCTCCTTCATCAGTCCGTGATCGGTCTTGAGAGCAAGATCGCAATGGATAAATACGGAATAAAGCCCGATATGATCATCGGCTGCGCAGGCGGCGGATCAAACTTAGGCGGACTTATCTCACCTTTCGTTGGAGAGAAACTCAGAGGGGAAGCTGATTATGATATCGTGGCTGTTGAGCCTGCATCATGCCCCAGCCTTACAAGAGGAACTTTCGCATACGACTTCTGCGATACCGGAAGAGTTTGCCCTATGGCAAAAATGTATACTCTCGGTTCAGGTTTCATGCCTTCACCCAACCATGCGGGCGGCCTGCGCTATCACGGCATGAGCCCCGTACTTAGCGAACTTTATGATCAGAAGCTTATGCGTGCGGTAAGCGTTGAGCAGACAAAGGTGTTTGAGGCTGCTGAACAGTTTGCACGTGTAGAGGGCATACTTCCCGCTCCTGAGAGCAGCCATGCTATCAGAGCTGCCATCGACGAGGCGCTTAAGTGCAAGGAAACAGGTGAGGAGAAGACTATCCTCTTTGGACTCACAGGTACAGGATACTTTGATCTCTATGCTTACAAGGCTTTCAATGACGGAGAGATGAGTGACTATATACCTACGGATGATGAGCTGAAGGCAAGCTTTGCACAGCTTCCCAAGCAGCCGGAATAAATTTATAAGGAGTATTTTGAAATGATCACATTACATGACGGCGGCGCGTTTTTATTAAACGGAACAGAACTGGTAACTGATGAAAAAGAGCAGCAGGCTAAGGTAAACGTATCCAAAGAGGATGCAAAGAAGAATACCATAGCATACGGTATTCTCACCGCTCATAATAAATCCGGAAATGACAGCAAGCTCAATATCAAGTTTGATAAGCTTACCAGCCATGATATTACTTTTGTAGGTATCATACAGACTGCAAGAGCATCAGGACTCACAAAGTTCCCTGTGCCTTATGTGCTTACCAACTGCCACAATTCACTCTGCGCAGTAGGCGGTACTATAAACGAAGATGACCATGTATTCGGTCTTTCATGCGCAAAGCGCTACGGCGGAGTGTATGTGCCTCCTCACATGGCAGTCATCCATCAGTTTGCAAGAGAAATGCTTGCTACAGGCGGTGGAATGATACTCGGCTCCGACTCACACACGAGATACGGTGCTCTGGGAACAATGGCAATGGGCGAGGGTGGCCCCGAGCTTGTTAAGCAGCTGCTTTCACAGACCTATGATATAAACATGCCGGAAGTGATCGCTGTTTATATGAAGGGTGAGCCTGCAAAGGGTGTAGGTCCTCAGGACGTTGCACTTGCGATCATCGGAGCTGTTTTCAAGAACGGTTTTGTAAAGAACAAGGTAATGGAATTCGTAGGTCCCGGCGTTAAAAACCTCTCAGCTGATTTCAGGATCGGTGTTGATGTTATGACGACAGAGACCACATGCCTTTCATCTATCTGGCAGACAGATGAGAAGATAAAGGAATTCTATGAGATACATAAGAGGGCTGAGGATTATAAGGAATTAAAGCCCGGTGCAGTTACATATTATGACGGTGTGGTAGAGATAGATCTTTCAAAGGTTAAGCCTATGATAGCTCTTCCTTTCCATCCTTCAAACACATATACCATCGAAGAGCTCAATGAGAATCCCGAGGATATCCTTGCAGACTGCGAGAAGCGCGCTAAGGTGTCATTCGGCGACAAGGTTGAGTTTAACTTAAGAAATAAGATACGTGACGGAAAGCTTTTCGTTGATCAGGGTATCATCGCAGGCTGCGCAGGCGGCGGATTTGAGAATATCTGTGCCGCAGCTGACATCCTTTCGGGCGCAAGCATAGGATCGAATGAGTTTACTTTAAGCGTATATCCTGCTTCAATGCCTGTTTACATGGAGCTTATCAAGAACGGCTGTGCCGCAAAGATACTCGAGACAGGTGCAGTATTCAAGACAGCTTTCTGCGGACCTTGCTTCGGTGCAGGCGATACACCTGCAAACGGACAGCTTTCGATAAGACATTCGACAAGAAACTTCCCGAACAGAGAGGGTTCCAAGATACAGAACGGACAGATCGCATCTGTTGCACTTATGGATGCAAGGTCTATCGCAGCTACGGCAGCAAACCAGGGCAGACTTACTCCGGCTACGGATGTGCCTGAAAAGATCGGACAGTATAAGTACTTCTTCGACAAGACAATTTATGACAGACGTGTCTTTGATTCGAAGGGCGTTGCCGATGAGACTGTCGAAGTGAAATTCGGTCCCAACATCAAGGATTGGCCTGCAATGGCTGCTCTTCCCGAGAACATGCTCCTCAAGGTCGTTTCAGAGATCCATGATCCTGTTACCACAACAGATGAGCTCATCCCTTCAGGTGAGACATCTTCCTACAGAAGCAATCCTCTCGGTCTTGCAGAGTTTACATTATCAAGAAAGGATCCCGAATATGTCGGACGCGCTAAGGAAGTGCAGAAGGCAGAGAAGGCTCTCGAAGCAGGTGAAGATCCCGTAGCAGCATATCCCGAGATTGCAGATGCGATCAAGGCTGTTAAGGCTTTCGACGGATCAGTGAACGAAAAGAATCTCGGCATCGGTTCAACTATATTTGCAGTGAAGCCCGGTGACGGTTCTGCCCGTGAGCAGGCTGCTTCATGCCAGAAGGTGCTTGGCGGCTGGGCAAATATCGCTAACGAATATGCTACAAAGCGTTATCGTTCAAATCTTATCAACTGGGGAATGCTTCCCTTTGTAATAAAGGAAGGCGCTCTTCCGTTTAAGAATCTTGACTATATCTTCCTGCCCGGTATCAGAACAGAGGTAAAGGACAAGGCTGAAAAGATCAAGGCTTATGCAGTTGGCAAGGATGGAAAGATGACTGAGTTTGAACTTACTCTCGGACAGCTTACCGATACAGAGACAGAAATAATACTCGACGGCTGCCTGATCAACTACAACAGAAGGTGATCAAAAGATTAAGAGCGGATTTTTAAAACTTATATTTTCACTTTGTGCAGTTCTCGTGCTGACCGCATGTGTTGCAGGTCAGACAACTGTAAGTGATGATGGAGCGGGGCCTGCGCTGTCAGCGGACGCGGCGCCCGCTCTTTCTTTGTCTTCAGACGGATCGTTATCGGATGATGCGGTTTCAGGGGATTCTGCTTCTGAGAATACAGTGTCTGAGGATTCGGTTTCGGAAGACTCCGTATCTGAAGATTCTGTATCGGAAAACGAACCTCCCGAGCCGACACCTGTTCCGGAGGTGACGTATGTTCCCCCTCTTACCAATTATGTGGGCGGAGATGTTTATGATGCCGCAATTCCGGATGTGAAGATGGATACGGCTCCTCTTGCTGCACTCATGAACAGGGCAGCTAAAGGTGAGGATATAACCATTGCGGTAATAGGCGGATCGATCACACAGGGAACTGCGGCAGCAGGTACCAAAGATGAAAGCATCGCGCCATGTTATGCGGATACATTTTTCATGTGGTGGAAGGCATGTTTCCCGCACAGCAATATCGAATGTATCAATGCGGGAATAGCAGGAACGGATTCCTATCTCGGTGTGCACAGGGTTCAGAAGGATGTTCTTGATAAGAAGCCTGACCTGGTACTTATAGAATTTTCAGTAAATGACCAGGGCGATCGTTTTTATATGAAGAGCTATGAGAATCTGGTACGTGATGTGATGCAGAGTCCGTCTTCGCCTGCGGTGATGCTGCTTTTGATGGCGCGTACCGATAAAAAGACCGCCTGTGTGAATCATTCAAAGATAGGCGCTCATTATGATCTTCCCATGATAGATTATGCAAGTGCCGAGGAATATATGATGAATAACGGCATGTATACTGCATCTGACCTGTCAGGCGATAAGATTCATCCTTCTTTCCTGGGACACAGCATCATATCCGAGCTGTTATGTGAGTATCTAAACTATGTTCACGGAACCAGAAAGCAGCTGTTAATGAATGCCGGTTTCTCCAAGGATGCCGAGAGCGTTCTCACGTCAAAAAAATATTCGGAGGATGGAAAGTCGAGGATACTTCCGGAACCTGTCACTGATGCCTCATACAGACATGCAAAGTTTTTGACGGGTGAAGATCTTGCCGAAAAGGTGACGGAATGCGGCACGTTTTATGGAGGCACACCTGACAATTGGGCATTTCCCAAGGGCTTTACCGTGTTGCAGGGTGACGGCGGCCTGACCTTTAAGATGAAGTTTGCAAATCTGGGAATTTATTACATACAGACCGGAACTGCGGATATGGCGGTTTATAACGTATATGTGGACGGTAACTATGCAGGGGTGTTTGATGGAAAGGGCAGAGGCATGGCTGCTGTCCCGTGTGAAATATACCGTTCGGATAAGGTTGCAGAGCACACGGTAACCTTTGTGAGATCGCCGTTTTCATTCGGCACACGTTTTGAACTGCTTGGCCTAATGATATCCGAGCCGTAAAAATCCGGTTGACTTTACAATTTAAATGGTATTTAATAACACTTAATGTTAAGGGAGTAGCTTGCATCAGAAGATCATTCCGGTGCAGAATGTTCCGTCAGGACGGGAGAGGGGTCAGATAAATAAGGCCGGTTTCCCCGGAGCATACTTTAAAAGGCGAGACTTACATCGTTTTTTTGCGATGCAGGTCTTTTTTTATCACATAGTCATCTGAAGGAGGAGATAGAATGGTTACTTATTTGGAATTTCTGCTTGTTGGCTTCTTTGCGCTGATAAAAGGCGCAGATATGTTTGTGGACGGTGCTTCGGGACTGGCCAAGAAATTTCATGTTCCCGGAATGATCATTGGTCTGACGATCGTGGCTATGGGAACCAGTGCTCCCGAACTTGCGGTTTCGGTAGCGGCGGCGCTCAGAGGCTCAAATGAGATCGCTGTAAGTAATGTGTTGGGCTCCAACTTATTCAATGTACTGGTAGTGCTCGGAATCTGCGCAGCTATCCATCCGGTTCCGGTCAATACCCAGATCATAAAGAGAGATTATCCGATCAATCTGATCGTAACTGCAGTTATGGCAGGTGTTGCGATATTCGGACTGGCAACATCCGGACTGTCTGTTGGAAATCTGTTCACAAAGGACGGAATGAAGACAAATGTAGCCGTATTCGGTCACGTTTTCGGTATTGCATTAGTGGCATTCTTTGTTGTATATATTGTCTGGCTTATCATCGCCGCAAAAAAGAATCCCACAAAGGAAGAGGAAGGCACGGAGTCTATGACGCTTTCAAAAATGATCTTTTCGATCGTTTTCGGTGCATTGCTTATAGTATCCGGCGGCGAGGCAGTTGTATTTTCTGCAAAGAACATCGCTCTTACACTTGGAATGTCTGAAACGCTTGTCGGTCTTACCATCGTGGCAGTAGGCACATCGCTTCCGGAACTTGTGACATCGATCGTTGCGGCCAAGAAGGGTGAAGTTGACATGGCGGTCGGCAATGTTATCGGTTCCGACATATTCAACATACTTCTCATACTTGGTATATCATGCGCGATCCATCCCGTTGCGGTAAACTTCGCATCGGTATGCGATATGATGATATTACTTGCTATTAACGTTATATGCTGCATTTTCTGCATAACCGGAAAGAAGGTAAACCGTGGAGAAGGTATTGCCATGGTCATTATGTACGTGGCCGATGTAGTCTTTGCATGCTTCAGAGAAATAGGCTAAGGATACGGTCAATTTGCATCTTCTGCATAATGGCTGATATAATAGGTGAGTTCCGGGGGCTGCCCCCGGGTTATGATCAAGGGAGGAAACCGCATACGCGGATTTCTATTTGTGGAGGTATAACTATGAAAAAAAGAATAGTAATGTTAATGACTGCAGCTGTGCTTTCAGGAGCTATGCTCACAGCCTGCGGCGGAAAGGATGTACCTGCAGAGGTAACAGAGACCGAGACACCTGCTGAGGAAACAGTTGAAACCGAAGAAACAACAGCAGATCCTGAAACCGAAGTTGCCGGAGATGCCGCCTATGCGGCAGTAAAGGGGTCTCT
This sequence comes from Lachnospiraceae bacterium NK4A179, assembly GCA_000421045.1. GTDB lineage: Bacteria > Bacillota > Clostridia > Lachnospirales > Lachnospiraceae > NK4A136. Next base: position 33,369 of record ATWC01000022.1, read on the forward strand.
CGATACAATGACCGGCTATTATACAGGTGTATCTACTGCAGGCGAGACTATCTACTGGTCCGAGAACGGAAATGAAGCCATCATCGTTTATTATGATGCTGCCGGAGGCAAGACTGCTTCATTTGCCGGCCCTGAGACTATTGGTGAGGTCAGCGAGGCAGGTGAGGTTCCTGTATCAGTAACTGATAATGAGACAGGAAATACCATCAACTTCCTTCTTACTTACGATGCAGAGAATGATCTGTTCCAGTTTGATATGGGTGATGAACTCGGAACAGCTATCCTTACCGCATGCACCGAGGATGAAATGTACGATGATATAGTCGGTATCATCAACAGTGGTGCTGAAGAAGTTAATACAGAAGAAGCCGCTACAGAAGAAACAACTACTGAAGAGTGATAACGGATCAGGAAGACATTCTTAACGGGCAGGGTGTGATATCCCTGCCCTGATTTTTTACATAGGCCCGTATAAGATGATATCCGGTTTAGAAGGATGAGGACAGACAGGCAGGGTGGTTTTCCTGCCGGATCATGATGAAAGGACCTGCTTATGAGACAGAACAGACGTGGGATGCCTGTAAAAGAAAAGTACAGAGACGAAGAGTACGAGGAAGAGTATGAGGAAGAGTACGACGAGGAGTATTCTGACGCCGATGAGGATGAAGAATATTATTATGATGATGAAGATGAAGCTGAGTATTTAATTCCTCCCCGTGCTGTAAAGAAGTCTGCTCCAAAAGAGGCTCCGAAACCGGAAAAAAAGAAAAAATCCGCCTTCGGTAAATTTGTGAGGACTCTTTTTGTAATAGCATTTATCCTTTTGGGCGGACTTTATGTTTTTGTCTGGTATGTTTACGGAGGCGTGAAATATGAGGAGATAAGCTCCGTTAAGAATGAAGCCTTTTCTGAAGACGGAGTGACAAATATCCTCCTTATAGGAAATGATTCGAGAAAAAACGGTACGGACGGCAGATCCGATGCGATGATACTTCTTTCAATAAGCAACCGGACACACCGTATACTTTTCACTTCTCTCTTAAGGGATATGTATGTTGACATACCCGGGCATGGAAAGAACAGACTGAATTCAGCATATTCCTACGGCGGCCCCGAGCTTCTCATGGAAACCGTAGAGGAAAATTTCGGGATACGCGTAAACAGATATGTGTCAGTGAACTTTGAGGCTTTCGCCGGTATGGTGGATGCGGTAGGCGGAGTTGATATGAATGTCACAAGTGATGAGGTCTTTCTCATTGACGCCTATCTGAATGAGTACAATATGCTCCTTGGAAGAGAGATAACAACGGATTATCTCGATCCCACACTGTCAGGCTGGGTAAAGCTGAACGGAGCACAGGCACTTGCCTACACAAGGAACAGATATATCGGTACGGATTTTGGCAGAACAGAAAGACAGCGTAAAGTCATAGATGCAGTTATAAAGGCCTTTCCGGGGGCATTGGTAAGAAGGGGACCGGTGATCATTAAGGAGATGGCTTCGTATATGACCACCAACCTTACCCTGAATGAATGTTACCTGCTTGCACTTCAGGGCTGGACTCCGTTTGTTTACGGAAGAGACATGGGAAGCCTTCCGTTGGAGGGCACCTGGAACGACTATAAGGCTAACGGAATGGCGGTGCTCAAGGTAGACTTTGATGCAAACAGGAAATATCTGGACGAAATGCTTTTTACCGGAACAAAGGAAGACGATAACGGGTAAATTTTGTCTGAATTGCAAGGAATAAACATTGATAGTATAATGTATTAATATGCAAACAATTAATGGACGTTCGGCGGTAGGTGTTACCGCATTTGCAAAGATAAATCTGACTCTCGATGTGTGCGGGAAAAGGCCTGACGGCTATCATGAGATCACTTCCGTGATGCATCAGACAGGTCTGTGCGACAAGGTGATACTTGAGAGGGAAAAAGGCGAAGGTATCACGCTTAAGGTTGAAAGCGCTTCAACGGAGGATGAGAGTGCGAAAGCTGCACTCAGTCACGAACTGGTTCCGGACGGAAGCGATAATATCGCCTACAAGGCAGCAGCGCTCATTCTTGAGAAAGCGGTGGAGAAAGGCATAGAGCCAGGGCATCTCGGGATCAAGCTCGTTAAGAAGATACCTGCGGCAGCAGGACTTGCGGGTGGCAGCACGGATGCGGCAGCAGTTCTTACCGGCGTAAACAAGCTACTTGAAGGTGTGTTTTCGGAAGAAGAGCTTTGCAGTATGGGCGTAAGCCTTGGAGCTGATGTGCCTTTCTGTATAAAAGGCGGATGCGCACTTTGCAGTGGTATAGGAGAGAAGATGACAAGTCTTCCGGGACTATCGGGGATGCCGATCGTACTTGTGAAACCACCCGTTGAAGTTAAGACAGGACCGGCATATAAGCTTACGGATGAATGGGAGAGTGAGGGAAAACTGGAACACCCCGATTCGAAAGCACTTGCGGAACTGATAAGCAGCGGCAAAGTGGAGAAAGCATCGGATATCGCCGGGTATATCGGAAATTCGTTTATGGCTCCGGTTTCATCGGAATTCCCGGTGATCGCGGATATTATTGAAAAATTAAAAGAAGCCGGCGGAACGGCTCTGATGAGCGGAAGCGGACCGACGGTTTTTGCTCTGTTTGATGACAGAGGAAGTGCATACAGGACGGCGGAAGAGATAGGCAGGAGTTTTAAGGACGCGTACATTTATAACGGGGTGCTGATGTAAAAGTCATTTCGTTTAGTTTCCGGAGGGGGAGAAAAATGAACGGATATCTTAAGCTTGAAGCGGATGAATTCACACCGCTGCGTGATGTGGTCTGCAAAACTATAAGACGTGCGATTCTTACAGGACAGATGGCACCGGGCACCAGATTGCTGGAGGTTCATCTTGCGCAGGAACTGGGTGTGAGCCGTACGCCTGTGAGAGAAGCCATTAGGGAACTCGAGCAGGAAGGCCTGGTAATAATGAGGCCCCGAAGGGGAGCGGAAGTTGCGAGCATCACGGCACCGCAGGTAAGGGATGTACTTGAAGTCCGGATGATAACGGATGCGCTTGCTACCGAACTATCCTGTGAAAGAGCCACAGATGATGATATAAAAGCGATCGAGGATGCCGCACAGGGCTTTATCGATGCGGTAAAGGGCGGATCGATCCATACGATAATAGAGAAAGATACACTCTTCCATGCCGCGATAGCCAATGCTTCCCATAATAAGAAGCTGGCGGAAATCAATCATGATATGGAAGATCAGGTGAACAGGTACCGTTATGAAACGCTCCGATCACCTGACGTAGCACATATAGCGATAGAGGAACATTCAAAGATAGTTGCAGCCATCAAGTCAAGAGATCGCGAACAGGCAGTGTTAGCCACAAAGAAGCATATCGCTTGGCAGATGGAGGGGTTTTTAAAGAAGTTCCCGGAGGGTGAATGACAAAGGAAGTACTTATTTCCATAAAGGGTCTGCAGTATCAGGGACCGGGTGGAGAACAGGGATCCGCTGAAATGATAGTGAGCGGTGATTATTATGAGAAGAACGGAAGACGTTTTCTCATATATGATGAACCCGGTGAGGAGCCTGAGGATCCGGCAACGCACACAATGATGAAGATAGATGAGGATTGCGTTGAGCTTACGAGAAAAGGTTATGCGAATGTAAGCATGAACTTTTACAAGGACAGGAAGAATCTCTGCAGTTACCGTATGCCGTTTGGCAATCTTACGATAGGTATAGATACGGAGGATATAAAGCTTGAGACTCCGGATGATGATACGCTGAAACTGGATATATTTTATAAGCTTGATATCAATTATACGTTTTATTCTGACTGCCATATGGAGATCGAAGTCAGATCCAAGGCAGGCGGTGGTGCGATATTCAAATAAATCTATAACAAAAAACCGTAGCTCGGGAAATCCTTGCTACGGTTATTTTTTTATTATTTTGTGGGCTTTGCTCCGGCCTTTTCCTGCAGTGTGTCGATCGCTTTTTTGAAAAAGCCCTTTTTCTTCTGCTGCTTTTCCTCGAGCTTTGTTCCATGAACGCCTTTGACCGCGGTTATATAGTTGCCGCTGATGGTGGCCTTTACTTCCTTCTTTACGGGGATCTGATCGAAGATCGCCTCGTCGCAGAACATGGTCATTATCTGAGGGCCTACCTTAACTTTTACCATAGGAACCTTGACGCCTCTTGAGATCTTAGGCACTTGTGCCATAACTGCGGCAGGAAGATTGGCATCCTTAAGTTTCATTTTTTTCTTATCTATAACAAGGAGCGAAACGCTCATTTTGTTCTGTTCGATAAGTGCCTGCTGTTCATCCTGCTTAGCTTTGAGCTTTTTACCTGCAAAATACAGGGCTACAAGTATTCCGAGAGAAACTGTAATAACAACGATAAATGTAATAAGTCCGGGACTCATGGTATCCTCCAAAATTTTTGAAATAAGCAACACCTATTCTATCATTCGGGATATTATTATGCAAGAACCCTTTAAAATTGCGGTTTTGGTAGCAATAGCATGGTTGACAGAACATTTAGATATTGATAAAATAAGGCCGTCAATGGGTCATGCCCGAATCAGGCATGTAAAACTATATTATTACGGAGGAGATAATAATGGAAAAAAGATTTAACAAGCACTTATTTGTATGGGTATTTGTATGGCTGTTAGGAGCTTTCGGTGTAGACAGATTCCTCAGAGGCCAGATCGGTCTTGGTATTCTTAAGCTTATCACAGTAGGTGGTTGCGGCATTTGGTGCATGGTTGACTGGGTTATCGCTCTTATCAAGGTTTACGGCGAAGCTTACGGTTCAGAAGAAGAAGTAGTATTTATCGACGGTAAGTACTCTAAGTAATTAACGATTCTGATAACCGGTGAAAAAATACACAATTGTAGCAATTGCTGTAGTCTTAGTAATCGGGATACTATCGTTGCTTGGATTATACAGATGTCCTTTTCGACTCATGTTTGGAGTGCCATGCCCCATGTGCGGTATGACCAGGGCACTGTATCACGCAGTAAGGCTGGAATTCGGGGAAGCATTTTCTTCCCATGCATTATGGCCGCTCGCTGCGGTGGGGCTTCCGCTGTTTGCTGTAGTAAAGATCCGCGGAATAGAGATAAAAGAGAAGTATAAGAATGTTATCATCGTATTTCTCTGTGTGACTATTCTCGGCTACTATATAATAAGGCACATCACGGGATCTCCGGTAGTTAAGGCTGATTTTCATGAATCCCTTATCTACTATATATACGAAACGATGAAGGACAGCTGAAAGGCTGTCCTTCTTTTTTTCAGAATATACAGATGATTTTTGGTTTTAACGGCCGATCAAAAAGAAGTGTATGAATACGGAACAGAAGAAAAGACTAAAAAAAGTTATCATAACCGGATGCATTCTGGGTATAGCATGTATAGCCTATCTGATCGTATATCATTTTACGGGGATAGGTGTCCCGTGTGTGCTCAATCGTTACACAGGACTTAAATGCCCGGTCTGCGGATTGATGCATATGCTGACTTCCATACTGATGTTTGATCTTGCAGGTGCTTTTTCCTATAATCGTGTTCTGTTTATAATGCTTCCCGTGATCGCTGCGATATTCGCGTATAATATCTTATTCTATATAATAAAAGGAACTGTCAGCTTCCCGAAGGCAGAAAAGGCTGTCATTATTTTTTTGACGGCAGTGCTTATCATCTGGGGAGTGTACCGCAATGTTGCCGGGATATAACTACACTAAGTAGTCTCTTGATAATCTGCTGTATTTCTGCTATATTTCATCTGTATATTTACCACTCAAGGGAGGAAATGATCAATTATGGATAACCAGAATATGAACAATCAGAATATGAATAACCAGGGCATGAATGATCAGAACATGAATGCTCAGGGAATGAATAACCAGAACATGTATAACCAGAACATGAATAATCAGAATATGAATAATCAGAGCGGATCGACTTCACCTAAGGAGAAGATGGTTGCAGGTCTGCTCGGAATATTCCTGGGTTCACTTGGTATCCACAAGTTCTATCTTGGATATACAACAGAAGCTATCATCATGCTTGCGGTAACAATTGCTGGCGGTTTTATCTCATTAGGTATAGCTACATTCGCTATGGGTACCATCGGACTTATCGAAGGTATCATTTATCTTACAAAGTCAGATGAAGAGTTCCAGCAGATGTATGTTTACAATCATAAGGGCTGGTTCTGATCCGGAAGATGAGTTCCGAAAATTTCCTACATCTTAATCAATATTACATAGCGGGCATGCGTCCTGTTGTCCGCAAAAATTCTTTTTATTCAGACACCACAGAAAACTTTATATCGCCGGCGCAGCCGTCAGGATACGACATCCTGACGGTGCGTTTTCGTGCGGCTCACAACAACCTTGATCAGGTTTATCTGGTCCATGACGGAAAAAAGATCCTCATGGAGGAAGACTGCAATGATGAACTCTTTGACTACTATATAACGAAGATACAGCTTGAGGATGAGCCGCTTGTTTATCATTTTGAAGTGCATGTAGGTAATATCTCGCTGCTTTTTGATACAAGAGGAGTTGTGAAAACACCGGATGAGCATTTCAAATTCAAAGTGATCCCCGGATTTAAAACTCCGGAATGGATGCGCGGCGCCGTTATGTATCAGATATTCACGGAGCGTTTCTGCAATGGAGATACTTCGAATGATGTGCTTAACGATGAGTATGCTTATATAGGAGAACATGTAAGGAAAGTTGATGACTGGGGTAAATATCCTGACGGCATGGATGTCCGAAATTTCTACGGCGGTGATCTGCAGGGTGTTCTCGATAAAATGGATTATCTGTCCGATCTGGGAGTGGAAGTCATTTATTTCAATCCCTTGTTTGTTTCTCCTTCAAATCATAAATATGATATTCAGGATTACGATCATATAGATCCGCATTTCGGAAAGATCATAAATGATGAGGGAGATCTGTTAAGTGAAGGCGATAATGACAATCGTCATGCAACAAGATATATCAAGAGAGTAACCGATAAGGAAAATCTTGAAGCCAGCAACAAGCTGTTTGCTGATGTTGTGGCTTCTGCTCACAGACACGGGATACGTGTGATAATGGACGGCGTGTTCAATCACTGCGGGTCTTTTTCCAAGTGGCTCGACAGGGAGGGAATCTATTCCGGAGCAGAAGGTTATGAAAAAGGCGCCTATGTTGACGGGGGAAGTCCCTACCGTGATTTTTTCCGGTTCATGGAAGACAGGTGGCCCGATAACCATACCTATGACGGATGGTGGGGAAATGATACTCTTCCCAAACTTAATTATGAAGGATCTAAGAATCTTCATGACTATATAATGAGGATAGCGGCAAAGTGGGTTTCGCCTCCGTATAATGCGGACGGCTGGAGACTTGACGTTGCGGCCGATCTGGGTCATTCGACGGATTACAATCACCGTTTCTGGCAGGATTTCAGAAAAGCAGTAAAGGAAGCAAATCCCAATGCGGTCATACTGGCAGAGCACTACGGTTCACCGAACGCATGGCTTCAGGGAGATGAGTGGGATACGGTCATGAACTATGACGCATTCATGGAACCTGTAACATGGTTTTTTACAGGAATGCAGAAGCATAGTGATGACTACAGGGAGGATCAGCTTAACAATGCCGATAATTTCTGGAATGCGATAATGTATCATGGCGCCGATATGACTTTCCAGTCACTCGATATAGCAATGAATGAGCTTTCCAACCATGATCATTCGAGATTTCTTACCAGGACTAATCATAAAGTCGGACGTACTTCAACGCTCGGGCCGCAGGCAGCAGACGAGGGAGTGAGCAAGGCAGTGATGCGTGAAGCTGTGCTGCTTCAGTTCACCTGGCTTGGCGCGCCCACGATCTATTACGGGGATGAAGCCGGGCTTGGAGGATTTACGGATCCGGACAACAGACGTACCTATCCGTGGGGCAATGAAGACAGGGAATTGATAGAATTTCATAAGCATATGATTTCTATTAGGAAGAAGTACCACGAGTTCAAACACGGTTCTATAAAAGTGATAAAAAAATCGCAAGGATTGATAGCTTTCGGACGATTCTCGAAGGAAGGCCAGTCTGCGGTTCTTATCAATAATCTTGACGAAAGCAGGACAGAGGAGTTTTCGCTCTGGGAGCTTGGTATAAGAAGAAGTGCTACCATGAAGCAGATCATGCTCAGCTGGGAGGAGGGCTTCGATGATACTATCAGGGAATACTGGCTTGAGAGGGGAAAGATAACGTTAACCCTGCCTGCACATTCGGCAACAATTCTCAGACATGCCGGAGACGGCGGACTTCGATTCTGAAATGTATTTCGCAACATTTAATAAAAACGATTTAATTTGTGAACAAAATGTGAATCTGTTGTGAACAGAAACAAAACTAAGATGTCTTGTTTATGTATATTGCACAATAATTCACAAATTATTCATTTTTATATTGCGCAATTATTTTCGCTATGCTATATTCAGAACTGCAAGCGGCAATAGTGCCGCCTGCGTTGACAAATTACATGGGAGGTAATTGTAATAATGAAAAAGAGATTATTGGCACTTTCTATGGCAATGATCATGGTTGCTGGAACACTTTCAGCTTGCGGATCTCAGGCACCTGCTGCAGAGCCCGCTTCTACACCTGCAGAGACAGAAACAGATGTAGAAGAGCCCGCTGACACAGAAGAGGAGACTCCTGTTGAAGAGACAGATACAACAGAGACAGAGACTCCTGCTGCTGAGACAACAGGTATTGCAGCACCCAGCACAGATGGTTGGGATGACAGCAAGAAGATCATGGTTTATGAGTGGGACGATGATTTCCAGAAGAAGTTATCAGTTGTTCTTGATAAGTATCCTGAGTACAAGGACTATGTAGAGTTCAACGTACTTGGTGTTTCAGGAACAGGCGATGAGTACAAGACTGCAGTTGATACAGCTCTTACAGCCGGCGATGCTGCTAAGTATCCTTCAATCATTCCTGCTGATAACGATGTTGCTAAGTACTGGTCTGAGGATGACGAGAAGACTCTTGATCTCAAGAGCCTCGGCTTCACAGATGATATGCTTGCAAACAGCTATGATTTCGCTGTACAGTACGGCACATTCAACGGTGAGCTCAAGGCTGTAACATGGCAGGGCTGCCCTGGTATGGTATTCTACCGCAGAGACATTGCTAAGGAAGTTCTTGGCGCTGATGATCCTGATACAGTTCAGGCTGCTATGAGCGACTGGAATGCTTTCTTCGAGACAGCTGACAAGCTTAAGGCTGCCGGATACTACATCACAGCTGGTTCTGATGAAGTTAAGTATGCTATGTGGGATCAGCAGACAAAGCCCCTCGTAACAGTTGCTGATGATGGATCAGAGACTCTTACACTCGATGATACTCTTAAGGATTACTTCGAGACAAACAAGAAGCTCGCAGATGGCGGCTACACACTTGGCGCTTCAATGTGGGATGAGACATGGGCTGCTAACATGAAGGATGACGGTAAGGTATTCTGCTACTTCGCTTGCCCTTGGATGGTTGGTGTTTGCACAGGTAACGGTGCTACAAACGGCAACTGGGGTGGTATCGTAGGACCTTGCTCATATCACTGGGGCGGCACATACGCTATGGTTGGTAAGGATACTCCTAACCCCGAGCTTTGCGCATTCCTTCTTTACGAGCTTACATGCGATCCTGATATCGCTGTAGCAATCGCTAACCAGTATGGTGATGGTCTTAACAACAAGGCTGCTAACGACAGACTTAACAATGGTGAGCTTGCTTCCGACAATGCTGCTATGGCATTCCTCGGCGGACAGAATCCTTACGGCACATGGGCTGATGCTTCTGAGAAGATCAACCAGAGCTTCCGTACATACCAGGATTCAACAATCCGTGCTTACATTGATGAGGCTGCTAAGGGATACACAGCAGGCACATACGCAACAGTTGATGATGCTGTAGCATATGTACAGGATCAGGCAAATACACAGCTCGGAATTCCTGCAGCTGAATAATTTAAGCCTTTCTTAGAGGGTTTAGAAACTTGTTGATCAGACACGCATCGGTGTGGATACGCCGATGCGTGCCTTACTAAAAAATAAAAGGTCCCGGGGGTAACACAGCTTGAATACCAAAAAAAAGACCGTAGAATATGGTAAGTATGGATATCTTTTCGCACTCCCTTTCTTTATCATTTTTCTTATTTTTCAGCTTTATCCGTTAATTCAGACGTTTGCAGATTCATTAGTGTTCTCAAAGAAGAACGGACGTAATGTTGTCAACACAATTGGACTTGGCAACTTTACCGAATATTGTTTTGGACAAGCAGGTGGGGGGGAACTGTGGCATGCACTTGCTGTAACTGTAGTGTTATGGCTTCTCAATTTTGTGCCGCAGATCATCTTTTCGCTTTTTTTGGCAGCATGGTTTACCGATGTGAAGTATAAGCTTCGTGCAGCTGGTGCTTACAAGGTTATCATGTACATGCCGAATATAATCACGGCAGCTACCATTGCCGTGCTGTTCTACAGTTTATTCAATACAAACGGATCTCTTACTCTTATCTTTAAAGGGTTGGGATTCATAGAAAAAAATGTCGACATATTGGATGCCGGCTGGTCGTCTCTGTTGATCATAGCTTTTATCCAGTTCTGGATGTGGTATGGCAATACAATGATAGTTATGTGCGCAGGTATACTCGGAATCAATCCTGCTCTTTATGAGGCAGCTGAAGTGGATGGAGCAAACTCGATGCAGATGTTTTTCCAGATCACGCTTCCTCTGCTCAAGCCTATCATTCAGTTTACACTGGTTACTTCTGCTATCGGTGGTCTGCAGATGTACGATATCCCGTACCTCTTTAATTCCGGCGGTCCTATCGTTAAGCTTTCCAATGGTACCAGTATCAACTCAACAACAACCGTTGTTATGCTCATCAAGAAGTATGTTAATAACGGTCCTACACAGAATTACGGACGTGCTGCCGGTTATTCTGTAGTGCTGTTTGTCGTAACGCTGACAGTCAGCCTTCTCTTCTACTGGCTTACTTCTCCTAAAAAGGAAAAGCCCGAAAAAGAAGCGGCTGCAACAGTAGAGAAAAAGAAATGAAAGGAATAGGTGAGCATATTGGATAATACTAAAAGTACTCTTCCTAAAGTTGATATGGAGCAGGACGGAGGAAAATTCAATGGTACAAAGTTGTTCAGGAATATTGTCTGCATCGTACTGTGCTTCCTTTCAATATTCCCGTTCTTTATCATGCTGATCAACTCAACGCTTGATTCGGCTACTATCGTGTCCGGTCTGCATTTTCTGCCGGGCGATAAGTTTATCAGAAACTTCAACAGCCTTATGGAAGGCGGCGCAAAGACCAGCGGTGTCAATGTGCTTCAGGCAATGTTGAACTCACTCTGTATCACGGTACCTGCAGTTGCCCTTCAGATCTACTTCGGATCTCTTACGGCATATGCGGTTACAGCTTACAAATTTAAACTCAGAAACTTTTTGTGGGGCTTTATATATGCCATCATGATGATCCCCGGACAGGTTTCGATCGTCGGTTTCATCAAGGTTACACAGCTCACACATCTGTATGGCACAATATGGCCCATGATCATTCCTGCCATTGCAGCACCTACTACCGTATACTTTATGAAGCAGTATATGGAGACAGGTTTCTCGTTAGAGATAGTTGAAGCTGCAAGAATTGACGGTTCAAGCGAGTTCAGGACATTCAACAGAATAGTCCTTCCGCTTCTTAAGCCGGCAATGGCTACGCAGGCAATCTTCGCTTTCGTAGGATCATGGAACAACCTGTATACACCTTCTATCATACTTGCAACAGCAAGAGATAAGATGACAATGCCTATGTTCGTTGAAGCTCTCAAGGCTAACGACAAGGAAAGAGACTGGGGCCAGATCTACTGCGGTCTGTTCATTACGGTTCTTCCTTTGCTTGTTATGTACTTCGCTCTTTCAAGGTATATCGTAGGCGGTGTAGCGCTCGGCGGTGTCAAAGAGTAATTGCAGTATCTGTTTATAATTGCTATCATGAAGGGGTGTGCAAAATGCACACCCTTTTTTATCGCAGTGCCGCCGAAGGGAATATGTCAGCTGAAGCTGACCGGCGGCACGCGGGCGAGTAGGGTGCGATTGCATCTTCCCTACTCGATTTATAGTGTGGGAGTAATTTGATGTCTGAGTATGATAATAATCTGAATACTGAAAATACGAGAAGCAGGATACCAAAGCTCAGAAAGTTCATGGATGCGTTAGGAAATGTGTTCTGGCTGAATATATGCTTTCTGGTGGCATCTCTGCCGATATTTACCATAGGAGCATCTCTTACAGCGCTTTATTCAATGTGTATGCGCCTTCAGGAGGACAAAGAGGAGACTGTAACATCCGGATTCATCCATGAGTTCAAAAGAAATTTCAAACAGGCTACGGCTGCTTTTCTGATACTGCTCTTATGCGTTTTTGTCATGATGGGCGAGCTTATCTTTATTAACACAAACTGGGGAACGGCACTTTCGTATTTTTATACCGCGTTTCTGTTTGCTGAAATACTGGTATTCCTGTTTGTTGTGCCTTTTCTTTTCCCGATGATAGCCAGATACGAAAATAAACTGAGTACAATATTCAAAAACTCGGCGCTGATATCGTTTGGCTATATAGGCAGCTGGATAAAGATACTTGTTGCCTGGGCCGCACCGATCATGCTTTCTGTGATATATCCGTTAGTATTTGTGTGTACCTGGTGGCTCTGGGTCGTTCTTTTGTTCGGCCTCATAGCGTGGGGAACATCGCATACGATACGTAAGGTTTTTGAAAAAATGAGCAGGCTCTGGAGAACAAGCGGAAGCCTTAAAGGCACTGTATACCTTGAAAAACAATGCCTTATATGATACTATTGAAAGCGGGCATGATTGCCCGGAAACATTGGGGAGATGCGTATTATTACGCATCCAAAAATCATATGGCAAAGGGACGGGGTTAGACATGGTAGATGTTAATCAGGTCATGTATAACATGATCAAAAAGAGCAATTCCGTTGAGACAAGCAGTGTCAACGAGATAGAGGAGATAGTAGATACAGGCCTGGATAAGACTGATGAAAATATCCAGAAAATGGCCATGGATTATCTGACTGAGAAGGGTTATGCAAAATCTCCTCAGAATATGGACCAGGCAAAGCAGCATATAATGGAAAGCTCTGCAGGATCTGACACCGTTCGTGTACGTGTTCGCAGAAGGATGGAGGAGGATCTTCTTGCCGATATGGATGAAGGGGATATGACAAAGCTCCTGGCAACATGCCTTCTTGATAACATGATAAAGATAAACAGCAAGATGGATGTTCTTGCGGTACAGCGCTATGAATATGCAGTCGAGGTGCTTGATGATATCGCTCTTGACAGCGAGAAGCCTTCGGGTTCACTTATCGAATTCGTATCCTTCCAGACGCTGCTCAATAAATATGCGGCTGCAGGATTCAAGGTAATAGGATTCACCACAAGGGAAGTTGGAAATCATGGCAAGCTTATGATGTCAGGATTCAATTCAACTCAGAAACAGACTGTTGTAATATTTGAACGTCGTGTGATGAATTGACGGCAAGTTTATTCTATGCCGCGCCGCATATAACGGCGCGGCATTTTTAATGCACAGATGGAGTCGTGTTCGAAAGAAACGTTGATACATTTCTTTCAAACTCAAATTGGTTCGAATAAAGCTGCCTTTGGCATGCGAACCAATTTACCGGTTCAGAGAAAACGTATACGCGGATTTCTCTTCGTGGAGAACAAAAAATGAGAGAGATTAGTACAGAACAGATCAGCGATGCCGTAAGGGAAATGTGTATCGAAGCAGCGCATACACTTTCACCTGATATGGCTGAGGCATTGGAAGGAGCAGCCTGCAAGGAGGAAGCGCCTCTTGGAAAAGAGATAATAGGTCAGCTTAAAGAAAATCTTGACGTTGCAAAGTCAGAAATGATACCCATATGTCAGGATACCGGCATGGCTGTGTTTTTTGTCGAGATCGGGCAGGATGTTCATATAAGCGGAGGCGCACTTGAGGATGCGATCAATGAAGGTGTGAGCCGCGGATATACCGAAGGGTATCTCAGGAAGTCTGTGGTGAAGGATCCGCTTGACAGGATCAATACCGGAGACAATACACCTGCGGTTGTACATTACAGCGTAGTCCCGGGTGATAGTTTTAAGATAACGCTTGCGCCGAAAGGGTTCGGAAGTGAAAATATGAGCCGTGTGTTTATGTTAAAGCCTGCTGATGGAAGGGACGGGGTTGTGAACGCAGTTGTACAGGCTGTATCGGATGCCGGACCAAATGCCTGCCCGCCTATGGTGGTAGGTGTCGGGATAGGCGGCACTTTTGAAAAATGCGCGTTGCTTGCAAAGAAGGCGCTTACGCGACCTGTTGACAAAGGAGCTGCGGATCCTTTTTACAGACAGATGGAAGAAGAGATCCTTGAGAAGGTGAACTGGCTTGGTATAGGACCTGCCGGTCTTGGCGGTACGGTTACTGCACTCGCTGTTAATATCGAAACATACCCCACGCATATAGCGGGGCTTCCTGTGGCTGTTAATATATGCTGCCACGCAAACAGACATGCATCGAGGGAATTATAATGGACAGAATAAATATAACTGCACCTCTGAAAGATGAGGAGATAAAAAAGCTTCATGCAGGTGACATGGTTTATATAAGCGGTGTGATCTATACTGCAAGGGATGCTGCACACAAACGCATGCAGGAAGCGTTGGATGAAGGCAGGGATCTTCCGCTTGATCTGAAGGACAATGTTATATATTACATGGGACCTTCTCCGGCAAGGGAAGGCAGGCCTATAGGTTCGGCCGGTCCGACAACGGCAAGCCGTATGGATAAATATGCTCCCGGTCTGCTCGATCTGGGACTTAAGGGGATGATAGGAAAGGGAAAGCGTTCAGCTGCGGTTCATGAAGCTGTTGTGAGAAACGGTTGTGTATACTTTGCAGCAGTGGGCGGACTTGGTGCAGTGCTTTCAAAATCCATCGTGTCATCTGAAATGATCGCATATGAGGATCTGGGAACGGAAGCGATAAGAAAACTTACCGTAAAGGATTTTCCTGCAGTAGTAGTTATAGACTGTGAAGGCAATGATCTTTATGAAACGGCACCGCTAAAATATCGTAAATAACAAATAGTTCTTGACACTGATTTTATTAATCCGTATAATGAATTACGCACCTGCAAATTAGGCTTGCGGTGGTGGGGAGAAGTACTCAAGAGGCCGAAGAGGCCCCCCTGCTAAGGGGGTAGGTCGGGTTAAACCGGCGCGAGGGTTCAAATCCCTCCTTCTCCGTTAGAAGCAGTTTCCCAAAGGGAACTGCTTTTGCTATTTAAGGGATAGATTTACATAACAATTACGTTCATGTAAACCTGAAACGACAACTAAAAAATATTTTAAAAAATATTTAAAAAAGTTGTTGACAAGATATCCCTTCGGTGGTATTCTAATCAAGTCGCCCGATAAAGCGGGTGAACGCAGAACATTGACAAAAAAACATTAATGCAACCCCGAAAATATTCCATTAAAAAATGAATTTTTTCGGAAGAACGATTCTGAATTTAAACAGTAAACGAGGAAACTTAAAAGCCAGAAAGTAATTTCTGACAACAGTTTCGAACACTTTTATCGAGAGTTCGATCCTGGCTCAGGATGAACGCTGGCGGCGTGCTTAACACATGCAAGTCGAACGGGGGTTAGCGAGAGCTTGCTTTTGCTAAAACTAGTGGCGGACGGGTGAGTAACGCGTGAGTAACCTGCCTTAGACTGGGGGATAACACTTAGAAATAGGTGCTAATACCGCATAAGCGCACAGTGCCGCATGGCACAGTGTGAAAAACTCCGGTGGTCTAAGATGGACTCGCGTCTGATTAGCTAGTTGGTGAGGTAACGGCCCACCAAGGCGACGATCAGTAGCCGGCCTGAGAGGGTGAACGGCCACATTGGGAC
>ATWC01000023.1 GCA_000421045.1 Lachnospiraceae bacterium NK4A179
CGGTCATTTATAACCGATCTTCTCCCCTGGTCTCCTGAAGTGATAAAACACTGCAAGAGACAATCCAAGTAAATTTTTCAAGGAACAAAAATATATCAATCCACCGGAATCCGCTTCACAGAGCGGATTTCTTTATGCGGCAGTACCCATGTTTGAGTATTTACGATCATTGAGTGATGCGAGGGGCACTGTTTTGGGTAGTCAGTTATTCTAATATGATTTGATAAGCAGCGAAAGCGGTGTATCAAACCTTCCTCCACACCATTTTATTTACAACACCCACATAAGACTGAATGATTCGTACTACCTTATCTGAAACATTAGTATCAACGTAGTCTGGTACCGGAATACCTAGATCACCATTCTTAACCATCTCAACAGCAAGATCAACTGACTGTAATAAACCTTTCGTATCTATACCTGAGAGAATGAAGCAGGACTTATCCAGAGCTTCCGGTCTCTCTGTGGATGTACGAATGCATACAGCAGGAATCGGATGACCAATGCTTGTGTAGAAAGATGACTCCTCCGGCAGTGTTCCTGAATCGGAGACAACACAAAATGCATTCATCTGCAAGCAGTTGTAATCATGAAATCCAAGAGGCTCGTGAGCTATAACTCGTGAGTCTAAAACGAAGCCACTACTCTCTAACCTCTTACGAGAGCGTGGATGACAAGAATAAAGAATTGGCATGTTATACTTTTCAGCCATCTTATTTACAGCTGTGAAAAGAGAATTGAAATTAGCTTCTGTGTCTATATTCTCTTCACGGTGAGCAGATAAAAGGATGTACTTGCCTTTCTCAAGCCCAAGTCTCTCGTGGATATCTGAGGACTTTATAGCATCCAAATTCTCAGTCAACACTTCTGCCATCGGAGAACCTGTTACATAGGTACGCTCTTTAGGTAATCCACAGTCAGCAAGATAACGACGCGCATGCTCAGAATATGCGAGATTAACATCAGAAATTATATCGACAATCCTTCTATTCGTCTCCTCCGGAAGGCACTCGTCTTTGCACCTATTACCAGCTTCCATGTGGAAGATCGGGATATGAAGGCGTTTTGCTCCAATAACAGACAGACATGAATTAGTATCCCCCAGCACCAGAACTGCATCAGGCTTTGTCGCAACCATAGCCTTATATGACCTGTCTATAATATTTCCCATTGTGGCGCCAAGATCATCACCTACAGCATCAAGATAAAGATCCGGATCAGCTAATCCCAAATCTTTGAAAAAAACTCCATTCAGATTGTAATCATAGTTTTGACCTGTATGCCAGAGCTGGGTATCAAAATAGGTGCGACACTTTTTTATGACCGCAGCTAAACGGATTATCTCAGGTCTCGTTCCCACAATAATTGCTAATTTTATTTTTCCATTATTCTTCCAATCAGGGTAAGTTGACATTTTTATATTCTCCTGTATATTTTTGTGTTTCTTCTATAACACTTTGTATATTTCAATCGAAATCCAGTCAGCCATAAGTACATCTGTAGGACTCTGATCCATTTGCACCATCTCCATTCATAACTCAAAAAACTCATTAGTTTTTGAGTTATGAATGGAGTATGACTGTTTTACAATGGTAGGCGGATGGTGTGACGCTTAATTATTTTATAAGGACCTGTAAGAATAATCAGTTTTCTACTCTTAGTAATTATCTTGTATGTATTTTCAAGTAGTCTTTTATCTGATGAGCTAATCCACTCAACTGTGAGATAATATTCCTCTTAAGCTCAAAATAATCACATTGAAAGAACTTTTGAGTTAATCCTCCAAATGGATCATCTTCAATTAATTCATCCGATTTTAATGCAACACCTAAACTGTAATGTGCCATTGCATTTCTGAAAAGCTTAGAATGGTATTCTGAATCCATTGTAAATGTTGTATTCAAGCGTTGATTGATACAAGGCAAAACGGAGTTAAGATAATAGTATAGTATATATTCAAATCTGAGCTTCGTTGGACATTCCACATCTATATATTTTTCAACGCATATCAATAAATATTGTATCTGACATATCGCAGAAAAAAGTATGAAACTATCATTAAAGCCCTTGAACTCTAATGCACTCATAATAATGCGCCTTTCCATTCTAAGTATTCTTCAAGATATTTCAGAAGCACCTTTGCCACTATCTGCTTATATTCATCTTTTTCTTTTTCCATGGCTTTCAGCTCTATCTGTGCCCCTACATTTCCTTTTGACACAGTAACTGCTTCAAGCAATTTCCATATCCGCTTAGTTTCATTACTGTTTTTCAGAGCTCCTATCATTCTTGTCAGAAAAGCTCGATACTCATTCTGACTAATTTCAACAGGTATCTCCTTCTCGTATTCATGTATGTAGTTATTATTATCAATTACAAGTTGCTTACCTTCCCGTCCAAGCTTATTTCTATTAATCTCATTAATGGAATTGATGAAATCTCTTTTTTCTTTCGGAACTTCAAGCCTCTGATCAACTGTAGGCTCAGCCCACCACTCAGGATCTAGCCATATTGCATTAACCAAATCACCAGCAGAATCTCTTACTGGTTTATCTTTGATAGCATTTAATAACTGTGTTTGAAATTGCTCAAGTAATCCCAAATTATATAATGTCGAAAAAGCAATCAATACATCATTCTGGGTTTCTATCCCTCGACCATTGTTCAGGCCATCAATAACCCTATAGTAGTTTCTATCAAATTCGTTTCCTGATATCTCTTTAATATGCTTGAGATATTCCAATCCCTTCATCAAATAAAAATGACCACCATCATCTATGTCTGTCATATCCTTTTGTTTTACAAAGCTTATCTGAGGGTCGTTCCCATCACACTTATCTACCACGAATGAATTTCCAAATACCTTAATAAGATTGGTTATTCCTCTGATATGTGAATTCTCATCATGGTAAAAAATAGTAGTTCTAGAATTATTATGTCCTATCGTATCTTTAAGAATTACCGCATCAGTTGGATCAAGAGAATGTCCGAAAACATATACATTCAATTTTTCTGCAGTTAGAAGTTTCCGATATTTGCTTCCAGTTCTTTTTGATATTCTTTGAAAATATTTTCTGAATTGGATAAACTGTGTATGATCGCTTAATTCGTTTTCTGGATAATACTCATCCATGCCCAAGACAATATGATTGATATCTCTGTAAAACTCAATCTTTTTATCATCTGAAATATCCTCCGGCGGGCAAAAAGAATGTGTTGTTAAGTGCTCCGAATTCATTATCAAAGCCTTGCCATGGATATAATCAATTTCATTAAACCTACTGTATTGTCTTTCATAAGTATCAGAATAGTTAAGACTAATAATCATGTCCGGTTTAATGTTTTGAATATCCTTGCTATAACTTGTTAAAACTATCTTGTCAACTATTTCAGCAACATAGTATTCAAACGCACACTTAAGGCGGTAAAAATCCTCGTGAAGTTTATCTGAATCTGTTGGAACATTTGAAAAGTCTATATCAAAATCAAAATTCCATAAATTATCTAAATTATTATTCTTCCTATTGTCGTAAAACTTCTTCTCCGCAAGTTTAACCACATTAGCTATTTCTTGTTCAAAGTCAACCCAGTTCTCTCCCATCCCTCTTTGAGATTCAAGCTGTCTTTTTATAAACTTGAGCAACTGATTATCGTTTCCGAGAGTTATCAGAACAGTATCTCTGACTTTATTACAGTAATCCTCACTCAGACCACCGGAATTAGTCGCAGCTATTTGATACGCTTTTGAAAATTTGTAAGATGTAACATCGATAAAATCCATGAAATCAGTATACTGTGTTGGAAGTCCGTGGGCTATGTCAAAACCATTTCCAATTATCAGTATTGTTTTTTCAGACTCATTTTTGCTCATAATCATGTCTTTATTGATACTTTCACTCAAGCAATCTGTCTCTCCGTTTTACAGATGATGAATAATACTTAATAAATTGTTCGATTAGTAAGCATAAAAAAGAAATCTGCTATATAACATAAACCTGTTTCTCACAGATCACTATACATGTAATCTGAAACAAGTTGCATTAAGTCCCCATTACTTATAAAGAAAACAGAATCGTTGTACGCATTCTTGTTCTCCCATCCACAATCTATGGCTTTAAATAACCGGGACCCCGGAATTGGTGTGTCAAGATGTGGGTCTGCATCAGTGACTTTCCTAAACAAATATAGTTCAAGAATATACAACGCTGCCAAAGCCATCAATGTTATCCTCAGATTAGCAAACTTATAGTTTTCCTTCGTATCCCCATCATATGTTTCAACATCACCACGATTATGTTTAACACCGTTATAAATCTTCCACCATGTTAGCGATTGCGAACCCCATCCTTGCCATGGATTTAGTCTTATGTCATCACAGATTATTGTCACAGCCTCAATTTCTGGATAAACTATTAGTAGTTCTGCTCCATACTGGTTTATGTTTACGGCAGTAGATGAATCGTTTAATTCCTTGCAAAGTAGCTTAGCCACAACATCTATCTCGCTGCCAATTTGAAGAAGAATTTTCGCAAAAAAATCAGAGTAAGTCTCAAAGTTCTCTGATGATAATGCCACATACTGTATGGCTTTACGAAACTCCTTTTCTATCATCAAAAACTGTTTCCAATATAGATTTGTGAAATCCTTATCTGTCATTTAGCTTACGTCCTTTGAGTTATTCAAAAGATGAATTATGTTTATTCACTTTTTACACATTCCCTTTTTCAGGGTTTATCTTTTCATCTCCCTCCCTGTCCACAGTTTCATAGAATGTATCTGGATGATCAGAATCAAACGCCTCATTTGCCCACATAACTGTAACGAGATCTTGGGTAGATGAAAGATTAATTATATTATGCGTATAACCAGGGATCATCTGTATTGCCTTCATTTGCTCGCCAGTAACTTCAAATTCAATCACCGGATACCCCTGGTTTGTCTCAGGATCAATACCAATACGACGTTCCTGAATTAGTCCATGACCGCTGACAACTATAAAAATTTCCCATTTGCTATTATGCCAATGCTCTCCTCTTGTTATGCCTGGTTTAGCAACATTAATAGAAACCTGTCCGTGGTCAAGAGTACGGATAAGTTCTGTAAAATTGCCACGATTGTCCACATTTGATTTAAATGTATATGCCATCTTCTCTGCCGGTAAATAAGAGAGGTAGGTTGAATACAGTTTCTTTGCAAAAGAACCATCAGGAATAGAAGGTAAGTAAAGAGTTGTAGGCATAGCCTTAAAGGATTCCAACAGATCCACAATCTCGCCAAGTGTAGCCTTGTGAGTTACCGTTACGTAACAATACTTTCCCTGTGGATTAGGAATCACATCCAGTCCATCAAATTCACAGTGATGTTCTTTGCCTTCCAATGCATCAAACATCTCATTGATAAGATCATCAATATAGAGAAGCTCTAACTCTGTACTTCTATCATTTACAGTGAACTCTTCATCATTTGCAACAGCATGACAAAATGTAGCTACAGCAGAATTATATCTTGGCTTACACCACTTTCCAAAGAGATTAGGGAAACGGTATATAAGAACCTTTGATTCTGTTTCCTCTGCATAGTTCAAGAACAACTCTTCACCTGCCAATTTACTCTTGCCATACTCTGAGCCTTCAAATCGACCAGTAAGACTAGCCTGTGTAGATGAAGAAAGCATAACAGGACACGTATTACCACACTTTTTCAAAGTGTTGAGAAGAGTTGATGCAAAGCCAAAGTTCCCCTCCATGAACTCAGCATCGTCTTTGGGCCTGTTAACACCAGCCAAGTTAAACACAAAATCAGCTCGAGAGCATGCTAACTCTAGCTCTTCAGTAGTAGAATCAACATCGATCCCATATATTTCAGTAATATCGATATTCGGTCTCGTCCTGTTCTTACCATCACGAATTTCTTTAAGATTCCATACAAGATTTCTTCCTACAAAACCATTTGACCCTGTAATAAGTATTCTCAATTTCCCATTGTCTCCTGTTCTTGACTCGTCGACTGTATTTACAAAGCCTGTGACTGCCTCTGCAGCATGTACTGTTTCCAAGATTTCACTTCCTTACAAATAAGAACACGCATAATCACGATACCTATGGCTATCGCTACAGACTTCTTTAAGGCGAATATTACGCTTCCACAGCGTGTGGTCTTCCTTCAAGCTCTTCTTTCACATAATCAGTTCCCATGATTTTCTTAACCACACCATCGACATCAAGACGTTTTGTGTTATGACTTGTGTATGCTTCATCAGCCATGGTTGTCACCTGACCTTCAACATAGAACTGATCGTAATTAAGGCTTCTGCCATCAGGACTTATCCTGAAGTAGTTCCCCATGTCAGTACTTCTCAGCCTCTCCTCTCTCGTCATCAGCGTCTCGTACAACTTCTCCCCATGTCTTGTTCCGATGATTTTCTTTTCAGTTTCACCGAATACCTTCATAACACCATCAGCAAGGTCTCCAATAGTACTTGCATCAGCTTTCTGAATGAAAAGATCACCAGGTTCTGCATGTTCAAAAGCGAATGCCACGAGATTCACAGCCTCATCAAGGTTCATTAAAAATCTTGTCATGTTAGGATCCGTGATTGTAATCGGATGGTGGTTCTTGATCTGATCTATGAACAGAGGTATTACAGAGCCACGTGAACACATTACGTTACCATAACGTGTGCAGGCAAGAACTGTCCCAGAACGATCAAATGCTTTCTGAGCTCTTGCAGCTACAACTTTCTCTCCTATCGCTTTAGTCATTCCCATCGAGTTTATAGGATACGCAGCTTTATCGGTAGACAGGAACACAACCCTCTCAACCTTGTTCTCCACCGCCGCAGTTATTACGTTATCCGTACCAATAATGTTAGTTCTTACTGCCTCCATCGGAAAGAACTCACATGAAGGAACTTCCTTTAACGCTGCTGCATGGAACACATAGTTCGCCCCATACATTACATCACGTACTGAATCTATATTCCTCACATCCCCCACATAAAACTGCACTTTCGAAGCGTACTCCGGATATCTCGCCTGTAAGATATGTCGCATCATATCTTGCTTTTTCTCATCTCTCGAGATTATGCGGATCTCTGACAGTTCCGATTTTAAGAAATGTTTTAGTACAGTAGAACCGAAAGATCCCGTCCCTCCTGTTATGACTAATGTTTTGTTTTTAAATGATTCCGTAATTGATTTGTTCATTTCGTTAATGCTGTCTCCTCTCTATTTAAGCTTACGTTGCGCTTACCGAATGTAATGATGATAAAAAATCATATGTTTCGAAATAATCTGCGCCCCATGCTCAAGACACATATCACCAGAAACCAAAACTACAAAAACTTATATTTCAGGAATATGTCCCTCTGTGGCATTCTCACGATGAATTATTTTTGCCGGATTGCCAATAACAATTGAATGATCCGGAACATCAAAATTTACAAATGTATTTGGTGCTATTAAAACATCATTTCCAATTTTAACATTTCCAACAACAGTTGAATTTGCACGAATACAAACTCTATCGCCAAATGTTGGGACACCCGCTCTTTTTCCTCTGATATCTCTTCCAACAGTCACTCCATGCGTAATAAAAAAGTATGAACCAAATTTAGCCGCTCCGTTAATGACTATAGTACCTCTATGACCAATTATCAATCCTCTTCCTATAGAAGTATTTCTCTCAAAACTAAAACCGGTCTTTTGCTCTAACTTCTTTAATCTATATCTAAAGAATCTTTCCCATATAGTGCCTATATTAGCTTGATATTTCCTATACACACAAATGAATTTCCATTCATAACTTCTAAGGTATTCCTTTGAGAGTCCACCTCTAAATGCTTCATTGAATCTTTTGTCATATTCTATTTCTTTTTTATAATTCCTGTTTAACTGTAGTTTCATTTTATTCATTTCCTTACATATACTCTTTCTATCAGAGCTTTCATTTCAGGTGTTTTTCTAAAAAACAGTGCAATAACAACAAGTGGAATCATCGCAGCTACTATACATTCAATCACAAACATTCCCATTCCTTTCATGTGAAAAGGTATGCATACAATCCAACTTATAACCAAACAAAGCAGCATAATCAAAAAATGGTAATAGTATTTCTTTAATATCAAAAATCCAGAAACACCAAAAACCTGTCTTCCTACTAATATAAGAAATGGGGTAACCGTAATACATCCTTTTCCTATCACTGTTGCTGCAAAGATTCCCACAAGACCAAATATCTTTCCTAATATGATAGACAGAATAATATTAACTATCCCACCGACAAGTTGTAGCGATCTTCCAACCGCAAAATTTCCGCTTCCTTCTCTAAATGAATTCGTTATTTGTGATGTGGTATCAAAATAAAAACTGATAACAAGGAAAAAAACCACGCTTTGACTTAATACATAATTTTTATCTATTCCACCAATCCAGATTTTCACAAATGAGTTTAATAATTGAAATAAACATGTAGTACAAAAAACGCCTATTGCATATACCCCAAAATCTAACTGCTTGAATATTTCATACTGTTTTGAAGTATTCTCTTTTGCTATAACATTTCCTATACCAGCCGAAAATGATCTAATAATTAACCCAACGATGACTGTGATTTGCGAAATTATCAAATAATAATTACTGTAATATCCAACAAATACTGTGCCTAACATGATTGATATAATTATGTTATCTGTAGCATTAAAAAGAGTACTCCCCACTCTAAACAAAGCCACTGATTTAATATCATTAAAGAATATTACTATCTCTTTCTTAGTAAGTTGTTCTCTTTCCTTACCCTTTATATACGGATATTCTTTATCAATTCTTATTCCAGTAATTAGGTTCTTTATCAACACCAACAAAAATTTCGAAATCAAATATACAATATAATTTCTGAATATCAATAATATTATAATATCAGCAAGGCAGTTAATAAAAGTAAACGCAATATTGATTTTTTCTATTTTATACTGTTCTTGATTTGCAGAAACCAAAGCCTGTTTATACGCAAACAAAAAATATGATGACGCACTATTTAAAATATAAAGAAAATAAACTAAATATAGATTAACATCTATGTCCTGATCCATGTTAACAATAAATTTTAAAAAAGGCATTATCGAACAGCCTGCTACTATAATGAATAAACCTACACATTCGTAGCATCTCTTATAGAAAGTCATTAAAGCACGTATTCTGGCCTTATCTTGATTAACCAATGGCTTATATAAATAAAAAGATATTGCAGATCCAATTCCAAGTTCAGATAAAGCCAGGATCGATAAAACATTTGAAAAAAGTCCATTTAATCCTAAATAGTCTGCTCCCAGAACCCGGATAAAAACAGTTCTACTCACAAAGGTTAGTATTAATGTCAGTCCCTGTCTAATACCGCTGGTTGCCATTGTCAAAATAGAGTTTCGTGTTCTCGAATTACTCATCAACTCTTCCCGTCATCTCCATTACTTCCCCTGCTAATATTTGTCCATACTTACTAGACAAATATAATGCTGTGTTCATGAGATTTTTTAAATTCAAATTGCTTTTACTTATTGCTCCATTACAGATAATATTATGATTACCAAGTACTCCAGCTAATCCTTTTATTAGCGTTGAGATCGTGCCTGTCGTCACATTATTATCACAAACAACGCAGGTACATAGCGATTTATTTCCCTTAACCTTAACCAAATAATCTGTCTCTTTCTGAAGTAATTTATACACCTCCTTAATAGAAACCGATTCATTAGTTGCCTCAAATTCTAAACAATTAATCACATGAGAATATGGACCTACCGAACTCGTTTTAAACAAGCAACTATCGCCAAATTTTTTTATTTCAAACTCGCATTTTTCTCTTTTTAAAGATTCGCTCACAATTTCCAGAACCTTTTTACTATCCCCTGAAACCACAATGAGAATTTTTTCATTTGCCAACGTCCCGCCACAATAACTATCAGTATTAACGCTATATAAAAACGGATCAAAAACAGGAGTCACTAATTCCTTTTCACCAATCATATTTAACACTAAACGTTTAATAATATTCATAAGTCTTGTACTTCCTATAACACTTCGCATGCAGAAGCCAAAAGCGCCCCATTTGAGATTTCTCTTCCAATATCCGAACTAAGAAATGCCGCTAAAGTCGCTATTTCTTCAGGTAAAGCCACACGATTCAACACCCCTAGTTTCTTTGAAATATTGCTTCCTTCTCCCAAATCTCCCATCCTAGTCGCAACGGATCCTGGTGCTATACATTTTATATTCAAGAATGGATACTCATCCCGCATATCTTCAGTTAATTTAATAACTGCAGACTTACTGATTCCGTAGGGTGTATACTGGAATTTTCTTTGAATTGCACATATCGAAGAAATATTAATAATGGTTCCTGATATCTTATTTCTGACCATATAATCAGCTACGGCTTTTGAAGTAATCTTTGTGCCAATATAATTAGCATCAAAAACAGTGTTAAACTGTTCTTCTGTTACCACTCTAAATCTTCTCTTCCTATCTATCTCAGTAAACACTCCAGCGTTATTTATGAGCACGTCAATCATCAACGATTCGTTTTCAATAAACTGAGTCAGTATATTTCCACAATTCAAATCCGTCAAATCTAATTCTAAAACTTTTATGATTGAACCCGTACCAGATTTTTCCAACTCATTTTTCAAATCATCAAGTTTTTTATTATCTCTTCCTATCAACAGGACATTACATTTCTCAGCTATGAATCTCTTTGTCAAAGAAATTCCAATACCGCCTGTCGCACCGGTAATCAAAACAGTCTTTCCTATCAGAGAGCCACCTGCAACGCTGTTTGTTGAGTAAGAATCCATCAGCTCCTTACTATATATAAGTGGTTTTATAACCTCATATTTTATTCTTTTCATTCATCAATCCCAAAACTATATTACTGAAATTCCAAATTCCTTTTCTAGTCTATCCAAAACGGATTTAACAAAAATCATGCTACCTCTTTTATTCAAACAAAACCCTCCATCCACGAACAATTCGGATCGGGCTCCATAAAAAGGATCTGTCAAGTAATCTAAAAAGATAAAATCAAAAGAGGACTTAGCATCATAAATACATTCATATAAAACAAGATTCTTAAATTCCTTTGAAAAAAAAGAATTCAAATAATCAGAAAAAGGTGTAGTAATAACAACTGGCTTAAATCCCTCATCTATACAGAGCTGGATTATTTGTTTTAATATCTTCTTATTCTTATCTAAAACACTAATATTCTTGTCGGATAGCTCTGTAGAACGTAGGTTTTCCAATCCAAAAAGACTCAACCATATTTCTACTAATGAATCTAATTCTTCCTTTGCTTTGTCTGCACAGACATACGGTTTTCTTAGTTCATATATGTCATTAGCCTTATACTCTGAATCCTTAATCAAATACTTCACTTTTCTAGGGTTAAACACCAATGGAATCCACCGCTTAATTACAGTGAACAAGCTAAATTCCGGATTATTTTTTTTTGATAGCAATTGATACAATCGATTTCTATTTGTGCTGTTATCATCAAATAGCATTAGGCAAGGTGATACGGGAATAAAAACAATTGCATTTTCTTTTAGACATTTACTGTACTCTTTAAGTATGCAATAATCTATTTCAAGGCTTTCTGACTTAAGCGCCATGTTAACTCCATCTACACCTAAATCATCATATTCCCCAAAAGCATATTTTGCATAAGTACTTCCTATATTTGCTATTCTATGACCTCTTTCTTGTCTATTGCAAAACCCCTGATAAAATATTGACTCATTAGAATCATAGTTTGTTCTCTTGTAGGCAGCATTTAACAAAATAACAAACGCAATTATTGCCGTTATAATAATTAACGCAGCAATCATCATACTACCTTCCTAATACGTGTTTAACTATACCTTTTAATCTTCTAAATAATGATGGTCTTTCCGGACTGCAATACTTTCTAAATAACTTTTTCTTTGGAAGTCTATTATAATCTTCCCAAAACGCCTCCCTATCCTTCCCCATTTCAGCTGATAACCAATAATTACTGTTATATTTCTTCACATCATCAATACTACTTTCTTTCCAACATACACTTCTTTTTATAGCATCAAACAACTCAAGGCCTTTTACAGTATGACATTCAATACTTGATAAACCTTTGTTATCGTCCATTTCTGGAGCAATATGTGAATATCCCCAGCAATCGGATATAGTGATATCACTAATTCTATCGTCACCCTTGAAAAGACAATTGCTGCAGGATGGCCTAGAATACAACTGCTTGAAATAGCCAGAAAAAAAGTAAGTTTGCCTTCCATTCCTGCAAAAATTCTTTTTATTTGTCTTGATATTCAAAGAAAAAGAATGCCACCCCAGTTTTTTATTTTTAAAGTTGACATACTCTATAATTTCATTATTAAAATAGGTTCTTAAATAATCTTTCCAGACACGTGGAGACGGTACCCCTAAGCAAATAAAATCCACACATATCAGATTAGGATAATCATTCATAAGAAATCCTTTTAGCCCACCTATTTGGCAAGCCGTTCCAACAAACAACACCCTCCTTCCATCAGAGAGATATTTTTTTGCCTCAGTATACACATGCCCTATTTTGCTTTGCATATACTTTGAACCAACAAATATGTCTAAGTCTTTTTCACTATCAGTATATGAATGAATAGCCATAAACTCTTCATCATAAATAGAACCAAATACTACT
Source organism: Lachnospiraceae bacterium NK4A179 (assembly GCA_000421045.1). Lineage (GTDB taxonomy): Bacteria > Bacillota > Clostridia > Lachnospirales > Lachnospiraceae > NK4A136. The sequence goes on from ATWC01000023.1 coordinate 12,724, forward strand.
CCGCCACAACTAATTATCTCTTTAGCCAAAAGTATAAATATCCCCCCAGATGAGCTAATCTCTCGTTCCTTCTCATCGGTGTTATATGCTGTATAGCATTTTTCTAAATCATTTGATAAAACCGGAGCATTGATATACGGGCACACTTTCTCACACAAATTGCACCTTACACATTTTTCAAGATCAATTTGCGGATATAAAAACCCCTCATTATCTTCTACCATTTCTATTGCAGTTACTGGACACGCATTATAACAAGCAGAACATCCAGAACACTTGACTTTATCTCTTATATCTATCATCTTTGTTTTCCCGATAGCAAAGAGTCAATTGCCTGTTTGCTATCATATGCTTTTCTAATATACGCCGGAATTTTTGTCTTTAATACTTCTCGAATAGATTCCTCGTTTTGTTGTAGCTTCAAAAAACAATCTTTAATATCATTCTCTGTGTTCAAATTTCTGTAATCAATTACAGTATAATCTGGCAAATTTAAATCTTTTGCAATCCCCCTAGATTTAATTGAATACCCCAATGCTAACGCAGGAATTTGCATGGCATAGGCCGAAATCATCGAATGCGTCCTGGCACCAATAAAAAACCTGCATTTTGAAATAACATATCTTATTTGACAATAATTCATTTTCTCTGTATCAAGATAGTGTACTCTATTTACATTTTTATAGATTTGCTTAACCGAATCACAAACGATTCTATCATCTTGCCCTTCCCAAAACACATGTGGAATAAGTATTACATTGTATTCAGTTTGTTCAATTAAGTAATCCACAAGAGCTATTATATTTCTATCAAATAATGAGTTATGATCTCTTGTTGCGCCAACAAATTTACTCAAATTTATACCCACACACTCATTATTGAAATAATCTGGAAGTTCAACTTTTTTTGCTTTAAGTGGAAAAGCAGGATCCGGAAACAAGTATACCTCGTTTAATTTTAGCTCTTTTTTTAGTAAGTTGTATGTCAATGACTCTCTTGCGGTAATTAAGTTGAACTTACTCAAAGCATCTATCTTTTCTTGGGTTAAATTTTCTTTTCCTATAGAACATCCCCAAAGAACAATGGTATTCTTTCTCGAGTGTGCATATTCCGTGATATCATTTACTATATTATTTTCATAACAAAGCATATCTCCACCAGTTATAAAAATACAATCATCTTGAGATGCTGTGCTAATAAAATCTTTGTACTTAATTCGGAACGAATATTTTTTCTTTTTCTCTGGTCTACTGAGCCTTCTCAATACTTTGTAAAGAAAATTACGTATCTTATAGTATATGCTCCTCTTTTGAATATAATAACTTACCAGACAATCAAGATTGGTTTCGTTATCATAATATTGTTTATCAGCCAAAGCGATGTACTGATTTTTTTCTAGTCCTAATATATTTATAGTTCCTTCAGCAATGGCTTCACATCCTCGATTTCCGGAATCATAATGTAATGGGAATAGTATTTTCACCTTTTCCACAATTGCCTTTTCTCCTTCTAAGTCGTTATTTTCTATCAACCATAATTTACTTACGTATCCCGTATTTATCAATCATTAGTCGCTTTTTTTAACGCCTCCAAATACTCATATCTATTCTTTTCATCCGGCTCAAGATATGCCCCTTCCCCCCATTCATTCCATGCCATAATAAAGAAGAAAGAAGTTGAACTATTCTTTTTAATCAATTTCCTCATATATGTACCAAATTTCTCTGGTGTATTCCATTTTGTCACAATGCCAAAGGCGCCTTTACGTGGAGTAGTATCCACCTTCACAAAACCACATGGCCACAGCTCCGTTCCATAATCACGTTTTATTATTTTTCTCCAAACACAATCGTAATCAATTATACTAAGATTATCTGTCTCTTTCTTTATAATAGTCTTTCGTATTTTTTTTATTACCTTATCTGCAAACATTCGTGGATAATTAGTCATAGCAGCACAAAACTGCTTATTTGATATATAATCGCGAAATTCTCGTATACTAAAATTTGGCTCATATACTATTGAATAATCAATAATATCCCTGTAATTGCTCCTGTTCATGGCAACCTCATTGTTCTGCGAAACAAATACAATGCCATCAAACCCTGCCTCGATGGCCCACTTATTAAACAACTCCTTAAATTTCCTTAAATCCGGTATTTGTTCCGGAACATATATAATATAAAGTGGTTTATTATCAATTAAGATATATCTATCATCCTTAAAAAAACGAAGGAGATAATCAAAGTACGCATGAAGTGTCGTTTCCTCCTCGTCATATCGAACCGCCATCAATATATCTTTTTCTTCTCCTGTCCAAGTTCTCGACCACGTGTGATTAGCCCAGCACAGACAAAAATTTATGTCTATATCTTTATTTTCAAGAAAAACCTCTAAGGGCTTTTCCATTAAGTACTTTCCACCGCCGAAATAATATTCGTAAAAGCAAAACCCATATACCCCATATTTCTTTGCTAAATTTGCTTGCCATCTAAAGGTATCAGGATTTTCCAGACAGTAGTAGTTTTTATCAAGCGGAATTGTAGGCTGATAATGATTTTTATACAATGATCTAGCTTTTTTTACATTAGTCCATTCAGTGAACCCCTTTCCCCACCATTTATTATTTTCCTCAAATTCATAGTATTGAGGCAGATAAAAGCAAATAACTTTCGAATCCATTTTACAATTTCCTTTATTTCTTTATATATAATAAGCTTCAAATTCATGATGAGGTATACGCTTTTCCTCAGGTGGCAGCTGCATATAATTGCCATAAAAAAGGCCTAGCCATTCATCAAACTTAAGCGGCGCTTTAAATTTCTTACCCTCAAATTCAACATCTATAAATTCATCAAGAATTCTTGAGTCTATAACAAGCCTATAATCCCCAACGTAATCACCAAAGTATCCCGTGTCTACTTTCCTATATTTTTCCCCATTCATAACAATTTTCTTCACAAGATACTTCTTAGGAATAACCTTTAACACCATAGAAACAATGTCAAGCAACCTTTGTCTAAGTATTGATCCATTATGCCTATCCGCTGACTGTAACGTCCGTATTTTTTTATAAAAGTCTCTTTTTTTGTATATATGCTCGACAGTTTTTCTGTCATTTGGTATGTAGTCATATACAAATAAATCTAAATACACTGAAATTTCATAACCACTTTTCGCATTGGGTTCATAAAGCACTGTGCGAGTATCCAATATTTTCCCCATTTGATATTGATATGTATTATCTATTTCATAACATTTAAAGATGTAGGGGGATTCAACTTTATTAAAGAGAACCATGAACTTTTCATAGTCGACTCGTTTCATTCCTATATCTATATCATCATCCCATGGAATATATCCTTTATGACGTACTGCCCCCAATAAGGTTCCTGATGTGATCCAATAATCTATGTTATTTCTGCGACAAAATTCATCGACATATTCAAGCATTGACAACTGAATCTTTTTTAATTCATCTATATCTATTTTTCTGTCCAAAACATCTTCCTCCAAGAAATATTATCGCAGCAAACCATTACAACATTCAACAAAAGCTGCAGGAGTATACTTTTTGTAATTATCTAAGATATCTGGATACGGTGTGTTAGAAAGTGATTTTTCAAGAAATTGATCTATTAGCTTTGCAGCTTCCTCATATTTATTCTTACGCTCATCCAAACATAATTGTAGTGGGTATTGTGCAAGAATAGCCTCACTAGTATCACTATCTATTCTATATGTGGAAATAATCCTTTTTCCATAGCTAATATAATCTATAAGTTTACTTGGAGATTGATCTGTTGACGAATTGCCTATATTTAAAAATGCATCTGCTTTCGCATACACCTCGTTCAATTCTTTATTAGAAATCCTCTCATATACTTCAACCCTATCATTTTCTTTTATAATTTCTTTAATATAATCCGATCCTTCCGTGATATACATGCGTAATTTTGCTTCTTTTACATATTTAAATGTATTTACTATAAATCTTGGATCCCTAATCTTTGTGTCTACAAACCCTGCATATACTACTATGAACTCATCTTCTGACTTTTTATGGTTAGATGTCTTATTTTGTAATAATGGAACACCTAGATAATTTATTTTATGTATTCCTATTTTTTCTTTATCATAATGATGCTTATGCTCTTCCAACGCTATAATCACATCAGATTTCTCGACAATAATATGCTCTATTTCTGTGCATTTCTCAACTGTTTGCCCCTTTGATAACAATGGATTAATATAGCCACCAGCAATCGGATCCAAAAGATACGAAATAACTTTTACTTCAGGATGAGTATTCTTGTACTCTATTGCAGCATAAACCGCATCTATTGGCTTATTAATCGCAATAATCACATCAACATTATTGTTCTTACATATTTCATCAATCATCACTATGTATTTATTTACCATCCATTTTGTTAACGGAAAGCTTCTGATCGTTTCCAGTGTTCTTAAATATGCAAGTCCATGTGCTGCTATATCATAAATTCTTCTTTGAACATACCCACCTTTCTCTTTACTTTTAATTGCCATACTTGTCTGTGGATAATTATCTATACAGAAAACTTTGATTCCATCTATCTCAAACGCATCATTAGTAGTTTGCTTATGGCAGAGGCAAAAAACATTATTGCCTCTAATCCTTAATTCTTCAGCGATTCTTTTTGCACAGTTACCATTTGCCGATGTCATAGGATAGTATGAACTTAATACAATTAAGACATTACTCATAAACTTCACCAGTTTAAATCTCTATCTTCTATACAACTTTTATTTTTCCATGTTAGTTCAATGTTCTAATAATTCTTTTCTTCGTTTCTTGTTTTCCATATCAACTAATGACAACATGAATGTTATAGGCAAAAGCGATGACATTCTGCCATAAGAACTCGCTGTTCCCATTACTATGAGCCAGCAGACTAATATCCCCTTTGCTATTTTGTTTTTTGATTTCATGACTGGGAAAGCAATAATAGACAAGCACAATATTGCCCCCAAAATACCAAGTTCACAAAATAATGTAGATATTCCGTTTAAATATCCAAATGCATCAGACGAATACTTTTCACCTATTCCTGTTTTTTCAAGAAACGCAGCAGAATTGTAATATCCATACCCCAATAATTTATGTATAGGACTTAAACTCTTAAAACAATCCCATCCATAGAATAGCCTCACATATAAGGATGTTCCTTTTACAACCGATCCATTGCTAATACTTGTAATTTTTTTCAGAAATTGCACACGTAAAACTTCTTGTTGCAGAAATTGGTAAACAGCAATTATTATCACTGGTGAAAACACTAATAATCGAGCAATGCCATTTAGCTCCCCGTTTCTGATTAACATAAAAATGTAGTACAACCAAACAATAGCAACTCCGGCAATTCCAAGCATTGAAGTTGTGGCAAAATTGCCCCCTGTAATAAGCAATGCTATTACTATATTATTTTTTCTATTTCCCCATTTTTCTATGTCACCAATTAACAGAATTGCCAAGCAAGGCAACGTATACTGAGATTGATGCGCTGGTTCCAAGAAAAAGCTCGAATATCTGTTAGTGGCCAATTGTGTCCTTATGTATCCATCCGTCAACCCAAAGTCCCCAGTCGTTGGAATTCCTGGGATCATCACTGAAAATCCATGTCCAATAAGTCCAAAAACAAATTGAATGATAACAATAACAGAACAAATCACGCAAACCTTTTTATACAGTTCAAATCCTTTTTCAAAATCCCATATCTTATGAGCAAAGACATAAAAATTTAGAAATGTCAAAACAAATGTACCCATTCTCGGAAGACTATAACCTACTCCTCCAAGTCCATAAAATAATGTGCACATTATGGTCATTGAAATCACAAAAATAAAAAGCAATACATGTCTTATGTCGAAATAATGTCTATCTCCCGATCCGCGCATCATGAAAAACAATAATATCGCGCCAAACAAATATGCTATTACTGTAAATCTTACAGGTAAAATTTTATAATTATCCAAGATAGGCAGAAGTATGATAAATGATTCATATATCCATAATATATCTATCTTTATGCTTTTACTTGTTCTTAACATTACATTCGCCATATCAAATCACTCATACATGTTCCAAATAGAATCTCTCCAAATCAGCACTTGATTTTTTAATATCATAATCAGATGTAACCATTCTTTCTTTTTCTGTTCTACCATTTAAACTATGGTATTTATCTAAAATAATACTAGCCCACTCATCCTCTGATTTCTCCAATGCAATTTTATAAAATGACCCAGTTATGTTACATTCATCAGGAACCCCATCAGATACAAATGTAGGCAACCCAGCTATTTGAGATTCAATTGCAGAAATACATAGACCTTCATTAAATGAAGGTACAACAAAAATATCCATCGCTTGTAAATACGATGAAATATCACTTCTTTCTCCCCAAAAAACTACATTATTAGATAGGTTTAACTCATTGACAGCTTTTATTAAGTGTTCTCGCATATCCCCATCGCCTATAATCCACAATAAAACCTTGGAGTTAGATTCATATATTTTCCCAAACACTTTAACTAAAAATTCTTGATTCTTCTCTAGACTCAATCTTGCAACATGACCTACAACGATAGTATCTTCACTAATCCCGTATTTGTCTCTTATCTCTCTTCTTTCTTTTGGATCATATAAAAAAGCTTCCATATTGATAGCATTAGGAATTTTAAAATAATTATGCTTTTTCAATGTGTTTTTGCCGAATAGTTCAGTTGCAGCCAAATCTGAACATGAAAAGATATAATTACAATTCCAATTCAAATAGTTTCTACACAAACAAAAAATAATCTTTTGCTTAATATTTTTAGGCTTATTAATAATACTATGCGCATGAGCTATAATATTCGTCTTGCTATTTTTTACAGCCATAATACTTATAGTCAAGACTAGAATAGATGCTGTTTGAATCTCAATATAATCATATGAGTAATTTTTTACATATTTTTTTAATTCAACAAAGTATTTATACCATTCTGCAAAAGTATTATCCTCTCCTTTAATTGCTCCTAATTCAATGAAATCAGAATCTTTCATCACTTCATCTTTCTCTACTATACTCATCGAATTAGCAATACCAAATAAGAAATCAAAATGAACATGATTTCTATCCATATATTTATAATAATTGTACAAATATCGTTCTGTACCGCCAAAATACTTTCCTCCCGGCAGTACATGCAAAACTTTTACCATTTATTTATCCTTTAAGCCAATCAGATCTCTTTGCAACTAACAACGCCTTAAAGATATCAATATCCTCAACTGTGGTCAACTTTACGTTTTTCTCTGATCCAGCTGAAAAATATACCTGTTTTCCCATCTCAATCATCAGCGTGCACGAAGCCACTGAATTTGTTATACCTCTTTCTAACGCTTTTCTATGCAAATCGCAGATATCACCAAGCCTAAATGCCTGCGGGGTTTGTGTCCTTTTCAAATTATCTCTTGGATATGTTCCTGTTGATACAACTCCATCTTCCGTCTGCATCATTGCCTCTGCACACGGAATTACTGTTATAGCATTTCCGTGTTCACGAGCGACACGAATATTATCCGATATTATCTCTGCACTGACCATAGGCCTAATAGCATCATGAATAAGCACTAAATCATCTGAATCATAGTGCTTCTCAAGTTCCATTACGCCATTCCTAATAGAATCTTGACCATTTAGTCCTCCGGGAACCACATACTCCAACTTTGAAATATTAAATTGCTTCGCATATGCCCAAAGAATATGTTCCCAGCCTTCTATGCAAACAACTGCAATAGCATCAATATCAGGATGCCTTTCAAACGCTTCCAGTGTGTATACTATTACAGGACGTTCATTTACAGTCAAAAACTGCTTGGGAATATCTTGATGCATGCGGTTTCCTGCACCACCCGCGATAATTAGTGCTATATTAGACATCATAGTCCTCCTTTCTAAAGGCTATATCCACAAAAAAATGCCGTTCTCTTTTATCTTCTGGTGGAAGTGTCATGTAATCTTTTCCGTACAAATTGGATATGTAATCATCTGGATTGCCTGGAAGATTTACTGCAATATTCTCAAACAGGCCTTCAGATACGGGCAAAAACGTCTCCCTGGGTCTGATTTCCCCAAAATAATGTCCTCGTCCGGAAGGAATTCCCATTAGTGATGTCTCTTTTTTATACTGACATGCCTTATCAATTATGTTCATCCATTTTTGAAAATCATTAAAGGAAAACAGCTTTCCTAATCGAATCCTTCTGTTGTAGGCCTTTCGCCCCTCTACTGTTTTACACATATAGTTTTTGAAGAACTCATTTTGATGCTCATATGTATCTACATAACTTCCCATAGCCATAAGAGCCGAGCACCACAGGCCCTTGATTTTTCTATATATCGAATTAGTGGGAACATTTTCTATAATAAAAATGTCAATTTTTATTTTTGAGACCTCGTCCTCAGGACTATTTCCAGCCTCCACAAACAATGTGTTCTTCACAAGCATCATTGGAAATCTGTTATTAGCGTTATTCTTATAATTGGGAGAAGATAGAATATACTTATCACCAAGTTCTTGATCAAAAATCTTTTTTAACTTTTCAAAATCTTCTCTTGGCATAGCCACATCTAAATCATCATCCCACGGAATAAAACCATTATGTCGGACTGCCCCTATAACAGTTCCCCCGATAAGCATTACCGTTAGATTATACTTTTTACAACATTCATCCAAATCCTGAAATGTCTTTAAAAAGATTTTTCTGAGTTTAGTTACTTCATCATCTGTTAGTTGTCTTAAAGATGGATCATTTGACAATGAATTTAATAGTGCTTTATATGATTTCATCTATCTTTACTCCGGTATTTCCAAAATAACAGTTTTTAACCTTCTATACGAAAAGGCTCTATCGAATCTTTTTTCTGCACACCGTCTTGCATTTAGCCCCATTCGATCACGTAAATCCTTATCGCCAACTAATATTTTCAATTGTTCAGCCAAATCTACACTATCATTATTTCGACAATTAAATCCCATTTGATACTCATCAATCAGGTTTCTATACTCATCATTTTCCTGTGTACTTATTACTGGTTTTCCACTTGCGGCATAGTCAGCATGTTTATTTATTATCGACTGGGCAGCCATATGTGCGATGGGATTTATTGCGATGTCACAAGCTGACAACAGACTACACATCTCATTATATGTCAGCCTCCCAACAAACTCTGCACTTATACCCTTCTGTTTTGCATATGCCTCAAATTCATCTTTCTTAGGCCCATCACCCATAACGATAAACCGTAGCTTTGAATCATTAAGTATCGCAAGTGCATCCAAGACGCATGTAAGGTCATAACTACTGCCTAACGTCCCACAATAAGCAAGCCAGATTTCCCCATCCTTCTTCTCAAGTATTGACTTCTCCGTAGCATACCTGTCAAATGTCGCCAGTTCAGTGCCAAGGAACACAGTCGTTGTATCTTTTACTTTTTTATTTTCTCTTGCCGCTCTTTGACAATATGTATCAGATACAGCACATATGGCATCTGCACGTTTGTATATGCCATTGGCCAGTATCGTAAACGGAGCAAAAATCACATCACTTATTACTGGGATGTTCAGCACCATTTGAAAAGCTTCCGGCCATAAATCCTGAACATCTATAATGAATCTTATGCCATTCTTTTCACAGTATTTTGCTATTCTATTAGGACCAGAGAGCGAAGGAATAGCACAATATATTACATCAGGCTTGTTTCGTTTCTTTAGATAATCTTCAAGATTCTTTCCCCATACCAAATGGCTGTAAAACCTTTTAATACACACATTTTTAGGATAACCCGGCTCATCAACAAATGTAATCTTAAATGGCCACTCTGCGGCCGATTCTTTTCTATGTTTTTTTATAGTGTGCCGAAAAGAACTTGTTATTATTTCAACATTGCAATCATCAGAATATTCTTTGAGCATCTTAGCCAAATATAAGAAGCGATCGTTATCTGATTGCGAATAATCCTCACCGAATTCTGAAATAATAACAATATCCATCTAGTTCCTCTTTATTTTCTTATCTTCACTTCATTATACTTCATCATATAGATGCCCTCATCATAAGCACCTATATTCTTCTGATTAACAATCCCATTCAAATTATTAAGGATAAGTTTCATATGGTCACATCCACTTTCATAAGCGTGCGGATAGCCTCCACCAAATCTCGGATTTACTTCACTTATGTAGTACTGACCATCAATATCAAAGATATCAATATCAATCTGTCCTTTATATCCGGCTTCTTTTACGAATTTTTCTATCAGGGTAAACAGCTCCGGATCTTTGAAGCTCACAGCTTTATCAGTTTCTCCGGCACGCATCTTGAGTTTCTTCTTAGTAAATATTGATACTACTTCTCCTGAAATCATATCAATATACACATCAGCACCAATCTCCTGACCATTTAGAAACTCCTGTATCATAAGATCATCTTCATGTGAGAAAAGCAAATCCACCGTTTCTTTATCATAAACCTTTGAAATACTTATACTTGCTGACCCCCTATAAGGCTTAACAAATACAGGATAACAAACCTCTCCGTCATCCACCGCCCTATAGAATTCTTCTTTGTCTTTCCAAGACCTTGCACAGTTATATCCATGGCTCTTCAGCCACTCATACATCTGCATCTTATCCAGTGCCATCTCGCAAAGGTTATATGAGCTACCAATGACTGTAACTCCAACTTCTTTGTACTTTTCTACATTTTCAGCAAGGACACTCAGTTCTGGATCAATAAGGCTTAAGACTCCCTTGACACTATTTTCCTTACAGAAATCTAAAATCTGTTCAAGATATCCATCTTCCGTCATCCTCTTATCAAGGAAATATTCATCCGCATCATATAGGGCAGGTGCAATCTCACTTAAATCTGTTGCAAACACCTTATTACCTGCATCATTAAACGCCTTTCTAAAGTACTGTACGATTTTATTCCTTGTGCCTACAGATAACAGCAATACATTCGTTTGATTTATTTTTTCCAAAATTATTACTCCTCATTGACTGAACTTCTACCTATATAATTTTCTGTAATCCATCTATGACGAATAGTACATATACTATCTCCGTCTTTAAGGTATACATCCGGAAACCATTTAATAAACAGTGGCGTTAAGCACATTGTATATGCTCCAACCTTCTGATAAATAATCTGATCCCCCGGCATCAGCTCTTCTGAATTATCAACCTTAAATATGTGGTCATGCTCCATGCAAGTAAACCCACATATAAGCTGTTTATCTAACCTTACCCTATTATCACTTCCATCTTTCTTAATGATTTCATGAAAGTATGATTTCTTCGTCATCAGCGGATCAATTTGCGTTCTGCTTCCATCCGTAACCACAAAAGTATTATGTGTTGTTTTCTTCACATCTAGTACTGTTGTGTAATAGCCAATCGGTGATGCCACAAGAGCATTTCCAGGTTCCACAACCAGTGCTGTTTTCTGCGGATCAAACTGCTCTTTTAGAATTCCTGCAACCATATCAAAGTATTCAGGAAATTTAGGCTTTGTTTCTAATCCACCAAAGAATCCTCCGCCGATGTCAACATAGTCCAATTCCAAGTCATACTTTTTGCCAATTTCCACTGCAACTTCTGCAATAGCTTTATATACTGCAGGCATTCGTGTTTTGGAACTCTTGTGCAGATGTATTCCTGAAAGCTTCACACCTTTATTCCTAATCCTCTCAATCGCCCTTTCGAGTTCACCATTCTCGTAACAGAATCCGAACCGTCCGCCTTCTTCTGGGCATTGACTATGACCAGGACATCTTTCCTCAAGGTCGAAGTTCACTCTGATACCAACTTCATACTGCTCATTCTTGCATTCTGAAGCCTCGGATACAACCAACTCATCCAGCCAATCAATCTCATATTCAGCATCAATGTTTACAATTGCATGATTTTTTACGGCTTCTAAAAAAGTTTCTTTACTCTTTGCTATACCGTTGTATACAATGTGGCTCTTATCTATTCCAATTGACCTTGCTAAGCGATATTCATCATCAGATACAACTTCTGCATAACAGCCATGATCTTTGAAATACTCTATAAGCCAAGGTAGTGCATTAGTTTTGTAAGAGTATCCAATTATATAATTTCCCCACGCACTCTCCAAAGAGTCTTTCAAATTCTGAAGACCTTCATCCAACACTTCCTTATCTATCACAAAATATGGTGTTTTAAGACCATCTAACTTCATTTACTAAATTCGCACCTTTCATCTTATTCCTGAACGGAAACACCCACTAATTTTTCATACTGATTATCCAATCATTATGTTTACGATCAAATCGATATAGCTTCGCACCATATTTCTTCCCTTTAGTAATATATTCATTTATATCAACTATTCTTTCATCCGAAATCAGACTTATTGGCAAAAAAACCCTATAATTTTTTGCTCCATATCCAAATGAACCAATAGCATATTTTTCGAATATATAATCTATTGTTACAAGTACATGATCTCCCTGCTTAGGCCGCATTTTTTCTATAGCACTGTCTTGTTTACTATTAACTGACAGTACACTCAATAACGATGGATGTATTATCAGTTTCCATGTCGAATCACAGATAATACTATCATCTCCTTTATGCTGCCATCTGTATGACCCGTCAAAATAGTTGCCAATTATGCCGAGTCTATACAAATCCATTAATACATTCATCATTTTTTCTTTTAGAAAAGTATTGTTATAATATTCGTCAACACGCGCTTTCAATTCACTTACCGAAAAAATTCGTTTAAATCCTGTCAAACAACTCAAAATTATATCAATTTCACTTGCCGAATACAGCGCTCTCATTTCCTCTCTAATCTCATCCAGACTATCTTGTGAATATTTCTTTTTACACATGTCAATTGTACTTTGAGAAAAGTTTTCATTATCTGCGGCCATACAGCTTTGCGCTGACAAAATCAATCTTACAATATCTCGTGGTTTACACCAACTATTATTCAATATGTAATTTGCCGCATCTATCCCATTTATTTGTTCTGGAAACCATTTGTCAATGATGGCTTTTTCTGTATGACATTCATCATCTACATATTTTATTCGTTTAATCAAAATTTTTAATATTGGGTGTTGGAAGGAATTGGTGTTTTTATAATCCCACCTTAGGGGCACCTCAAATCCAGATATGACCTTATTAATCTCTTTACTAACCACGAAACGATTTATAGAATTTATAATCTCTGATCTAACAGAACAAATAATTTTTGTTTTTACTGTTCGATTTTTCCCCATAATCTGATTCATTTTTTTTACAGAGAATACTAAATCTCTGATTAAGTTTAAATCACGTAAAAATACACTTTTTTCTCCATAATATGCCTCAAGTTCATCAACAAATAAATAGTATGGTATATCTGTACGATTGGAAAAAATCAAATCCGCAAATAACTCATCAGCCTCATCAATAACATTAACAAATAATCTATAACCATCCGACTCTTCAATTCTTTTTTCACAAAAATTAACACAGACTTTGGGTAAAATTTCCATATACGTGGCCGGATCCGTAAATTTACACTCCAGATTTACACTTTGTGGGATACTCAAAATCCGTTTCTTTTTACTATATTGTATCTGGGATATTACCTTTACAAATCTCTCCCATTTTTCATCATGTATAAACAAACTATCATTATTCTGTTGATTATCTTCAATAATCCTGCTATACAAAAGCCATCGCCAAATATACTCAAAATCATTTCCGTCGAGCACAACATCATTGCTTATTGTGATTGTTGAGAATAGTCTCTGCGACAACTGTTCCATTTCTTGTTTTTTTATATCTGAATAATCACCCTTAAAAAAAATAAACGAAGAGCACGTTTGTTCGTCTATTTCCCTGATATATGAATCTAAATAATACAGCAATGCAGTTTTTCCTGTACCTTTATATCCAGTAACAAAGCATGCCGTTCCCTTTACCAATTCATCTTTATTAAAATTCTCCGGAACGACATAGTTTTCTATAAATGGATCTATTCCATCCGTTTCTACCTCATCTTTAGCATCTGGTTTTCCCGCGTATATATCTTTAATTTTTTTCATATTGCTATTACCCTCTCTATGCAGTTCTTTACCACATGACTATTCTGCTCCAAGCCTTTAACTTTAAGCATATTCAGTGGCTTTGCTTCTCAGTTTTGTTCATTCGAACAAATTCTTTGCCATTTTCAGCGATTCGCACCGACACAAATTAAATCCTCTGTTATGACTTAAGACACCTTCACATAAACACCGTAAATGTTTTTTCATTTGTGATTAGTTCTTCAAGCTCTGCTATAGTATATGAGTTATCCAATGGCTCCAGATCATATTCTGTTGTACAACTAACAGTAATTTTTCCTTTTCCGCTTATACAAGATAACATAGCGTTAATCTGCTCTTTATCACACAAACCATACTTTCGATTCAATAACCAGCATAATTTTGCCGTTGATATGAAATTCACCTTCTTGTTGCTATCATTATTCTTTGTATTAATTCTTCCGAAAAGACCGACAGCTCCTTTGTCATCCGAAAATATCAGGAAACTCGTTCGATCAATCGGAATACTCATCAACAAATGCGTACAAATCGCAATAAGCGTCTCACCCAGATCATCCCCACTCTTCTTTATTTCTTTTATGCCTAAAAAGAAATTTTTACCGATGTTACGATTAGCAGAAGCAATACTGACCATTATATCATTGTACATATCCGGCTTGCTCTTTATCCAATCTCTTATATCTGAATGTGCCGGCACAACATCTTTTACCGCCTTGGAGATAAAGCCATTTACTCTTTTATAACTCCTGTAACACTGACTGAGCAGATCCGGCACCCACTCCTCTGCTAAAACCAATATTTTTATACCGGCGTTATGCATCTGTTTAATATAATTTATATCTTTAGGAGCAAGAGATCCATCAGCCGATTCAAGTTCAGTGATAACCATGTTTATCAATACCACAATAGCATCTCTATCAGTAATAAAACTAAATATACTCTCCGGTGATGACAATTTAACATGATGTCTTAATGAACATGTATCATAAAAAACAAATGAATCTGCCTTTAGAATAATCTCAATTACTGATTTCTTATCACTGATAACGTAGTTACTCAGTTCAGCATAATTTTCCGGAGGAAAAACATATTTATTCAAAACCACTAATCCTCCTGCTCTAAACCAGTTCTTTGTAAATCCGTCTAAGATTCGCTTTTATTTTCTTTAGGGAATTCTCCTTAATTCTGCCGCTACTAACCTCTTTCTCTCCAAAACAGTCTACCATTACCATAAGTCTGTCAAACTGATCGTTCCCGGTTTCTTTTAGGATTTTGTCATCAAGCCACTTTTCTTCAAATATTGACCGTATTTCATTTTTATCCGTATTGATCAGTCTTTTTACTCTCTGGGAATCAGTGTCAAAAAGTTCAAGTTCATAACTTCTTATAACTGTAGCCATATAGGGAGCTTCATAATAATTCATAAGCTTACATATTGTTTCAACATCACTCCCGGAATTTTGACGAAACAGCTCAAACATCTTACAAAACGAAGTTTCCGGCATCAACAATGTTCCGGCAAACAAATTGGCCTTTCTTTCATTCTCATCATCATAGTACTGTTCTTCTATGAATAGCTCCACCGTATTCCGAAATGAATCCGGATGAAAAAAAACATGATAAAATTCATGGCATAGTGCAAAATTCACTGTAACTTTCGGCAAGGTAGAATTAATGAAAACATAGCCCCAAAAATCCCCTTTGTAAGCCATTGCGCCGATCTCTTTATCCTTCAAAGGAAGTTCTATCATCACAAACTTTCTTTTTCCAAATTCCTCCCGTGCAATCTGATCAAGCCTCAGAATATTCTCACCACTAGAAAGGCCCAACTCAGAATAAAAAACACGAATTTCCTCCGTGATTTCTTTTTTATGGCTTTTATTGTATTCTACGATTTTTTTGAACCGATCAGAATTCATCTGTAGTTATCCCCGCATTAAGATACCAAGAGGAACCATTGAGTACTTCATCCAAATTTTCAACAAATTCCACAAGCTTATATGCCACCTCAGCCTGATTCTTTCCCGGCTCACCAACATAAAAAGCTAACCGTCCTCCACGATTTTCAATACTTAAGTCTGGAAATTCGGTTAAAAAGAATTCTATCTTCTTTCCTAAAGCATTTGCCAAGGATTCCATCTCTGAGTAGGTAATCTTTTTTTTCTCATTTAGAATCTTGGAAATCTTATCCTCAGACATTCCGCTTCTAACGCTAAGAAAATTCTGCCGGATTCCGTAAAATTCTAAATAATTGTTCAGATTTTCAATAAAAACACTCATAATAAGCTCCTTGATACGCTCCACAAAACGTTACTGTAATTATATCAAAATCAAGCCAAAATATCTAAAATCAATATTTTGTATGCTGTATCAATCTTTTTTTGCAAAATAATTATCTTTTGCTATAAATTATCGTTTATTTAGCAATTGTACCGTTATCAATTATATACTAAAACAGCGCTTTGTTATCTCAATCACCTTCCCCTGCTCTTCCTCGGTCATCCCGATATCGCTTGGCAGGCACAGGCCTCGGTTAAAGATATCCGCGCCTGCATCGGCACATTTCATATCTGCATTATAAGCACTGCTGCCACGGTCGAATCCCGTCTCAGTAATAAAGGCATTGCTACGGTTGCAGGACTGATGGTCATCCCTGCTCTGGGGCGACAAGGCATCGCTATCCACAGCGATGATATTGCTCATACGCATTATATAACGTCCCCAAAATGCAATGCTCACTCTTCGCTATCGTCAACCATTTAATTGTATCAATTGTTCCACCCACTCTGAAAAATGTGGGCACTTTTCTCTCATACGATCTATACCTATATATTGCAGCGTCATCATAACTTCACTTCCCTTTTTATAATTAAAATGATTCATCAAGCGCTTAGAAGGTGACGTTTTTTCTCCATTATTTATTTCTTCCGGTTTTTTTCCAGCCACTTCTGATTTCAAATTCTCTATTTCATCAACAGCATCAATATACTGGTTTTTCAGTGAATCCAAATCGCTAAAAAACAGTGTTTCAAACTCGTGCAATTGAATATAAGGTAAAAAGCATCGGCTGTTTATATCCTCTTTCAAGCCTCTTTCCAGCACCATTACTTTCTCGATACTCTCAACGCTTTTCATAGCCTCGCCATACCTCGGAAAGTCATTGGGTAAACGGAAAAAGTCAAACATAGTTGTAACTGGATACCCATTCTTTAGACAGCGCATAATATCCCTTTTGGGTTTCTCATAGTCTGACAACCCACCTCTATATACCCTTCCTGCTCCACGATTCCTTGACGTTATGACAGTATATGGATGCAGGAACAATTTGTATCCCGTATTTTCACTTACATAAGGAGATAAAACATGTTTGACAAAGCTTGCTTCAGACTGACCTTCACATACAACATAAACAAGTCCATTCATGTCAAGGGGTTCCTCCTATGATATTTTTATCCCATAGTTCAGACAGCGAGTACTCATCAAGCCAATCATTCAATTCTTTTTCACTTAATCTTCTTAATATACTGGATTCCCTATCATTATCAAATTCAGCTATTATAACATCCCCCGCTGTAAAAGAATCTAGTAATTCTTTTGACTGTGTTGTTGCGATTATCTGTACATTCTTTGAAACCATACACATCATCTCTGACAAAACTCTTACCGCATAAGGGTGCAGTCCTATTTCCGGCTCATCCATAATTATAATATCCTGCCCCAATTCCACCGGTCTCAACAACAACGTACACAATGCAACAAAACGCAAAGTCCCATCTGACATCATATGTGGTCCAAACACTTCCCCACACCCTCTCTCTCTCCAATTTAAAGAGATGCTTTCATCACCATTTTCAGCTACTTGCGGATGCAAACTAAATCCATCAAATCGAGGAAACACTTCTCGTACCATATCATTTATTCGCTGATAATATTGATTTAACTCCGGATTATTCTTTAACTTATATAAATATGCAGCCAAATTTCCAGCATCCGCTCTGAGATATCTATTATCCTGTACATATCCCGGCATTCTCATCCTAGAGTTCATAGTTGTATTATTAAAATGGAATACTCTACATCCTCTTAATATGTTAAGAAGAATTCTTGCAGTGCTATTTCTCTCTGCGTCATCTAACAAACCACTTCGCTTGCCTGCAGTCCTGTATTCACTCACATATGGCTGTTCATACATAGGCGAAGAATAACTGATCTTCTCATTTGAAATGAACAGATCTCCATTTACGCCCTGCTTCAACTTCAATTCATATGTATCATATTTATCATCATCTGAAAAAATAAGTTTTCCCTCAATGTAGTCAATCTTCTCATGGCGGGCATGCATTAAAGCCCCTGCGTATCCATTACCTGCTACATACTCACCAAATGCATCTGTCGCAATATATGCGATCATTTCCAAAAAGGAGATAAAATTACTCTTACCTGCACCGTTTGGTCCTATAACTATATTTATATTTCCAAATTTAACAGATGTATTGGTTTTTCCATATGATTTGAATCCATTAATTTCAATTTCAGAAATCTTCAAAATTTTTACCTCGCAAAAAAAACACTCATACTTATGCTACACACCATAAATCTTTCCCATATACCTCTCTCACTCAAAACACCTCTTCACCACCACAATCACCTTCCCCTGCTCTTCCTCCGTCATCCCTATATCTCTCGGCAGGCATAGGTGTCTCTGTTATAGCAAGCGACAAAACTAATTGCGTTTTCACAGCATCAAAAACATTGTTGCTGCCACAGCCAGCTAAAATACTGTATTCCTACCCTTTCACAACCTTCTCAAAATCACTCGCCGGGTGCTTGCATATAGGACAGATGAAATCATCAGGCAACTCCTCACCCACATACTCGTAGCCGCATATCCTGCAGCGCCAAACTGTCTGGCCGTCAGTAGTGGTGCCAACCTTCTCAGGCTTGGGCTTTATATTACTCTGATAAAACTCATATGTGCAGGAACCCGCATCGCTAAGAACGCTCATTGCCACAGGTTCGCAGATAAACAGTGTGTGGGAGCCCAGATCAACTGTCTGCTTCACTTTGAGCGAGAACCACGCATTGGTACCGGCTGTGATAACGGGGATGCCGTTCTCTGCAATTTTATATGATGCCTCAGGGAAGCCTGCAAATTTATCCACATCCCTGCCGGACTGAAAGCCGAAATGCTTGAACAGATCAAAAGAAGCCTCAGTGCTTATAACGGAGATATTGCAGGCACCGGTATCTTTAATCATATCATGAGTATAATTGGCCTTGTTAACCGCCACTGTTAAAGTGTTCGGTTCAGATGCCACCTGAATGGCAGTGTTTATGATACAGCCATTCATCTTGCCATCCCTTACAGCCGTGCACACAAACAGACCGTAAGAAAGCTTGTACATTGCCTTTGTGTTCATCTCTTCCATAAACCCGTAACCTCCTCATTTGTCTTGAATAGCTTTGTTTACCCAAAGCACCTCTTCACAACCTCAATCACCTTCCCCTGCTCTTCCTCGGTCATCCCGATATCACTCGGCAGGCACAGGCCTCTGTTGAATATATCCGCGCCCACATCTGCGCACTTCATATCCGCATTATAAGCATTGCTGCTGCCTCGTCCGGATCCCGTCTCGGTAATGAAGGCATTGCTGCGGTAGATCGGCTGCAGATGCATCGGCTTCCATACGGGACGCCCTTCCATGTGGAAGGTTTTAAGCACCTCCAGTATCTCCTCAGGGCAGCTCTTTCCTTCCTCGCTGCGGTAGCAGGACTGATGGTCATCCCTGCTCTGGGCAGCCATGGCTTCAGGATCCACGGCGATGCAGCTCATCCAGAAGTTCGGTTCGCTGTTGGCGGAATCATAAGGGTTCATCTTTACCGGCACACCGGCAAAGCCCTCCCTGTATCTTTCGTATATTTCCTTCTTTCTTGCGATATGCTCATCTATATGCTCCCACTGCCCGCGCACCAGACCGGCAATGATATTGCTCATACGGTAGTTGTAGCCCACTTCCTCATGCTGGTACCACCCGGCTGCTTCTCTGGCCTGGGTGCTCCACTTGCGCACCTGATCTGCCTCATGAGCTTTGGAAGTGAGCAGCATGCCACCGGTGCTTCCGGTGATTATCTTGTTTCCGTTAAATGAGATGGCTGCCACATCACCAAAGGTTCCTGTCTGCTTTCCCTGATAAGTTGCTCCGAGGGATTCCGCAGCATCCTCCACAAGCAGCGCTCCGTGTGCATCACATATCTTTCGTATCTCTGCCACCTTTGACGGTGTGCCATACAGATGCACAAGCACTACTATCTTCACATCCGGATACAGTTCAAAAGCTTTCTCCAAAGCCTTGGGGTCCATGTTCCAGGTGTCATATTCCGTATCGATATAGACCGGCTCACCGCCCTCATAGAGGATTGGATTAACAGTGGCTGCAAAGGTCATATCACTGCAGAACACCTTACGTCCATGCAGGCTGCCGCCGCACCCTATGCCATCAGGTGTGGTGATGCCACTGTTTGAGTGGTACACCTGCTGTGCTGCGCTGCGGATAGCCAGATGCAGAGCCGCCGTACCGGAGCTCAGGGCAACGGTATGGTCAATGCCTATAAACTCTGCTGCCTTCTGCTCCAATGCACCTATATTAGGGCCGGCAGTGGTTACCCAGCCTGTATCATAAGCTTCCTTAACATATTGAAACTCATCTCCATGCATATGGGGTATGGGAAGCGGGACCCTCTTGGGGATCCAGTCATCCTTTATATCTTTGAATCTTCTGTCATTTCTAAAATCCATATCTATACCTTCTTTAATGCTGATCCTATATTTTTCCTCTATCGGTATCTGTTACAAATTTTGCCATGCTCCGCCATCCGGGCCCTTAAGGAACTGTTCCTTACGCCCCGGTCAATGTACCGGCATGATCCCTGCCCTCACCGGCATCGCACTGTGGCGTATACAGGTTTCCGGACAGTCTTTTCCAAAATCCCCTTATGATACCATATATATAGGTAACAATTCAAATAATGCCATGTGTCCCCTCTTTATTGCATGAAAAAAAGAGGCGCTTATCACCGCGCCTCTTCCACAGTGTACATCCATTATACAAAGCATTGTCATTTTTCAAAGGATCGTGACGTCTCACAAGCTTTCCAATTGCCGGAAACATTCGCGAAGCACTTCCGACTTCTCCCAGGATACACTTCGTATCTGTTCATCTATAAGCTTAAAAACCTTCTCGGGGTATTGGACAGCCCACGTAACACCCAAGTGTGCCTTTAATCTCATTCTTCTATTCGGAATATAGCGAGATGCATTCTTCAGCATTTTATCCACAAAAACACCGGCCTCCTTTACGATTGCGGCATCATAGGGATCTTCCGCTATTGCTTCAAGCATTAGTGTCTCCAACGCACCCTGATGTTCCGTTGGAATAGCTATAAGCAGGGATGAGACGCTCTTTCGAATACCAAATGCATCAACATAGGTATTATCAATCCAAGAATTATTCTTAAATTCCGTCACGATCGGCTTGAACAAGTGTGAAGCGTGCGCTTCGATAGATTCTATACTCTTATCGTCACGGTCAAGCATCAAAACTATCTTTGAGAACGCATCTGCTTTGACCATTGGCGAAAGAATCTTCTCTTTGAAAAATGAAGACATCTTGTCTTTCCCACCCACGCCACATATGAGTAATCTGTCATCGTCTCTTTTGTACCAGTTTATTGTCTGATCAAACTCACTTTGCTTTATATCAAGATGTTCCGGCGCTTTCCTACAAAATTCCCAGCCGGATACCTTATTCAGATAATAACTGAGCAGGATGGCATCCGTGCTTCCTTCGCATAGAATAATACTCCTCATAAGCGCACCTCAAAGCCAAAGGCTTCGCGATCCTTATATACTTCAGCACCGCTCATGGATCTCGATAAGGTCTTATCACCTTCTTTGCGAAGTGTGATCACATTTATATTGTCGGCCTTTGTAGATTTGTCATAATCCTGCGTATTTAATATACCGTCTAAGGCTTCAAGACTATGCGTAGTGATAAAAAGCTGAACGTTATATTGCAGGCACGCTTTAGTCACGAACCGGAAAATATCATCAAAGTATTGCTTATGGATCGATGTCTCTATTTCATCTATGAGCAGGATCCCACCGCGTGCCCTGGCAATCTCGTTAGCAAGAACAAGAGCTCTTTTTACGCCATCACCATAGGTAGAAAGAGGCATATTTCCCAATCTGTCATGTTTAATATAACTCACCACGTGAGAACCGATATCAGCAGGCAATGTCAATATGTCACTTATATCTGCATCAAAGAGTTTCAACATCATTACGCAGATATCTTTATATTCCTCATTACGAACAATCTCATTTATTATGTCGCCTCTTAAATGCGCAAAAGAACCAACATACCTGATCGGCAGGCTTTTTGACTCAGTATATGAATAATCGGACATCTTAACGTACCTGTGAAACTTAACAGGAGTCTGTTTGATCTCTTTTCCGAGACTTACCTGTATGCCGCCTTCAAAACCGTCAACTTCCTTCTCCCCTTGAAGAGCATTTTTCGTTCTGTTTTGTCTGCCCCTTCGTTCCGTATCAGGCTCGTAAAACATTTTCTTATTCTCGCCGTGAAATCTATATGAAAACTCTTCACCATTATATATTCCACTCAGCTCTATCTTCTTGATCTGTGATCCTTGCGGGAACATACACATCACATTCTCATATATGGAATTGGAATACTCCATGGCAAACTGATAATCTCTTTGCCGTGCAATCTGAAGCACATTGATAAGCCCTGAGTTGTAGAAGCGCAGAAATTGGACAGCTTCCAGCACTGACGTCTTTCCGCAGTTGTTATTGCCAACTATCAGATTGATAGGGCGTAAATTTTCCAGATACAGATCATTGATCCCTCTGAAACTGTCAATATATAGTTTATCTAAACCTGCCATACCTTTTATCTCCTTAGTCTGCCAGCTCCACAATCAGTCTTTTGCCCAAAGCATCGGCGATCTTCTTTATCGTTGCGATAGTCGGTTTATTGCTTCCATTCTCTATATTGCTGATATTAGACTGGGTAAGCCCCGAAAGTCTCGCCAGATCTTTCTGCGTTAAATGAGCTTCTTCTCGAGCTTTAACGACCTGTTCTCTGATCTCCGCGAAAACATCATAGTCCGGAATATTTTTTATATTCTCCTGTGAGGAAAAATCCACCTTTTTCAGCGCATTGTCCAAATAATCCTGAAAATTATCCATAATGTCACCATCCTTGGTTGCATTATATATATTTTTATATATTTTTGCAAGAATATATATATTTTTATATATTTTTACAAAATATATATAGTTTTATATATTTTGATATAATTATCTTTACAAAGCTATTTTTCACCAAAATAGGGCTTCGCTCTGATGATCTGATCATCTAAAGCGAAGCCCTCAAAAATATTATTATCTCAAATAATCCTACAGCGCCTCTTCCACAGTATCTCGTCTTTTCCAATCAATTAAGCTGTCCCAGATAGTTCTTTTAAGCATTTGTCACCTCCGTGTACATCCATTATACAAAGCATTGTCATTTTTCAAAGGATAAAATGGTACATTATTGTCATTTTTCAAAGGATCATGACACTTTACCAAGCATATCATGGATATATGTCCGTAGGCCAGCCTCCGTATCTATGCCATATTTCTGGTTTATCAGGATATAATACTTCATTATCCTCTCTTTCGGCAGAAACTCACTGGAAGGAATGCTGTCGCCATAACCTTTTCGTGCTTCCATCCACGGATCCTCATTATGTGTGATCTTCTCCAATACCTTTCCACCATAAATCCCAAACGTGTTTACTACAAGATTGATCACTCGCTTTTCGTCATCCGTCAGAGCATCCTCTGCCCCTTCCAGAAGTGCAAACCGCGCGTCATCGATCGGATTATATTTGAAATCCCGGAACAGCTCATATACCTCCGGATAGACCGGTCCATGTAACCACGCCCTGCAATCCTCTTCAAAGATCGGCTTTCCGTACAATGCTGAATACACGCCCTGGATAAAATAAAGCAGCTTCTGAAGCATGAGAGGTGTCACCTCTTCCAGCTTTTCAAAGATATATGCGATTACCCGAAGCATCTTATCTGATACGGAAAATAGGCTCTCTATGCTTTCTGCTGCTGAAAATGCTTTCCTGTATGCTGCATCTGTCAGCTTCTCACGGTTCTCCATGAGCTTCTGCTTCATGTAAGCCGGGGATGAAATCGCTGTCTTAATGATATCCGAATACTCTTTGGAAGGTACCTGTCCTTCCAAGTATCTCGGTATCGTCACCTCTCCGAACCCAAGCGCCAGGGACAGCGGAGCCTTTCCGATCTTATAGATTTTCATCAACCTTTCTATGTCATCAATCGATACAAGCCCTTCCGCAGACCTGTACTGCTCATCGATTTCCTGAACATTCTTATCAATAAGACCCGGAATGCTCATTTCCTCACCGCACTCCGCACAGACAGCCACGGTAATTGCAAAGGTGTAATCCTTATCCCTTATATTCTTTACGATGTCCCTTTTCTGCAAAAGATACGCTGTCTCTTTCCTGCACTCTATACAGAAATCTCTTCTTCCCTTCTCCGTCATAATGATCACCTTCTATTTTCCTCCTGATTATCTAAAATAGTATGTAAGTGGATCAGAGTGTGTGATTGTTTTTTTAATATTTCCTATCATCAGCATAATCTTATGATAGTATTTTGTCAATATCCCATCATTATATAAGGCTTCGCTCTGATGATCTGATCATCTAAAGCGAAGCCCCTCGGGAATTATTTATCACATTTATTCTTTACATATCTTTTTCAATCTGCTATATTCATCTCTACAAGTCAAATTCTTTGACTTAATTTTTCATTTGGCACTTCGCCAAATTATTCCACTATCTATGCCAGCTGACTACTGGAAAGAACTATTTTTGAAAGGAGTAAAAGTACGATTTGATGCAGTATCTATTTTTGACTCTTGATAGCATTTATGCTATCATAATCATACCAGCACACTTTAGGGGGCCCTATGTATAGCATTGATTTTTATCAGACCTCAAGCGGCCAATCTGATGTGTTTGAATTTTTAGAAGATTTGCGAACAAAAGCTCACTCTTCCAAAGATGCCAGAATCCAATATAAACAGGTTGCCCGTTACATCCAATTACTGGAAGATAATGGAACCAATCTTCCCACTGATGTAGCCAAATACCTTGGTGATGACATCTGGGAACTGCGTCCCGGTTTTAATAGAGTTCTTTTCTTCTATTACGATAACGGAACGTATATACTTTTACATCACTTCCGTAAACATACTCAGAAAACGCCTAGAAGAGAAATCGATAAAGCCATTTCCGAGATGAATGACTACATTTTACGAAAGGAGCAGGAATCATGAATTGGAATGAATACAAAACACAGGTAAAAAAATCTGATCCTGTAGGAAAGGTTCTCATCGATGAAGCCGAAGCTGAGGCGGAGATCATTTCTGCAATAATCAGGCAACGTAATGCTCTTGGTCTTTCACAGCGAGATCTAGCTTCTCTTTGTGATATTCCTCAATCTTCTGTTGCCAGAATTGAGTCCAGCAAGACAACTCCAAGGTTGAGTACCATCATAAAGATTTGTAACCAATTAGGTCTTTCACTTAATATTTCTGTGAATTAAACTTTTAACCAAAAAAAGGCTTCGCTCTGATGATCTGATCATCTAAAGCGAAGCCCTAAAAAGATTCTTTATATCAAATAATACTACTACAGCGCCTCTTCCACGGCCTTCCTCACTTCATCCATCTCAACCGTGGGCTCGAATCTTGCGAGCACATTTCCTTCCCTGTCCACAAGGAACTTGGTAAAGTTCCACTTGATATATGCCTTGTCGCCGAAGACTTTGTTATTCATTTCCGCGAACTTATTAAGTGCAGCCATCTTTAAGCCTTTTCCGAAGCCTTCAAAAGGCTTCTCGCCTGCCAGATAAGCGAATAAAGGATCGGCTGTCTCACCGTTCACATCTATCTTCTTGAACTGAGGGAAATCAGCACCAAACTTACGTGTGCAGAACTCATGTATCTCATCATCGCTTTCCGGTGCCTGATTGGCGAACTGGTTGCAGGGGAAATCCAGTATCTCAAGTCCCTTATCCTTAAGATCCTTATACATCGCCTGAAGAGGCTCATAATGCGGGGTGAAGCCGCAGCCTGTAGCCGTATTGACTATCAGCAGCACTTTTCCCTTGTATTCAGAGAGTTTCACATCATTTCCTTTTCTGTCCTTAACCGTAAAATCATAAACGTTGCTCATGTGCTTCCTCCTTGTCAGCTTATGTATGTGTGGGTTGTTATTTTCTATTTGACGCTATTATATTGTGTACAATTTATATTGTCAATACTTTTTCTACTACATTTCATAATTTATTGCGTTATAATATCTTTAACCTGTGTGATACAGCATTTTGAAACATAAGGATAGAATTGCCCATGCGAAAGAAATTTGCCGTTTTCACAACCGGATATGCAGCCAATATACTGACTCAGTTCATGTACGGCCTACGCAAGGGTTTTGAACCTTATCAGGTGGATACACATCTCTTCATTGCATTTCCCACTTACTCAGACACTCCTGAATATGCCTCCGGCGAGCTGAATATATTCAAACTCCCTGACATGAGCAAATATGACGGTGCGGTTCTTTTTGCCAATGCGCTCGATCAGCCCGGCGTAGCTGCAGGGCTGGTTGCACGCTGCAGGGAAGCAGGCATTCCCGTGGTCTCGCACGGCAAGGTGCTTGAGGGTGCCCACAACATAGTTTCCGACAACCATCTGGCTATGTGCGACCTCACCGAGCATATCATAGGTGAACATTCCGTAAAGAGCGTATGCTTCCTCTCGGGCACCCGTGACAGCTATGATGCGATGATGAGGCTCAGTTCAGTAAAGGAAGTGCTGGCAAAACATAGCATCCCCTTCCCTGATGAAAATATCTTCTACACTGACTGGAACGGCCATACCGCCAGCCTTTTTGTAAATGATCTGATAGATAAGAACAAAGTTCCCGATGCTTTCATATGCGCCAATGATGACATTGCCATAACCGTATGCATCACGCTGAAGGAGCGCGGGTTCAAAGTTCCCGAAGATGTGATAGTCACAGGCTTTGACCACATCCCGGAATCCGAGACCTTCTATCCTTCGATCGCAACTGTCGATCAGCAGTTTATGGAGCATGGCGAATATGCCGCGCAGATGATCTATGACCTGAGTGAAGGTAAGGATCGTGAAACCGAAGTGAGTCTACAGTGCCGCTTCTTTAAGGGCGAAAGCTGCGGCTGCTCCGAAGATGAGCACAATATCGCACTCAGGCGCGATTTCTGCACCGACTCATATATCAAGCACAACCGTGAAGTGAACTTAGGGCTCTATACCTTAAGGCTTGAGCGGACCATACTTGCCAGCAATTCCTATGCCGAGATGAAAGAGAATCTTGCCGCCTTCCTTAAGAACGACTATCGTTTCGAAAGCGATACCTTCCATCTGTTCATGGATGCAAAAGCCTTTCTCTCTGCCTCTGACAATCAGGCCGATCTTACCACTGTCGGCTACAACGAATGCATGGACAATGTCTTTTCGATCCATGACGGGCAGATAAGCGCTGAAGGAACCTTCCGTACTAAGGATCTGCTTCCGGAAACTGACAATTCCGAGAATCATCTGTATGTTTTCACTCCGCTTCATGACAATCAGTATTCAACAGGCTACATGATATTCTGTGACTGCTACGAATCGATGAAGAACAGGGTGATACACAATTACCAGCAGCGTATCGACATAGCCATAGAGAAGTTCAGACAGCATCTGCAGCTTAAATATCTTAACGAAAGAGTAATAGAATTCTCACGCATCGATCCCCTCACGCACGTAAAGAACCGCTTT
The DNA here is from genome assembly GCA_000421045.1 of Lachnospiraceae bacterium NK4A179. Classification (GTDB taxonomy): domain Bacteria; phylum Bacillota; class Clostridia; order Lachnospirales; family Lachnospiraceae; genus NK4A136. The sequence goes on from ATWC01000023.1 coordinate 40,859, forward strand.
GCGTATGAAAGCAGGGTCGAGGAGATAGTTACACGCATGCACGGCGATCCCGATTTCCATTTTGCCATCGTAATGTTTGACGTAAACAACTTAAAGGCCATTAATGATGAACTGGGGCACGATGCCGGCGACGATTATCTGATACGATCCAGCAGGCTGCTCTGCTCTTTCTTCAAGCGAAGCCCGGTTTACAGGATAGGCGGCGATGAATTTATCGCGATACTTGAGGATGAGGATTATGAGAAACGTCATGATCTGATAAAAAGCTTCCGTGACAAAACAGCTGCCATCTGGGAGACTGAGTCGCAGCCCGAAAACCGCATTTCCATAGCAAGCGGCATGAGCAGCTATGACTCCCGGAAGCACTCAAGCTACGATGATGTGGCAAAGGAAGCTGATCAGGAAATGTATGAGAACAAAAAAGAAATGAAAAAGAGGTACCACCTGGGAAGTGTCAGGTAATACCTCTGTGATCACGGTTCCATAACATTCCAAAGAAGTGTTGCGGCCAGACCGTGACTTATCTTTTCGCCGGGATCATCTACCCTGCTTGCAGCATTGGAGATGATATCAAAGGGAGCCGTTCCCGTTTCAAATGCATATCGCTGCGTTTCAGCGTAGAATAACAAACTCACAAGACCTACATGATAATCACTCGTTACCACCGCAAGGCTCCTGACCTGCGGTGCTTTTTCTCTTATCAGCGCATTGCCGTATGTCGCATTGTGCGCCGTGCTAAGCGCTTTCTCTTCCACAAGCAGGCGATTCTCCTCCACGCCGTGGTCCACAAGCCAGGCTGCCATGGCTCCTGCCTCTGTTGTATTTTTCTTATCATGGGCTGTAGGGCCGCCGGTCACAAGGATATAGGCATTGGGGTATTTCCTGGCACATGCAAGCCCTGTTACCATACGGTCGACCAGTTCCGGTCTCATCTGTCCGTCTCTTCCCAGTTCATAGCCTGCCATCACTATGCACAGGCTGTCATCATCAGGCAGATCATCCGGAAGATTATCGTAATTAATTTCCAGACTGTTCTCCGTATAGATCCAGTAGTTCATGATGCCATCCCACAGGTCACCCATGTCAGGATCGGAGGCTTTCATATCATCTAAAAGGCTCTGCAGATCTGAGGTGTCGGAAGCTTTTAGGTCACACTTCATAAGCTTCTTTACGATGGTGGAAGTTTCTTTGGTGTATGAGTAGTTATGAGGCTGTGTTGCGGGTGCAGCATCTGTTTCGGATACACTTTCGGTAGCCACAGCGCTTTCGGTAACCACAGTAACTTCGGTAGCCACAGCACTTTCAGTAGCCACAACAGATTCGGTAGCCACAATGACTTCGCTATCCGCAGCATCTTCCACCGCTGTCGCCACCGCATCCGGCAGCGGCTCTGCCACGTCACTGCTCCTTCCGCAAGCCGTGAGACATATCGTCATTGCCAAAGGGATCACGCTTCGAATAAAAGTATATTTCATCTATCCAGCGCCATCCTGTATATCTCTGCCACTTCAGCTGCGCCAAGGGGCTTTATGCGTGAGAGCTTCACTGTATCATTCATTGTAGCTTTCATTGAAAGTTTTTCTATCACTTCATCATTCCAGTCCACATCAGGGCCTATCTCCTTAAGCGAGATGGGCATGCCTATGCCGGTAAAGAACTCTTCCGTTGCTTCTATGCCTTTAACGGCTGCAGCCTTATCATCTGCTTCACTTATGCCCCACACCTTTCTTGCATACTGTGCAAAGCGCTCTGTGGCTTCCGTATACTGATACCTTGCCCATGAGCCCCACACAGCAGAAAGTGATGCGCCGTGTGTGTAATCAAATATGGCGCTCAGGGCATGACCTAGCTTGTGCACCGAGAAATCCTTGCCTCTTCCGCATTCGGTCAGATTGTTATGTGAGAGCGATGAGCACCACATTATCTCAGCCTGTGCATCATAATCGTCTTTCTTCTTCATCACTATGCGGCCGTTCTTTATCACTGTCCTAAGCAGGCCTTCTGCTATCTCATCGGTCATGTCGCAGTTTATGCCCTGTATAAAATACCTTTCCATCGTATGCATCATTATGTCCGTGATGCCTGCAGCTGTCTGATTGTCGGGAAGTGTATAGAGCAGCTCGGGGTTCATGATGGCAAATCTGCATCTGTTAAAGTCCGTATTGATGCCGCTCTTTACGCCCAGTGCTTCATTTGTGAGCACGGCTGAGTCGCTCATTTCAGAGCCTGCTGCCGCGATGGTGAGCACTGCTCCCACGGGAATGCTCTTTGTTAAAGGCACCTTCTTGGTCCATATGTCCCAGAGGGCATGCTCACTGTTTGCAGCACCGTGGGCGATGGCCTTGGCTGTATCTATGGTGCTTCCGCCGCCCACAGCAAGTATAAGGTCTGCCTTATTCTCTAACGCCTTCTTCACGCCCTCCTCTGCATGTGCAAGCGTGGGATTGGGCTTGGCTCCGCCAAATTCCTCGAAAGCTATATCATTATCCGCAAGAGACTTCTCCACTCTCTCAAGCAATCCGCTCTTTTTAACACTGCCGCCGCCGTATACCAAGAGCACTTTTGCAGCACCTGCAGCTTTTACTGCTTCACCGGTGCGCTCTTCCGAGCCGTGTCCAAAATAAACCTTTGTAGGTGTATAGATCTCAAAATTATTCATCAGCTATCCTCCTTAAATATATAAGTAACAAAATTTTCTATTCAGCCCAGTTTTCAATTTTAAGGCCACTAACTCTTTTGAATTCTTTCACATTGTTAGTGACTACTGTATAATCCAAAGACCTGGCGTGACCTGCTATCATCATATCAAGCGGGCCGATAGGAGTTCCATTCTTTTCAAGATCAGCTCTGATCTTTCCGTAGCCTTCTGCTGCATTTACATCAAAATCCAATATTTCGATATTTGCTAAAAAAATGGAGAGTGCCACTCTGTTCTTATCAACGGCTGCGCTTTTCTCTACCCCATGAACAAGCTCTGCGTATGTGACAGATGATATACACACGTCAGACGGGTCAACTTCCTGTAATTTCTGAAACACTTTTTCCGGCTTATGCTTAATAACGTAGATGCAGATGTTGGTATCAAGCATATACCTCATAACTCTTCACGTTCCTGTACCATATCATTTGCTCTTCCGTCTGCCATAAAATCATCGGAAAACATATCTATTGCCCTCATAAAGGAATCCCACTTATTCTGCTTTGGGAGCAGAAGTACGATATCTCCTATTTTATTTACCATGACCTCATCTGATGAAAAACGGCATTCCTTAGGAAGTCTGATTGCCTGACTTCTTCCATTTTCAAAAACCTTTGCTGTCATCATATCGATCACCTTCCTTTCGCCTCTAGTATATACCAAGATATATACCATAGTCAAGGTATTAAAAAGCCTGCAGGCGGGCACCTGCAGGCTATCTTATAAGTTATGCGGGGTTAGTTACTTTCTTGGGTTTGTTACAGTAAAATGTTTGCATTTATTTATATAGCAAGCGCAATAAACAATTGCGCTTACTATAATATCTTTAAGGAGCAGATCACTAAGTAACTGTTCATAAATTAATTTACAGATTTGCCAAAGTATTTCTGTTCAGCTGCTAAGAGGAAAATCGCAGGCGTAGCGGGCTACGTCAAGATTTTCCGATAACGCAGATGGACAGAAAGACGCGGCAAAATGTAAATTAATTATGCAACAGTTACTTATTGTCCTCGGGTGTGTGCCACTTCCACTCACGTACCTCAGGAAGATCAAGACCGTACTCAGCGATGTACTGGTCATGAGCTACAAGTGTATCTCTCATCTTCTGAAGGAGATATGCGCCTCTGTTGCCGAGCTGAGGAAGGTGGTTGATCATATCCATTACAAGGTGGTAACGGTCGATCTCGTTCTGAACTCTCATGTCGAACGGTGTGGTGATGGTACCCTCTTCCTGGTAACCGTGAACGCTTAAGTTGCGGTTACGACGGTTGTATGTAAGCTCGTGAACAAGTGTAGGATAGCCGTGGAAAGCGAAGATGATGGGCTTATCCTTTGTAAACAGAGCATCGTAGTCAACGTCTGTAAGACCGTGAGGATGCTTGCTGTGAGGCTCGAGCTTCATAAGGTCGATAACGTTGATGAAACGGATCTTAACCTCAGGAAGGTTATCTCTGATGATGGTAACAGCTGCAAGAGCTTCCTTGGTAGGTGTATCACCGCAGCATGCAAGTACGATATCAGGCTCTTCGCCCTGGTCGTTTGATGCCCAATCCCAGATACCGATACCCTGTGTGCAGTGCTTAACAGCCTGCTCCATGGTAAGCCACTGATGGCTGGGATGCTTTGATGCAACGATAACGTTCACATAGTTCTTACTGCGGATGCAGTGATCAAATGTTGAAAGCAGGCAGTTTGCATCAGGCGGAAGGTAGATACGTACAACGTCTGCCTTCTTGTTGGCAATGTGATCCATGAAACCGGGATCCTGATGTGTGAATCCGTTGTGGTCCTGCTGCCATACGTTTGAAGTAAGGATCAGGTTGAGTGATGCTATCTTCTGTCTCCAGGGAAGCTCGCTGCAAACCTTGAGCCACTTAGCATGCTGTGCGCACATTGAATCTACAACACGGATGAATGCTTCGTATGAAGCGAAGAATCCGTGACGGCCTGTAAGAAGGTATCCTTCAAGCCAGCCTTCGCACATATGCTCACTTAAGTATGAGTCCATGATACGGCCATCTACTGCAAGATCCTCATCCTTCTCATGGTAATCGCCGTTCCAGTCACGCTTTGTCTCTTCGAATACCTTGTAGAGACGGTTAGACATTGTCTCATCCGGTCCAAAGATACGGAAGTTCTTTGCTTCCTTGTTGAGCTTGAAGATATCGCGAACGAATCCGCCGAGCTCGATCATATCCTGAGCTTCTGTCTCACCGGGCTTCTTGATATCAAGAGCATAATCCTTGAAATCAGGAAGGCGAAGGTCACGAAGGAGCTTGCCGCCGTTTGCATGAGGATTTGCGCTGATACGTCTGTCTCCCTTAGGAGCGATGTAACGGAGTCTCTCAACAAGACGACCTTCCTCATCGAAGAGCTCCTCGGGATGATAGCTGAGGAGCCATTCCTTGAGCAGATCAAGATGCTCGGGCTTCTCCATTGTGATAGGCACCTGGTGAGCACGGAATGATCCCTCTACAGGAAGTCCGTCTACAACCTTCGGGCCTGTCCAACCCTTGGGTGAACGAAGAACGATCATAGGCCAGAAAGGTCTCTTTGTCTCGCCGTTCTCACGTGCATTCTTCTGGATAGTCTTGATCTCCTTGATGCACTTATCTACAGCTGCTGCCATAAGCTTGTGCATTGTCATGGGATCGCTTCCCTCTACGAAGTAAGGCTTCCATCCGCAACCGTGGAAGAAGCTCTCAAGCTCATCGTGAGAGATATGTGAAAGAACAGTAGGGTTGCTGATCTTGTACTCATTCATGTGGAGAATGGGAAGAACTGCACCGTCTGTCTTAGGATTAAGGAATTTGTTTGAATGCCATGCTGTTGCAAGAGGGCCTGTCTCGGCCTCACCGTCACCAACGATAACTGTTGCGATAAGATCCGGGTTATCGAAAGCAGCACCGAAAGCATGTGCTATTGAATAACCAAGCTCACCGCCCTCGTTGATCGAACCCGGTGTCTCGGGTGCAACGTGGCTGGAGATACCGCCGGGGAATGAGAACTGCTTGTTTAACTTCTTGAGCCCTTCGATATCCTGGCTGATATTGGGATAAACTTCACTGTATGTTCCTTCAAGATAGGAGTTAGCGACGAAGAAATTTCCGCCGTGACCCGGGCCTGATATAAGTATCATATCAAGATCATATTTATTGATCGCACGATCCATGTGCGCATAGATAAAGTTCTGTCCGGGAACTGTTCCCCAGTGACCTACAATCTTCTTCTTGATCTGATCTCTTGTAAGCGGCTCCCTGAGAAGAGGGTTATCGAGCAGGTAAAGCTGTGTAGCTGCAAGATAGTTGGCCGCACGCCAGTAGGCATTCAGATCAGATAAGTACTCGTCTGTTGAAAACTTGTCTGTTGCCATTTTATATACTCCTCCTAAAAATAATTACCAAACCGAAGTAAGATTTTATATGGAATGCTTATAAATGGCAATAAACTATTTGTGAAAAATGTTGTCGAAAGTTGCTTTCTTTTATACAGATTGACCAAATAGGCTATTATTTATTTAAGAAACAGCCTGGCGATCCATGTTCTGTGAACCTTCATAGCGCCCGCAGGGCAGAATTCCTGACAGCAAAAACAGTGTATGCACTTGCTCCTGTCTATATCCGGCAGGCCGTTTTTCATCGTTATGGCCTTTGCCGGGCAGATATTTGCGCACTTGCCGCAGGAAATGCAGGTTTTCTTTTCGGGAAGAGGCTTTGTCTCAAGCGCCATGCCGAATATCTTCTCCTTAAGGCGCCCGAAAGCTCCGCCCTTTCCTTCAAAATGTATGCCCGAATGGGCAACTATCTTATTGAAATCCTTTATTACCAGGTCCTTTGCATTGCCCGCTATCACCACATCATTAGCATCCGCGCCCTTTATATTCCTTGCTTTGGCCACGCTTATTGTAGGAATGGTATCCGGATCCACATCTATCATGCGCGCGCAGGCTATATCTGCGGCATAAGTTGTGCGCGATGCAATGATCGCTCCTATCTTCCTTGGGGTGCCCATGGTAGGGCCGTTTCCTTCCATGCCTACCACTGCATCCGCGATCGCAAGCACCGGATGAATAAATTCATTCAGGTCAACGATCATATCCGCGAAATCATTCTCATCCTTATACAGGAAATGATATTCCGGCTTCATGGTGCCGGGTATCATGCCAAAGAGATTCTTTACTGCTGCCGTCATTCCCATCATGCCGTGGCTCTTTAATTTGCACACATCGACCACTGCATCGGCTTCAAGCAGCCATGAGGTGATGGTAAAAGTCCTTGCCTTGCGGGCTTCAGGGAAAGACACTTCTTTAGTATCAACATTAAGATTTAGCTCAGCACCCGCTTCACGCACCTTTTCAAGCCCCGATGCCTTGTAGACATGCTCAAGCGCAGGCTTTGTATAGAGACCGCTTGGGCTGTCGCCTACAGTCACTTTTGCCGCGCCATTTTCAAGAAGGATCTTGGTCAGTGCGGCAAGCACCACAGGATGAGTCGTTGCAGCTGCTGCAGGATCCTTGCCCACTACGAGATTGGCCTTCAGCGCAACCTTCATGCCGGGCTTTAACCATTCAAGACCATTGCAGAGCGCTAACGCTTCACGGAGCGCCTTCTCCACTTCTGCATCGTCATATTCCTCGCAGCGTATACATGCTGCATCTGCATACCTTTTTGAAATATTTTCACTCATCACTTTAACCCTATGCTTTCACTTATGTAGTAACTGTATCCGTTTG
>ATWC01000024.1 GCA_000421045.1 Lachnospiraceae bacterium NK4A179
CGGTGTTATATCGGAAAACAAATTAAATGCCCAGGCACTTTCCGGATTGAGCGCTTTTGCAGGATATACTGAGGAGGAATACGAGGATCAGGCGAAACAGATGAAGGGGCTGTTTAAGGATTAGGTATGGATTGATGCAAATGATATCCCGGTGTCAGCTTACCGGGATCACTATAATGTTCATGAGGTAAATATGCAAACAACAAATATTACGATATACTGCCTTACTGCTCTGCTGATCGTGATCGGCATTTTGTTTATCGTGCGCTGGCGTTTCTACGCCAAGGGATATAAGGATAAATACACCATCACGGTAACTGCAACGATCGTCGAACCGGAACGCACTGCATTCTTTATACCGTTGATGGTGTATGAAGCTGATATCGATGGTATGCCGGAGACACTGTATGAGCTTCCGGCGATCGGTGCGCCTTCCTTACAGCTCCCACCGGGGTATGAGGTAAAACTCTATATCCATCCTGATCCCGAAAAACGGAAAACCGTGATGTTCACCGGAAAGTGCCGGCCCTTCGTCAATGAACTCACAGCTCCTTTCAACAGCTTATTCTTCAAGCTGATGGGAATGGGCTTCCTGCTGGCAGCGATAGTGCTATTCAAATTATCTACTATGATGTAATTTAGTACCTGACCCCAAGGTCCGTCCCCCTGGTTCAAAATTGACTCCGCCTGTGCAGGATAAATGTATAAAGGATATGAGATGGATGTAATAAAAGCAAAACAGATATATTGGTGTTATTGAAAGGCTGGAGTATGCACTTTTGGCATATCGCAACGGCAGCGAGAAACTACTTTCTGAAGATATATTCGAGATGAAAAGATAATAATATGGACGATGGCTGCAAATCAGAATTTGCAGGAGGAATTTAAATGAGACGTAATGACCGAGAGGTGACAGAATTTGCCGATATAGTTTCTATTATTGAAAAATGTGATGTATGCAGGCTTGCTTTAAATGATGAAAACTATCCGTATATATTACCGCTTAACTTTGGTTTGAATATCACGGAAGAAAATGTGCTGGAACTGTATTTCCACGGAGCGACAGAAGGTACCAAGTTAGATTTGATCGCAAAGGATAACCGGGCGAGTTTTGAAATGGATTGTGAGCACAATCTGGTTTCGGATATCGAACGTGGTAGTTGCACTATGGAATATCAAAGTGTTATAGGTCGAGGACATATCGAGATTTTGCCGGAGAATGAAAAGTATGATGCCCTTTGTATATTGATGAAACACTACCATATGGATACTTTCCCGTTCAATAAAGATGTTATGCCTCGCACGACAGTTTTCAAATTGATTGTGGAACATATGACAGGAAAAATCAGACTAAAAAGAAATGACCCACAAACCCCGTCCCCTAGGACCATCCGAAAATGAGCCACTGACCCCGTCCCCCAGGTTCACACGACAATAGGCGTCAATGTGTGAACATCATGAGTACTGCCGGGAGATTGTTCAATATATGAAGTGCATACACCAAAGTTATGTTCTTTGTCTTTAGATAAAGTATAGCCATGGCAATTCCGAAGCAAATATGCGGAAGGGTCGACAGCATTTCAGGCACGGTAAAGGCATGAAGATGGATCATTCCGAAAAGGACAGAGGAAACGAAAACCACTACAGCCTTAGGAATGAAATCACTTTGCTTACGCATAAGAATGCTCCTGAAGACGGTTTCTTCAACTATGGGTCCCAATATCCCGGCGCCCAACACTAGCAACACGGGTTCAGCGAGCTGTCTTGCAACTTCAAGATTGCTATCATTAATGCTGCCCGCCTGTTCCGAATAAAGAAGAGCGTACGGGATTATCGCAAGGTTATCTATTATATTCATGACAATAAAACCGCCAATGATCAACAGAACGTTTCTGACGGGATGTGCTTTCCACGATGCTCCCGCTTCCTTAAGCTCGGGCAGACTGATTAGCAGACCCGCAATGCCCATTACGATATACATCGCACACTGGTAGTTTGGGTTATGTAAAAAGTAAGACAATATCTTTATAAAAACGATATAGCAGAAAAGAAAAATGACGCACTTTAACATGCCGCCCTTCAAGGCGGTATTTTTTGTTTCCATTAGGTTGTCCTCCGTTGAATCAGCTTATTCCGTTAACTTGAATGGATGCAGACAGGAGCAGGAATACGAAGAATAAGAAGACCATAAGCAGCAATATGCCGATAAACATATGCTTAATGCTCCTGTTTCTCCTTGAATCTACGATCATCACTATGGAAGCAACAAGATAAACGCCTCCGACAACTTCAAAGAAGATTGCTAAGGGTGCGATATTCTTGAAAACCGACAATACGAGCAGGAGCACCATGGAAGAAGCGAAGACCAGCGCTGTTATCTTACGTTCTTTTTTCCTGTCATCGATATTGTACTTAATGGTATCGGCCAAAGTTTCGTTGACTTCTTCAAGTGAAACGGGTACATCTTCCTGTTTTTTGCTGTGCATAAGTTCAAGAAGACTGACACCCAGAGCCGAAGACAGGTCTTCCAGCGTCTCGATGTCAGGATAGCCATGTCCGTTTTCCCAGCGGCTTATCGCCTTGTCCGTGACCATGAGTTTGTCCGCAAGTTCTTTTTGCGTTAATCCCTGAGCTTTTCTCTGAGAAGATATGAACGAACCGAATTCCTTTGTATTCATTTGAGTTCTCCCTTGATCTTTGTCCATCGGGCTTAAGTATACAAAAGCCGTGGGATATTACAATCTATGATTCATAGAGTTCAATGTTTTCAAGGGATAGAGGAATCTCCAGATGGATTAGATCACTTATCAAAAAACACCCCTCCCCGTTTTTTATTTCATTGAAAAGGGAACTATATCCTGAATTATATCGGCTGATAACTATTTCAAAAAGTGGTCGCTATTGAACCGAGAGCATTGAATATGCAACAATCCTATGCTATTTTATTGATAATAATACGGTCACTTTTGAGATGCGGAATGTAGATGACGGAGACATAGCATGCAGGTAAAAAAAGAAGATATCAGCAGTAATATCCTTAACACGGCAAAGCGGCTGTTTATCAGGCGCGGGTATGAGGATACTTCTCTAAAGATGATTGCTGAGAAGTGCACTATCAGTAAGAGCAATATCTATCGTTACTATAGTTCCAAAGAAGATATCTATGAGACAATCGTCAGTCCTGCAAGAGAAGAGATCGTCAGCAAAGCACCGTACTTTTTTTCTCAGGAGATCATTAAAAAGAGCGCAGCCGATAAATGTGAAGAAGTTCCGCTTATCCTTTCAGGATTGATGAGCAGATTTCATTCAGAGATCCTGATCATGCTCAAGTCAGAAAACGGAGCGGACAGGAGAATGCTTGAGAAACTTATAACTGACAGTTTTATAAACACCTGCCCGATCGAAAAGAACGGATCTAAAGAGATGATTTCCAAGATGCTGATATTTGGTCTTACAGATATCCTTATGAAGTATTCGGATGAAGAAGACCTGCTGAGAGAATTACGTCCGCTTATCTGTTATCACTATCTCGGTCTTAACGGATTGAAGGAAGTAAGATAAGGAGATTCACATATATGAAGGGAGCATTTAATACTCTGAGATCTTTTAAAAGGATCCCGGACATTACACTCTATTCTTTGGATTATACGGCTGATTATCAGTTGGAACGTCTGCTAAAGATGGGGGCGGGAAGTGACAGTGAATTTGCAAACAATGTCTGCAGGATACTTCTGAACGGACTTCCCGTGAAAATAAGGCCCGAAGGGGCATGCAGCACCTTTGTTGCAGATACTCCTGAAAGTGAACGGCTTTTAGCCAGAAATTTTGACTATAAGACAGGTATGGCTATGCTCGTGAAGACCTCTCCCAGGAAAGGTTATAGATCACTGGCATTATCTAATCTGGGGCATATCGGATTTGACGAGAATAATCTTCCGGAGAAGAACCTGATCAACAGATTTAAGACTCTGGCATCGGTATACAGTCCGCTCGATGGGATGAATGAGAAGGGTTTTGCAGTTGCAGTGAATACTGCAGTAGAACAGATAACGCATCAGGATACCGGAAAGACGAAAGTAATGACAACACTTGCAATCAGGATGCTGCTGGATAAAGCTTCTGACGTGGAAGATGGCATAAAGATACTGCAAAATGTTGATATGAATTCAAGCGGTAAGATCGGATATCATTTTCAAATGGCTGATCGGAAGGGGGATTCGGCCGTCATCGAATACATCGATAACAGAATGGTCGTCATCAGGAAAGATAAGGCGGATCCCTGTTTCTGTCTGACGAATTTCACATTATCGACAGGGGAAAAGAACGGTACCGGTAAAGAGCGCTTTGAGATAATGGAGGAAGACCTGAAAAAGAATAATGCGATCATGAGCGAAACCTCAGTGATGGAGCTTCTTGATAAGGCTCAAATGGATGGGCACAGATACTATGAGCCAGGTCACATGTATTATGACAGCAAGACCCAGTGGTCCGTAATCTATAATCTTTCAAATTGCTCGGCATCTATATCTATAGGCTCGGATTTTGGCAGGTGTTTTAAGGTAAGACTGTGAAAATGAAGAAGTACGGATAACATTAGTTAACGGAGAGGGATAAGAGGTTGAAAGCAATAAAATATGATATAACAAGGATCAAAGGTGGGACAGATAATTGCTATCTTGTTTCTGATGGTAAGAAGGCGATTCTGTTTGATACTTCGAGTGCCAAAAGCATAGATCAGGTAATCAAGGTGTGCAGCAGGTATGAGATGAAGGCGTTAGTGCTTTCACATCCACACTTTGATCATGCCGAAAATGCTGCAGCCATATCGGAACGGTTCAATATACCGGTTGCTTACCATAAAGCTGATGATGAGATCTTCAATAGCTACAATGCACAACCCTTAAGTTCATATGGGATAGTGGGCTTCGTTGTCCTGAAGATGTCGCTTAAGGCATTGCGGAACACTAAGGTTAGCCGTCCGGAAAATCATTTTTACATAGAGGAAGGAGATACGTTCGCAGATTACGGTTTCCCTGATATCAGAGTTGTCGAACTTCCGGGGCATACGAAAGGTTCGATAGGTCTTCTCATACAAGACCACGCGGTTCTGGTGGGAGATGCACTCGATAACTGGATCAGGCCGGGGATAGGACATCTGTACTACGATCGTGACATTTTAAGAAAGACGTCTGACAGGATCCGTTCATTTGGCCCGCGCCAGATCTTTTATGGTCACGGTGAACCTAGGGGACGGGGTTCATGGTTCATTTTGAAATGACCCACTAACCCCGTCCCCCTGGTTCATATCTGGAAACTGTCTTTTGGGAAAAGGAGGACATATGGCATATTTATTTGATGTTCCGGAGTATAAAAAAGTACGTGTGATCATTGATACGGATGCGGCTTGTGAGGCGGATGATCCGTTTGCGATCGTGCAGGCTCTGCTCAGCCCCAAATTGATCGTGAAAGGGATCGTTGCGGAGCACTTCAATGTTCCTGGATCCATGGAAAAAAGCTATGACGAGATAAAAACGATCCTGGACTGTATGGATATGGATGTGCCGGCCCTGAAAGGCCAGACCGGTCCTATGGCGCATGACGGGACGGCCACGGAAGAACTTTCGGAAGGCGTACGCTTTTTGATCGATGAGGCTCTGCGGGAAGATGAAAAACCGTTATATGTGTGTTGTCAGGGCGCGATCACAAATGTAGCAGTTGCGATGAAACACTGTCCGGAGATCATCGATCGGATGATCGTGATCTGGATCGGAACGCATGGGGAAGCTCCGTATCAGGCGCCGTTTCGGGAGTTCAACGCAGGCAACGATATCGCTGCGGCGAACATGGTACTGAGGAGCGGAGGAGATATCCGGGTCGTTCCCTCTTTGGTATATACGACAATCCTCATCGGGATCGCAGAGATTGAGAGAAGGATCTTTCCCTGTGGAAAGATTGGGGAGCATCTTTTCCGGAATCTGGTGGAATACAATAATTCGGAGGGCGCCGGCTGGACCAAAGGCGAGAGCTGGTCGCTTGGAGATTCGCCGGCCATAGCGCTGGTGCTGAATCCCGACTGCGGGCACTTTAAAGATGTACCGGCTCCCTTTGTGGCAGACGATACTTCGTCCGTGGAAGCGGATATGGATGATGAAGGCGGATCGTCAAATAAAGAGACGCCGATCGTGAGGATGTATAAAGATGTCGATTCGCGCTACATTTTGGAAGATCTGATCGCAAAACTTGAGTTGACTTACAGGAATTAATGAACCACCAACCCCGTCCCCTAGGCTCATTACTTGAAAGTCTTTTTTATCTGCTCCAGAAATTTTTCCGCAATAGGAGTAAAGGTCTGATACTTGTTCCATATCAGATACAGCTCTGATTTTAGTTCAGGTGAAAGCGGTCTGAATACCATGTCAGTTCCTTCAGTATTTATCAGATTTTTAAATGTAAGAAGTATTCCAAGGTTTTCTCTTGCAAATACAGAGCCGTTATAAGAAAGTCTAAAGGAACCCTCAAGCTTTAGTTCAGGATATCTGTCTTTGGCCCATGCTTTGATTTCATTGTTCCAACTTTGCTTTGAGACAAACAGAGGCTGTCCTGTCAGGTCGGAGACACGGATGGATTTTTTCTTTGCAAGGCGATGGGATGAAGATATGATTGCTCCCCACACATCAGCTTCAGGGAATTTTACATATTCGTATTTATTGCTGTCAGGTGTTTCACATAGTACAGCAAAGTCTAAAATGCCCTTATCAAGCTTTTCAGTAACCTGCTCAGTATCTCCGCTTGTTATATGATAAGTGAAATTAGGGTATTTTTCTTTTAACTTATAAATCTCTCTGGCGAGGTATCTGATCTGATAGCTTTCTGCCAGTCCAAAATATATATCTCCACCTGTTATATCATCCAGGGAGTTAAATTCCTGTTCGATCTTATCTGACATGGCCACAAGATCCTGAGCGCGGTCACGCAAAAGCATCCCCTCATCAGTAAGTGAAATACTGAAGCTATGCCTGACAAATAACTTTTTCCCAAGTTCTTCCTCTAATGCTTTTAATGTCTTTGAAAGAGTAGGCTGTGATACATGGAGCTGCTCTGCAGCCTTTGACATGTTTTCTTCTCTGGCAACTGCAAGGAAGTATCTGAGATTTTTTATTTCCATGAAATCCTCCATAAAGATGACCATTTATATGATATTCCCAAAATGAATATCATGATATTAATTCTATTCATTAGCGAAAACCAGGTCAAGGTTTTAATATGGAAACTGGAAGGAGAAATAAGATGGATACAGAGAAGCTTCTTGAAAACCTTTCAGATATAGGCTGTGACGATAAACAGATTTGCTTCATGAAGAAAACATATGAAGAAGGCGATACCGATATACTCCTTAGAGATTTACGGAAATGCAGGTGCCGCCTAATGGATGAGCTTCATGAGAGTCAGAAAAAAGTAGATAACATGGATTTTTTGATACGACAGATTCAAAAAGAAAAATGATTAAAACGGAGGAATGTAAAATGATCAGAAAAGAAGAACTAAACCTTGTAACAGAGTGGGATAAGACCTTTAAGAAAAGTGATAAGGTTGACCACAGCAAAATAACATTTGTAAACAGATATGGAATCACCCTTGCAGCAGATATGTATGTTCCCAAAAATCCAGAAGGTAAGCTTCCGGCTATTGCCGTATGTGGACCTTTTGGCGCGGTAAAGGAGCAGTGTTCAGGCCTCTATGCACAGACAATGGCAGAAAGAGGATTCTTAACAATAGCATTTGACCCCTCATTTACAGGAGAGTCCGGTGGAAATGTAAGATACATGGCATCTCCTGATATCAACACAGAAGATTTCATGGCGGCAGTTGATTTTCTTTCCTTGAATGAGAAGGTTTATCCTGACAGGATTGGAATCATCGGTATCTGTGGCTGGGGAGGAATGGCTGTAAACACAGCAGCTCTTGATACAAGAATTAAAGCTACGGCAGCTATAACAATGTATGACATGACAAGGGTAAATGCCAATGGATATTTTGACTCGGAAGATAGTGAAGAAGCAAGATATCAGAAAAAGGCAGCTATGTGTGCTCAGAGACTTGAAGACCTTAAGGCTGGCGAATATAAGCTTGGAGGCGGAGTTGTAGATCCACTTCCTTCGGATGCACCTTTCTTTGTTAAGGACTACTATGACTACTACAAGACCGACAGAGGATATCATAAGAGAAGCCTTAACTCTAACGGTGGATGGAATGTCATCGGATGTGAGTCTTTCATAAACCAGCCTATTCTTAAATACAGTAACGAGATCAGAAGTGCGGTGCTTCTTATCCACGGAGAAAAGGCTCATTCGTGCTATTTCTCAAAGGATGCCTATGCTGATATGACAAAGGACAGCAAGTATGCGGATAACAAGGAACTAATGATAATCCCTGATGCAGTACATACTGATCTATATGATGGCGGAGATAAGGATTATATTCCTTTTGACAAGCTGGAGAACTTCTTTAAGGAGAATCTGAAATAATGATAACGGTTGAAGAAGTACTGGAATATCTTAATTCGGACAGAATAGAGGATATGACAGAAGAAATGCATGAATGTTCCATGAGGCAGAGCCAGGCTGCTATAAAGCAGACCATGGAATTAAATACAAAGTATCACACACCGGAAGAGATAGTCAGGATCATGTCTGAACTGACAGGTGAGGAAGTGGATAAAAGCTTCAGACTGTTTCCGCCTTTTTATACGGATTTTGGAAGAAACATTCACATCGGAAAAAATGTATTCATCAATTCTGGATGTAACTTCCAGGATCAGGGTGGTATCTATATTGGTGATAATACCTTGATAGGTCACAGAGTTGTCCTTGCCACTTTGGATCATGATTTGAATCCTTATGACAGGCACCTTCTGTGTGCACCGATACATATAGGAAACAGAGTTTGGATTGGAGCAGGAGCGATAATTACAAGAGGTGTGACAATTGGTGATGGAGCTGTAATTGCAGCCGGAGCTGTTGTAACAAAAGACGTTGAGGAAAACACGATTGTGGGAGGTGTTCCTGCAAAAGTTATAAAGAAGATAGAGAATGTCAGACCAAAGCTCTAAAATAAAGGAAGTCTGCGATGAAATGCCCGTGGTTGTCTGCAACATGTAGATGGCTACGGGCATTATTTCGTTGCAAGAAATAATATATATCCGACCCAAAGTCGGAAATATATTGACAAAAAAATAAAAATTCCATATCATATAACCGACCGACAGTCGGTAAAGAAGTATTTGAGCAGTGCCGGTATGACAGGTATTGCTGATTAATAAATATTTGTGTGAGGAGACTTAAGAAAATGAAAAGAAAATCTGTTTTGGGAATTGCTGCAATTGTAATACTGACATTAATGATTGGTGGATGCGGATCCGATAAAGAAACGCTGCCGGGGGACAGTAACACTGAAGGCGTATCTTCTGTAAATGTCACATCATCCGGAGATGCGGGCTTGGATAGTAATGAAGTGCTTGAAGAAAAGACAACTCAGGAAGATGATTTCGAAGATAATATTGCGGAGGATGATAAGGCGGAAGAGGATATAATTTCGCCTATTAAAGAATATAGAATACATTTACCGGGTGAGTTCGAGAAAATGCATGAGGCATATCGTAGGATTTATAAATCACAGACAGCTTCAGGCAAAGAGGTATACTACTCGCTGATTAATATTCCGGACTATTCCATTGCGAATCCTGATGAATCTTATACAGTGGATAATGCGCCGGATATTACATGGGAATTTATTTTGGAAGATATGAGAGCAATCAAATTTCCGGCAGGCGCTGTAAAATCGGTTTGTTTAGCGGATACTGATGAGAAAAGACATATGCTCGGAAATGATGTGATCCGAAGAACAGGAACAATGAATCTTGAGAATATTGGTGAAACAATGGAGATTGCATATGCTGCGTATTATATGGTGACAGATATGCAGAACGGAGACTATAAACAGGTTCCGGTTGTATGGATCGCATTTTCAGAGGATACAAGTGATGAAACAAAGAAATATCTGGAGGAAGTGGTTGATTATACTTATGAGAATTCAGAGATAAAAGAGAATTGAAAAAGCCTATACTCATGAATGATCGCCGGATACAGTTTTTTTCTTAAGAAACGGAACTTCTGTCTGTTAGCCCGACTTCTTTGCTTTCTTCCCTTGTTATTTCGTCAGTAAGATAATCATCATAAGAGAGCCAAAAACTATCAATAGTTCGGTCAATCAAATTGTATTCTTGTACCATTCTGTCCAGTTCTTCTCTCATAACAAAGTCCTTCTCTAAACTACGAATATTTATTTCATTAACCTGATGATTAAATACACTAATCGTTTTTATTTTATAACCACGTATATTATAATCGAATAAGATTTGTGAACTGGCAGAAAGTTCTACTGAGGATGAAGTAAGCGGAAGCTTATCATATTTAAAGGGTAAGGAGAAGGAACTGCTCCTGTTTTTGATAAAGAGATATAAAGGAGAGTTTACTCCGATCGAAGTCAGCCGTGAAATGGGGGTGACAAACAAAACGATAATTAACAGATTGTCAGTGCTGGTGAAAAATGGTTTTGTGGAACCTCTATTGGTAAATCAGCGCATCAGATCCTATGAACTTAGTGATTTTTCGAGGGATAACGAAAAAAAGATAAAAAAGATGATTTCATAATTTGCATTAGCGGAATCATTCG
The DNA here is from genome assembly GCA_000421045.1 of Lachnospiraceae bacterium NK4A179. Lineage (GTDB taxonomy): Bacteria > Bacillota > Clostridia > Lachnospirales > Lachnospiraceae > NK4A136. The sequence goes on from ATWC01000024.1 coordinate 10,732, forward strand.
TACAGGTGTAAAACAATGATGGTAAAATAGTTGGATTTTAACAACCAGACATACCTTGTCCGGTGCTCAAATACGGCATTTCTCGCTTTGTGTCGTGGTGATATGCGGACAGGTTTTATAAACTTCAATTATCTTAAGGATAGGAGGTAGGCAAGTAATTGGATCAACAAAAGACCGGCAGATTTTTAAAAGAATTAAGACATGAAAAGAAAATGACACAGGAACAGCTTGCACAGGTTTTTAATGTAAGCTCAAGAACCATATCACGATGGGAAAATGGAACCAATCTACCGGACATTTCATTATTGGTTGAGATTGCGGATTTCTATGATGTGGATGTCAGAGAGATAATTGAAGGAGAGAAGAAAAGCGAGATGATGGATAAAGAAGTAAGAGAAGTGGCCACAAAGATGGCTGATTATGCAAATGAAGAAAAAGGAAAACTGCTTAAGAGTGTACAGATAATCAGCTTTATAGGGGTGTTGGTCTTACTTATATCAATAGGAATACAGACTTTTAATATAGAAGCAAACCAGATTAACAAAGGTGTGCTTGCTGTTACATTCATTGCGCTGGTTATAATGGCAATCGTTACGCTCTATGTGACCGGACTTCTGGAAAAAATAGCAGGAAATAAAAAGCTTGTCCGCGGAATAAAAATTGTTACCATAGTGGGCCTCGCAGCTGCTTTTTGGCGTGTAATTGTTATGACTGTTATTGTGGGATTTGTGCTGGTTTCCATGGAGCTATCGCCAATTGAAGAATATGACGATGTTTCCCGTTACAATGAGTTTATGAACTTCTCAAACGGAGCTTACGAAAAGGGCGTGGATACCCTGTGGCCCAAGAGGACCAAGTGGACCAAGTGGGGAATGGATGAGACAATATGGCCTGCAAAAATAACAGATTCCATGGATGTGGCTGACTTTAAGATGGTCTACTATGACCCATGGGATGCACAGTATTTAGGATATTTGGTTGTGGATTATTCCGCTGATGCATATTCAGAAGAGGTAGAGAGATTAAAGGAATATGAGTCTACGGAATATATAGGATATTATTGCGTTGAAGAGGAGAAAACTTATGAGCTTCTTGCGGTAAACGCGGATCCCTACCAAGGTTTTGTGTACGCCCTTACTGATGGCAAAGGCAGAATAATATATGGGGAGCAGATATTCTGTAACTATTTCATGGATCTTGATTATACAAAGTATATTCCGGACGAGTATTTACTTGATGGCTTTGATGCGACTAGAGATTCAGATTATTTTAAAAAAATGTCTGAAAACTGATTTGTGCTGGCAGTAGTTGTAAGAAATCAGGAACAATATACAATAGAATTTAATCTAAATCAACAAAAAATGAGGGCAGATATCTGTCATATGTTTAATGTAAAAAAGGAAATTACCTTTGTGGGTGAGAACGGCAGTGGTAAGTCAACACTGCTTGAGGCGATAGCTGAAAGAGAGGTTTTATGGAAGTAGAGAAGATATATTTTGATATGGACGGCGTTCTTGCTGATTTCGAGCGTGGGGTTAAGGAAATCTGTGGATTGACACCACCTTCGCAGAATGCAAAGCATCATAAGCCCGGTGAGGATGATGAAATGTGGAAGGCTATTAAGGCTTGTCCGAATTTTTACGATTGTCTTGAGCTGATGCCAGGGGCGAAGGAAATGTTCGATGCTGTATATGAAAAGTATGGCGATAAATGCGAGATACTTACGGGGATACCCAAGCCACGCAGAGAAATCGTGAATGCAGCCGATGATAAGAAGATCTGGACTAAAAGGCTGTTGTCGGATGATGTTATCGTGAATATAGTGTTCCGAGAGGAGAAGCCTCAGTATTGTACCAGGGAAGGCTGCATCCTGATCGACGATATGGAGCGGAATATCAAAGAGTGGAATGAGATGGGCGGAACCGGTATTGTAAATGTGAGTTCGGAAGATACCATGAACAGGCTGAAGGAGCTTGGCATCTTATAGAACTTCTGGACACGATGTCCAAAAGTAAGAAAGGATTTAGGAGTATGAATACATTTATTTGCTATGAGCGTTGCACGACCTGCAAGAAGGCACAGAAGTGGCTGGATACCAAAGGCGTGGAGTATAAGGTTCGCCCGATCAAGGAAAAGAACCCAACCGCAGCGGAGCTGACTAAATGGATTAAGAAAAGTGGGAAGGAAGCGCGTAAGTTCTTTAACACCAGCGGACAGCTGTATCGGGAGATGGGACTCTCGGCAAAACTCAAAGATATGTCCGAACAGGAGATGATCGACTTGCTCGCTACAGATGGAATGCTGGTTAAAAGACCTTTGCTCATCACAGATAGTGATATTCTGGTAGGATTCAAGGAAGCGGAGTGGGAAGAAACGGTTTTATGAGAACAAGAGAGGAAGCACTTAGCTACGGGCTTTCATTTCCGGATACTTATCAGGACGCGCCGTTTCATGATGAAAACTGGCAGCTTGTAAGGTATAAGGGGAATAAGAAAGCTTTCCTTTGGACATATGAGAGAGATGGATTTATAAATCTTAACGTAAAAGTGGAACCGGATAAGGCTTTTTTCTGGCGTGATATTTATGAATCAGTCATGCCGGGATATCACCAGAATAAGGAACATTGGAATACGATCATTTTGAATGGGAGTATTCCGGATAAAGATATCGAATGTATGATTGCGGAAAGCTATGATCTGATCTCAGATAACCCGACAAAGAGAATCTATGAGGTGGTAAAGAAGATTCCGAAGGGGAAGGTTGCAACCTATGGTCAGGTAGCTGAGCTTGCCGGTGATAAAAGGATGGCAAGAGCAGTCGGAAATGCACTTCACAAAAATCCTAATCCCGATAACATACCCTGCTTTCGTGTGGTCAACGCTAAGGGAGAACTTGCCGGGGAATTTGCTTTCGGAGGTGCCGGAGAGCAGGCTAAACTTCTTGAAGCTGATGGTATCAAGGTGGTGGATGGAAGGGTGGATCTTGAGAAGTATCAATGGAGACTTTTGGACACGATGTCCGGAAGTTGATCGTGTGAGGGTTAATGTATGCTGAAGAATCATGGGTAGGATGATTGCAGGAAAATTGTAAATATATATAATCGAAAAACAGACAGGATAATATGAATGAAATAACGATAAAAGCCTTATCACCGGATTTGCAGAATTCAAGAACGACGGCAAAACGATCATAATGCGTAAGCATCGGAATTAAATTTTAAGTAGCCTCTTATAGATGCAGCATATAGGAAATATAAAGGATGATTAGATAGGATAATCATGAATATATATGATAACATTCTGACAAAACTTAAGTCACGCATCATTCAGTTGGACTCATTGGATGAATGGTTGTTTGTTACCGTAAACACGATGAGGGCGATAATAGATAATTCGTGCAAGGAAGATGTTTCTGTAGTTCTTAAGGCCACAGAGCTCGACAGTACTGATCAGATACAGCAACTCTTCGACACGATACAGGGCAGATACGGCAGAGACGGGTTCTCGTATCGCAATGCTCCGAGTTACTATTATCTCAGTTCGTTGGTCGCGCGTTTTCCCAAGACTCAATTATCCGGTGGAGATCATGATAAGATCCGGGAGTATTATGAGCACGACATATTCTTGCTATATGAGGTGTGAGACTATTATGATAACTAAGATAAGATACGGAAATACGAATACAGTTCTTATCAAAGGAGACAAAGGAAGCATTTTAATCGATACTGACTATGCCGGTACCATGCCTTCATTTTACAAGACTATCAAGAGTCTTGGCATCAAAGTATCTGATATCACATATGTTTTGGCAACACATTATCATCCGGATCATATAGGCCTTATAAGTGAACTTATGAGCCAGGGCGTTAAGCTCATCATTATGGAATCGCAGACTGATTTTGTGCACTATTCAGATGGGATATTCGAGAAAGAATCACACCTTGGTTATAAGCCGATAGATGAGAGCAAGGCCCGGGTTATCCCTTTTGAAAATTCGCGTGATTTTTTGAAAGGACTCGGGATCGAAGGAGAGATTATCCCTACCCCGAGTCACAGTAAGGACAGTATCTCCGTTCTGCTTGATGATGGTACTTTCGTCGTTGGTGATCTTGAACCTCTCGAGTACCTTGAAGCATATGAGGATAACGAGAAGCTTAGGGTTGATTGGGATACATTGCTTAGAGCGGATCCCAAACGTATTATATATGCTCATGCAAATGAGAAATTGCTTTAATGAACCCAGGGGACGGGGTTCATGGTTCATTTCTCAAATGGTAGTATCCGAAAATGAACCACAAACCCCGTTCCCCAGGTTCTTACAGGCCGAGCGTTGAAGCGGGCTTAGTTCGCTATATTGACGGCTTCCCTTACCTTTTCAATGAATATATCCCTGTGTTTTGACAGCAGTTCACCGTGACCGTATCCGTCGAATATGGTCTCACTGTAATTCTCGATGTGCTCTTTTATGATATCGTGAGACTTCTGTGCATAGGGCTCATTGCTTCCGCACCACAACTCGATCTGTGTATCTTTGATCACAACGTCCGGATCAGGCTCATATGTGTAATTGGCATAGGCGGCAAGACTCATATTCTCGAGGGTCATGTGATTCTTTGTCATGTCATTGATTATCATATCCTTAGCTTCTTGTTCCGTTATTCCCATGAGTTTACAGGAAACCCTCATGATCCCCAGGTCAAAATCCTCTCCGGCAAGAGCTTTCTCATGGAAGTCATAGTAGTATGATGATGTCATATAAGCTGCCATAGGTCCCTGATTTGCCGCATAAATACCATCCAGGATCGCTTTATTCACTGATATGTTCCCGCGTTCCAGCATATGGTAGATCATCGTGGCTCCCATAGATATTCCGTAAGCATAATCAATATGCCCAGCCGTTTCGGCAATCAGATAGTCCTCTATGTATCTGCATTCAGTGTCGAAAGACTCGAATACCGTCTCTTGATTTCCCTCCATACCGTGATATGTAGGAATGATCAGATAATAGTCATCAGAAAGCTCCATACAATATTCAGCGAGCATTTTCCCATCCATATACATACCGTGCATCAATAACAGCGATGGGTTATCAGGAGATCCGTATGTATCGATCACCATATCGGCTTGCTTTATCTCATAGTTACTGACTCTTTTCTCAAAATTGGAGACTTTTATCTCGAAGACCCCGACTGTTATGATCAATGCCAAAAGGATCGTTCCAACTAAGCCGATCAGGATCTTTTTTACCTTTGTCTTTTTTGTACTCATTTATTTATTACCTCCGAAATTTCTCCGAAGATGATACTATACCGGCAAAGATAAAAATATGCTCGATCATCAAAAAAGGTTCAAATAGCATTAACTATGTGATACACTCTGACCAGATATATATGTGAAGAAAGAAGTAGCGATGACAAAAAGGACATATTCTGAAGGAATCAAATCTGCGCTTTCCAATGATAGGGAGATCAGCGTTATCGAACGCGAATTACCGGAAAGCCGTCTGAAGATGACTATATATCCGATCGTCAGGGGGATCTATTTGGCTTCGCATGAGATAGAAGGGGCCTCAATGCCCTTTGAGAAAAACCTCTTCAGCAGACCGATATATACCATCAATTACTGTCTGTCAGGAAGATGCGAGTTCCGAAAAGCCGATGACAAAGTCAGTTATCTGTCTCCGGGCGTTGTATGTATTGGCAAAAAAGAAAACTTAAGCAGTTTTTATTATCCGCTCGGTCATTACACCGGTTATGAGATATACTTCATCGAATCCTTATACGATACGGAGACCTTGGGGTTCCTGAAAAGGTTCGAACTTGATCGGGCAAGTCTTTTCGAGAGATATACAGATGAAGATTCTGTATTTATCGGAAAGATGCTTCGGGAGCAGGATCTTTTCAAGACCGTTGTCGCTCAAGGGTATTCAAGACTCGGACAGGTGAGGAGCAATGTCATAAGTCTCCTTCAGGAGTTGCAGTTTGGTGATGCGTTGGTCTCGTTTGCTCCGAATTTCATAACTCCGTATCAGAGACAATTGGCTAACATGGCTCATGATATCCTTATCAAAGACCTGAGTGTTCATATCCCTATAAGGACGATCTCTGACCAGTTCGGGATAAGTGAGACATATCTGAAGAATTGCTTCAAGGAAGTGTATGGCCTTTGTATCTCCGAGTATATGGCTTCCTATCGAATGAGAGAAGCAGCCCGCCTCTTAACCGATACAGACATGTCCATACTCGAGATAGCCGGAAGGGTTGGTTATACGAATCAGGGAAGATTCGCCAAAGTCTTTCAGGATAATTATCGAATGAAACCCTTGAAATACAGGCATTATGTTTTATGAACCCCCGGGACGGGGTTTGTGGTTCATTTCTCAAAAATGCCCCACAAACCCCGTCCCCTAGGTCCAATCTCCGGGGAACAAATAGTACAAAGGATTGATATGAAAGATTACTGTCGTAAACATATTGTTTTTTATGGATCCGTGCAGGGGGTTGGTTTCCGCTACCGCGCCAGACAGGCGGCAGATCTGTTCGGTTGTACAGGATGGGTTCGGAACGAGTGGGACGGAAGCGTGAGTATGGAGATCCAGGGCACGGAGTCTGCGATCGACCGGGTGATAATGGCTATAGAACGTGGTCATTATGTGAGGATCGAGAATATGGAAGTAAAGGAGCTGGAACCCGTGGAAACGGAATACGGCTTCAGAACATATTGAACCCCCGGGACGGGGTCAGTGGTCCATTATGGCTTCAGGACGTATTGATATGGGAATAAAGTCACAGTTTCAGATTAAGGAAAACGGCATAAAGTTTAAGAGGCTGATCGGCTCAAGGGTCATCCCGTTCAGAGATATCAGGAGTATTCGCCTGCTGGATGGAGGCGTTTTGTTTACTACACAGGACGGAGAGGAGATTGAGACGACGGCAGGCACGCCTGTAGCACTATATGAAGCCGTTATTGCTAATAATATATCCTTTTATGATGAGACTGAACACGAAGAGAAGTATTACACCAGAGAAGAACTGAATCCTTTGATCGATGCAGCTGCTAAAGTGGCGTCGAAAGCTGCAAATGACTATATAAAAGAACATCTGGGAGAGGATTACAGTATAGACACAGAACTGCTTGAGGATCCGAATGAGATAAATCTGTGTTTTGTGCTGCTTCATAACGGAATCGTTGTTTCGGATCTTCCGCCTGATGTATTGGATCAGGATCCTGAGCGCGTACCGGGCTGCTGTGACTCAATGACTCTGGCGTGGTTAAATGAATGGGATTCCGCAAGTTGTTCCGGAAAATACGGTATAGTTGTTGAACTAAAGGATCTTGATATCTGCAGAAAAACTCAATTGGCATCGATGAAGTATGTTGTAGAAGCATTAAAATGAACCCCCAACCCCGTCCCCCAGGTTCACCCGAAAATGAGCCACAAACCCCGTCCCCTAGGGTCAACAAGCATTATTAACTAATTCCATGGGAACAATACCCTTATAAATTCTTCCTTCATGGAATGAATTGACTATATGTGATTCAACACCAAAATACTCACGGATATTTTCTTCGGTTATTACGCTTGTTGTATCTCCAAAAAGGTAATCCTTTTTTCCAAGTAAAAGTGTCTTATCCGAGCAGCGCAGAGCATGATCCGGATAGTGTGTATTTATGATGATTGAAAGATTTTCTTTTGCCAGAGCTTCGATAGTCTGTATTACTATCATCTGATTTTTCATATCGAGACCTGATTCAGGTTCATCCATTATAAGCAGTTTAGGATTTTTTATAAGAGCTCTTGCTATAAGAACCATCTGCAACTGACCACCACTTAACGTATTACAGGACTGCTCTGCTATCTCCTCAATGCCAAATTTCTGAAGGAGAGCATAAGCCTTTTCATAATCTTCTTTTTTTGGAGTCATTCCTATTCCGATATTCTGTGACAATCCCATCACAACCATATTTAAAGCACTATATCCAAATACAAGCTTCTTTGCCTGAGGAACATAGCTTATGGTTTTCCAGAATTCTGTCGGAGTCATTTTTGAAACAGGTTTCCCAAGCAGCTCAACATTTCCTTTTTTCAGCGTAAGAAAATTCATAAGGCAGCGAAGCAGTGTAGTCTTTCCCACGCCGTTAGGCCCTAAGATCGCAAGGGTTGAGCCTTCTGTAATTTCAAAGGACAGTTCATCAAAAAGAAGTCGTCCGTTTTTCTTATATGAAAATCCTATGTTTTCTGCTTTAAGCATTCCATGCACCTCCGGTTCTTCTAAGCATAAGAGCGAAGATAGGCGCTCCGATAAGAGCTGTTAAAATTGATAAAGGTATCTCAGCTGCCGTCAGACTTCTTGCACATGTATCAATGATCATCATGTAGGAAGCGCCGGTAAGAATACTCATGGGAAGAAGACGTCTGTGGTCGTTACCAACAAGCATTCGTGTAAGATGAGGAACAGCAAGTCCTACAAATGAAATAACACCGCACATAGAAACAACGGATGCTGCAATAACTGTAGTTGCAATGATCACTATAAGTCTTGTCTGCCTTAAATTTATGCCAAGTGACTTTGCTTCATCTTCAGATAAAGAAATGACATTGAGTCTCCATCTGAACAACCATAAAACAAATGTGGCCCCACCGATAAGTGGTAATGCAGTCATTACATCCGACATGGATGCTCCTGCCATGCTGCCCATGAGCCAGTAAGTTATGGACGGAAGTTTCTGCTCGGGATCAGCTATATACTTTATAAAGGATGTAAGCGCCTCAAAGACAGATCCTACGACAATTCCCGAAAGAACCAGCATGAGAGTGCTGCTTGTTCCTTTTTTTCTGCTTATACAATAAGTCAGAGCCATCCCTAAAAATCCAAAGATCATTGAAAAAGTTTCAACATAAGCAAAATGTGAAAAGAGAAGAATTCCAAGAGCGGCTCCAAAGCCTGCACTGTATGAAACACCGAGTACATGTGTGCTTACAAGGGGATTACCAAACATGGCCTGAAGTGCCACGCCTGCAACAGAAAGACCTGCGCCTACTATAAAAGCCACTATGACCCTTGGAATACGTACTCCCCACATTATTGTTTCAAGTATAGGATCATTCTGCTGTCCTGTTATCAGATAGAGCAGTACATCATAGGCAGATATGGTGTATCTGCCTATGCATAATGCTGCAAGACTGACAAGAAGCGAGATGATCAATCCTGCGATAAAGATAATGATGAATCTTTTATTTCTTTCCATGATACTTATTTGCCTGATTTATTTGCATTCCAGTTTGTTCCTTTAGCCGCATCAGGTGATGCATCAAGGATTCCCTGTGCCTGTTCATCAGTTACGTCATAATCATAGAATTCCTTATAATAGTCCTTTATCTCGGCTATCATGTCATAATCAAAAATTTCAGGATGTAAGGTTTTAGCCATCCATTTAACCATGAGCGGGGTATCACCGCAGGGAACATACCAGCGATATACACCAAGGGGCTCTTTATATACTTTGCCATTTTTAACAGCGGATACCTGAGACCAGTCCTGACCATCAATGGTATTGTTATAAAGATCATCGGGCATTGTTTCTGTGAACGTTGTGAGTATGATGATTTCAGGATCCCACTCATAAATCTGCTCCATATTTACATCACCAAAATTCTCGATTTCTTTAGCAACGTTATTACCGCCTGCAGCTTCGATCCAGAAACCACCGTAGAAACCTGAACCGGATGCTGATATCTGCTCATTGCTGTGGTTGTAGAGATATAATACCCTAGGCTTTTCTTCATCACTAAGAGAAGAAACTTTTTCAGATACTTCATCAAGGGCTGTGTTTGCGTATTCAATAACCTTATCTGTGTTTCCTCTTGTTCCAAAGAGCTGACCCATGATATCAACCCATGTCTTTAGTGTAGCGACAACATCGCCGCCTTCCTCTCCAAAAACTCCGACAGCAGGGATGTTTACTGAATTTAACGCTTCATACTGATTCTCATATTCGCCCCAGTAGATAACAACATCGGGATCGATCTTTAATAATTCCTCCACGTTGATATCCTGACCTTCAACAAAGTTATCTGCAATACCTACAAGATCAGGATACATGGAACCCATAATACTGTTTTCGATGGCGCTTGTTGAGCCGGGATGAACACCCTTCAGGTTTTCGATGGGAGCGCCTGTTATCGCATAGATACTCGGAAGCGGAAGAGCAGTAAGGACAACACTGTCGATGTCTCCATCAATTGTAACCTCTCTTCCGTTCATATCAGTAACTGTGATGCTATCAGAAGATTCTTCACTTGCAGTTTCCTCTGTAGCTGCAGCCTCTTCGGTTGTTTCAGCTTCGGGAGTAGCAGTTTCAGTAACTTCCTTATCTGCAGTGTTTTCTACAGACTGCGCATCTGCGGAAGCTTTTCCGCATGCGGATAGAGCCAGCATACCGGCTGTAATAAGTGACAAATAAATCTTTTTTTTCATAGTACCTCCTTATATATGTAAAATATTAAATTGCTGCCTTTTGTGTGAGTTGCGAATGTATAAGACTGCCTATATCCACACCCAAAAAGGATTTTGCATCCTTAAAGTGAATATCACCTGAAACCGTGTATTGCGGAAAGGAAACAAAAACTTTCTTATTATCGCCGGATAACAGTTGTTTCATGATAGGATCAGCTATTACCACATCATATGCTTCATCATTTATGGCTTCCTGTATCGCATCTTCATCAGGAAGGGCTATGGCGGAATCAGAAGGCAGGCTTTTATCCACGCCGAAAATACAACCTACTGAAACGTGATAACCTGCTCCCAAGGAAGCTTTCATGGATTCACCAATGATCTGATCTCCGACAAACAGAACGTTGATATCGGAATCATCTTTTCCCTGGCTTATAGTAAAAGGACTCTCAAAGAAAAATCCGGATGTCTTTGTATTTATTACTTCACGGAGTATTTTTAAATATGTATCCTGTGCGCTTTTTCCAAAAGGAAATCCGCAGATATAAGGAATCCCATATCTTTCTTCCATGTACTTTGCAACGAGATATCCTGAATGTGATAAGGCCAGATTTACCAAAGAAGACCTCGATTCTCTGAGTTCTGAAATGGTGTAACCGTAACCAAGTCGCATAGTGCAGGAGTAACCTTCTTTTTCAAGAAAAGCCTGAAGGCTGTCTATGTCATTCGAATACTCATAGTCCAGAGGCGTAGCCCCAAGGATATTGAAGCTTAACGCTTTATTGCTGCTGTCAGAAACAGGTTTCCCATAAAAGGAATCCATCTTCTCAAAAAGTGCCTTTGCTGCTTTGAAGATTCCGATATCGTAATAATCTGTTCCGGTAGTTTCTATTCCTATAGTCGGTATGCCGGTTTCATTTTCGATTTCATGGGCTAAGCCTTTTAAATCCATTCCTATCACCATAGGGACAGGACTTCCTATAAGAGCAATGAGCTCAGGCTTCAGGGTATTTACTGCTTCCAGAACATTTTCTTTCAGCTTTTCATCATTCCCCATGATCACATCGATCATACGAAGGGCAGAACAGAATACTGTAGCTGTTGAACCGTACCATCTTGGCTCATCATGCCCTGTGTAATTTCCTGTACATCCGCCTGCATCGTGCATTACTGTGAGTGCGTTCAGATCAAACAGTATTGAACCTGCGCCGGAATAATCCGGAGAAAAGGGGGGTAAATACATACATAACTGCGCCATTTATATCACCAATCCATATTCGTTTATCAGTTGTCTTAAGTTTCTTGGCGTATTAAAAGCTTCCTCCATACGCTGCATCAGGGAAATGACACCGTCATATCCAAACATCTGCAGATCGGAAAAAATGTCTGCAATATACATGGAATCAGCCATGTAAGCAGCCTGGATTCCGATGGCAAGACTCTCCTTTAATCTGTGGTCAAAGAGTACGGCACTATGCGCATCAGGTCTGTAAAACTCAACCTCCGGGTGATGTTCCTGTAACCATTCCATGTGAGGCTTGTCAGACTCGGTAACAGCCTCTGCTTCCACACGGATAACATTGAATCCATATTTAAGAAGAGACATAGCCATTCCAAAAGGCTGGGATGTTGCAGAAGAATCAACAATAACAGGAATATTTCCAATATGGTTAAGTGCTTTCCTTATCGCATGTTCGGCTTCTTTTCTGTAAGCATCCGGTCCGGAGGACATTTTTTCTCCAATGGCCGATTCTATTTTTCGATAGTCGTTTGCGATCTCATCAAGGTCGTAGGTTACCGGCACTTCAATGTATGGAATATCAAAAGTTTGTTCCATTTCCTGTGCTGCAAGCTTTCCAAGAGGATTGAGAACGAGATTAAGTCTGGACTTTGACATCTCAGTAAATTCATCGAAGGAATCATAATCAGCTGCATGACGGAGTGTTGCTATGCTTCTAAGCTCATTTGTTTCCGGAAGAGGTTCATAAGCACCAAGGATATTTATGCATTTATCTTTTGGTATATCATGCAATTCTTTTCCAATATTTTTAAGATAAGTGCCAATGGTTCTGTAGACATCCCTCTGGATCGCAAGTGCCGGGGGCTCTTTGGTATTGGTCTTTATCGGATTCATGTGAGAAGACTGAAAAACGATCCCCGGGAATCTATCAGTAAGTTCATCCTTTAATGCAGCATGATCTGTCCCGATAAGGTCATCAATACAGGTAAAGATCATAATAATGGCACGTGGTTTTTTCTCCAGCTTCTTTAATATGCGCTCAATGGAATCCCCGATAAGGTGGTCATAACCATTTACGATGTCGCTCTGGTCAAGATACAGATAAAATATCCTGTCCTTATAGCCATTCTTTATTGCTCCCAGGGCACCATGTCTTCCGCAGGCAGAAGGACCAACAAACAGTTCAATACTCTCCGGTACCATCAGACCCATGCGGCAGATTCCATAATCGCCTTTACTTGGAGCATCATAGTGCAAACCTCCTTCACACAAGCACTGCATTATTTATTACCTCCACGAACTTTGCCGCCAGCTCTCTGTACCTGTCTGCCATTTCACTTTCAGGGAGAGCTTCTATAACCGTTTTTCCTTCGCTTTCTGCAAGCTGTACAGCACTATCTCTTGGAACTATATAAAGCACTTCTGTATCATTTTCACCGGCTGCTTTAGAAACGATCTCATCCTCATTCTCAACATTTCTGGAATTCTGGATATATCCTGCCAGTTGTGCATAACCTCTTTTCCCGAAATTTCTGATCGCACGGGAGATATTATCAGCTGCAAAAAGAGCCATCATTTCACCTGATGTTACGATCATTACCTGGTCTGCATAGCCTCCTCTTATAGGCATGGCAAATCCGCCACATACCACGTCACCAAGGACATCGTAGAGAACTATGTCAGGCTCATATACTTCGAATGCATGGAGTTCCTCCAGCTTTTCAAATGCAGTTATAATGCCTCTTCCGGCGCATCCTATTCCCGGTGTAGGGCCGCCTGATTCAACACAGATAACTCCGCCATAGCCTTCAAAAGTAATATCTTCAAGGGAAAGGTTTTCGCCCTTTTTGGCTATCTGATCTAAGACAGTCGGGATTCTTTTTCCTCCCATAAGATTTTTAGTGGAATCGGATTTTGGATCACAGCCGATCTGCATGACCTTAAGTCCCATCTGCGAGAGAGCAGCGGAAAGATTTGAAGTGGTGGTGGATTTTCCGATACCACCTTTTCCATAGATAGCGACTTTTTTCATAATCCTCCAAACTAATTACAATAATTGGGTTAGTTATATCTAACTATGATTAGGGAATTATACAAGCAACCCCCGGGAATTGTCAATAAAAATTTTTGAACCAGGGGGACGGGGTTAGGGGTTCATTTTGAAAAAATGAACCCCTAACCCCGTCCCCCTGGTTCATTAACCTATTGACAAGGTAGGTAAATAGGTTTATTATCTCCACATAGCTATTAAGTAAGGAGGCATGACATGGACAAGTTTATTTTGACAAGTGACATTATGATGTGCTGTCGAATGCTTATCTCCCGGGCAAATCATTTGGCCGGTGTGTCGTGTCGATGCTGTTTTTGATCATTTGATACCAGGATACACTTGTTGATAATTGCCCGGGAGTAATTGATTCCACGGGCTTTTTTATTTCATTGATAAATTTAGGAGGACAATACAATGTCAGATATAAGTTTCAGCGCAAAAGCTATAAGAGCAGGATATGATTCATCAGAACACTTCAATTCAGTTAATCCGCCTATCTATCAGACGGCTTCCTTCGATCTTCAGGATATCGACAGAACAAGACGTTTATGGACCGGAGCAGAAGCAGGCGGTATATATTCAAGAGTAGGAAATCCGACAGCTGCTATTCTTGAATCGAGAATAGCAGAGCTTGACGGCGGAAAAGCCGCAGTTGCTCTTTCTTCAGGAATGGCTGCCATAACCTACCCCCTTCTTTTACTCGGACAGGGTGGCGGTAATATCGTAGCGGGATCATCTCTTTATGGTGCAGCTCAGCTTGATCTTGCAGAGTTTTTACCCAAGTATGGAATTAACACAAAGTTTGTAAAGGATAGAACAACCCCCGAGGCTTATGGTGAACTTATAGATGAGAATACCAAGGCCGTTTATCTTGAATCCATCAGTAATCCTAACATTGAACTTTACGATATCGATGCAATTGCCAAGATCGCACATGCACACGGTGTTCCGGTTGTTGTTGACAATACTGTGGCTACACCCTATCTGTACAGACCTTTCGAGCATGGTGCCGACATAATAGTATATTCAGCAACCAAGGAAATAAATGGTCACGGGAATGTTATCGCAGGTCTCGTTGTAGAGAAAGGTGATTTCCCGTTCGACGAGAAAAAGTATCCGCAGTTCTATGAGAAAAGCTGGAAGATGAGAGATCTTCAGGATAATAAGAGAAGTGCCGTTGAGTTTATACCGGGTGCTCCTGTGATCGCAGCACTTAAGATCTTCTTTACAGAATTCTTCGGTGGAGCGCTGGGTTCATTTGAGTCTTATCTCGTTCTTCAGGGCTTATCTACACTTTCTGTCAGATTGGACAAGAAGATCAGTACTGTCAAAAAGGTAGTTGAATTCCTTGAAAGTCGTGATGAGGTCGAATTCGTAAGACATCCCTTTGCAAAAGGAAGTGAATTTAAGGCACTTGCTGACAGAGATTTTCCCAAAGGTCCCGGAGCGCTTTTATCATTCGGTTTCAAGGGCACCCGTGAACAGGAAGGTAAATTCATAAAGTCGCTTAAAAACTTCAGTTATCACGTTAATATCGGAGATGTAAGATCTCTTATCACGAATCCGCCTGAGAATACGCATACCGAACTTGATCCAGAGCTGCGTGATCTGGCAGGTGTTCCCGATAACCTGATCAGACTTTCAATAGGTCTTGAGGATCCGGAGGATCTGATAAACGATCTCACACAGGCATTTGAAAAGGCTTTTTCCTGATAGCGGAGGTAAATGATCATGGCAAACGAATTTAAAGATAAAACAATATTCATCACAGGCGCTGCTAAAGGACAGGGAAGAGCAGTTGCTTTAGCCTTTGCCAAAGAAGGTGCAAACATAATCGCATTTGATCTCGGTGAAAGGATCGAGTATCCGGCATATAACAGATCTTCTAATGAAGACCTTGAGAAACTTAAGTCTGAGGTTGAGAGCGAAGGTGGAAAGATACTTATATATGCAGGCGATGTGCGAAAGGCAGCTGATGTTGAGGAGGCTGTTGAGCGCGGTGTTAAAGAGTTCGGCGGTATTGATATACTCTTCAGCAATGCCGGTATCGCTGCTTACGGATATTCATGGGAACTTACGGAGGATCAATGGGATGCCTTGATAGAAGTTAATCTTAAGGGCGGCTTCCTCGTATCAAAGTACGTCATCCCTCATCTTATCGAGAAGAAAAGCGGTGTGATAATCTACAATTCATCTGTAGCGGGTCTGCGTGGTTTTGGAAGAATGAGTCATTATGCAGCTTCAAAGCACGGACTTGTCGGGCTTGCTAAGTCTCAGGCAATAGAACTTGCTCCATACGGCATAAGAGTCGTTACTCTTCACCCGACAGGAGTTAACACGCCGATGAACGACGGACTTGCTGAACTTGAAGGAACAACTCCTACTGAGATCGCCGAGAGATCGGCAGGAAATCTTCTTAGAACTCCTTGGATCGAAACGGAAGATATTGTAGAAGCCGTAAAGTATATAGCGAGCGACAAAGCAAGATATATGACAGGTAATCAGTTCGTACTTGATGCAGGTCTGCTGACACGGTGAACCCCCGGGACGGGGTTTGTGGTCCATTTTTAAATCAAATGAACTTGTTTAAGTAATATGATATAAATAAGTTCAAGAGGTGATAAGGCGAATGGATTATAATTTTTCAGATGATCTGCATAGACAGGATTCTGGAAGCAAAGGGATTTGCAAATGATAACATTGACGAAGAGAAAAGACAATTCGAGATTTTTAAAAGAATAAGAAACATCAAATGAGCCACCAACCCCGTCCCCCAGGTTCAGAATAGATAATTAACTATCATGGCTGTCAGTTCCCTTGTGACAGCCTTTTTATTTTTGCCCTTATTATGAAAAACGGTGTCATGAACTACAGCCTCTACCATAGTGAGGATTATATATGATGCGGTTTTTAAATCTTTGACTTTTACCATATCCCTGTAATTGCCAAGCATTTCTACGAACATATCGGAGATCTGTTTTTTATATACCATCTCAATAGCTCTGAACTCATCTGATTGTTCAGAGAGGGAAGAAATCTCTCTTTGAAATTCCGGCATTATCCCGTGGCCTTTGAAGATATACGATATATACATATATACGGTATCTTCGACAGACATATCTTCCGGAAGAGAATTAAGATCGACCGGTTCAAGAACCATGCTGTATATATCTGCAACCAGTTCGGTGTAAAGTTCTTTCTTATCTTTGAAATATGAATAAAAGGTTCCGATGGATACATCGGCCTCTTTTGCAATCTCATTGGAGCTGGTGGAGTGATAGCCTTTTTCAGACATCAGTTTGACGGCGGCGTCTTTGATACGCTGCTTTTTTTCTATACTCCGCTGCTGTTTAGGGACTCTGGTTTCTACAGATGCCATGTCGACCTCCCATATATCTGTTAATGAAGAGAGTATAACACATTGGGAATTAAATGAAAAGAAAAATATGAGTTATTACTCATATTTCTATTGACAAGATCCTGGCCGGATGCTATTATCCCAAAATATGAGTAGTAGCTCATATTAATATTTGTATCATCACAAAACATGAGCAGCTCATATTAATTATTTGGTGATCTATTACAGATATTAAAGGAGGAGCAGATATATGTATTTAGAAGTAAAAGGATTAAAGAAAAGCTATGGTGAGGGCGGGAGTTATATACAGGTTTTGAAGGGGATAGATCTTTCGGTAGAGAAAGGACTTATGTGCGTGATACAGGGAACCAGCGGTTCGGGAAAATCTACAATGCTTAATTGCATCGGAGGGCTGGATACAGCTGACAGCGGATCTATAAAAATATCCGGTAAGGAGATAGTCGGCCTTAAGAATAATCTGCTTTCAGAGTACCGGAGAGAAAGTCTTGGTTTTATTTTCCAGTTCTACAACCTCGTACCGAATCTTACAGTCCGTGAAAATATAAGGGTTTGCGAATATCTGTCAGATGATCCTATGGATATAGATGAACTGCTGGAGGTTTTGGGATTAACGGAACATCAGAATAAATTTCCTTCCCAACTCTCCGGAGGACAGCAGCAAAGATGCGCCATAGCAAGAGCGCTCATCAAAAACCCGAAGCTGCTTCTCTGCGATGAGCCTACTGGCGCACTTGATTCTAAAACATCAAAAGATATTTTGATCTTGCTTGAAAAAGTGAATAAAAAATTCGGAACGACAATGTTGATAGTTACACATAATAATGCCATCAAAAATATGGTGGATCAGGTGATCATCATGAAGGATGGTGAGATCAGAAAGAATTATATGAATGAAGAAAAGGTTCCTGCGGCTGAATTGGAGGATCTGTAAATGAAAAGTCTGAATAAAAGAATATTAAGGGAATTAAAATCTCATTTCGGAAGATATCTGGCACTGCTGTTTATGATAGTGCTGGGTATGTATCTGGTTGTAAGTGTTGCAGGCATGGCAGAAACTACCATCGCGGGAACGGAAAAGTACAACGAAAGATGCAGATTGCAGGACGGGCAGTTTACGGTATTTGTCCCGCTTATCGATGAGCAGTTAAAGACTCTTTCCGACAAGTATGGAAGTATTGAGAAGATCTTCAGTGTGGACGTAGCCGTCAGATCAGGTGATACCGCTCCGGAAAAAACTCTCAGGATCTTCAAAGTAAGAAAAGATATTGATCTGATAAATATGGATGAAGGCAGTCTTCCTGAGAAAGATGATGAGATAGTGATAATGAATCTCTTTGCAGAAAGGAATGATCTGAAAGCAGGAGACTGTATAGAATTATCAGGTATAGAATACAGAATATGCGGGATTGGCTGTGTGCCGGATTATAATCTGACCGTAAAAAATTTTTCGGATATGACTGCTGATCCTGAAAGCTTTGGAGTTGCTTTTGTATCTGATACTGCATACGAAGAGATAAAGAAAGGGAAAGATGCGGGCGTAGAGGATTATACCTATGCATACCGGTTAAAGGATACGGAACAGATTTCTGCTAAAGAAAAAGAGACAAAGGCCAGGGCGCTTAAGGATGATATTAAAGATATTGACTTTGATTACAAGGCATCTGGAAATGAGTATCTGATCGAATATGTAGACAGGATGTATCAGGATAAGACGGATTTTGAAGAGGGTCTTGATGAACTTGTGGATGGAACAGATGAGCTGTATGACGGTATTACAGAAGTATATGACGGAGCATCTGAACTGAATGACGGAACAGCTGAATTTTATGATGCCGTAGAAGATAATAATAAGAATTTTAATCTGTTAAAGGCTTCGCCGTATTCGCCGCTTACACAGATAACAGACGGATATCTTGAAGGGGCAGAGGAATTAAAGCGTGGCACAGAGGAGTTGAAAGACGGAACCAGGGAACTTAAAGAGGGAGCGGATGAGTTTAAGGATGGCATAGAGGATTTTGATAAGGATGTCAGAGAATTTCTTGATGATAATTATGAAGTAAACATCCCTAACCTTGAAAGTTTTTATGAAAATAAAGACAACCCGCGTATCGCCAGCGATGCAGCCAGCGATGTGATCCTTAAGCGGCTGGTAAGCCTTGTGGCAGGCGCAATCCTTGTAATGCTTTTTGCATATGTGATATCTGTATTTATCATTCATCAGATAAATGAGGAAAGCAGCGTTATAGGTACTCTTTATGCCATGGGTGTAAAGAAGTCGAGCCTTATAGCACACTATGTTCTGCTTCCGACTATCGTAACTTTTGTGGCGGGCCTTATAGGAATGGCAGTAGGCTTCAGCGAAGTGGGTGTGGATTTCCAAATGCTTGACAGTTATCTGTATTACAGCATACCGCAGATGGATAAGATCTATCCGGTATATATAATCATGTACTGTCTTGTTATGCCACCGGTCATCTCAGTGATAGTTAATGTTCTGGTGATAAATAAAAAGCTTTCAAAAACAGCGCTCTCGCTTATCAAAAATGAGCAGGAGAATCTTGTAAAGGGAGCTTCTATATCAGCTAATGCTGCAGGAAAGGGCAGGAGAAAGGATGGAAATTTCCTCAGACAGTATACCTCCAGGCAGATATCAAGAGAAAGAAGAAGTGTCCTGACAGTTATCATGGGTATGGTGGTCGCACTCCTTATATTCATGATAGGACTTAACTGCTATGTTCTCTGCAATAATGTCAAAAGGGATAATATAGAAGATATCAATTATGAATATATGTATATCCTTAAGTATCCTATGGAGGAAGCGCCGAAGGATGCAGAGGCCTGCTATATGAAGAATCTGTCCATGAAATATCTGGATTATTCGCTGGACGTAAATATCATAGGTATAGATGAAGACAATAAGTACTATAACTTCAAAACCAGCGGCAATAAGAAAGAATTGGTGATAGCATCTTCAACAGCACAGAAATACGATCTTAAAGTTGGGGATACCTTTATACTGGATGATATTTCGGAAGACAGAAGCTATGCATTTACGGTTTCGGATATAGTTGATTATTCAATAGGGCTTACTGCCTATATGGATATCGATGAGATGAGAGAACTCTTTGGTGAAGATGATGATTATTTCAATATGCTGGTATCAGATAAAGATCTGAATATTGATGGCGGAAGAGTTTATTCTGTAACTAAACGCGCTGATATAGAGAATGCGGCCGGGATATTTGTAGACCAGATGATGTCGCTTATCGTTATCCTGATAGTCGTATCAATACTCATCTTTATTGCTGTAATGTATCTTATGCTGAATGTTATGATAGACCGTGCTGCTTTCGGAATCTCTCTGGTAAAGATATTCGGCTACAGAATGAGGGAAATAAGAAAGGTTTATCTGGATGGAAATTTTTATGCTGTGATCGCGGGAGCCTGCATAGGCATACCTATAGTAAAGAAGATAGCGGATTCAATATATCCGTATTTCATTGCCAATACCGCTATGGGAATGGATCTTAAGTTTGACTGGTTTATGTATGCCGGGATACTTGGAGGAGTTGCTCTTGTGTACTTGATCATCAGCAGCATCCTGACAGGAAAGATAAAGAGGATCGTACCTGCGGAAGTCCTTAAAAACCGGGAATGAACCCCCGGGACGGGGTTTGTGGTCCATTTGCGGACAGCTGTGCACTGGCTATGAAGTATCTGGTCACAGACTATAAGACGAGTTCTGTATTATTTCCGTAACTGTTATCCCTTCATAAGCACTTGTCTTGAGAAGCTCAAACAGCGTATCGCTATCGGATTAGGTGTATCCTTCATATAAGCCTCCAAGTGACACAAATCTGCAAATGTGTATCTCTTTGCGCGATTCCATTGACTATCTGTCCGGTCGATTGTATCATGATTTTTAAAATGACACAATTGTGTCACATGGAGTGGAATAAATGGAAATCAAAAAGATCATCCTTTTCCGGGGATCGGACACGGCGAGATCCTGTCATTTTCGGCTAAGATGGTTCGGGAGATAAGGCGATTTGTTGAAGATGAAGCTTGATAAATTGACTGACAGAGAAATAGAAGATATAGCCGGAGTATTCAGTGATCATATATTCGGGAATGGAGAAAAAGGCTTATACTATCTTTGCAAAAGCCGGGACGAACGAAAGGCGTTCGTTACCGGCTATATTAATTATCTGCTTACGGGAGCACGTTTTTTTACGGTAAGCAGAAAGAAAGAAGGTTATATCTGCCTGCAGACTCAGACCGAAGGAGCATCGTTAAAAGGAAAAGTGGCATTTGTTTCCGGAATCGTAAAAAGTATGGGCATTCCGGGAGCGCTCAGATTCGGGATCGATTATATTAAGGCAGGAAAGCCGATAGAAAAACTGTTGAGATCGGAAGGCTATGTTCATATAAGACTGTTGGCCGTAAGAAAGGAATATCAGGGGCAGGGGTATATGAAAAAGCTTATCGATATTGCATTTGATCAGGCAAAAAAGAAAAATGTACCCTGCATCGTATCTACTGACAGTATGGAGAAGGCGGAAAGGTATGAACGCTATGGATTCAGACTGTTCAGGAAAAGACATCTGTCAGATAGTGCAACGGAATATGACATGATATGGCGGAACACATAACGAATTGTTATATGGAAAACGGTTAGCAATGTCTAACTAATGTGCTATAATTCTCTCCGAAAAAGGAACGCATGCCATTATATGCATAAGTAAGCAAATAATGGATGGTAAAGGAGAGATATGCGAACATATTCAGAAGAAGAGAAAGAATTTTTAAAATGTCATAGTTACTCGGAAGATGTGATAGACGGTCACAAACTCCGCTATGTTATATCCGGCACAGAGAATAAACAAGCTATCGTATTCATGAACGGCCTCGAAATTCAGCAAATGTTCATGCGCTATGTTGAGGCCTTCGAAGATCAATATCAAACTCTGATAATAGAATATCCAACAGATACAAAAAATAATGATGAGCAGCTTTCAGTAATTCATAGTCTGCTGGAAAAACTAAATATAAAGAATCCTGTCATGATCGGCGCAAGTGACGGCGGAATGCTGGCTCAGTTATATACAAGGCGATATAAAGATATCTGTGCGCTGATCCTTATGGCAACGGTTACGCTTGATTCGGAGTATCTTGAATCGGATAGAAAAAGGCCGTGGTTTACCAAAGTGCTTACAACAGCGTTTAGGATCGTGCCATGGAAATTAGCCGGTAATATACTGACAAAAAAAGTTAACACATACTATGAAGGTGAAAGCGAAGATGAAATGGCATATGGAGCAAGCTTCTTCCGGATGATCGCCGAAAATCGCCGTAATAAAGAAAAGCTGATACATTCGTTTAGAATGGTTGGAGAATTGATACATGAACCCCTCATGAAGACATCGGATTTTGAATGTGTTCGAGGCCGGATACTTCTGTTGCAACCAGAAAACGATATCTTTTCGAAGAAAGATCAAAAAACGATCGAAGTATTATTGCCGGAGCCGGAAGTGCATTATATCCGTGGAAGTCATCATGGCCCCTGGGTCTTGCAGGATGAGTACATTATCAAAATAAAGAATTTCCTTAATCGGATCGTCATATAAAATGTGTTTGTTTTCCACAGGGGTCAGGTACCAAGGTCTTGCTCATTGGCTTATGCACAAATTTGGAAAACAGCTTGGATAAACAGTAAATCAGAAGATGAATGGTGAAAGGAATTTTTTCAGATGAAGAAGTACATTCCTGCTCAAATGATCCGTAAAAGTAGGTTTATTACATTTTTTGCGACCTGGAGTGAAAACGAGAAAGCACAGCTTATTGCGCAGATGAACAGATTGATAAAAGAGAACCAAGAATATGCGGACTCTAAAAATTACGGACATCTTTGTAATCTGCTTACTTCCATCGCTATGATAATGGTTCTCGAACAAAACGGGAGAACACGCGAAGAAGCGGAAAAAGAAGTATCAGAGGCTATGTATGAGTATATAAAACCTCAGATCGTGTCCATGAAGAAGCTTGCAGGTCATGGCTGGTTCGTAAGATTGCTTAAAATATCCATGCCACTTAAATTTAAGAAGACTCTCGGATATGGATGGAGTGTGGAGTTTCCTAAATGTCCTTCAGATACATTTACTATGATAACTCATAAGTGTATCTATCAGCAGCTTTTCGCAAAGTATGGAATGCCGGAGATGACGGCCAGATTCTGCAAGGTTGATGATATCCTGTATAGTGATCTCCCGAGAGCTGAGTTCATTTACACTCAGCAGATAGGAAATGGTGGGGATATGTGTGATTACTCCTATAAGAAAAGATAATCGGAAGATATTTCAGCGGAAGTTCTGATTTCCGAAGGATATACGGTAATATAAAATTTCAGGATATACTGCCTATTACATTGATAAGGAGAAAATAGAAATGTCAGATGAAAAAATAAGGCCTGTACTCACCGGTTCGGCGGAGACAATGCTTCAGAGTTTTTATGCGAGAGCGATGTACAGCAAAAATCCGAAGAATAAATTTAAGGATTCAAAGGCGGAAGAAATAGTTGAAAAGCTTGATTATGATTTCAATAAAGCCGCAAGTGATTCTGCAATGAGTGGTGGAGTGGTTGCAAGAACTGTCGTGTTTGATGAACTGGTAAAAAAATTCATCGATGAAAATCCGATGTGTACCGTTGTCAATATCGCTTGCGGACTTGATACAAGATTTTACCGCATGGATAATGGTAAAATCACATGGTACAATCTTGACCTTCCGGAAACAATTGAATTACGTGATTCTGTATATAATGAGTCCGGAAGAGTTTCGACCATCGGTTGTTCTGCATTTGATCCTTCGTGGGCACAGGAAGTGAAGATCAGAAGCAAAATACTGTTTATCATAGAAGGACTTACCATGTATCTGACCGCAGATCAGGTAAAGACAATGCTTGGTATTATCAGGGATAACTTTGATAATGCTTATGTTATGATGGAATGTTTGTGCCCGAAATTTGTAGGTAAAGAAAAAGTTGAAAAATCTATACAATCTACCGGTGCTGTGTTCACATGGGGTGCAAACAGTTTTGATGACCTTGGTGATATAGCAAGCGGATTTAAAAAAGTAAAAGACGATAATATCCTTCGGGGAATGACAACGCTCAGTCCTGCTTATAGATTTGTTACATGGCTTCCAATTATGAAAAAACTGACACAAAAAATACTGATATTCGAAAAGGTATGATTGTTAAAAAACGTAAGGTAACCGCACAAACCGATATGAATTCTTTATTTCCTTTCAAAATTGAATAAATGTTATCTGTTTTCTTTAAGTTTATCAATTATTTTCTGATAAAGATTATGCTTCATGCCAGGAAATGCGATAAGTAAGCGTCGTGTTCCGAAAAGTTTGCTGTACATAAACTCTTTCTTCAGGTGTTCAAATCGTTCTTCAAGCTCCAATCTGCGTTTTTGATAGTCTTCCTTGCTGTTTTTTATAGCATTAAGCAGTTCTTCTTTGTTCTCATTAAGATTTTCGTGTAGCTGTTCCTGCTTTTCGGTTGCAGTTTCATATCCCTTTTCAAGCTTATCCATTGTTTTTATAGTTCCGGTTCCTATTATTTCGGACATTCCATCGCTGATTTTTAGAATGGATTTCTGAATATCCTCCATTTTTTCAAGCTGTTTATTCATTTTAAGAACTGTAAGAACGGTGATTACAATGTCGGCAACGAAGCATAAGTAGATTATTATAAGGGATATAATACCAAGTATATATGGTATCATATCAACTATATTTTCTATTCCGGGCTGTATTACCCTTAAGACAAAAGCTATGGCCAGCCCCCAGATTATACTGAATTCCAGACATATATATCCATTGATATTGAATTTTCTGTCACTATAGTCCCACCATCTTGCGTGAAATAGTTTATCCAAAATAAAACCTGCCAGAAATTCTATTAAAGAAGCAAATACTATACCTATAGCAAATAGAATCACTGGATGAGAAGCATCAACGGATGTTTTGATTCCGAGAATACTACCTGCAAAATAAAGTACGATAAGTACCATAAGAACACCGGATCCATATACTGGACATAAAGGTCCGTTCAAAAAGCCTCTATTAACGATTTTTCCCTGAGTAACGGCATGAAATATAACTTCTATCATCCAGCCTATAAGAGAATAAATTATAAAGTACCAGAATATCTGGTAAATAGTCATTCCACAAAACATAATGATTCCTTTGGCTCACCTTCTAATGAAAATACTATAGTATGCCATTTAAACCTTCAAAAATGGATTGGCACAGAGTTGCCATTTTTTTGGGAGACTGCTTCATTCCATCTTTGTTCCAGGTTATAATTATCTTGTAAAGGGCGGCTTCTGCAGCAATCTTGGTATATTTATCTTCGATAGTTTTAGAAGGATAGCGATAACTGATAAAAGATCCATTCTTAAACATACTGTCAAAAGGTATATTTGCATTTATAAGAAGGCTTATAGTCTCGGCATTATCTTTTAAAGTGGTAAATAGTTCCAGAAACATACTATACAGATCTTTTTTATGTTCAGGATTCTCTAATATGCGGCACAGCTCATTAGTTACTTCCAGACCAATCTCTTTTAAAATATCTTCTTTGACTGAGTAATTTCTATAAAAAGCGGTTCGTGATACACCGGCTCTTTTAACTATATCCGTAATTGAAATTTTATTAAAATCCATTTCGTTCATAAGATATATAAGAGCCATAGAAAGACATTCTTTTGTAAGTTTATTTGATTCTTCGTTGTTAAGGCGTAGTATCTCTCTTTTTTCCAGTTCTGTTTTATACTCTTTTTTGCTATCCATTTATAAAATCCTTTCGAAATGTTTTGGCTTTACAGTTTTATGAATTGTGTTCAGTCCGAGAGCTGTTATGTTGACGAACATATGTCGTGATGTTACACTTGTAAACACGGTTGCATTATAACATCATTTGTCATAAATACAAGTACTAATGAGGTTAAGTTGTATGGCAATATGGGAAGAGATAGAGGATCTTGCCGTGAATTTTGAAGCATGTTACAAAACCCTGTCAGCGATAGGTGATGAGACCAGACAGCATATCATCCTCGAGATGATGAGAATGGATTACAACGGATCAAGGGTCATGAGGTGGGTGAAGGATGGCTGTTAGAGTATATTCAGCACTTAATGAGATTCCGGATGGGTATGCTGGAGAGGCTATAACGGAAGGATGTCTTGTTCTTGAAGGAGGAGCCTTTAGGGGACTTTATACACAGGGGTTTCTTGATGAACTGATGCTCAGGGACATAAATATACGCTGTGTTATAGGTTGTTCGGCAGGTGCTCTTGGCGGCATGAACTACGTATCCGGGCAGATCGGGAGATCGGGAAGGATCAATCTTGGATTTCGCAATGATGGCAGATATGTTGGACTGAAGGCATTTCTCCATAGCAGAAGCATTCTTGATATTGGATTTTTGACAGAGGAGAGAGGAATCATAGAACCCTTGGATATGGACAGATTTATGAAGCCTGACAGGCGGTATGTGGCAGTAACAACTAATTGCCTGACCGGTGAGGCTGAATATTTTGAAAAGGGAAGGTGCAGCAATATCATACAGGCTATAAGAGCATCATCTACCATGCCTTATATTTCACCGATGGTGATGATCGACAATACACCTCATCTTGACGGGGGCTGTTCATGTAAGATTCCCTATAAGTGGGCCATCGATCAGGGATATGAGAAGATCATGGTTATAAAGACACGGGAGTCATCGTTCAGAAAGAAGAGTAAAAAAGATAAGTTGGCCTATAAAATGTACCGAAAGTATCCTGCATTCGCATCAAGGCTTTCCGTCAGTGCGGCAGACTATAATCGTCAGTGTGATGAGATCGAACAGCTCCATAAAGCCGGGCGGATACTGAGAATCGCTCCTTCTGAACAGGTCAAAGTATCAAGGATTGAAAAAGATGTTGAAAAGCTTGGGGAACTGTATAACTTGGGAAGAAGGGATTGTATCAGCAATCTGGAACTCATCAGGTCATAATTTGGGATAGAATGAGGTGCTCGGATGGATAAGAAACGATGCAATTTCAGCTTTGTAAAACTTATATTTGAGAGATTATCCTTCAATAGTTCTTTAGTATTGGATATTACCTCATCAAGGGTTGCAGATCAAAAATCACCTGACAGCCAGTCAAGGTAAGCATAGAAGAACCAAAACAGCAGGAAATTGTGGTGGAATCTAAAGAGGAGAACAATACACAGTAGGGCGTATAAACATTAATGTTTATGCGTCCTTTTTTTATTTTAAAAATATATTGACACGGTGTCAGAAAATGAATAAAATTCATATTGACACGAAGTCAGAATAAAAATCAGGAGACAGATATATGCCAAAAGGATCACCGGAAAGAACCGCAGCAAGAAAAGAAGAAATCATAAGTGCCTGCGAGAAGCTGTATCAGACCTTGAGCTTTAAAGATATCACTATTAAAGAGATCGGGAATGAAACATCCTTCTCAAGACCGACAATATATAACTACTACCAGACAAAAGAGGAAATATTTTTAGCCCTTTTTGAGAGGGAGTACATTCGCTGGAATGAAGAATTACAATCTATTCTTCAGGAAAATGAGAAGCTTTCCAAGGAGCAGCTTGCAAACAAGCTTGCATCATCCATAGCAAACAGGCAGCAACTGCTAAAACTTCTTTCCATGAATAACTATGATATGGAGGAAAACAGCAGACCTGAGCTTCTTACATCTTTTAAGGTAGCTTATGGCGAGTCTATGAAAAATGTATGCAGGATAATCACAAAGTTCTGTCCGGAGAAATCGGTGCAGGAGATTCAGGATTTCATCTATGTATTCTTCCCGTTCATGTTTGGAATATATCCTTATACTGCAGTGACTGACAAACAGAGGCAGGCAATGAAGGAAGCAAGTGTGGATTTTGTATATCAATCAATTTTTGAATTAACAAACAACTGTCTGTTAAAGCTTTTATAAGACTGAATGATAAAACAGCAGACAGATTTATTTAATCAGTTTTGAAAAAAGGAGATGAAACATAATGGCAGAGAAAAAATTGGTGGCTGTGTTTTCAGCAAGCGGTGTAACGAAAAAAGTAGGAGAAGAGATCGCACGGATAGCGGGTGCAGATTTCTTTGAGATAGGAGGAGAGAAATAAGACATGGCAGAAAAAATCGTACAGACAGCAGGAAGAGATCAGCTTGGTGAGTTTGCGCCGATGTTCGCACACTTAAATGATGACGTACTCTTTGGTGAGGTATGGAATGAAGAAGCAATAGATGTTAAGACAAAATGCATCATTACGGTAGTTTCACTTATGGCTTCCGGTATTACAGATTCATCGCTTTCATATCATCTTCAGAATGCGAAGGCTCATGGCGTTACAAAGGAAGAGATTGCTGCAATTATAACTCATGCCACCATGTATGTAGGATGGCCTAAGGGTTGGGCTGTATTCAGACTGGCAAAAGAAGTATGGAATGAAACGCCAGAGGCTGTTACAGAGAAGGATAAGTATCAGAATACTATTTTCTTCCCTATCGGAGAAGAAAATCCTTATGGAGAGTTCTTTGTAGGACAGAGTTATCTGTCTCCTGTATCAAAAGAGCAGGTTTCTATTTTCAACGTAACTTTTGAGCCGGGATGCAGAAACAACTGGCATATCCATCATGCAAAGAGTGGTGGCGGTCAGATGCTGATCTGCGTTGGTGGAAGAGGATACTATCAGGAATGGGGTAAAGAAGCCGTGGAGATGACTCCCGGTAAAGTAATAAACATTCCTGCTGAAGTAAAGCACTGGCACGGAGCAGCGCCGGATTCATGGTTCTCACATCTTGCAATAGAAGTTGCCGGTGAAGAGACAAGTAATGAATGGCTTGAAGCTGTATCTGATGAAGACTACGGCAAATTATCATAAAACAGGACGGAAGGAAATAAAAGATGAAGAGAAAGATATCGGTACTTGCCGCTGTTTTATTGGCTTTTGGTCTTGCTGCATGTGGGAATAACAATAGTCAAGTATCGGCTGATGCAACTCAGAATATGCAGATTGAGAGTTCTGTGGAAACAGAAAATACGAATAATACTGAAGAAGCAGAACAGACTGTGACAAGTGAAGATGCCTCAAACGCAACTGATGAGATGGTGGAAGATACTTCTTCAGAAGCTACAGAAAGTTCGGAAGAAGATGGCGGAACCTTGGTCGTATATTTCTCAGCAACCGGAACCACTAAGGGTGTAGCGGAAAAGATTGCAGGTATCACAGGTGCAGATACATATGAGATCAAGGCGGCACAGGAGTACACGGATGCTGATCTTAACTGGAATGATTCAAGCAGCCGTTCAACCAAGGAGCAGAATGATTCATCCGCTAGACCTGAGATCGGAAGTGATGCAGTATCGCTGGACGGATATACAACAATCTATATCGGGTATCCTATCTGGTGGGGAGAAGAGCCTCGCATCATGGATACATTTGTGGAGAGTTATAGCTTTGATGGCATTACCATGATCCCCTTCTGTACTTCAAGCAGCAGTGGAATAGGAAGAAGCGGTCAGAACCTTGCGGATAATGCAGGAACCGGTACATGGCTTGACGGAAAGCGTTTTGGAGCAGGAACATCTGAGGATGAGATCAGATCCTGGATAGAGGGTTTACAGTAAAGAAAGAGTGGAGGACGGTTACGTGCAGGGAAAACATAATACCATGATAAAAAGAATGGTGGATGTCTGTATGACCGTCCTCTTATTATGCCTGATGGCTTATCAGGTTACAGGCGAAGTATTGCATGAATGGATCGGAATGGGCATGACTTCACTCGTCGTTATCCATCAGATCCTTAACCGGAAATGGTACAGTGCGATTTTTAAAGGAAAATACAATCCATACCGGATAGTAACGACTGTAGTAAATATAGCCCTTCTTTTATCCTTCGCACTTACAGCTTTCTGTGGTATGTCAATGAGTGGACATGCGGTGCCTTTCCTCTATGGTATGACAAAGGTTTCTTTTGCCAGAAGGATGCATCTGTCCATGTCTCACTGGGCATTTATTCTCATGGGTTTGCATCTGGGGATGCATATTCCTGTGATGTTTGCCGGGCTTAAGCTTACAGACAAACTGAAGACGGTGATATCCGCAGCATTATGTGTTGTGGCAGGTATCGGACTGTTTTTATTCATAAAGAATGGAGTGCCGGATTATTTGTTCTTCCGTGTACCTTTTGCGTTTCTCGATTACGAGAAAGCCAGCGCTTTAGTGTTTTTAGAGAATATCCTCATGCTTTCATTCTGGGCATTTATTGGAACCGAGGTTGCGATTTTTTGCAGGAATTCTCAGATAAAAACAGAAGAAAAAAAGAATCCTCTTTTGCCTGTGGTATTCATTATGAGTGCAATAATCCTTGGACTTGTGATCAATATGATATCAGGCAGCATGAACAAAGAGGATTTTGGAGGAGCAGGATGGAACAGTTCTGATGCAGAGGTAATGATTTCTTCATCAGAAGAGAAAAGCGTAACTGATTCAGTAACTGATAATAAAGACGCACAGACAACGGCGTCATTGACTAACACAGATCCTTCAGACCTACAGGACGGTTTTCTGCAGATTACAATACCGTTCTGTTCACATGGCGGAGGAAGATTCGGACAGAGTCTTACTGCAATCGCTAAGCTTGCTCCTAATGCTGACATAGGAGAAGGATTATCGGTACATTATTCGGGAGGCTCGTCGCTTTCGGATGATATTCAGAAGTGGCCGGATGTTAATGGTTTCAATAAATAAGAAGGCGGTGTGAACTAAATGAAGATAACAATACTTATGGGAAGTCCCAACAGAAATGGCTCCACAAGTATTCTTGCAGATGAGTTTGTAAGAAGAGCTAAAGAGGCCGGACATACCTGTGAAGTCATAGATGTGTGTCATGCCAATATACATCCCTGCATCGGGTGTGTGGCCTGCGGATATGAAGGTCCCTGTGTGCAGAAGGATGATGTTGAAGATATTAAGGAAAAACTTCTGTTATCAGATATGGTGGTATTTGCAACACCGCTATATTACTATGGCATGAGTGCGCAGCTAAAAGCTGTAGTAGACAGGTTCTGTGCTTATAACAGCAGCTTGAACAGCAGACATTTAAAATCAGCACTTCTTACAGTGGCGTGGAATGCAGATGACTGGACTTTTGAAGCATTGGTATCGCACTATAAAACCCTTGTACGTTATATTAACTTTGATGATAAGGGAATGATACTTGGATATGGATGTGGAAGCCCTGGTATGACAAAAAGAAGCAGATATCCCGAAGAGGCATATCGGTTGGGAAGGACAATATTTTGAAAAAAGTAGGTTTTCGGTAGGTTTCTGGTAGGAAAGTGATAGGTTTTGAGTATTCTTTTTTCAAAATAGGTGTGCATGATACGCATAATGACAACTGAATGAGGGCTTCATGATATGGGGGCATGACCCACCGCGGACGCATGAAAAGATAACCGGTATAACGGAGTCTTTTCGTGCGTTTTGTTTATTGTAGCGGACACAACAGTACATCTCTTCTTTCCGGTTCGCCCGGAAAGAAGGAGAAGATGAACATATCTATTAGGGAAGAAATATTAGGATAGACCCAATTAGAAATTAATATTGTCCCAATATTGACAAAACTGTCCCAAGACGTTATTGTGTTATTTGGAATCTTATAAGAGAGGAAGTGATAACTATGAAGAAGAAAAATATCGTTAGTCTAATAAAATATTATGCTGAGAAAAATGATACTGGCTTCCGTAATGAAGCCTATGAAATAGCGAAAGATTTTGATTTATCAGGTGATTATCAGCTTTCGGAATATATTATGTCTTTACTGTCTAATGTAAATACATTTGTGCCACAGATGTCGGAAGATGTTTCTCCCTTTTTTGAGCGTGTGGATGCTCAAGAAGATATGCTTTTATTACCTGATTCAATTACGAACGATTTGTTGGGAGTTGTGAACGCTATAGATCATAATATCGGAATAAATAAATTTATGTTTCAGGGGTTACCAGGAACGGGTAAAACAGAAGCGGTTAAACAACTGGCAAGAATTCTTAATAGAGAGATTTTTATGGTAGATTTTTCTGCTGTTATTGATAGTAAGTTAGGACAAACTCAGAAAAATTTAGCAGCTTTGTTTAAAGAGATAAATAGTTTTGTTCAGCCTAATAAAGTGATTGTTCTTTTTGATGAAATAGATGCTTTGGCATTGGATAGAACTAATTCCAATGATCTTCGAGAGATGGGAAGGGCTACGTCGGCTATGCTGAAGGGATTTGATAGAATGAATGAGAATGTGGTTCTCGTGGCTACTACAAATCTATTTGAACATTTCGATAAAGCTTTGATAAGACGTTTTGATTCAGTTATTGATTTTAATAGATATACGGAGGAGGACCTTCTATTAATTGCTGAAAAAATGTTGGATAGATACCTTGATAAAATGAAATTGGCAAATAGGGATATTAGATTGTTTAGAAAAATCATGAAATTAATGCCACAAAAAATGTACCCTGGAGATTTAAAAAATCTAATCAAGACATCTGTCGCATTTAGTGATACGCAGGATGGCATGGACTATTTTAGAAGGTTGTATTATTCAATATGCAATGAAAAACCAGAAGACTTAAAAAAACTACAGGCACAGAAATTTACGGTACGAGAAATAGAAATACTCACTGGAAAATCTAAAAGCAGTGTCGCAAGAGAGCTTAGAGAGGAGGACACTGATGAATAGTATTCTTCAATTGAAAGGAAGGTTTGAGCAGCGACCTAATGGTTCAACGCCAGGATTGCCAAAACTCCCAAAAGGAAAAACGGTAACAAGTGATCATTTGAAAGAACTCGCACAACAGATATTAACAATATTACGTTATTGGCAAACAAATACAGATATTGGTGGAGCTCTAGTTAGTGTGCACTATAAACAAATTGTTGCCAAAAGCAATCGACTTAAGGCTGTCTTGGCAGAGGGGAGTAAGCCACCAACAGATTCTATTAAAGGCGCTAAATTTATCTGGGAAAAGGACGAGAGTGGAAAAACAACCCAGAAACATGTGTTTACGCATTTTGTGAAACTGGAAACTTTAGAAAAATCGGTTAACCTCTTAAATAATGTGGCCTCTATTATTGATATAGAATATGATGGTACATTAACAAGTGAGAAGTGTGAAAGAATAGCCGATAAAAGTGAGTATTATAATGATGAGATGGTTTCCAGATCTGCATTCCTAAAAACAGTTGTAGATGGATATTATGTTGAACGATTCGATGTAGATCGTGCGGATGAAGAAATCACGCAAGATTCTATTATTACGATATATGAAACTGGTGTTGAAACAAAGAAATTATTGGCTAAATTTGGAATCAATATTGTTGATGATAGAATAATCGACGGTACGACATTAAGATTAACGCCAGATGAAGCTAAGCTCCTATATAATAATGCTTCATATCTAGTGGCGATGAGTTTGACGGATTTTTCGGAAATTAACAGGGATGATATTCTTGATGACATAAACGGGTTTGGTGATAATGTTACCTTGATTCCTGAGCCGTCAACCGAGCCGGTTATAGGTGTAATCGATACTCAATTTAATGATAAAGTATATTTTAAAAACTGGGTTGAGTATACTAATATGCTTGATGAGAATATACCATTATCGGAAGACGATTATAAACATGGTACAGCTGTAAGCTATATCATTGTCGATGGTCCACAGGGAAATCCAAATCTTGAAGATGGATGTGGAAGATTTAGAGTGAGACATTTCGGAGTGGCAACACATAATGGGTTTAGTTCGTTTGCTGTTTTGAGACTAATCAGAGATATTGTGGCAAAGAATAGGGATATAAAGGTATGGAATCTGTCTCTGGGGTCTAAGTTAGAAATCAAGCCCAATTTTATCTCTCCAGAAGCAGCAGAACTTGATCGAATCCAAAGCGAATACGATGTCATATTTGTTGTAGCTGGAACAAATACTCCTGATGGCATGGATGGAAGGGATATGAAGATAGGTTCTCCTGCGGATTCTCTTAATTCGTTAGTAGTTAATTCGGTTGATTTTAGAGGTAAATCAGCAACATATACTAGAAGTGGCCCAGTATTATCATTCTTTAATAAGCCGGATTTAAGTTATTACGGAGGAGATGGAAAAAAAGCTGAAGATAAGATAGTAGTCTGCCGCGACAATATGGGGGCTGCTTATGTGAGTGGAACGTCTTTTGCGGCACCGTGGGTATCAAGAAAACTTGCATATTTGATTCATATCATGGGAATGAGCAGGGAACTTGCAAAAGCATTGCTTATAGACTCTGCAGCAAAATGGGATAGGAAGGATGATATTTCACATAGGATAGGATATGGTGTTTTGCCCAAAAATATTAGTGATATAGTTCATTCGCCCGACGAAGAGATACGATTTCTAATGATGGGTACATCGGAAGAATATGAAACATACACATACAATTTGCCTGTGCCTATTGTGAATAATGCGCATCCTTTTTATGCTAAAGCTACGTTGGTATATTTTCCGCAGTGTAATAGAAATCAGGGCGTTGATTATACTAGCACTGAAATGGATATTCATTTTGGAAGGTTGGTCATTAACAAAAAAAATAAGGCTACAATAAAACCTATTGATAATAGCAAACAAGCTGAGGATGGATTAGTTACCCTTTATGAAGAAGATGCAAGAAAAATGTATCGAAAATGGGATAATGTAAAACATATCAGTGAAGAGATTAAAGATAGGGCTGTTCCCAGAAAAGCGTATGATTCAGGACTTTGGGGATTGAGCATAAAAACTAAGGAGAGAACAACTACAAGAACTAAGGAGCCTTTACAATTTGGTGTAGTTGTTACATTAAAAGAAATGAATGGCGTGAATCGTATAGATGATTTTATTAAACTATGTATGGCTAGAGGATGGCTGGTAAGCAGACTTGATGTACAGAACCAGATTGATGTTTACTCAAAAGCTGAGGAAGAGATTACATTTGATTAGATAATTGCTTTCTCGATGTGGGTAAGGATTGTATGCATTAAATTATTGTTGCAGACCGTATTATATGGGGTAACCATTACAGATTATGGAGAACTGCTGCAGCATGTTTTTTATGCTGAAGTAATCAATCTTCCATTACCTGAGTTACTGAAAACTAACAAAGACACTGCTCAGATATGAATTCTGTGAAATCTTCAAAAGTCTTGCTAATCATCAGGAGGAGTACGTTAAGACACATGAATGACTGAATGTTTGGGAGATCAAAGTATGGCAATTACAGAGAAAGACGTAATAGATAGCGTTGCTTACGAGAATAATCAGTTGTTGCTACAGTTATATGATCATTTGGATTTTGATGAGGAATTCGAAAAAGATCATTTGCTAATGCTGCAAGACAAGCTGAATACATATATTTGGTATATTGATAGTAAGCAATATGAGGATACCTATTCACAAAAAAGATTTGACGGTTTTACAATCAGGGTATTTTTTATGTTTGAACCGAGTGAATTGTGTATAAAATTCATTTCTCATGTAAATGAACGGTTATCGAATACAGGAATCAGAGTTGAGTACGCAGTTGAAAAGCAGGAACACGGTAAATGAAGGGAGTATAGAGGAAATGATGTGCTTTAAGGAGAAAGAATGTCGGATTATATAAACGGAACAAATATATATGCAGACGGCGGGTACCATATTCAAAAATAGAGATTGGCAGGTAACACAACATGAAGAAAATACTCATAATCAGCATAATGATTTGAACAGGCGATTTTGGGAGTAAGAAAAGAGGGGAGATATGGATTCTTGCACAACCACTGTAAAAGTAAGAAAGATAATGGGCTTCAAGGATATTCGTAAAGGTCTTATTTCGCTTCTTCTCTGGTCTTTTCTGATGATTGCAAGTCTTATCTGTTTAAGGTTTACTCCGTTTGCGGTACTTGTGATGCTGCTTGTTTTCATTGCGATAATACCGATCTGCGTATATTTGGGTAAATTGACCGCACCTTTTCGCGGGAAAGAGTCTTTCGAGAAAAAGGAAGTAATATTTAACGTAAAAGACGGAAGACTTTATACGGATGAAATAGAACTTGATATTGAATGGGATGAGACAGATCACTCTGTACTTGTCGATAACGCATATCTTTATAAAACGTTTAAGCATCAGAAAGGAACGGTGGTAACGAGATTTGCCGGTATTATCGAAGAGCCTTTTGCAGATGATTTTATGAGGTTTCTTAAGGAGAATGAAGTAGAAGTTCTTGATTCAAATTCGGGGAAGAGGATTTAATATGCAGCGTAAATTAACAGCAGAAGAAAGGCAGATATTACTCAAAAATCCGGAACTTTGGGGAATGATATAGAGGGTATTCACAATGTGGTTTAGGATGCATCCATGGGTATTTCCAATAATCATAGGCAGTATCGGTATTTTATATTTGATATTAAATATCGGAGCAATCATTGAGACAAAAAAGATTCAGGCAAAAGGATCTGATCATCATATTTCTGGCATTCCGTTCCTTGGAGGAATACATCTGCTTATCGCAGGACTAATCAGCCCTATCAAGTGGCTGGCGTTGCTCTGTGTCTTGGATTATACATTCTGGAGTTTTCTATATGCGGTATTTATAGGAGACTGCTTTAAGAAAAATGATGTTACTGAGGAAGAGAACCGGTATGTAGCTGACATAGAGAATAACAGGATGGAGATAAGACCTGTCAAAACATCCAGTGTGGGTGTCGGTGATGCGATTGTATTTATTATGCTGGTTATATTTTCTGTAGCAGGTTTCATGGGTAGAAATGTTATTTTGGGATATCTGGC
>ATWC01000025.1 GCA_000421045.1 Lachnospiraceae bacterium NK4A179
GTCCCAAGGGTTGGGCTGTTCGCCCATTAAAGCGGTACGCGAGCTGGGTTCAGAACGTCGTGAGACAGTTCGGTCCCTATCCGGCGTGGGCGTAGGATATTTGAGAGGAGCTGTCCTTAGTACGAGAGGACCGGGATGGACGGACCGCTGGTGTATCTGTTGGCGACCAACGCCATGGCAGAGTAGCCAAGTCCGGCAGGGATAAACGCTGAAGGCATCTAAGCGTGAAGCCCCCCTCAAGATGAGATATCCCTACCTTTAAGGTAATAAGACCCCTGAGAGACTATCAGGTAGATAGGGCCAGAGTGTAAGTGCAGTAATGCATTCAGCGGATGGTTACTAATAGGTCGAGGGTTTCTTCTGATGATGTTAAGTTTTCGATTCTTTGTATTCAGTTAATAAATGTATAATGGCCTAGTGGCTCAGTTGGTTAGAGCGCCGCCCTGTCACGGCGGAGGTCGTCGGTTCGAGTCCGATCTGGGTCGTCTGCAATTAAGAAACTCTAATGACTCGCCGCAGTGGCGGCTTCGTCAAGACTTTCTAAATTGCTTAAAGTTTTGCAAAGAGCGCAAAACTTTCCTGAATCCGGTAAAGGCAGCATTGGAACTGGTTCAGGAAAACGAAGTTCAAAAAAATCATAACTTTATATAATTTCTACTTGAAATTTGTTATTGGCTAGAGTATAATAGTATAGTGATTTTTGAAGACTTCACATAAGTGATTCTGAGATACGGAATCATTGATATCTCAGAAGTGGTAACAAATGGAAGTTTAGCTCAGCTGGGAGAGCATCTGCCTTACAAGCAGAGGGTCACAGGTTCGAGCCCTGTAACTTCCATTTATTATGTAAGCAGGTTTTATCGCTTATATAATACCAGTTGGGCGAATTCCCGAGTGGCCAAAGGGAGCAGACTGTAAATCTGTTGGCACTGCCTTCGGTGGTTCGAATCCACCTTCGCCCACTTACCCTTACCGCGGGGTGGAGCAGTCTGGAAGCTCGTTGGGCTCATAACCCAAAGGTCATAGGTTCAAATCCTGTCCCCGCTATTTTTCTTCATAACAATACTACATTGGTAATTATGCCCAGATAGCTCAGTTGGTAGAGCAGTGGACTGAAAATCCACGTGTCGCTGGTTCGATTCCGGCTCTGGGCATTTGCTTTTATCTTAAGGTAAAAGCGATGGGCTACTAGCTCAGGTGGTAGAGCACTTGACTTTTAATCAAGTTGTCGCGGGTTCGAGTCCCGCGTGGCTCATTAGTTTATCGCAGATCCGGATTCATTCCTGATCTGCGTTTTTTATTTATCGCAGAGCCGCCGTAAGGAAAAATGTCAGCTAAAGCTGACCGGCGGCTCGCGGGCGAGTAGGGTGCGATTACATCTTCCCTACTCGATTATTTTTTCACAGCTTATGATCCGATAGCATTTTGAAAGAAAATTCAAAGCTGGCTTAACTTATTGTTGGTTACTATAACAGTTTATAAATGGCACTTTGTATGATAAAATATACAAATGGTTCATTGTGCATTGATTGTGTTGGAGAATGATGAGGAAGAAAAAAAACAATCTTTTAATCAGATCATCTCTTGCATTTATCACCGGCGTTTGTACGGTGTTCTTTTCAAGTCCGGTTTTAACGGTTGATGCCGATAGTAAAACAGTTAACGGTGTAGTTTCAAATAATATTCATGAAAATGATTACAGCGGCACAGGTTCAGTAGACATATGTTCTTTAGTGAATAATAACAACGGTACTTTCAGCCGTGTTGAATTCATGAAGGATATTATCCTGGTTGAAACATATAATTCAAAGTGTCAGCTGCTTAGCCAGCGTTTTGTTAAACCGGAGCTGCAGATCTATGGTGGCTGTTTTAATGGAGTTAATTGTAATTATATTCTCTATGGAAATGAAAATCTTTCCAACGATCCAAAGAAAGAAACTGTAAGAGTTGTTAAATATTCAAAGGACTGGCAGAGACTTGGTGCTGCAAGTCTTTATGGCTGTAATACACAGATGCCTTTTGAAAACTGCAATGTCGATCTTTCCGAATACGGTGACAATGTATTTGTAAGGATGGGACACAGGACATATGACGGAAATCATGCAGTTTTGTCTTTTAGTTTCAGTGCATCGAATTTTGGAGTAAGGGATATCCTTTCAGATAATAAGGATACTGAAAAGGGTTGCTATTCCGATTCAGCTGCTACTTATATTGATACTTCGGATGGATATGTCGTTGCAGCGGATCACAGTCTTATCGATCCATATGCATGCGTAGTTTCCAGATATGATAAGCAGGCAGGTGAGGAGAAATTCGTATCAAAAGTTTCAAGAGCCTATGCTTTAAGAATGGAGAACGGAGAGGCAAAGCTTGGCGGATTTGAATCATCACCGCAATACTATCTTGCCGTAGGATGTGCTTCACCTCAGGATGGGACTTCTCCCAATATGAATGTATTTGTTTCATCAGTACCGAAAAACGGCTTTGGTTCAAATGTAGAACTTGCTTATCTTACCGGCTATGCATACGGTGACGGTAATACTGTCATGATGCCGTACCTGTTGAAAGTCGATAATGACAATTTTGCTGTTATCTGGGAATGCCGTAATGGTTATGGTGAAACAGCGACGGTAAATTATACGTATCTTGACGGTGCAGGAAATATGAAGGGCGAAATTCAGTCAATGAATGGATGCCTTTCAGACTGCAGACCGCTTCTTGTCGGAAATACTATCTACTGGTATACGACGGACGGATCTTCACTTAAGATCTATTCTATACCGGCATATGCCTCAGCTAAGCAGAAGTCACCTTCCGTAAAGGCTGCGCAGGAGTACAAGGGTGTAGATTATTCAAGAGTATTTGATTATACATATTATGTAAGCAGATATCCCGATATGAGGGTTCTGTTTGAAAAACAGCCGGATAAGGCGCTTGAACACTTTGTGTCAGTTGGCATGGCTGAGGGCAGACAGGGTTGTGAAAATTTCAATCCTGCAGCATATAAAGCCAACTATGCAGATATAAGAAAGGCATACGGAAATAACTGGAAACAGTATTATCTTCACTTTATGAAGATAGGGTATGCCGAAGGCAGAAATGCCAGGAATTATAACGAATAAGTAAAAATACCGGGGGTATGTATCAATGGATGAACAGAACGGAAAAACGATCGAAAAAGTTAAGGAAATGATCGAAAGGTCCGAGGATATTGTTGTCCTTCTTGGAATAGGAACAGTTATTGAAAGTGGAGGAGAAAATATCTGGTCCTCAAGAGAATGCTACAGGATCGAGGAAAAGTATCATAAGTCTCCTGATGAGATGATGTCCGTTGAGTATTACAGTGCCAGACGCGACAAGTTTTTTGAGTTCTATAAAAACGAGATCATCAGTTCATGCTTAACTCCGGCTCCGCTTTATAAGGATCTTAAGAGATTGCAGCAATCCGGCAAGGTTCGGAAATTTATAACTCAGAATTATTTTGATCTGGAGGAAAGAGCAGGCCTTGAAGACGTGATAGAGCTTCACGGAAACATCAAGTATAATGCATGTCCGCATTGTGGTAAGAAATTCAACGTGGAATATGTTCGGAATGCAAAGGGTGTTCCTGTATGTGATGAATGTAATTCGGCGATCAGGCCCGGAATACTTCTTTTCGGAGAGAAGATCCTTAACGGACTTATGACGGAAGCTGTAAATGCGTGTGAAAGTGCTGATCTGATACTTGTGCTTGGCACAAATATGTATGACAATATGGTAAAGTTCTGTACCGGCAATTATGAAGGTGAGCGGCTTGTCCTTATCACAAAGGAAGAGCACTATACTGACAGATATGCTGATTTTGTGATACATGATACGGTGACGAATGTTCTTCCAAAGGTGATCTCAGATGACCTTCCGAAGATAACACCAAAAGCAAAAGCAGAATCAGAGCCGGGAAAAGAAAAAAATGAAAAGCAGAATAAAACAGTCACAGTAAAGAAATGAGGTTGCCTATGGACGGGGTTACAATTCCGGGTACTGCACAGATCAGAAAAATCGGAGCACAGTACAGTTCAATGGAGCTTCTTGAATTGTGTGCTCAGCTTGCACAGGATGGATTGGATAAGAAATTATTCAGTGTTCTTTCCAGAGTTTATACTGAACACAAGGGGTTCAGAAAAAAGGAAGAAAGCGGGATGAGGGAGAAGGCTGAGCTGATAATTTCAGCAAAGATCCCTTCTGAACTTAAGATGCAGGCTTTTACATCCTTTGAATTTCCGAAGGATTTTGCGCCGGATGCTGAAACGATAATTGACTGGGTGAACAACTGCAGTCCGAAGCGTATGAACATTGCGGGATATTTTCTTGCAGTTTATGCCGATCCCGGAATGATATACAAGCTTGTACTTGGAAATAAAGTTTTATTCAGAACCTATGCGGTAGCTGCATCACCGGATGCACTGCTTGCGTTCACATACAGTGTGATAGAAAATGAAGAGAAGGAAGTTATAACCGGTCTCATCAGAGGTGTGAAGGATAACAGAAAGTATATCGCTTATAAGGATGAAGAGGCGATAGGTAAGCTTACTGAAAAGATCTTTTCTTCAAAGAAAGTATTTTATACAACAAAGCTTATTTTCTGTATCGCATATAATGTACCGGCCGCCTGCCTTCCGCAGAAGCGGGAACTTTATAAGATGCTTCGTATAACCATCAATTATGATGAACGCACAAGTCGTGAGTTTGCATCAAAGTATCATCTTGATTTTGATACCTCAGATGAAGCAGTATGCAATTATCATCTGAAAAACAAGAAGACAGAAAATGAGCGCATGCTGGTATCACGTTTTGCAACTCATCTTGTAAGGATAAACGATCAGCAGACAAGAGGTCGACTTCTTCATCAGGCATTCAGAAGAGGCGGATATTTCAGGATGTATGCGGGATGCATGCAGGATGGATATGTCAATGAAGATAAGCAGAGACATTTCCATTATACGGATGAACAGATAGCCTGGGTAAAAGAACTTCCGGGCTTAAAAAAATAAAGAGGGACAACAATGTCAGTCAACAAAAAAGAAAAGATCATAGTAATAGACTTCGGCGGCCAGTATAATCAGCTGGTCGCTCGTCGTGTGAGAGAGAACAATGTATATTGTGAGATCTACTCTTACAAAACTCCCTTAGAAGATATTAAAAATATGTCTCCTAAGGGGATCATTCTTACCGGAGGCCCTGCAAGCTGTTATGAGGAAAATGCAGCAAGCTGCGATACCGGTCTGTTTGAAATGGGAGTGCCGGTGCTTGGTTTATGCTACGGCGCCCAGCTTATGATGCATCTGCTTGGAGGAAAGGTGGAGCATGCACCGGTAAGAGAATACGGTCATATCGATCTTACGGTGGATACATCATCTCCCGTATTTGCTGATGTCAGCGAAAATACGGTCTGCTTTATGAGCCACAATGACTATATCTCTAAGGCGGCTCCGGGTTTCCATACCATAGCACATACGGAAAACTGTCCTTTTGCGGCAATTGCAAATGATGAAAAGAAACTTTATGGTTTCCAGTATCATCCTGAAGTGCTTCATACAACTGAAGGCTCGGTGATGCTTAAAAACTTTGTCTATAATGTCTGCGGCTGCTCCGGTGACTGGAAGATGGATTCGTTTGTGCAGGAATCCATTGAAGAGATAAGGAAAAAAGTCGGAGACGGAAAAGTTCTTTGTGCACTTTCAGGCGGCGTTGATTCATCAGTAGCTGCTGTCCTGCTTTCAAAGGCAGTTGGAAAGCAGCTGACATGTGTGTTTGTAGATCACGGTCTTCTCAGAAAAGATGAAGGCGATCAGGTTGAAGGGATATTCGGACCGGATGGTTCATATGATCTGAATTTCATCCGCGTGAATGCTGCATCACGTTACTATGAGAAACTCAAGGATGTTACCGAGCCGGAGCGCAAGCGTAAGATAATCGGTGAGGAATTCATACGAGTATTTGAAGAAGAAGCAAAGAAGATAGGACGTGTTGACTATCTTGTGCAGGGAACCATATATCCTGATGTTGTAGAGTCCGGTCTTGGCGGAGAATCTGCTGTGATCAAGTCACATCATAATGTTGGCGGCCTTCCCGAACATGTTGATTTCAAAGAGATCATAGAGCCGCTCAAGTATCTTTTCAAGGATGAGGTCCGCAAAGTAGGGCTTGAGCTTGGAATTCCCGATCATCTTGTTTTCAGGCAGCCATTCCCCGGCCCGGGCCTTGGCGTGCGCATAATCGGAGAAGTGAATGAAGAGAAGGTTCGTATAGTTCAGGATGCGGATGCGATTTATCGTTCAGAAGTTGAGAAGGCAGCAGAGGAATATGCAGTAAAGAAGCTTTCGTATGAAGGCGCGGAAATCTGGGGCGGCCATCTCCATAATTCAAGAGCTGCGATCATCAGACACAACTACCCCGACTGGATGCCTGATCAGTATTTTGCAGCGCTTACAAATATGCGCTCCGTAGGCGTTATGGGTGATGAACGCACATACGATTATGCCGTTTGCCTTCGCGCTGTTAAGACGGTTGATTTCATGACAGCAGAAGCAGCGCAGATTCCATGGGAAGTGCTCCAGAAGGTAATGAACCGCGTGATCAATGAAGTGAGCGGTGTAAACAGAGTAATGTTTGATCTTACGAGCAAGCCGCCCGGAACAATAGAGCTTGAGTGATTTTTTTCAAAAAAGAACCCAGTATTTACGCGGGTTGCAAGCGTATTTGTTTAAGATTTGGCAACGATTTGGCAACAAAAATGAACTGTATTGTTGTGAATAACGGATAGAGGTTAGCTTGCTAAACCGAAAGCCGGTATTCACGACAATATAGGGCGGATGCCCTACAGTGAGGATTTTGTGAAATATCTTGACAAATCGCCAGTTTATGGTAGTCTATAGTCGATGGTGAGTCCTACCGATAAGTGGAAGTTGTAAAAGCGATGGAATCGCTGATGGTGGTTCCACATCATGGCTATGTCGCAAGACATAGCCATATTTATGTTATAGGGGAATTATGATTCAGGAACGATTAAACCTTTATCTGATAGATATGAAATATGTTCGGGATTTGCATCATGCTGATGACAGGGTCTCTTCTGTGTCTCCACAGATTGGCAAAC
The DNA here is from genome assembly GCA_000421045.1 of Lachnospiraceae bacterium NK4A179. GTDB lineage: Bacteria > Bacillota > Clostridia > Lachnospirales > Lachnospiraceae > NK4A136. The sequence continues at coordinate 7,136 of ATWC01000025.1, forward strand.
AGCACAGGATATATGTGGGAGTTGTTGTCATATGCAATAAACGAAAATATCTTATACCGCTTTCACATCCGGTTGAGAAGCACAAGAAAATGAAACCCAGGGCGGATTTTGATAAAATCATTGATAAGCGTGGGAAACTGATCGGTGTGCTAAACTACAATCTGATGGTTCCCGTTACTGATGAACAAATACAGCGGATTGACCTTGGAAAAATGAGAACGGACACTCCTGCCGATAAGCATTATAAGGATCTGTGCATAGATGAACTGACCTGGTGTCGGAGAAATCAGGAGAATATCGTTAATAAAGCTAATGTGCTATACAGCTTATGCATGGAACCATCTGATTATAAGGGCAAAGACAGATGCCTGGACTATAAGAAGATGGAAAAGATCTGTGACAAGTATAATTCAAATAAGAAGTGAAGAAATCGGAGTAGGACCCCGTGGTTGTCGGTGAGGAGCCGATAAATGCGGGGTTTTTTGTTAAAAAAATAATCAAAATGTACAAGTTTTTCGTTTAAATATATAGAGTGATCACTTGGGAGCAACAGTAGTAGTTTAATTCAAAACTACGAATAAGAAGATATCACTACTACTATTCACACAACAGGAAAAAAGAATGGATAATGCTCAATCAAGGACTTATAGAACTTGAATAATACATTTGTATTATCTTGTTCATTTGGTACAGATAATGATAATAGGTTGCAGGTAATCCTTGTGGTTGCCTGCAGTTTTTTTGTAGAAATAGTGTTGTACCCAATAAAAGAAATGTATACGTTGACAACGTATACGAGTTGATTTATACTTTAATAAAGTACAAAGATGTTTTTGGAGACGATGATATGGATATTGCAGCCAAAATAAAAGAATTAAGAAAGAAAACGGGATTATCGCAAAGTAAATTTTCCGCTAAATTTGGAATTCCCGTAAGAACTCTTCAGCAGTGGGAACAGGGAATAAGTGCCCCTCCGGAATATTTGGTCAGAATGATGGCATATATTATGCAGCTTGAGGAAAACGCGCAAATAAAAGATGAAGAATCTATAAGGGGGAAAAATGCAGATGACAAATGATAAAGTTCAATTATTTGAAGACCAGCCGATAAGGACAGCATGGGTAGAGGATGAGGAAGAATGGTATTTTTCAATTGTGGATGTAGTGCAGGCATTAACAGAAAGTGCGGATGGAAGAAAATATTGGAATAAACTAAAACAGAGACTTAAAGAAGAGGGCAGTCAGTTGGTGACAAATTGTCACCAACTGAAAATGAGATCTCCGAAGGATGGAAAACGATATAGTACTGATGTAGCAAATACGGAGCAATTGCTCCGTATTATCCAATCTATTCCGTCTAAAAAAGCGGAGCCGTTTAAGATGTGGTTAGCGCAGGTTGGGCGCGAGCGGATTGAAGAAGTAATAGATCCGGAATTGACTATCGAGAGGGCTCTTGAAACCTACGCTAAGAAAGGTTATTCCAGAGAATGGATCAATCAGCGACTGCAGGCAATTCAGGTAAGAAAAGAACTTACAGATGAATGGGAAAAGCGTGGCGTAAGGAAAGGTGTTGAATATGCAATCCTGACAGATGAGATTACGAAAGCCTGGTCCGGGATGACGACGCGGCAGTATAAGAATCATAAAGGTCTGAAAAAGGAAAACCTCAGGGATAATATGTCCACATTGGAGCTTGTACTGAACATGTTGGCTGAAGCCACCACTACGGAAATTTCGAAACAAAAGCAACCTGAGTCCTTTGAAGAAAGTCGAATGGTCGCAATTGAAGGTGGAGAAGCCGCTGGAGAAGCACGATTGGCGGTGGAAAAAAGAACCGGGAAGCCTGTAATCACGAATAAAAACGCAGCTCAATTGCAAGATTTAGTTACAGGTCTCATTGAAACTATAAATGACAAAAGCGATGATCAAGAAGGGGAAAGAAACCCCGAAGAAGACACAGGAAATTTTTTCCGCACCTAAGCGTATGCTCAATATGGTCAGCATGAAAGCGTGGCTTAAGAAAAGAAGGAAGTCGTCAATGAACGAGACGAACATAGGGAACCAACAACAAAGAAACAGAAATGTAGGTTTGGAATGATATGTTGCGTAGGATCCGGAGAATTAAAGGTTCTCCGGATCCTTTTTTTACTTGATTGTAATAAAAAGGTTGAAAATTCGCTGCTTTTAACATATGCTGTATATAAGTATTATTTTGCGAAAAAATAGTAAAACACAGAAAGGAGACGCTTATAATGTTCAATGTGCAACATATCAGAAATAGACGTTATAGCAGCTCCTTATTATGTTTTATTATCGTATGTATTCTGGTTGTATGTGCTGTCAATGAGAAACCGGAGTTTGAGAAGCTTTCATATTCGGATTCAAATAATGCCAGCTCAATCAAATCGCCGGAGAATGAGTTTTATGTTATTGTTTCTGACGAGACAACAAGTTATCAGGTAATTAAAAGTATTGTTTCAAAGAAACCTGTTGCTGGAAAAACCATCGGTCCCAGGGAGCAGCTGACATATGCTGTAATAGATGGTCTGTTTATACTTGTCGGTATATGTGTTTTCTTTCTGCTGCATTTCTTTAGAGAGTTAACAACAAGTCATCATTTTATCATTACTTATATCCATAATCTGGATGGAATGAAACCCTAATCTCAATTAAATACGTAACATGTTGTCGGGTGAGCGTAGGATACGTTTGCCTTGTTTTGCTATGGAAAAAAGAGATGGAGGTTATCATGAATCAGTTATTTTATTATTTAGTTTTTGGAATTATGGCTATTGTGGGTGGCGGTTCTTCGTTGTTTTTAGTTATTTCTTTACCCGCGGTGATCATATGGAAATTATACCGAAAGATCAAATACGGTTATAAGATCACAGACTGAGATTCCGGAGGCAAGAGAAATGATATCAAACATAATAGTAGGAATAATGTGTGTGATAATTATAGCGGCAGGTGTTTTTGGCTGGTGGTGGGAAAATGGAGGAGCTTATCAGGATAGTAAAAAAGAGGAAGACAAATCAGAAGCCGAAGATAATGAGACAGAAGGGATAGCGGAAGATGAGAAAAACTAAGATCATATGTACAATCGGACCGGCAAGTGCCGGCGAAGAGATACTGACCAGGATGTGTCGATCCGGAATGAATGTGGCAAGGCTGAACTTTTCTCATGGAACACATGAGGAACATTTGGAAAAGATCAGGATGATAAAGAAGGTCAGAGAGAAGCTGGGATATCCTTTGCCGATCATGCTTGATACCAAGGGACCGGAGTACAGGATCGGGGATTTTAAAAACAGAAAAGAAACCCTGCAGGATGGCCAGACCTTTACATTTACCACGAGAGATGTTTCAGGGGATGCGACTATTGTTTCCGTAAACTATGCAGCCCTTGTGTCAGAATTAAATGTTGGTGACAGGATACTTGTAAATAATGGTTTGCTCATTTTTGAAGTCAGGGAATTGACGGAAACAGATATAGTGTGTGATGTCATAGCCGGCGGAGAAATCTCCGATTATAAAAGCATGAATTTTCCGGGGCGTGTGTTCAAAGGTGATTTCCTCAGTGAAGCTGATAAATCCGATCTGTTGTTTGGTATTGAGAATGATATTGATTTTGTTGCGGCTTCTTTTGTGTCTAACAAAGAAAATGTCAGTGAACTCAGGAATTTTCTTGATGAAAACGGGGGCAAGGATATTGATATTATCGCCAAGATTGAGAACAGATCCGGTGTGGATAATATTGATGAGATATGTGAAATCGCTGATGGGGTAATGGTGGCGAGAGGAGATCTGGGCGTTGAGATTCCATTTATTGAAGTACCGGCTATCCAGAAATATCTTATCAAGAAATGCAGGCTTCTCGGAAAAAGAGTTATTACCGCAACGGAGATGCTTGAATCCATGATACATAATCCCAGACCTACGAGGGCAGAGATTTCGGATGTTGCCAATGCTGTATATGATGGTTCTTCTGTCATAATGCTTTCCGGGGAATCTGCTGCAGGGAAATATCCTGTTGAAGCCGTAAAAAATATGGCAGAGATCGCAGAGTATACAGAAAAGAATATTGACTATGTTAAAAGATTTTACAGAACGGATTATGTCATAAAGAACAATCTGGATGCACTCTCACATGCTACATGTGCAATGGCAATTGATACTAAAGCAAAGGGAATCGTAATAAGTTCCATGTCAGGGATAACAGTCAGAATGGTAAGCCGGTTCAGGTGTCCGGTGGATATTGTCGGTATGACTACTTCGTCAAAGGCATGGCGAAAATTGAATCTGAGCTGGGGAGTTACTCCTGTCATGAGTGATGAGTTCGATTCGGTAGATGTAATGTTCTATCATGCCGCGCGGCATGCTACGGATCTTCTTGAGCTTAAGAGCGGAGATAATATCATACTTACCGGTGGACAGGCGGGCAAACAATCAGGCTGTACCAACACGATACGCTTGGAAACGATAAAGTAGAGGAGGAATCTTTCTATGCATATTTTGCTTCAAATACTGCTTCTGGCAGTAGGTTTTGTATGTCTTGTTAAGGGTGCTGACATATTCGTAAGTGGAAGCTCAGCGCTCGCCAGGAATTTTAATGTTCCCGGGTTGATCATCGGATTAACGATCGTTGCGCTTGTGACAAGTGCACCGGAAATGGCAGTCAGTACAGTTGCAGCGTTTCAAGGTTCAAACGAGATCGCACTCAGTAACGTTGTAGGCTCCAATATTTTTAATCTGTTGGGCGTTCTCGGAATGTGTGCGATCATTTATCCTCTCCCGGTTGACGGGATTGTATTAAAGCGGGATTTCCCTTTTGCAATTATAACCACTATATTACTGCTTTTGGTGTCATGCGGCTCAGTGTTGATAGGCGGACACTTTATCGAATACAGCATGGATCGTGAAGTTGCTGTTGTATCGCGGCCGGTGGCATTTATCCTTGTATTATTGTTTATCGGGTATATTGTTTTCCTGATCTTAAAAGCGAGAAATAATACAACTGATGATGACCAAGCCGGCAAAGAGCCTATGTGGAAGTGTTTATTGTATATTGTGATCGGACTTGTGCTGATCATTGCCGGAGGACAGATTGTTGTAAACAGCGCAAAAGAAATCGCAAGAGCAGCCGGTATGACAGAGACGCTGATAGGACTTACGATCGTGGCTATCGGAACATCCCTTCCGGAACTGGTCACATCCGCAGTTGCCGCCAGAAAGGGTGAAACCGGTATGGCGATTGGAAACGTTATTGGTTCTAATATTTTTAATCTTCTGTTCATTTTGGGAATTTCGGCATTGATTCATCCTGTATCGATCAATATGGCTTCTGTATATGACTTAATGATACTCGTAGTAGTCAGTGGAATATCTTATATATTTGCCTTTACCTCGAGGAAAATTGCACGTGGCGAAGGAATATTGATGCTTATGATCTATGCCGCGGATGTCGTATTTGCAATACTCAGGTAATAAATGATTGTAGATCGGAGGATGTGATGAGTTTGTTTTCGGTTTTTACATTATTGGGTGGTCTTGCCTTTTTCATATATGGAATGAATCAGATGTCACATAGTCTTGAACGCATCGCCGGAAGCAAAATGGAGCGGATTATAAATAAGATGACAAAGAACCGCTTAAGCGGACTTCTTATGGGGTGTATTATTACCGTTGCTATCCAGAGCTCATCGGCTGTAACTGTAATGCTTGTTGGACTGGTTAACTCCGGACTTATGAATATAGGTAATACTGTCGCTGTTATCATGGGATCAAATATAGGAACAACCATAACAGCCTGGCTTATGAGCCTTGTGGGAATATCCAGTGATAATGTGTTTGTAAAAATGCTGAAACCGGAGTCATTTTCTCCGATACTCGCTTTCGTTGGGATCGGACTTATAATGCTCTCTAAGAAGCCGGTAAAAAAAGATGTAGGAAACAGCTTCGTTGGGTTTGCAATATTGATGTACGGAATGATGCTGATGAGCAGTTCTGTTGCGCCATTGGCTGATTCAACATCATTTTCAAGACTTCTTGTTAGCTTTAAGAATCCAGTTTTGGGAGTGCTGACAGGTTTGATCGTTACCGCAATAATCCAAAGCTCCGCGGCTTCGGTTGGTATGTTACAGGCAATTTCCATGACCGGCAGTATTTCATATGGAATGGCTGTTCCGATCATTATGGGTCAAAACATCGGAACTTGCGCAACGGCAATCCTGTCAAGTATAGGAGTTAACAAAAATGCGAAAAGGGTTGCTGCGATCCATCTTTCTTTTAATTTGATAGGAACGCTGTTTTTTATGGCGCTGTATTTTGGATTGCATATGATTTTTGATTTTTCTTTTGTAGACGAACCGATAAAACCGATGGGAATAGCCTTGTGCCATAGCATCTTTAATATTGCGACGACAGTGCTTTTGCTTCCCTTTAGCAATCAGCTTGTTATGCTTGCGTCCAAAACAATTAAGACTGAACCGGAAAGACAGATAGCATTTTTGGATGACAGGATATTTGAAATGCCTTCTATTGCGATAGGTGAATGCGAAAAGCTTTCTCATGAAATGGCTGAAATAGCAAGGAGGTCAGTGGTTGATGCTATAAACAATATTTTTGATCATTCCGGGGAAACAGATGAGCATATAGCAGACGCAGAAAAAATGGTGGATAAGTATGAAGATAGATTGGGGTCATATTTGATGAGGTTTTCGGGCAGGGAGATATCCATTAGCGATAGTCGGACTGTATCCAAAATACTTCATACAATAGGTGATTTTGAAAGGATCAGCGATCATGCGTTAAATCTTACGGAATCGGCCAAAGAAATATCGGAAAAAAGAATCATGATGTCTAAAAGTGCGGAGGAAGAATTAAAGAGATTGGGAGAAGCTGAAGAGGAGATTGTTCAAAAGACGATTAGAGCCTATACGAACAATGATGCTGCATTAGCATCGGAAATAGAACCTCTTGAGCAGGTTATTGATGTGTATACGGAAACAGTCAGGCAAAATCATGTTGACAGGCTCAGAAAAGGGGAATGCACAATAGAAAGAGGATTTGTATTGGCAGATATCTTAAATAATTATGAGAGAATAGCTGACCATTGTTCAAACATAGCGATTGCCGTGATACAGGCGGACTCGGATACTTATGATCCGCATGAATATATTAAGAACCTGCATACGAATGATGATATGCAATATGAGAGATTGTATAACATATATAGAGAAAAATACATGGGTAAAGGTTGAAAGGGGAGCGATAATGTCAAAAACAAGAACAAAAATTTCATTAAGAAGTACATTGAAGGAGATCAGGCCGGTTAATATCCTCATGCTTTTTATTGCAGGGATTATAAATTCTTTTGGCGTTACAATGTTTCTGTTTCCGGTGAAGCTTTACGATAGTGGAATATCGGGCTTATCAATGCTGCTGGATCAGCTGACTCCGGATTGCTTAACACTTTCACTTTTTCTGATCATTATCAATGTACCGATATTTGTTTTTGGCCTTAAGAGACAGGGGGTTACTTTTACCATATATTCGATTTTTGCCGTAGTGGTTTACTCACTTGCATCGTTTATGATCATGGATGTACTTCCGGTTGATGTTTCGTTTATTTCACCTCTTGCGGGATCGGATTTGCTACTGTGTGCTGTTTTCGGCGGAGTTATATCCGGTGTGGGAAGTGGTATGACAATTCGCTTTGGTGGAGCGATCGATGGTATAGATGTTCTCTCTGTAATATTTGCCCGAAGAATAGGCATTTCCATCGGAACATTTGTGATGCTGTTTAATACTCTTCTGTACACAATATGCGGGATCGCAATTCAGAGTTGGATTTTGCCTTTATATTCTATTGTTACATACTATGTTGGGTCGAGAACCGTGGATTTTATTACGGAGGGGTTTGATAGGGCAAAATGTGCAATGATTGTTACGGTTAAGGCAAATGAGATATCGGACGCCTTATCCGAGCATTTTGAGTCGAGTGGTACTATTGTAAAGGCAATCGGTGGATACTCAAAGGAAGATAAGGAAATTATTTGTTTTATAGTGAACCGCTTTCAGATCAACAAATTGAAAAATATAGTGCATGATATAGATAAGGGTGCATTCATTTCACTACAGGATGTGGCTGATATAATAAAAAATCATGAATGAAATATACAAATGGCTCTCGTATGGGTGCGAGTCCTTAGTCTACTCGACTAACCGTATGGAAATCTATACGGTTAGAAATATCTTTACTTTTTTCTTTGTTGTTATATATTGTCAGTTGTATTTTACGAAAGTTCTATACAAAGTTCATTTTGAAATGGCTGTTCTTTCTGGGACAGCTTGAAAATTCCTAAAATTATAGGCAAAAAAGGGTCAAAAATGACAGATTATGTGAGCAGTGGCTTTTTTGAGCTACTATTCGCGTAGTGATAAGCATGATATTTATGGCGTCTACGTGAGATATTGCTCTCAATTATTGTGGACCCGTAGAAATAAATTAATTCTGGGGAAAAATACGTGAGAAGAGGTTTGCTAACAGAGATGTATCACGTAGAGTGCCAGAATATCATTGCGAAACTACGTGATAAAAGTCAAAAGATAAAGTGTAGTCACGTAGATTTGAATAAAGGAGTTTGGTGATGCAGAATTACAAGGAAGAATTGGAAAAACAAATACGCCAAGGGAATGCATGGTAATCGTTCCGGATTACGAATTCTCCACAAAGCTTAAGAACCTGTCTACGGTTTTGTCTTCGCTGCGTCCGAACAGGAAGCAGCCTGCGGTATACCAGGAGTGCGTGTTTCTTTTATCCTCAACCTCATAGATACTGCACTTGTTGCCCACGGACTCGGCCTTTCTTGCAAAGTCTTCGGCGCACTCGAATTCAAGGAGGCCGTCGTGCCTGCTCTGTATCAGGAGCATAGGTATATTGCTGCTCTCCATGAGCGACACCGGCTCCGCCTGTACACGGTCGTACCCCTTCTCGAAAAGCATCCCCAGCAGCATTTTTATCGTCATGCCCTGACTTTCTCTGAAGCTGAACGGGCCACCGACGCCTATGTATCCGATTACACCTGAGATGTCGACGTTATACTCCTGCTGGACCTTCTTGCTGTAGCAAAGAATCGATGACAGATGCGCGCCCGCTGAAGGACCGGAAAGTATTATCCTTGAAGTGTCTATTCCCTTGCCCTTAAGATGATTCACGGCGGCGTTAAAAGCTGCACATGTGTCTTCTATCTGCACAGGATATTTGTTCTTGGGAGAGAGCCTGTACCCGAGTGAGACGAAGCGGTAACCTTCGCGCGCAATATTCTGTCCGACGAAGTCGAAGAACTTCGGATTGCCGGCATTCCAGCCGCCGCCGTGAACCCACACGATGATCTTATCGCTCACGGGAGTCTTGGGCTCGTAGTAATAGAAGTACTGTTCCTTATCGCTCCCGTAGTCCACGCGCTCCGGAACGATCTCCTTCTTCGTCTTAAAGAGCATCCTGTAATACATAGGGTAGTAGCTTAAGTTCTCTCTGATGAAATCGATCATGATATTAATCCCTCGTATTATTTCATTGCCTTTCCGCCCAGCATGAGTACTACAGCCGTCGCGAGATTCCTGTACATGTCGTCGGGCTTGTATTTGCCTTCGATATGTTCCGCCTTAAAGCACTCACTCAGAACATATCCTGACTCTATTCCGTGATAGTTGATGATAAAAAACTGGATTATCTCGTCTACCGACGAAGCAGGATTAAGCTTGTTTACCTTAACGACTTTCGTAAGAAATTCCGTCATGGTTTCGGTAGCGTAGAGCAGGGGGCTTAACTCGTCTTTGCCAAGCCTTGATGAGATCCTCATGGCGCGTACGGGGTCGGTCATCGCGAGCATGTCTCCGTATATGGAGACCTTGAGCATTTCGGTGCCGACTTCCTTCATGTAATCCGCGAGCATGCCGCAGATCTCGTATACTGTCTTCTCCCAATGCTTAATGTCAGACTTCGCAATGATCTCATTAAGTCTGTCATCGATCCTGTTTTCTGAATTGATCGTTATGATCAGATCCTTGAATATCTCATCAAGGTCCTTGTAGTATCTGTAGATAACGCCGTGCGAGAACCCGGTCTGCGCGATAATGTCTTTCATCTCGACGGATGTGATCGGCTTACTTGCACACACTTTATATGCGGCCTTTATGATCTCTTTGCGCTTGTTCTCGAAGTATTCTTCGCTTACTTTCGGCATGAGGGCCTCCTGTTCTGAAATATAAATGACACGAAGTCATTTTAAAACGCGGTCATTAAACTGTCAAGAATGATGTTTCTGTTTTGTTTAAACGTTGGTAAAATTATGGGGAAACACAGAAAAGGCTTTGATAAAACAGAGCAATAGTATTTCTGTCAAAGAAAGGGAGAAAAGCATTTATGGGATTAAGGAGAGGAAAAAGGAGGAGAATACTTAAGGCTGTCCTGACGGTCATGTTGTCATTGGCCATTGTTATGGGAATTATACCGGGAACGGATTTTGTTATGCCGATATATGCCGACGGAGACAAGACAATCTCAGGACTCGGAACCGGGGCAATAGGTAACCCGACATCGGGAGCCGGAGGATGGAGTTATGTGTATTACGGGAAATATAATAGAAATCCCGTAAAATACAGAGTACTTGATAAGTCAACAACGGAGTTTAATTCCGATACGGATAATGCAAACAGCAGAAAAACCATGCTCCTTGACTGCGATAGTACACTTGATGAATATCGTTTTGATGTTTCTGATAATTACTGGGGATGGAGTAAAATAAAGAGATGGCTTAACGGAGTTGATTTTTTAAATAAAGCGGGCGTATTCACTGACCCTGAAAGAAATGCAATAGCCACAAGCACAAAGATTTCAAAAGTCACAGGTGATGGTGACGTGAGTTTTCTGAATTATGCAGCACTTAGAGGAGAGCAGATATTTCTCTTGGATGCGGGCGAAGCAACAAGAGCATCATATGGATATTCAAGTACTGATAGTAATAGTACCAGAATTAAAAAAGGCGCAGGCGATTGGTGGTGGCTGCGCTCGCCTTATGATCACAGCGATCGATATGCCGGCTTCGTGGATACCTTGGGCCTTATCCAAAGCTACGATGTGGACCGCAACATTACCGGTGTGAGTCCCGCTTTTAATATTGATCTGGGATCTGTAATCTTCGCATCTGTAATATCAGGAGAATCGGGCTCGTATAAGCTCACTATTGCGGATGCTGGTTTGGACATTACGTCCGGAACGATCACAAGGAGCGATTCTACGATAAACGTACCGTATACCATAACCGGAACTGCAAACCGGGTGTCCGTGCTTATTACGGACAGCGCGTATTCCGCAGGAACAGCTGCTACAAGCGGATATACCTATCTAAAACTGTCAGGTGGCGTATCGGGAAGCGGAACATTTACCCTTCCTGCAGTATATGCCGATAAAACCTGCGGTACAGATTATTACACATATATCCTTGCGGAGTATGTAAATGATGGAAAAGATACGGATTACGCATGTACTCCTGTAGAGATCACAATACCGGATGCATCCGGTGGTGGCCTCGATCTGAAACCCGACCCGAAGCATGATGATGACGATGATTCTGACAACGGATCGTCAGATCCCAAACCCAAGGATGAAAAGCTTGATGAGCTTCGTGCAAAACTTAAGACCGCGATAGATAAGGGCGGCTATCAGACGGTTACATGGGATAAAGGTACGGCTCTGCCTTATGACATCATGAAGACCCTCCAGGATAACCCGAAGATCACGCTCGTATTCAGTTATACATATGAGAATGAATTCTTCAAGGTCACTCTTCCCGGTCAGAGCGTGAAGGCATATACGAATATCCCGTGGTACGGGCCGCTGTATCTGTATGCATATTACGGTGGATGTGGTGCAATCCCGGAATGCCCCGAAGATTAATACTGCCAACAGAACATATAAAGATATATAATAATTCTGAAAAGTTGTTAAGGCTACCTGGAGGCACAGGATCATATGCTATACTCGATGGCTCCGGCATCAGCGCTGGTGATCATTCTTATATTAAACTTGGAATCAATCAAAAAGTACGGATTCCGCGAAAAGAAGCAGGACGAGAAGAAGCGTGTGCCTGTACGCTTTAACTGCTTTATTCTTGCCTCGGTCTGTTATGTTCTCATCGATATGGCATGGGGACTCCTTTACGAGCACCATGATATCCCGGAACTGTTTCCCTTCATATATTCTTCTACGGTCTTTTATTTTATGTTCATGCTCCTGACAATGCTCACATGGACACGGTATATAGTCGCATATCTCGATAAGAGAGGCTTCCGTACCACTCTGATGCTCCACGGAGTATGGACAATGTTCATGATAGGCATTATATGTCTGGTGCTTAACTGTTTTTTCCATTTCATGTTTTCATATAATGATGCACATGAATATATCGTAGAGTCCGGAAGGAATATCTCTTTCCTTCTGCAGATTGCATTCTATACCTTCATATCGCTGTATATGCTGTATGTTGCCCATAAAAGTTCGGGAAGCCAGAAAGTCAGATATAACGCGGTGGCGGCTACAAGTATCGTCCTTGGCGTGTCACTGATCTTTCAGATTGCTTTTGCATTTCTCCCTTCCTATGCCGTTGGACTTATGATCGGAATATGCCTTGTTCACTCATATGTCATGCTTGGTGAGAAGAAAGAGAAGGAAATTCATGATCATATCGCATCTGTGATGGCAGAGGATTATGAAGCGATATTCTATATCGAAATAGAATCAGGTGAATTTATATCTTTTGCCAGAAGTCAGAAATATATGACTTTAAATGCGACGGCACAGGGTAAAAACTTCTTTAAAGAAGCTTATGACAGCATTGATGACTGTGTATATCCTAATGACCGTGAATATGCGAAGACCTTTTACGATAAAGATAACATGCTAAGGAGCCTTGAAGGCAGGCGTTCGTTTTCGTTCAAATACAGAGTTATGGTAAAAGGAGAGCCGAGATACTTCCTGTTTACCGTGATGCGTGAAAGCAACAGTCAGTATCTGATCTTTTATGAAAAAGACATAGAGGATGAGCTTATTGCCGAAAAAGCCCAGAAGGAAACACAGAAAAAGACAGTCACCTTCGGACGTATTGCAGAGAGTCTTGCCTCCAACTATGATGCTATCTACTATATTGAAATAGCGGATTCTTCATATGTCGGCTATGAAGTGAATAATATATTCGGACAGCTCGAGGTCAGCAAATCCGGAGAGGATTTTTATGCGGATTGTATTGAAACGATACCGCATGTGATCCATAAGGATGACCGTGACCGGGTGATCGATTTTATAAATAAGGATAGCATGATCACCAGACTCGAGAACCATAAAGACTACAGTGTTACCTACCGTATCATGATATCGGACAAGCCTCAGTACACCAGGATGACTGTCCGCAAGACCAGCGATGGAACACACTTTATTATAGGTGTTGAAAATGTTGACAATGAGATCAGGAAAGAAAAACAGCGCCTTCATGAGCTTAAGACGGAGAAGGAACTTGCAAGGCGCGATGAGCTGACAGGAGTCAAAAACAAGACCGCATATAAGGAGTTTGAGGAATCGGTACAGGAAAGCATCAACAGCGGAAAGGAAGAATTGTCATTTGCTCTTGTAGTATGTGATGCCAATAACCTGAAATTGATAAATGATACTAATGGGCATGCTGTGGGGGATGAGTATATCAAGGCATCTGCCCGCCTTTTGAGTGATGTTTTCGTTCACAGTCAGATATTCAGGGTCGGTGGAGATGAGTTTGCGGTATTCCTCCGTGGAAGCGATCATTCTTCTCGCCATGAGCTTTTGAAAAAGTTGCGCAACAAGGTGCTTGAGAATAAGAAAGAAGACAGCGGTGTTATCCTGGCCGCAGGAATGTCGGAATACGATCCTAAAATTGACAGATCGGTATCCGATGTTTTTGAACGTGCGGACAAAGAGATGTATGAGAACAAACAGAAACTGAAGTCTTAAGAAGTTCTGATCATCTGTCTTACCGCCGCTTAAACCAAATTGGGGCTATTGAATGCCTATATGAGTGAAATGAATGACTTAAAATCTACCGCTTTGAGGACGATAAGAATCATATATATCCTTCACACGCTGCTGTATATTCCTGTTATGTATGCATTCAGTCCGATATGGATGTTAGTTCTTTTTTTGAGATGTTTATTTATCCCATACATATCAACAATCATCCTATCGATTTTGTATATATGGATAATAAAAAAACAGGAATTAGCCCCGCCGGATGTAATTCTATATCCTGTTATGCTGATCATAAATCTCATAAGTTTTGTAGGCATGGAAGCATTGTTTAAGGCGGCAATGGGAATATAACGATTCATAGTACCTGAACCCATATGTTTTGCATAGTACATAAGGTTGACTTTACGAGGATTCTGGGCTAACATTAAATTCCGCGATGATAAGAAATAGTAGGTTTTACGGTGTTACAGAGAGGTGGCGGATGCTGCGAGCCATTACATACGATTTCCGAACCCGTCTTGGAGCGTTAAATTCATAATTAAGAGCGAGCTTTGCTAATAAGGGTGGTACCGCCGACGGTACATAGATTTGTTTGTCGGTCCCTTAATTCCCATAATGGGAGTTAAGGGACTTTTGTTATTCAAATGATCTCAGGAGGAAAGAGTAATGAAATTATCCAACATGGTAGGAGACAGATTTAAGGAACGTCCTTCGGATTGCGTGATTGATTCTCATGCATTTTCTGTAAGAGGAGGATATATCAAATATGTATCCAACGGTATTTATTCTCTTTACCCGCCAATGAAGAGAGTTACTGCCAAGATTGAAAATATTATAAGAGAAGAAATGGATGCCGCTGGTTCTCAGGAAGTTCTCTTCCCTGTTGTTTTACCCGGATCTCTCTGGGAAGAGTCCGGAAGATTTGAAAGCGTCGGAGAGGAACTTTTAAGATTCAAAGACAGAAACAATTCATCTATGGTTCTTGGTATGACACACGAGGAAGCAGCAGTCCATATGGTTCGTGAGTGGGGTAATACTTATGCAAAGTATCCCTTCTCGATTTACCAGATTCAGACAAAGTTCAGAGATGAAGCACGACCCAGAGCAGGTCTTATCCGTGTTCGTGAGTTCACAATGAAGGATGCTTATTCTTTCCATACATCTCAGGAAGACCTCGAGAAATACTATGCCGTTATGGCGAATTCATATTTCAGAATATTCGAGAGAGCAGGTATTCCCGAAGTTGTTTCCGTTAAATCCGATTCGGGCATGATCGGCGGAAGTGTTTCTCACGAGTATATGCTTTTGGTTGATGCCGGCGAGGACTCGATCGTTTTTTGTGATGAATGTGGCTATAGCGCAAATATGGAAGCGGCCGATACAACAGTAGACAATTCCGGATGTACACCCATTGGCGAACTTACCAAAGTTAACACTCCGGACTGCAAGACAATAGAAGAAGTATGCAACTTCCTTCACAGCAAAGTTGAGGAATCATGTAAGGCTGTTATTTATCAGACAAACCAGACAGACGAATATATCGTTGTTTTCTTAAGAGGAGATTATGAAGTAAACGAAACCAAGCTTACAAATCTTCTCGGTGATAAAGTACATGCTGCTACAATTACCGAAGAATGCGGACTCTGTGCAGGCTTCTGCGGACCTTACAAACAGGAAGCAAAATGCAGGATTATATATGACAAGTCTCTGGAAGGCCTTGAAAATATGGTATGCGGTGCCAACGAAGTGGATTACCACTATACAGGACTTAATATCAAACGTGATATCGGTGATGTTGAATATGTAGATGTCGCTAAAATAAGAACCGGAGATATCTGTCCCGTATGCGGCAAAAAGTCGATCAGAATAAGCAGAGGAATCGAAGTGGGAAACATCTTCCAGCTAGGGACCAAATATACCAAGTCAATGGGCATGACATATACCGATGTGGACGGAAGTGTTAAGACACCCATAATGGGATGCTACGGAATAGGTGTAGGCCGACTTGCTGCCAGCGTAATGGAAGCAAAGCATGACGACTACGGTCCTATCTGGCCCATCAGCATTGCTCCCTGGCAGGTACATCTTTGCTGCATGAGATCTGATAAGGCAGAGTGCAAGGAAGCTGCCGACAAAATTTACAATGATCTGCTCAAAGCGGGAGTTGAAGTTATTTATGACGACAGAAACGTTCAGGCGGGCGTTATGTTTGCGGATGCCGACCTTCTCGGCGTACCTGTAAGAGTAACGATCGGCCCCAAGAATATTGCAAACGGACAGATTGAAATTTCAACGAGAGACAAGAGTGTTAAGGAACTTGTTAATGTTGATGATGCAAATGCCGAGATTAAAAAACTTATCGACAAGCTCTTCGATGAGATCAATTCAAAGGTAAGAGACAGAATCTGATAAAAATGATTTAAGGGGAAGTTATGATATCAGCTGAAGAAGCAATCGAGCGATTAAAAAAAGGTAATGAACAGTATGTTGCTATTGATACATTTCATACGGATGTATCCCCTATCGTATTAGAGCATTTTGCTAAAAACGGACAGGAGCCGTATGCGATAATTATAGGATGTTCAGATTCAAGGGTTATCCCGGAGAGGATATTTCATGCGGCGATCGGAGACCTGTTTACGATCCGCGTGGCAGGAAATGTGATCGATGATCATCAGCTGGGAAGTATTGAGTATGCCGCAGGACATCTGGGGACAAATCTGATAGTGGTGCTTGGTCATAATCAGTGTGGAGCGGTAACAGCTGCGATCCATCATGATCCTGATGGTTATATCAAATTTATAACCGACGAGATCAAACAGGCCATCGGGGCGGAGAAAGATGATTATAAGGCAGCAGTGCTCAACGTGAAGCAGAGTGTGAGCATTATAGAATCAAGTCTGGAGATTCAGAAAGATGAGGAGCATGGATTAAAGGTGATCGGTGCAGTGTATCGTATTGAAGATGGGACGGTTGAATTTATAAATGAATGACCCATTTGTCTGATAAAGTTAAGCAGGAGAGTATTCATTGAATGCAAGAGCTTTTAATGGTATGATAAAGCCTGTTTTTGATAACAGAATTATATAAGGGAGTAAGTATAAACTTTAGAATGGACAAACTTATAACCTTGTAACCCTAAAACGGTTGCAAGGTTTTTTCGTTAATTGACATGAAAAATCTCTTCGGGATCAAGGATAAAGAGAAGATACAAGCGATATCAGGTTCGTTTACTCTGATACTGTTAGGATTAATATATTCGCCGGTATTAGGCGATGAGTTGGCCGAAAAGAGTACACGGCTCCTGGTAAGAGGAGTTGTAAATCAGATGGTTGAAGCATCTTGAGGAAAAGAATAGATCCTTTTGTCAGATATGCATTGTAGTATAATATACAAGTGTTTAAAGCTGTTAATATAACAAATAAGACAGGTGAAAGATCATATGAAAGATGTGTTTCCGATAGTAGAAAATAATGAAGAACAATCTCATTCCACTGATCGGGTAGAAGAAAAAACAAAAGGAACACAAAAGAAGCATAGGATTAGGAAGGGCATTCTTATTTTTATTATGGTCATCCTGATCTATGATTTGTTATGGTTTGCAGGAATGCATATTTCTTTCAACGGATATCATTTGCCTGAAGGCGCGCAGGTAGTATTGAGACCCAATATTGGTCATTTCAGCGGATGCAGCTGTGGAAATTATACGTCGATAGAAATGGTATATAAGATTCCTGAGGAGAGAATTGCTGAAGTAGAGTTTGGCAATATTAAAAATGGTTTTAATGTTGAACCTTTTAATATTCAGACCACCAATATTCATTATACCGGTATAGAAGGCCGCTGTGGATATGTATATGATCCTAACTATCCTGAAAGATATGAAGCCTATACAGAGAACGATGGGAATGTTTATGTTCATGTGGATAGAGTAGTGTATCATGGAGGATATGATGAGAATCCGTTAACAATCCCGTTACTACTATTTGATTTTATCTGAAAATATTTCAACCAGCTGGGATTTGAGCTCTTATTAATTGTAGATTGGGAGGCGAGAAGAAGGTATGAGTCTGATCAAAGGGCTCCATCACATTTCAATGAAATGTAATACAGAGGAAGAACTCAATAGAGTAAAAGATTTCTATATCTCAATATTAGGTTTGGAGATAATACGCGAATGGCCGGATGGGATTATGATCGATACCGGTAACGGATATATTGAGATTTTTACAAATGCTGATGGAGAGCATCGTTTGGGATCGATCCGTCATTTTGCGCTGCTTACTGATGATGTGGATACGATAGCAGAAAAGGTGAAGGCTGCCGGATATGAAGTGTTCGTAGAACCGATTGATAAAGTGATAGATTCAGATCCTAAGTATCCTATCAGAATGGCTTTCTGCTTTGGCCCGCTTGGCGAGCAGGTTGAGTTTTTCTGTGAAAGATAATAATTTCATAAAAATGAGGAATGAAAAATGCGTACAGAAAAAGAGATGATAGATCTGATCTTAAGTACTGCTAAGGAAGACGACAGGATCCGTGCTGTCTACATGAATGGATCTCGAACCAATCCCAATGCGCCAAAGGACATTTTTCAGGATTATGATATCGTTTATGTCGTAGAAGAAACCGGATCGTTTATCCGGGATAAAGAATGGATCCGCCGATTTGGCGATATCCTGTTTATGCAGTATCCGGATGAACATCCGGACTATCCAAGTGATAAAGAAAACTCATACGGCTGGCTTATGATATTTACGGATGGGAACAGGTTGGATCTGACCGTGAAAACCATTTCTCATGCAAAGGAAAATGTTCTGGAAGACAGCCTGTGTAAGATCCTGCTTGATAAGGATAGTATTCTTCCTCCCGTTCCAGAGGCTTCGGATGAAACGCATTATATCAAAAAGCCATCACAGGAGCAGTATGCGGCGGTTTGTAATGAATTCTGGTGGTGCTTAAACAACATCGCAAAGGGGCTTTGGAGAAAGGAAGCGACATATGCCCAGGATATGCTGAACTTTGTGGTAAGAAAGCAGCTTGAAAAGATGCTTTCCTGGAGAATCGGTGAGCAGACCGGTTATTCCGTCAGCGTTGGCAAATCCGGAAAGTATATGAATAAATGGCTCTCCGAGGAAGAATGGAAGAAGTACCTGGATACATATTGCAATGCTGATATAAACAGTATGTGGAGATCAGTGGAAACGATGTGCAGGTTGTTTTATGATACATCGAAGTGGGTGGCAGAACAAAACGGATTTCCTTTTGAAAAACAGGAAGCGGATAATAGTTTTAAATACTTTAATGCCGTAAAAGAAATGGACGAAAAAGGAAAACAAACTATTGAATATACCTGAATATGCTAAAATGAGCATTGATTACGAAATGGAGGCACCAATATGAGACTTTGCATTGCAAATGCTCCGTGCAGAGCTTGAGGAGACTGCATGGAGGAACGGAAAAACGATCCGTGATCCTCAGGCTTTGCTTCTGAAATATGTATTTATAAAAGGAGCAAAGAAATGAATAAGAATAAAGATATAAAATTACGTGATTTCTATATACTTTGGGGTACCCAAAGTCTGTCACAGCTTGGAAGTTCCATTACAGCATATGCATTAACGCTGTGGCTTTATGATGAGACGGGATCGTCGCTTGATACTGCGGCACTTAGGATCTCTACATATGCTCCCTATGTGCTTGTCAGCATATTTGCGGGAGCTCTTGCCGATAAGTTTGATAAGAAAAAGACTATGCTGATCTGCGACCTTCTGGCCGCCATCAGTACAGTAATGGTATTCGTTTTATACAAAACGGAGCTGCTATGTGTATGGCATCTTTATCTTATCAATGCCATATCGGGACTCATGAACACCTTTCAGCAGCCTGCTTCTGAGGTGGCTTATACGATCATCACTCCCAAGGATTGTTATCAGAAGACAGGAGTGCTTCAGGCATTATCCAGGTCAATCATAACGATAGGACATCCGATGATCGCAGCTGCTTTATATGGGCTTGCAGGACTTGATGCTGCGATAGCTCTGGATATGGGGACTTTTCTTATAGCCTTCCTCGCACTTGCGTTGTTTATCAAGCTTACCAAAGTTTCAAGTGAAGGCACGGAAGGAAAAGGAACACTTCGTCTTGCAAAAGAAGGTTTAAGTTACCTGAAGAGTAAGCCGATGATCTTGTACGTGATCCTTTTTATGTCGGGCGTGAATCTCATATCTTCAGCCTTTGAAGCAACGCTTCCGGGATACATAATACCTAATCCACAGGGTGGGAACTATGTGCTTGGGATCGTGAGTTCCTGTTCCGGAATAGCCATGATCTTAGGGAGTCTTATCTTTGCAAAGATGCCAAAACCTAAAGACAGGGTACGGATGATCTATCTGTCCATGCTGTTCTCGCTTGGAACGGAAAACTTTATCCTGGCATTCTCAAGAAGTCCGATCCTATGGTGTATAGGGCAGATGCTTGGATGGATTTTCGTTCCGGTAATGAGTGCGAATCAGAATGTGATCATGAGAAACGAGATACCGGTGGAACTTCAGGGCCGTGTATATGCCTGCAGAAACACGCTTCAGTTTTTCACTATACCGATAGGACTCTTTCTGGGCGGCTTTCTTGTAGACAATATTTGTGAGCCTTATATGAAAAACAGCGGGTATGCACTTTCTTTCTTTTTCGGAGAAGGAAAAGGATCAGGTGCAGCTATGGTGCTGTTCATACTGGGGATTGCAGGGACTGCGATGTGTCTTGTGTTTGGCAGGATACTAAAAAAGTACAGTTATAGCGATCAATAAATTAAAAATAGCCGAAGGAGCAATGAAGCTCTTTCGGCTGTATTGTATAATAGAACATGAGTTTTTCTGAATATCAGGATCATATGAATGAAAAGAGCGGAGGTTAGAATGAGAAGCTATGCATTGGGACATTCAATAAATAAGCTGGTTCACGGATGTGATTATAATCCGGATCAGTGGCTGGACCGTCCGGATATACTCAGTAAGGATATTGAGTATATGAAGGAAGCCGGGATCAATGAGGCAACACTCGGAGTTTTTTCGTGGGCGGCATATGAACCTGTTGAAGGCGAGTATCATTTCGAGTGGCTCATTGAAATAATGGACAGACTGTATGAGAACGGGATCAGTACCATCCTCGCCACTCCTTCCGGAGCGAGACCCGTCTGGATGGATCACAAGTATCCTGAAGTCATGCGTGTGGACGGCATGGGACACAGAAACCGTCATGGATTCAGGCACAACCATTGTTTATCATCAGAAGTCTTCAGGGATAAAGTAAGGACGATCGATACAAAGCTTGCAAAGATCGCCGGAGGTCATCCCGGGCTTATCGCGTGGCACATCTCTAACGAATTCGGAGGAGAATGTTTTTGTGATCTGTGCAAAGAGAAGTTTAGGGAATATCTCAGGAAACGGTACCACAATGACATAAATGAACTCAATCACGAATGGTGGAGTTATTTTTGGAGTGCTCAATACAATGATTTCTCAGACATAGAACCTCCTTACATTAATGGTCAGAATGCCCTTATGGGACTGAAGATCGACTGGAGAAGATTTACATCGGCAAATTATGCGGATTATATCTCCGTTGAGATCGATGCTATCAGAGAAGCATCGCCGAATAAGGATGTTCCGGTCACGACAAATCTTATGCAGAGGTTCTATGATATTGATTACAGGGAACTGGTCAAAAAGATAGACTTCATTTCATGGGACAGCTACCCTGCTTTCCATAATGATCACGAAAGATACGAAGATACCATGATGGAATCTGCTTTTGATCATACACTTCTGAGATGCCTTAAAAAAGACAGGCCATTCTTCCTTATGGAGAGTGCTCCCGGCCATGTTAACTGGATGAATTACAACAAATTAAAACGGCCCGGTGTTCATGAGCAGTTCTCATGTCAGACTGTTGCGAGCGGATCTGATTCAATTCAGTATTTTCAGTGGAGATGTTCCAGGGGCGGAGCAGAACAGTTTCACGGTGCAGTTGTTGACCATAGTGGAACTGATGATACAAGAGTATTCAGAGATGTGGCTCATTTAGGCGAGATATTATCAAAGCTTTCAGAGATTGAAGGATCGGTAAAGAGAAATGAGGCGGCTGTCATCTTCGAATGGGATAACTGGTGGTCTATAGATGTATCCGGCGGTTTTAGCCGAGAGACAAAGAAGTATGATATCACCTGCCTTAACCACTGGAAGAGCCTGATGCCTTTTGGCGTTGAAGCGGATGTTATATCTGTTAATGATAACTTTGAAGATTACAAGCTTATCATAGCTCCAATGCTTTTCCTTATAAGACCTGAGACCATAGAGAAGCTTAAAGGATTCGTGGAGAACGGAGGTATTCTTCTTGCAACTTATATGACAGGCTATGTTAATGAGAATTCGTTGTGTTATGAAGGCGGTTTTCCGGGTGATGGGCTGAAGGACCTGTTCGGTATTATTAATGAAGAGATAGATACTCTTTATCCGTCGGACAAAAACGGAATCAGAATGGAAAATGAAACTCTGAAAGTAAAAGACTATGCTGAGCTTATCAAGCTCATCGATGCTGATGTGATAGGTACATATACGGATGATTTCTATAAGGATATGCCTGTGATCACCTGTAAGAAATATGGCAAGGGAAAAGCATATTATCAGGCAGCCAGGATCGAGAATGAAGATATGGTTAAGTTATCAGGGAAACTCCTTGCCGAGAGTGGTATCAAAATACGCGAGCTTCCTTCCGGAATAGAGTATCATGCAAGATATGGCGATGACTGTATTTATGAGTTTTACTTCAATATAGGAGAGGAAGCGGTTGAAGTTTCAAGACTTAACGGAATAGATATGCTCACCGGAAAGGCCGTAGACGACAGTGTAACGATCCTTCCCGGGAAATTTATTGTTCTAAAATCCAAATAACGGATATCTGTAAGGAGGGGATGGCCTATTTTCGTAGTATTACTTAATATGGTTGCAGGCATGATAGCCATAGGGATAGCGGCTTTTCTGACCTTAATAGCTATAATTCTGATAATCGTCTCGTGCGTGCGTGCTTCGTCTGCCAAAAAGGAAGGAAAAAAGACGTCGAGAGTTGGATTGTGGGTAGGGCTTTTTATGTTAGTGAGCCCATGGATCCTGGTGGGAGTTTTTCTTATCATTGTGAAGATAGACGATAAAAAGTTTAACCGATGGGATGTCGGCAAAGAGGTGCTTGCTACGGCAGTTCTTGATGATACTTCTGATGAGCTCTATGATATGTTTGCAGATGATGTTATCAGCCGCAACAACTTAACACAGGCTGAGCTTGACTCGTTCCTTGCTGAGTGCAACATAGAGAATGATAGTGAACTTGATCTGGAGAACTATTCGGATTTTTCCGGGAAGTACAGCCATTACAGGCCTTATTCGAGTCAGGATAACGGAAGGAGACAATATTGTTTCCAATACACTATGTATGATGTCAACGATGAAGGTGGTAAGATCACGGTTTTAGGCGTTGACGGCGATCAAGAAGATGAGAGCAAGATCGGGATTTGGTACATGACTTACATGGATGATCAGACAACATGTTCGTTCGGCGAACCGGCACCTTCAGAGAGTCGATAAAAAACAGACCCTGCACACATCCATAGGTGTCTGTGCATGTTCAAAACCATCAAGTATCCCAACCGGCTGATGAGTTCCTTCCTTAAGGTACCATACTGCCTGAAGTGGGCGCATACCAAGGCTCTCAGCCGTTTCAAGTTCTCTGCTACCGCCGTCACCGACATACAGGCACTCTTCAGGGCTTACGCCAAGTTTATCCATACAGATCCTGAACACTTCTTTTTCAGGCTTCATTAAGCCAAGCTCACAGGACATACATACAACATCGAAAAACTCATACAGCGGGCTTTTAACTATCACATCACGTTCTTCAAAAAAACAATTGGTAAGAAGTCCTGTTTTTATCCCTATCTCCTTCAGCTTTACAAACATCGGGATAATCTCAGGATGAAGATGTTCAAAATACTCTGTTTCTGCTTTATATCGCTTATCTATTATCATATTAAAAAGCTCAACAGAATATATGGAGTTTTCTTTCATGATCCTCTCAAGAACATCCTCCAATGTCTGCCTGCCTTTAGTCCGGTCTTCATCTGTAGTATCCCATATTTCGCGGAATTTCTTTTCATCTATGCCCATATCCTTACAGATATTTCTTCCTGTATAGGTCTCTGATTCATACATGGTGACAAGAGTTTCGAACATATCACATATCACAGCTTTTATCATCACGTCTCCTTTACTCATTTCAACGCAGCGTACTTATATACTTTTCAAACCTCTGGTTATGTGACTTCATTGCATCTTCTGAATCAACGTGTGTGAGGAATTGCTGCTTATCCAGCCATTTATGATCCGTGGTCTCTCCTTCCTGAAGGATTATGCGATCTTTGTCGCCGCTGACTCTTGCAAGATATGAATAAAACATTGCATGACTTGTGTCTTTGAACAGGATATTAACAAGTTCCAATGAATCAGCTGTAAGTCCTGTCTCTTCCAGGAGTTCTCTACCGGCAGCTTCAAGCGGATCTTCTCCGCTTAATGCCGAACCGCCTGCACTTGCCTCCCAGTAGCCGGGATAAACATCCTTGCATTCACTTCTCTTCATCAGAAGATATGTTCCATCTTCATGTAATACCAGAAGATCTACTACCAGATGGTACCTGCCATCGGGAATGTTTTTGAACTGACCAAAGCCTCTTACGAACGTCTCTCCTGTCCTGTTGCCTTCACGATCGTACAGATCCCAGACCTCATGTCCTGCTTCTATTACAGTCTTAAGCATCCTGAGGACACGGAGTTCTCTTTTGATCATAACCTCATTGAAATAAACATCACTTGTATAAATATCATTTGCTTCTATGGCAGTATCTATATCTACGATCCTTAATTCAAATCCGGCTTCATCTTCATAAGCATCAAGATCCTGATCGACCAGTTCATCCTCCACATCACAGAAGTAATAATAATTCTCCTGTTCAAAAATGGTATTCTCGTCTTTGTCGCTTTTCTGTCTTCTTAAAACGCTTCCGAATTCCTTTATACTTTCGGGGATCACGACCATTCCGGCTTCTTCCCTGACTTCACGGGCTAATGCCTGCTTTTTATCTTCGTCATCATGGATCCCGCCGCCCGGAAATTTGTAATATTTTTCCTTCCTGCTGTATACGAGAGCTAACTTATCCCCACGAACGATTATCGCTCTGGCAGAAGGTCGCCTGAATACCTTGTCTGTTTCCTTGTAATCCTTAATATCTATTTCGAATAATCTGTTCATTCCTGATTCCTTCTTTCATCTGTTTCTACACACAAGGATAATTATATCATTCCGGACAGGGAACCATGATATAATCCTCTTATGAGTTCGCTTAAACATATTTACAACAGACTGCGTTCCGAATCCGATAAAGTAAGCTACGCCCCTCATGATCAGGTCGTCTCTTATGTATCGGAAGAATGTTCGGTAGAAAGTATCAGCGGCTGCAACGGCAAAAAGATACGCGTATCTTACGACGGTAAGAATTATGATATTACCGTCAATAATAATATTGCGCTGTATGAACTGATACATGGCATCATTCATAAGACTGTAAGTATAAAAGCCGTTGACGCAAGACGTATCGTGATAAATGGCTGGAAACATGAAGTGCCGGCCAAAAATCCACCCAGCTTAAGCATCCTGCTCCTTATGGCAGGAGGAATTCTGTCTGTTCTTTTATGTACTTTCTCCGTTAGCCTTGCTGCATTTATGAGCGAGCATGGGGTAAAAGTCGGAATAGTTTTCTTTATTGTCTGCGCCGTAATATTCTTTATATTATGTCTGGCTGCTTTTATTTCCTGTAATTTCTGTATCGAAAGGTCCCGAGGTGTGATGGTATTAGCTGATACCTTCATAAGAATTCCGGATCTCCCCTCATCTGATGAACAGAAGAAGCTTATCGAATATGTTGAAAACGCTTCCGGAGCAGATACTTACAAAATAACAAGAAAGCCCGTGTCATCACCGCTGCCTGTTACGTCATCAAAGATCGGCGGCACATATTACGGTGATATTCCAAAGTCAAAAAGCGGACATTCAAGCTTTAGTTTTATAGCTCAGATCAATCTTGAGGATTTCTGTCTTAACTTCCCTGATGAGAATAGGATCCCGAAAAACGGTATCCTTCAGTTCTGGGGTGAAAGTGACTATCAGGACTCCTGGTTTGTGACGAGAATAGTCAGACCGGATGCTGAAAATGATAAGAAGCAGGTGGAGCAGAAATTGGAAGAATACGAGATTGTATTCGAAAAGTGTGAGAGGCCTGTAAGTGCCAAAAGCAGCAATGCTACAAAGATGATGTTCGAGGCTGCAGAGAAGTTCGGGATAGATCTTGATCCTACTCTTTTATATTCCGAGATTAAAGAATACAAGAGTCTTGAAGAAGAGTACTTTCTCCCACCCGATTCAATCGATGGCGGATATATAGGCCTCATTCATTTCTCGCCGGCTTACAGTCTAGGCCCTGATCTTATCAAACAGAACTGCATTAATATCTATATCAAGCCGGAGGATCTTTTTTCAGGGGATACAAGTGACGTGATATACCGGTAAGAGAGTTTAGCTAATGGAAAACAAATATTATAATGTTTCACGTTATATCAATGTATACGGCAGGAAGCCACAGATCATTCTTCGTCGCGGATCTTTTCAAGAGCCTGATTTACTAAATTCTCTTCATGCTTAAGGATCGAGAAGTTTCCGATCCATACGAGTGAAAAAACAACTATGAATTCCACAAATGTGATGATCCCGCCGGAGAATCCGTGATACCAGTTAAAGATATATGCGGAAGTCATTACGATCACCATAATGATGATAAAATGCAATACGATCCGCAGCCACGCTGTTTTCTCATTATTCGGTGAGAGCAAAAGTACGGTGGGGATCGATGTGCACACCCCGACGGCAAGAACGGACAGCGGCTGCCATCCCTCCAGATAAAAAAATGCACCTGTAGTCAGATATTCCACAAGCTCTGTAATTCCTATCACTATTGTGATCAGGAATGAAACCATCATCGTTGTTGTAAGGAAAATTTTAAATTTATCCATTCTAAAGCCCCATCCTTTTCTTTAAGTCCTTTACGTATCCCCTGGAAATGACTATCGTTTCACCATTCAACAGAGTCGCTGTCATTCGTGAATTGACAGCGTTCTTCACACTCCGTATCTTCCGGATATTGCATATCATAGACTTTGATATCCTGATAAATCTTCCGTCAAGGATCCCTTCCAGTTCGTATAGTCTGTACTTTACCTCGTAGCATTCATTTTTAGTATAGATGAAGCTCTTATCATCCACTGACTCGGCATAGTATATTCCATAAACGGAAACAGGATAGGTTTCCCCATCCTTGATCCCTGTTATGGTTGGCTCGCCATCCTGCAGGAGTGAAATTGCATTCCTCACTCCTGCTGTCATCGAATGAATACTTATGACCGCTGATTCTTCAGCTTTCTCCGGTATAGTATTAACAGTTACTCTCACTTAATAGCCCCTTTACTTCCTCTTATAAACACGAGGATATATCAGACTGATCGCTGCAACCGATACAAGAAATACTGCCAGTACATAGATGACTGACTGCCCGGGTTCGATCGCTTTTCCGTCAAAGTATGGATTAACAGAGAATGCTTTTTCCATGCTCTGTACGAACAGACCGTTATCCACACCACCTATTTTAGCATCAATAAGCGAAAGATTATCAGTTAAAAGTGTTTTTTTGATCAATGATGTGACCTGAGTGGCAGGGAACATAGTGCAAACGGATTCAACACCGGACGAAAAGTTTGAAAGGGGAATGTATGCTCCTATAACAAAGCCGGCAGCAGCAGAAAGTATTCCCATAAATGCAGAGCTTGCTCCGGTACTCTTAAAAAACATCATGATAATCATAAACAGTGCGGAAGAGGATACTGAACCGAGTGCGATGACAGGGATAAGCTTTAATACAGAATCAACGCTGATATTATATCCTCCTGCTTTTATGGCCATACAGCCTGTTAAAGTAACGCCAAGGACCATAATAAAAGATGAAATGGCTGCAGCAAAGAAATAGGAAAGTATTATATTTACTCTGCTTATCGGTGTTGCGGATATGTCATAATCCACTTTATACTCCTTATCCTTTACGATGGTCGTAAGTGCCTGGAATGGGATAGTGATGAGTGCCGAGCCCAGGATACCGGCAAGAAGGAGCGAAGCCGTGAGATTCTCAATATCACTGACATCGATAAATGCTTCCAGGCCTTTGGCAGAATCCTGTATCTGCGAAACATATGTGTCTTTTAAGAATAAGATATAAAGTGCAAAAATTATGATAGGTGTAAGTACTGAAAAGAATACTGAGGATTTATCTTTAAAATATACAAGCAGATTTCTTTTTGTGAGTCCGAGTAATTTATTCATATGCGATCTCCCTTCCGGTAATATTAAGAAAAACATCATCCATTGTGCCTTTGAGTACTTCGTAATCAGTCATGATGTCCCGGTTTTTATAAAGCAGATCAGTCACGTTTCCGCTGTGAGCGATATCGTAATGATCGGAAACATATTTGTAATCGAGTGATTCGATCCTGTTCTCGACATCTGTCGACTGCTCCGTGTACCAAAGGATATGATCCTTTGCAAATCTGCGTTTTAATTCGGCAGGTGTTCCTTCAGCCTTTATCTGGCCTTTGTCCAGAATGACCACATTGTCGGCATCTCTGGTCTCTTCCATGTAATGAGTTGTAAGAAATACTGTCATATTCCGGTTTTTTCTGATGTATTCTATGTAATCCCATAAAGCTTTTCTTGAAGCAGGATCAAGTCCGGTAGTCGGTTCATCAAGAAATAAGATACTCGGTTTGTTAAGCAGGGCCCTTGCAATGTCGACGCGTCTTCTCTGTCCGCCTGACAGGCTGTCGTAACGCTGATCCCACATTTCTTCCAGACCAAAGCTTTCCATGATATCAGAAAGATTGTTAAGGACTTTTTTCTTGTTAAACCCGTAGTAGCTTCCTCTGGTCAAAAGATTTTCTTTTACTGTAAGTTTTTTATCCAGAACAGAATTCTGGAAAACTATACCTATCCTGTTTCTTACCTCATCACCGTTTCGATCGGGATCAAACCCCATGATCGATACTTCACCTGATGTTCTTCCGAGTATAGTACAGAGGATATTTATCGTAGTGGATTTTCCTGCTCCGTTTTCGCCAAGGAATGCAAACAGTTCACCTTCCTGCACATCAAAGCTTATCCCGCGTACCGCTTCATGACTTCCATATTTCTTAGTAAGGTTTTTAACGCTTATGACACTCATGTCTAACCTCCTTTTTTTCGGCGTTTTTTGTTTCTGAGCTCATTGTTATTCAAACGGAAAAAAAGTAAAAGCTTTGAGCAGGTGAGTTGCAGATTTGATAAGGTAAGATACAAAAAAGGAATAAAAAAGGACCGTTTCGGTCCTTTATTCTTTGCTGTATTCAAGTATGTCTCCCGGTTGGCAATCCAGTGCTTCGCAGATCGCTTCCAGTGTTGAGAATCGTATTGCCGATATCTTGCCGTTTTTCATCTTGGATAGATTGACATTGGATACGCCGACCTTTTCAGCCAGATCGTTAAGTGAGATCTTGCGGTCAGCCATAACACGGTCAAGTCTTAATATGATCTGTCCCATGCGCCCTCCTTAAAGAGTCTCGTCTGACTGTGTCTGAAGAGTCTTGCCGTAATCCATTACAGTGCAGACAACCCATGTGGTAAGTGCACCCAGAGCTCCGAAAGCCAATCCTGAGGTGAGGAAGAGTACAACGGTTGATGCTCCAAGTACGATGGCTACTTTCTTTATTACCTTGTCAGTAAAAGGTGAGTATTCTTTCTCGATAGTTGCAAAAACATTCTGGATCAGTTTGATCAGTATTGCTGCTACGGCGCATGCCAATGCGCATATCATAAGAGTCATGCTGTACTTTATCGCATACGGATGTCTGTCTATCTGCTCCTGAAGGGCAGGGATATCTGAATGGATGTTGTCGGCACTTCCCAGATTTATATTGACGGCACGGACGGATCCATATGAGTCTTCATCCGCATTGATCATGCCTTTATCGATCATAAGGACGATATTACTGTCAAATTTGTCCCCCATTGAAAATATAGTGATGCTTCCTATCAGGCATAATACGCATCCTGAAATAGATGCAATGCAGAGTATGACTGACAGTATCCTGCCTAAACGGCAGCTCTTTTTTATCTTTGCGAGTTTAGTTATCTCTTCATTCATAGTTATTCTCTCCTTTATGCATTTCGTTTACAAAAGTGGCAGGTCAGCCCCGGTGATTGCATGATACAACCTGAGTTAATTATTGTCAATAAATATTTAACGATAAACGTTAAATAATTAACGAATATGATAATGAATTCAAATGCATTGAAACGCTGTCGGAAAACACGTAAAATGGCACAAGAGTCAGTTTTTAAGCAGTTTTTGTTATGGGAGAGGGGGCACAATTATGAATCAATTCAGATTGCCATATCACCTGATCGTGGATGAAGGGATATTCGGTCGTATTCCCGATGTTATGGAAGATGTGATCCCGGGGATCGCATCGAAAAAGATGATCCTCGTTACAGAGGAAAATCTTAAGTCGCTCTTTGACGGTATCCTGTCAGGGATCCGTGAGGATTTTCCTGATAGTGAGGAATATCTGATAAAAGAGGCTTCATACGATAATGCGGTTGCACTGGCAAAGTATATCAGTATGAATGACATTAAGGTGGTGATAGGTTTTGGTGGAGGCACAGTCCTTGATCTGGCTAAATTTGCTGCTTTTGTAAGCAAGACACAGTTGATATCGCTTCCGACGACACTGAGCAATGACAGTCTGGCATCGCCGGTTGCTGTATTAGGCACCGAAGGCAGAGTGAGAAAATCTTTCAATTGCACGATACCTGACGCGATACTTGTGGATGCCAATATCATTATGAGTGCACCCACGAGGCAGATCCTTGCGGGGATCGGTGATACAGTCAGCAAATATACCGCATTGAATGACTGGAAGCTGGCACATACCAAGGGTAAAAGCTATGTGGATGACTTTGCCTATATGATCTCCAAGATGGCTTTTAATTCTCTGGCTTACAGTTCTGACAAAGATCTGAAGACGGTTGATTTTATCAAACGTCTGACTCAGGCGCTGGTAATGGGAGGACTGGCAATGGAGATCGCCGGAGAATCAAGACCCAGCAGCGGATCCGAGCATCTTTTCTGTCATTCACTGGAAGAGAATTATGCAGATGCGGTTAATGTGCCGCATGGGATCGCAGTAGCCATGGGAAGCTATGGGGCCTGCAAGTTTCAGAAACGTAATCTTGCCAAGATCACAAGGATCATAAAAGAGTATGGGATCCCGGTACGCCCGTCGGAATGGAACATTAGTGAGGAAATCTTTATCGGAGCATGGCAGAAGGCAGCAGCTACACGCAAGGACAGATATACGATCTTAAACGAAACTGATCTTTCGGATGATACGCTGCGGAAGCTTTATCATGAGATGGAAGAAGTATTTGCCTAAACAACGTTAAACGATAGAGGGGAAAGAATGGATTATCGGAAAGTTTTTGATACGATACCTGAGCAGTTTGATAAGTTCAGACCGCGTTACAGCGCTGATCTGTTTGAGTATTTTATAAAGACAGCAGGAATAGGGAAAGAGACGAAGGTCCTTGAGATCGGTCCCGGAACCGGACAGGCAACGGATCCGATACTGGATACCGGCTGCGATTATCATGCCATCGAGCTTGGGGAGCATCTCTATGCGAAGATGCAGGAGAAATATGGTGCAAGAGAGAATTTCCATATTGTGAATGATGATTTTATCACTCATGATTTTGGAAATCAGAAATTTGATGTGATCTATTCTGCAGCAACGATACAGTGGATCCCGGAGAGAGTTGCATTTCCCAAAACTTTGGAATTGTTATCGTCAGGCGGAACACTGGCTATGATGTATCTGATCGGGGATTACAAAACGCCCAATGAAGAACTGTACAGTAATATCCAGAAGGTTTATGACGAATACTACAAGCCGGAGACTGAGTATAAAAACATGAAGGAACCCTTTGATTATCTGCATGCGACGGACTATGGATATGTGGATATGACGAGGCGGGATTTCCAAGGGAAGCGGGTATTTAACGCCGATGAGTATGTACAGTATTGCGGAACTCACAGTGACCATATGGTCATCCCCGAGCCTTATAAGACAAAGTTTTTTGAAGAAATAAGACGAGCGGTGCTGGAAGCCGGTGATAAGGTGGAGTTTTGGGATACCTATGTATTGTATCTGGCGAAGAAACCGTAGGCGACCACTATTCGAAGGATCAACACATAGGAGTATGTGTGTCTATGACTGTATTTATATTGTGAGATACTAAAAATATTACATCCCCCTAGGTTTCTAAGGGGATTTTATTATATGGAGATAGGGAACATGTGGTGTTATAATTATTGTTATAGATAAAAACGACGGCTTCAGCTTATGTTTTAAAGAATCTGGCTGTTCTTGAAGCCTAAATAGTGATGCATAGATATTTATAGAGAAAGAAAACTTCCGTTTGATACGGCCTGACATGAGAATAGGTAAGTATAAAGAATAGAGGTGATTTGTCTATAAAAATAAAAAAACTTCATAAAGAAGTTTTTTTAAAAGGTGCCAATGCACACAAATGATTTCGGAAAATCCTTATTTGAACTCGCCTTGTAAAACTAAAATTATTATCGCATATCATATTTTGACAGTCAAGTGCGTTACTGATCGCATAAGTAAAGTAACTCAATGATGTACTATATATGAAAGGGGATAGCAGATGGCAGAAAAGTATTATGTGGGGCTTGATTTAGGTACTAATTCGATTGGATGGGCTGTTACAGATGAAAGATATAGAATTCTTAGAAAAAAGGGTAAAGACATGTGGGGTGCCAGGCTTTTTAATGAAGCAGAGTCTGCTGCGGGAAGGAGGACTGCCAGGGTAGCGCGAAGGAGACTCGAAAGACAGAAGGCTAGGGTTGGGTATCTTAAAAAGGTGTTTGCGCCATATTTATCCGAGGTGGATCCTGGTTTTCTTCAGAGACTGGAAGATAGCCGTTTTTTTGAAGAAGATAAAACAGAAAAACAGAAATATGCGTTATTTTCTGATAAAGATTATACAGATAGGGATTATCTAAAAAAATATCCGACAATATTTCATTTGAGGAGTGAATTGCTGGAATCAAAGGAGCCTCATGATATTAGGCTGGTATTTTTAGCTGTTCTTAATATTTTTATTCATAGAGGTCATTTCCTTAACCAGGGGCTGAAAGAGGGGACGCTTGGAGATATTAGGGAATGGATGAAAGTGCTTGATGAGAATCTTGAAATGCTTTATCAGGACCGAGATTGGCATATGGCTGTTAACATTGAAGAGCAGCAAAGAATCTTGTCTTCAAAGGAGCTGACAGCAACAGCAAAACTTGAAAAACTGTTATCGACCGTAGGAATTGAGAAGAAAGATAAAGATAATAAACCTCTGATAGAAATATACAAGCTAATATGTGGGCTAAAGGGAACCTTGGCTGTAGCTTTTGATGGTGAGATAACAGATGAAGAAAATTTAAAGTTTTCAGTCTCATTTCGTGATAGTGCCTATGAAGAAAATGAGAGAAAAGCAGAGGATCTTCTGGGAGAGACTGCCTTTGAGACATTTAAGGTGCTGAAGGAAATACATGATTGGGGTGTGCTTTCATCAATAATGAAAGGTGATGAAAAAACATATTCCTATATCTCACTTGCCAAAGTAGATATGTATGAGAAACATAAGAAGGATCTAAAAGTACTTAAAAAGGTGATAAAGACATATAAGGCAGATGATTATAATCGTCTGTTCAGAAGTATGGAGGATAATACATACAGTGCTTACGTAGGGTCAGTAAATTATAAAAACAGAAAGATAAGACGTGGTGCAAAAAGTGATGCATTTATTCCCGGTATCAAAAAAATAGTAGAAGAGATTTACAAATCGAATCCGGACAGTGATTGCGAGTATATATTAAATGAGATTTCCAAGGATAATTTTCTGCCTAAATTGCTTACGACGGCCAATGGTGTAATCCCTAATCAGTTGTATGCAGCAGAATTACGCAAGATACTCGATAATGCTTCCGAGTATCTTCCTTTCCTTAACGAGATAAGTGAAGATAAAAAAGGCTTGAGCATTAAAGAACAGCTTATAGCACTTTTTAAGTTCCAGATTCCATATTATGTGGGACCTTTAAAACGATCAGAGAGTGGAAAGGCTTGGGTTGTCAGAAAGAATGACGGTACAGTTTATCCCTGGAATATAGATGATATGGTTGATATGCCGGCCACGTCGGAAGAGTTTATAAAAAATCTTATAAACGATTGTACTTACATAGAAGGGGAGAAGGTTCTCCCTCGGAATTCGCTTTTATTTGAAAAATATAAAGTCCTTAATGAATTAAATAATCTTAAGGTTAACGAACAAAAAATATCTGTGGAATTGAAACAAGATATTTTTATAAATTTATTTAGGAAAAATGGTAAAAAGGTTACCAATAAGAGTCTGCTGTCGTTTCTGAAAAGTAGAGGCATTATTGAGGCCAAAGCAACAGACGACTGTCTTAGCGGGTATGACAAGGAACTAGGTGGATTTACCGGAACACTTTCGAATTATGAAAAGTTTAAGCAGATATTCGACACAGAGGTGCTTACTGATCGTCAGATCGAGATTGCTGAAGATGTGATCTATTATTCTACGGTTTATGGGGATTCAAGGTCATATTTGAAAACAATACTGAGTGATAAATATGGCGATGTTTTTGATAAAAAACAGCTTGATAGATTAATCGGAATAAAGTTTAAAGATTGGGCAACCGTTTCCAAAGAGTTTTTACAGCTTCAGGCGCCCGAAAAGATGAACGGGGAAGTGGTTACGATAATATCTGCGTTATGGAATACAAATATGAACCTGATGCAGATCATCAATGCTCCAGAGTATGGCTTTGCAGATGAACTTTCGGAAAAAAGAAAGAAACTTAGTAAAACACTTACAGAGATAACATATGAAGATATAGAAGATTCGTATATGAATGCTCCTGTAAGGCGAATGGTATGGCAGACTATACGAATACTTCAGGAAATTGTTGGCATTATGGGGAGTGAACCCGAAAAAGTCTTTGTCGAGATGGCAAGATATGAAGGGCAGAAGGGGAGGAAAGGCCGTAAGGATAGCAGGAAGAAAAAACTGATGGCGCTGTATAAAAAATGTGAGGATGATGAAAAAAATTTAGTGACAGAGATAGAGCGTAGAGATGAGAAAGATTTCCGGATAAAGAAATTGTATCTATATTATTTGCAACGT
Source organism: Lachnospiraceae bacterium NK4A179 (assembly GCA_000421045.1). Taxonomy (GTDB): domain Bacteria; phylum Bacillota; class Clostridia; order Lachnospirales; family Lachnospiraceae; genus NK4A136. The sequence continues at coordinate 42,701 of ATWC01000025.1, forward strand.
TGTAAATGTATGTATTCAGGAAGGCCTATCGATCCTGAAAAACTGCTAGATGATAATTATTATGATATAGATCATATTTATCCAAGACATTATGTAAAGGATGACAGCTTAGAGAATAACCTTGTTTTAGTAGAGTCAAAATATAATCGTGACAAGTCCGACGACCTGCTTGGAGAAGATATTCGGATGAAAATGAAGGATGAATGGAAGGATTTGCTTGATAGAGGCTTTATTAATAATACTAAGTATGCACGCCTTATGAGAAGAGAGGCGTTTACTGATGAGGAATTCGCTACATTTATAGAACGCCAGATGGTTGAGACCGGTCAAGGAACCAGAGAGGTTACAAGGATACTTGGTGAAGCCTTGGGTAACACGGGTGAAAATCATAAGGTGATTTTTGTGAAAGCCGGTTTGGTAAGCCAGTTTAGAAAATATAATGCAGATGCAGGCTGCCCGGCATTCGTAAAAAGCAGGATAATCAATGACCATCATCATGCGAAGGATGCTTATTTGAATATAGTGGTAGGAAATGTCTATTATACTAAATTCACTATGAACCCTATAAACTATATCAAGGAATTAAGAAATAAAAAAAATCCGACGAAAAATGATAATTATCATATGGATATAGAAAAGCTTTTCGATCGCTTGACGGAAAGAAATGGTTATGTGGCCTGGAATCCTGATGAGGACAGGATAGTTGTAAGAAAAATGATGGAGAAAAACTCTCCGATCATTACAAAAAGAACATATATGAATCATGGCCCTATATCTAAACTTAATCCTATATCACCTAAAGAATTTGGAAAAGCTGGTGGAAAAAGTTATTTGCCATTAAAAACATCGGATCAGCGCTTGATCAATACTGAAAGGTATGGTGGCTATTCGGATGTTAAGGGAGCATATTTCTTTTTGGTTGAGCATACTGTAAAGAAGAAGAGAATACGGACCATAGAGCCTGTTTATGTCTATATGACAGAAAAAATGTCCGGAAAAGAGCATTTGGAAGAATACTGTCGAGAACAATTGGGATACACGGATCCTGATGTAAGACTGGAAAAAATCCTTATGAATAGTTTGCTGAAAGTGAATGGGTTCAATCTATATCTTACCGCAAGAACCGGTAATTCTTTAGCGGTTTGTAATGCAGAGCAGCTGACTTTGGATATGGCAAAAGCCGCGTATACAAAGACTATAGCAAAAGCGATAGAGGAAAAAGCTTCGGAGGAGTATCTTCGCAAAATGCACGGAAAAAGTGCTGCAGTTATCACATGTGAGAATAATTTAGAATTATACGAAGCATTATGTGATAAACATAATAAAGGGATTTATTCCATAAAACCTACTTCTATAGGAGCTGTGATAGAGAAAGGTAAAGAATCTTTTAAGGTACTTGATTTGGTTGATCAGGTATATGTACTAAATCAGATATTAATTGCAACGCAGTTGTTGAATAATGGGGTTGATCTTTCTTTGATAGGTGGTAGTTCATCTGTGGGAAAGACAAGAATTAATAAAAATATAACGGGTAATAGGGAAATAAAATTGATCGATCAGTCAGTTACAGGGCTTTATGAGCGGGAAATTGACCTGCTTACCATATGAGCTGGCGAACAGTTGTAATAACTGAAAATGCCAAACTTGATTATCAGGTTGGCTATATGATAGTACGAAGTAAGGATACTGTCCGTATTCATTTGTCTGAAATTGAGACCCTTATTGTAGAATCGACGGCAGTATCCTTGACTTCATATTTAATGAGTGAACTGATGAAGAATAAGACAAAAGTAATATTCTGTGATGAAAAGCGCAATCCTTCTTCAGAACTCTTGCCATATTATGGAAGCCATGATACCAGTGCAAAAATACGCAATCAGATTGCATGGACAGAGGAAAAAAAGGGGGAAGTCTGGACTGAAATCGTTTCGGAAAAGATACGACAGCAGGCAATAACACTGGAACATCATGGTAAAGCTGAAGCCGGATTATTAAGGGGGTATTTAGAAGAAATAGAGTTCGGGGATAAAAGCAACAGGGAAGGACATTCTGCAAAAGTATATTTTAATGCTTTATTTGGGAAAAAATTCAGCCGGAAAGATGATAATTCTGTTAACGCTGCGCTGAATTATGGCTATTCGTTATTGTTATCATCATTTACGAGAGAAGTGGTTGCAAATGGATACATTACTCAAATTGGGCTATTTCATGACAATATGTTTAATCCTTATAATCTGGCCAGTGATCTTATGGAACCCTTTAGACCTATTGTAGACGACATGGTTTTAAATCTTATGCCTGACAAGTTTGAGGTGGAAGAGAAACACGAAATGATACAACTATTTAATGTTGAGGTTACAATAAATGGGAGAAGGGAATATCTGCCCAATGCTGTAAGGATTTATTCTAAAAGTGTTTTTGATACATTAGATGATGCCGGCACCGGATGCCTAAGGTTTTACGAAAGATGACATATCGTTTTATGAGAGTAATTGTTATGTTTGATCTGCCGGTTTTAACCGTTGCTGAAAGAAGAGAATACCGATTATTTCGGAAATATTTGATAAAAAGTGGTTTTATCATGATGCAGGAAAGTGTATATACGAAATTAGTGCAGAACCAGACAGCAGCGGATTGGGTGATTCAGGGGCTTCATAAGAATAAACCAACGAGCGGGCTGGTTCAGGCTTTGAGGGTGACAGAAAAGCAGTTTTCCAAAATGGATTTCATTATTGGACATATCGAAACGGATGTTCTGGAAAGTGATGAGAGGATTGTATTTCTATGATCATGAGTATACCGTCAAAACAGCTTTCATTAGATCTTTCATCAGAATATATTTCGACAATAGTTGCTGAATCCGGAGATGTTATGTCTGAAATTGTTTTGGGAATTTCTGAACAGTATGAAGGAGGGGAGCCAAGTGTTGTGATATCGGAGGATAACAAGATTTTAAAGCTGTCTCAGATGATGTCGTTCATTCCGGATCCTCTTCATGTAGATATTAATAGTCGGCCAATGTTAAAAAAGCTATATACTGATTTACAGGAAATAGGAAACAGACAGCTGGAAAAAATAAATGAAATAAACAGGCTGGCTATAGATTTTCTGGATGATTTATCAGTCAGGTCAAACTACAACAATATAACATATAATTTGGAATTATCTGTAGAGTCGTTATTGAAAATGTACGAAGTTAAAATAGAGCCTTTATATGGTTCAATGTCTGACCGGTTATCGGAATATGTAAAGGCTGTGTCAAATCTGTTAGGTGTTAAGGTGTTTTGCTTTGTGAATCTTAAAGCTTTTCTATCTGAACAGAGGTTAAATGAGCTATTTACAATGACACGCTATTATAATGTTAATCTTATACTTATAGAATATAGAGAAAGAAATGAGATCTGCCCCGAAAAAAGCTATATTATTGACAAAGATCAATGCCTAATAGTTAAATAAATGGCAGTTTTTTGATGGAAAACCTTGGGTTAGGTTTTCACAAAAAATACAAGGCATCGGTGAGAACCTTAATTTGAGGTTTGAGAGCCTTGTAAAACTGAATATCTCTCAAACTTTTTAAAGTCTATGACAGTCTGGGTATTCGTTTGAGAGCCTTGTAAAACTGAATATCTCTCAAACAAAATATGGCAATTGGCGCATTGATTTTAGGTTTGAGAGCCTTGTAAAACTGAATATCTCTCAAACAATAGCCTTAATCCAAGCCTCGCGCCATGGTTTGAGAGCCTTGTAAAACTGAATATCTCTCAAACTAACTTTATATTAGGCTGTACAAAAGGAACGTTTGAGAGCCTTGTAAAACTGAATATCTCTCAAACTAATTCCTCTGCTGTTGTGCATTCTGTAAGTTTGAGAGCCTTGTAAAACTGAATATCT
>ATWC01000026.1 GCA_000421045.1 Lachnospiraceae bacterium NK4A179
AACTGAATTACATAACACAAAAGAATCATTCATTCTATTCCTTAAAGCTCAAGATCAAATCAAAAAAGTTGCGACTGAATTACATAACTCGAAATAAATCACTTTCATACAATGGTTGCTTGCCTATTTACGATACTAATGCTATCAGCCGGCGCTGCATCATTACGTTGACTGCAGTGCGGCGGTGCATATGTGTTCATTCCGTACCCTGAGCTGCGGCGATAAAGTTACGGGGCTGATGCCCGGCGAACAGCGCCTGGCAACATCAAAGTCTGACAGGACTTTGATGTTCCGCGGTGTGAGCGCCCGCTTGCGAAGGGTTAAGGAAGGAATCACATATCACCGCCAAAGCACTGTAACATACATCGCGCTGCGACACATCCTGCAGCGCCTCCTATATCACTTGATATTACACACGATAATTCAAAGCGAGCATTGAAAACACCCTTTTTATGTTTTAAAATCATAACAATATTGCACGGAAAAAAATACAAAACGAGCGGAGGGAAAGTGCCATGCGCAGGGACTGGATGGGCATCATTCAGCAGAAGGAAGACGGTTCCGAGATACTGAATTACAACGATGAATCATTTCCGGTGTATCTGTACCAGGGATGGATAGAGCCGGGCGTGACCTGGGCAGAAGTGGCGCATTTTCATGATGAGCTGGAGATAATGACGGTCACAAGGGGCGAGATAGGCTACAATGTGAACGGCGAGGAGCTGAGGCTTCATGAAGGAGAGACTCTGATCGTCAATTCCAGACAGATCCATTTCAGTATTCCGGTAAATGAATACAGGGAGACCTATAATCTGTGCATCATTCATCCCAGTCTTCTCTGCGGATGCTGTTCCATAGCCGACCGCTATGTAAAGCCTGTGGTGGGAAATCCATCGATCCCGTACATATTGTTAAAGAACGGTACCGAGCCGGCAAGACAGATGTACAAAGAGTCTTTCAATATGATCGGTTGCATGGGTGATAACTTCGATATCAACGCCCAGTTCTTCAATATGTGGAAGATTGTTATAAAGTATTGTAAGAATGAACTGCATCTTGAAGATGAAGAGACGGATTCCAATCCGGCGATCCAGAGCATTAAAAAGATGATGAACTTCTGCCGCACCAACTATGACAAGCCCATAACCCTTGATGATATTGCAAAAGAGGGCGGTGTGAGCAGGACATACTGCAACCGTCTCTTCCATAAATATACGGGCAGGTCACCCATGGACAGTCTCATGCGGGAGCGCGCCGAAAAGACGGCGGAGTATCTTGCACATTCCGATATGACCATGGCAGAGATAGCCGACAGGACCGGGTTTGCGGGAGCAAGCTATATGGCCGAGATCTTTAAACGCTACTATAAGATGTCTCCGAGAGAGTACAGACGTGCCTCCACAATGCCTGATGCTCAAAAATGAGAGATATAAGGCAATTTTTGTATAGCGTATAGGCAAAGTGCACAACTACTGATATTGTAAGAAAAAGAAAGTTGTTATATAATTGCATACAGTTTTGAACAATCTGCAAAAATTGTATATGGGGGGAGCAGAGAAATTCTATTTATTCATCAGACGAAATCTCGTCAGCCCTCATAAATAATGAATAGATTGTGAACTAAGGAGAAACAAAAAATTATGAAGACCGGAAAGTTTGTATCGGTCGTATTGAGTGCAGTACTTATTGCAGCCGCTGCCTGCGGATGTCAGAAGTCTGAAACGCTTGAGAGCTGGGCATACAGTTATGAAAGCGGGACCGAAGCACTTAAGCTGTGTAACAATGGCACGGCAGTGTTTGACGGAAACGATTATACATATACGAAAGATAATGAATATATTGACCTGAAGGATAAGAACGGTCAGGAAATAAAAATGCGTTACACCGTAAGCGGTGATGAGATGACACTTTACAAGATTTCATCTTATACGCTTCAGGGCGACGGTGATGCTGATGGGATAGTCGGTGTTTGGAACTGCGGTAATTCAGCATTTGAGTTCACCGATAAGGGAACATTTCTGGAAGACAATATCTTCCCGGGACATTTCCTTGTGGATGAGGAAGCCGGAACAATAAAGCTTATGTACACCACACAGCTTGAAGATACTGTAATGTACTACAGCCTTGACGGCAACGTGCTGACAATAGAGTATCCCTGGCCGATGGTAAAGACAGGAAGCGGTTCCAAATCGGTATCGGGACAGACTGTCGGATGAATGATGATCGTTAACGGCTATGCCGTTTTACGATAAATAACAAATCTGGGGTAACCCCCCGCAAAAGAACAAGGAGGCCTTTATGAAGTTTAGGAAAATCGCTGCACTTATGCTTGCAGGTATGATGACTGTATCTGCAACAGCTTGCGGCAACACACCTGCAACACCCGCTGAGCCTGCTGCACAGACTCAGACAACTCCTGAGACAAAGGAGACACCTGAGACAACAGAGGAGACAGCTCCTGAGACAACAGACACATCTTCTACAGAAGGTGGATCAGTTGATCTTGCTTCAGCAAATGTATCACTTGATATGTGGTGCATAGCTACAGAGAGTGATTCAAACCGTCATTCTTATGAAGCAGCTATCGAAGAGATGGCTTCAGAGTATCCCGGAATCACCCTTAACTGGGAAGCTTTCGAGAACGAGTCTTACAAGACAAAGATCAAGGCTGCAGTTGCTGCAGACGAGATGCCTGACATCTTCTTCACATGGTCATGCGCATTCCTTGGCGATTTCGTAAGCCAGGGTAAGGTATACTGCCTTGACGATGCATATCAGGATTATGCAAGCGAGCTCCCTGAGGTTATGCTTGCTAACTCAACATACGATGGAAAGCACTATGGTGTTCCTCTTACAATGAACATCGTTGGTCTTTTCGCTAACATGGATCTTCTTAAGGAAGCTGGCTACGATGAGGTTCCCGGCACATATGATGAGTTCATCAAGTGCTGCGACGCTCTCAAGGCTAAGGGAATCGTTCCTTTCGGCTGCGCTGGTAAGGAGACATGGTGCGTTACAGAGTATCTTGAGCCCATCATGGAGAAGAGCATCGGCGCTGAGCAGATGAACAAGATCATGCTTGGTCAGGATACATGGAACAACCCTGATGTTGCTGCATCAGTTGATACATTCCAGAAGATGATCAACGATGGTTACTTTGATCCTAACGGAATCTCACTTGGTAATGACGAAGTTAAGGCTAACTTCATGCAGGGCAAGTATGCATTCTACATGAATGGTACATGGAACTGCGCTGACTTCGCTAACGATGCTGAGTTCTTCCCTAAGGTTAAGGTTTCAGAGTTCCCCGTTGTTAACGCTGACAAGTCTAAGCTCGGCGAGCTTATCGGTGGACCTTCAGATACACTTGCTGTAGCAGCAGGCTCTGAGAACGCTGATATTGCTGCTAAGTACACATTCGAACTTGGTAAGAGAATCTGCCACTATGGTTACCTTGATGGATGCGGACTTCCCGCATGGACACCTTACGGTGACACAAGCTCAGTTAACGAGCTTACTCAGACAGTTGCAGGTATCTGCAACAACGCTAGCGGATACGTTCTCTTCGGTGATACAGCTCAGAACGCTGATGATGCTCAGACATACCTTGATTATGTAGCTCAGGTTTACGGCTGCGCAATCGATGGCCAGGGCTTCATTGATGGTCTTTCAAGCGATATCAGATAATTACTGATGGTTTGCGGTCTTTCCGGGGAGGCATCGCGCACATCCCGGAGGGACCGCTTTTTTAGAGGAGAAACGTAAAGTATGAAAGGCAAATTATATAAAAGATTTACGGTTGTACTCTTCCTTCTGCCAGCTATTGTACTTTTTGTAAGTGTTTTGGTAGCACCGATCATAATGAGCGGTTACTACAGTTTCTTTGATCTCAGAAGTATTTCGACTGAAGGTATGGAATTCTGCGGAGTAGAGAACTATAAAGAGTTGTTTACCAGCGGTTCCATAAGTTTCTGGAAAGCTCTTGGAAACTCAATGATACTGGCTGCGTTATCGGTATTCATACAGCTGCCGCTTTCTCTTGGGCTTGCATTGATGCTTGGTAAAGGTATTAAGGGTGAGAGGATATTCCTTTCGATCTATTTCCTGCCGGTTCTGATCTCGACTGTTGTTATAGGTCAGCTCTGGCTGAAGATCTACAATCCCGATTATGGTATTCTTAATTCGGTACTTGCAAATCTTGGTTTTAAGGATGTAATGCCTGCAGGCGGTTGGCTTGGAAACAAGAGTTCTGCTTTATGGTGTGTATTCATTCCGACTCTGTGGCAGTATGTAGGTTATCATATGCTGCTTATGTACGCCGGTGTAAGGAGTGTATCTCCTGAGCTGCGTGAAGCTGCAAAGCTTGACGGTGCCACAGATTCACAGGTTGACAGATATATAGTTATTCCTACTATCAAACCCATTATCAAAGTCAGCGTTATATTTGCGGTAACAGGATCCCTCAAATCCTTCGACCTTATATACGTCCTGACGAACGGTGGTCCTTTCCATGCGACCGAAGTTCCCAGTACTTTGATGATCAACATGCTGTTCTTAAGAAACAGATATGGAATGGGTAGTACGATAGCGATCCTTCTTATAGTATTGAGTTTCTTCTTTGCAATACTTATAAGCATAGCATTCAAGGAGAGAGATATTTATGGCAAAAACAGAAGCGAAGCCGCAGATGAAGTATGATCTGGATAAATACCAGGTCAAAAAGACAAATAAGGTTGCAAGAGTATTTATCTATATAGGTCTTATTGTCTGGGCGCTGATAGATCTGTTTCCTATATACTGGATGTTTACTTTCTCATTGAAATCCAATGATGAAGTGTACGGTATGAATGTAATGGGTCTGCCTAAACACTGGCTCTGGAGCAACTATACAAGGGCTCTTACAACCGGCAATATGCCGCTCTATTTCCTTAACAGTATTATTGTTACGGTAGCGGCTATAGCAATCTCGCTTGTTGCTGCAATGATGGCAACATATGCGATGACACGTATCGTCTGGAAGGGACGCAATCTTATGAACAGCTTCTTTATGCTGGGACTTACGATCCCCATCCATGCTTCGATCGTGCCTATTTTCATTACACTGAGTAAACTTCATATGGTTAACTCATATCTGTCGCTGATCCTTCCCTATGCGGCATTCTCACTTCCGATGGCGATACTCATCTGCACCGGATTTATGAATGATATCCCGCATGAGCTGGATGAGGCGGCATGTATAGACGGATGTGGATTATGGAAGACATTCTTCTATGTCATCATCCCTCTTATGAAACCCGCACTTTCAACTATCACGATCTATTCATTCCTGCAGTGCTGGAATGAGCTTATGTTTGCAAACGTATTCATAAGCAAGGATTCGTTGAAGACACTGCCTGTAGGCATACAGGCCCTTTCGGGTCAGCATACCACTGACTGGGGTCCTATAGGCGCAGCTCTTGTAATAGCTACATTCCCTACACTTATTGCTTATGTATTCTTAAGCAAGAAGATACAGGAAAGCTTTATTGCCGGTGCTGTAAAGGGTTGATCTTGTTTTACACAGACGCTTCTGCGGGCTATGTCTGCAGGGGCGTCTGTATTTTATTTACTGCTAAAAAGATTTAGACAAAATGAGGAGGTAGATAGTATATGGCAATGGCAGCAGCATCAGGTTTGGCAACGATCTTTGTTATTGTATGTATCGTTATAATAGCAGCATCGTTGGTCTGTATAGTCGGACTGTGGAAAATGTTCGAGAAGGCAGGATACGCAGGATGGAAATCTCTTATACCGATACTGAATGTGTACATTATGTTTGAGATATCCGGGAATAAAAAATTGTTTCCTGTTCTGATCGTTTCAGATATTGTTTATTTGATATCAATGATATGGAGATCAGTGATCTATGCTTCAGATCCCTCAGCAAGTTCACCGTTCTTAACGGCGCTTGCGGTTCTGGGAGTGATCTCCGCAGTTGTAATGTTTATAGTAGTTCTGAAGATGCTTGCAGGACTGGCTGTAGCATTTGGACAGGGAATGCTCTGGTTCTTCCTTCTGCTTTTCTTTGCTCCTATTGCGTTTGTGATAATGGGCTTTTCGTCTTCGATAAACTTCAATGGACCTCTTTCAAGTTTTAAAGATGCGAATCCTGATTATGCAGAGGATACTAAGTCGAGATTTGAAAATCCATACACAAGTTATAAAGACTGATCATGAAAATGAAAAAGCCGCTCAGCTGAGCGGCTTTCCTTTTTTATCAAACCACTGTACTCCGTTTGTGAGCACATAATCTTCTCCGCTAAGGATTGCGTCGCAGTAATCCCTTCCGGAAGTGATGCGGCGTTTGAAAGCAACGCCACCGTCAAACAGATCGGTTGAATGTATGTCAGAGCCGGCTGTGATAGGCAGCGAGTGCTCATGAGCGTAGGCTATGGCCTTGGTGTCATATTCGGGATCGTTGTGAGACTGTGACTTGGGATTTGAATGTGTTGCATTTATTCCTTCCACGCCGTCCACATATTCCGGATAAAGCCTTATCTCGGGTATATAGAATTCTTCCCTGAAGGGATGTGCATGTATCACCATGCCGCCGGCTTCGTGTATGAGGGGATATTGCTTCTCGGGTGTCATGTTAAAGTCCGGATCATCAATTTCGTCTACGGGACTTCTAAGCTCCGGATGCTCCTTCATCCATTCGGGGCTGAGACCGTATATGAGGAACTCCGTGCCTTTAAAGCCTGATTCCCATCCAAAGAATACATCGAGGCCTATTTCATCGCCGCATTGTTTAGCGTCGCGGTAACCGGCGGCAAATGCTTCTGCCCATTTATCCCAGGGGAGAGACTTGTCTACGGCTGTATTTCCGCCCCAGTGGTGATCGGTTACGAATATCCCGGTGTAGCCTGCTTCCTTTGCAGCTCTGGCCATTTCGGCTCCGGTGCAGCGTGCGCAGCGACTCACCTGTGAAGTGTGAAGATGTGTTTCATAAAGATAAGGGTAATCCTTAAGAAGTTCGATCATTATGCCTTGTCAAAGCGTTATGCGCCTTGCTCCTTTCAGCACAACATTATAAATAATTATCGTTATTATTTCTACAAAAAGCCCTTACTTAAATGGTATAATTCATAAGTATTGTTTTTTCTTGGAGGATCATCTTGATGATAGCATTTTTGATAAACAGCATACTTCTTGGTATAGGACTGGCAATGGATGCATTTTCGGTATCCTGCGCAAACGGACTTGGCGAACCGGATATGAAGAAGGGAAGAATGGCCGGTGTTGCAGGAGTATATGCGGTATTTCAGTTTATGATGCCTATGATCGGCTGGCTTTGTGTCCGCACCATTGACGGGATATTTGCAGGGTTTAGGTCTGTAGTTCCATGGATCGCACTCGTGCTTCTTCTGTGGATAGGCGGAAAAATGATATTTGGATTTTTTAAGAAGGATAAGGAAGAGGAAAAGAAAATTCTTACCTTTGGGCTGCTGATAGTGCAGGGTATTGCCACATCTGTAGACGCTCTTTCGGTAGGCTTCGCGATAGCGGGTTATAAAGTGACTACTGCACTTGCGGCCTGCGCGATCTTCGGTATTGAAACTTTCATCATATGTGTGTGCGGTATCGTTATAGGTAAAAAGGTTGGAACAAAGTTTGTCGGAAAAGCATTGCTTCTTGGCGGTATCATTCTTATCGCTATAGGTATTGAGATAGTAGTAAAAGGACTCTTGGGATGAACATAAATGAAATACCCACACCTTCATATGTTATCGATGAGGGCAGATTGGAAGATAATCTGAAGATCCTGCAGTCTGTTGCAGAAGCATCGGGCTGCTCTATATTGCTTGCGCAGAAAGCTTTCTCTGCATTTTCCGAATATCCGCTCATAGCAAAATATCTTGCGGGCTGCACAGCAAGCGGCCTGTATGAAGCGCGTCTTGGAGCCGAAGAGATGGGAAAGGAGAATCATGTTTTTTCTCCTGCATATAAAGAGAGCGAGATAGAAGAGATAGCTTCCATCTGCGATCATGTGATCTTTAATTCATTTAATGAGCTGGAACGCTTTGCATCAAAAGTTTATGAAATACAGAAGGTGCGCGGCATCACTGATGGTATAGGCATACGCATCAATCCCGAGTGCTCCACACAGGATGAACCTATTTACGATCCGTGTGCACCGGGCTCAAGGCTTGGCGTGACTGAAAAGAATTTCCGAAAAGGAATGAAGGAGCGTCCCGAAGTCTTCGCACTTGTCTCCGGCTTACACTGCCATACTTTATGCGAGCAGGATTCTGATGCGCTTGAGACAACGCTTGCTGCTGTGCGTGAGCGTTTTGGTGATGTGCTCGCTCTTCCGCAGATGAAGTGGCTCAATCTTGGCGGTGGGCATCACATATCAAAAAAGACATACGACCGCGACAGACTGATACGTCTCGTGAAAGGATTAAAAGAAGACTATCCGTTAAACATTTATCTGGAACCGGGTGAGGCGGTGGCTTTGAATGCCGGCTATCTGGTAACGGAAGTGATGGATGTGGTGGATAACGATAAGCAGATCCTCATTCTTGATGCATCGGCAGCATGCCATATGCCCGATGTACTGGAGATGCCTTATCGCCCGCCTCTTAAGGATTCAGGCCTTCCGGATGAGAAGAAATATACATACAGGCTTTCTTCCTGCACCTGTCTTGCAGGAGACATCACGGGAGATTATTCCTTTGATACGGAGAAGAAACGCGGTGACCGCCTTGTGTTTGAAGACATGGCGATATATTCAATGGTTAAGAACAATACCTTCAACGGTATGCCGCTGCCATCGATCTATGCGATGGATGCAGGCGGAGAATGCAGACTTATAAAGGCTTTTGGATATGAGGATTTTAAAAACAGACTCTCTTAAGATGCCCGGTGAATTTGAAGGGCACAAAGGGACTTTAATGATATGGCCGGTGCGTCCGGGTTCATGGACCAATAAGGGCAAAGAAGCAAAGAAAGTATTTACAGAGATCGCACGAAAGATCGCAGAGCATGAGGAACTGTATATGCTCGCGTATGATGGATCTGTTGATGAAGCGGCAGCAGCACTGGATGCTGACGAGATAGTATATGCACCGGGTGATGTGAAGGTTCTTAAAACTCCGTCGAAGTTTAAGATATCCGTGCTTGCGATAAAGACAGATGATGCATGGGCCCGCGATGTGTGTCCCACATTTGTAAGGAATGATGATGGAAACATATGCGGCACAGGCTGGTGCTTCAATGCCTGGGGCGGCTCATTTGACGGCCTTTATGCGGATTATGAAAATGATGCGAAGGCAGCGTTTAATGTCTGTGAATATCTTGATATCGATTTCAAGGATGCGCGTGACTTCGTCCTTGAAGGCGGCTCCATCCACAGCGACGGTGAGGGTACGCTGCTCGTAACTGAAAGCTGTCTTCTTAGCAAAGGCAGAAACCCTGAACTTTCAAAGCAGCAGATAGAGGACAGGTTAAAAAAAGAACTTGGCGTTTCTAAAGTAATATGGCTTCCCTATGGTATCTATAATGACGAGACCAATGAGCACGTGGATAACGTGTGTGCCTTTGTGCGTCCCGCGGAAGTGCTGCTTGCATGGACTGATGATAAGTCTGATCCGCAGTATGCCATGAGTGCGGCGGATCTTGAAGTACTCGAGAACGAAACTGATGCAAAGGGAAGAAAGATAAAAGTGCGTCTCCTTCACATACCGGGAAAACATGTTTGCATCACTGAAGAAGAGCTTAACTCTCTTGAAGCCGAGCCGGGTGAGGATGAGAGAGAATATGGAGAGCGCCTTGCTGCAAGCTATGTCAATTTTTATATTGCAAACGGACTTATAGTTTATCCGAGGTTCGGCGATGTAAATGATGACAGGGCTCAGCGGATCCTTGAAGAATGCTTCCCCGACAGAGAAGTTTACGGCGTAGATGCACGCCCGATCATCGTGGGCGGCGGAAATATACACTGCATAACACAGCAGATACCGGAGGTGAGACTGTGATCATAGTCCGTTTCAGAGGTGGCATGGGAAATCAGATGTTCCAGTATGCTTTCCTCAGATATCTTGAAATGAAGGGCGCCACTTTGAAGGCGGACCTTTCCGAATTCAAGTGCATGAAGACGCATGCCGGATATGAACTGGATAAGGCGTTTGACCTGCATCCCGCAGAGGCTTCATATAAAGAGATACGTGCGGTTGCGGATTATATCCCGGTTATGCACCGCTTTCCTTTTTCAAGAAAAGTCTTCGAGATTCTCTACAAAAAAGAAACAAAGCGTGTTGAAGCCGAAGGTCCGAAGAAGAGTCACATATCGGAAGAAAAATATTTTGACATGAGCGAAGATGAAAGACTGCATCTCGCTTCATCATCAGAAGATCTGTATATGGACGGCTTCTGGATAAAGCCTGACATGTATGATGATGAAGTGCTTAAGTGTTTTACTTTCAGTAAGACACTTGATGAAAAATACAAAGGAACGATAGAGGATGAGCATTCATGCTCAGTTCATGTGAGGTGCGGGGACTATACCGGTACCGGCCTTGATATACTTGGCAAGGAATATTATGAAAAGGCGGCCGAAAAGATCCTTTCGGAAGATGCCGATGTGAAGTTCTATGTTTTTTCGGATGACAGAGAAAAGGCAGAGAAGCTCCTTTCACCTTTCATGAAAAAGATGGTCTTTTGCGACACGCCTGCCTCTCATGCATATGACGACATGTATCTGATGAGCCGTTGCAGGCACCATATCATAGCCAATTCCACCTTCAGTTTCTGGGGTGCAAGGCTTTCGGCTGATAAGAGCGGCATCACCATCTGTCCAAAATATGAGGACAAGAACAATACCGCCAATCGCCTTGTTCACGAAGGCTGGCAGATGCTGTAAAAATGAGATAAATAAAGGCTTTATCCCTGTTTTAGGATTGAACAGACTTCCCGATAATGCTACAATTCAAGGGTTGTAAGGCTTATAAATACAGACTCTATATATTAAAAAATTATTAGCTAAAACTTCCTACACCGTGCAGTGTTATCTGACGGTGTTTGAGAGAGCCGTAGTAGTTCTCGAAAATGCATAAGATCACCAGGAACGGGCTGCCACGGATGGCGGACCGATGCGAACTGTGAGCGGTTCCGGAAAAAAGAATAGCCTTGGGCATTTTCGTAAGAACTACTTAGCGAACGATTCCACCGTCAGATAAGGCTGCATGGTGTGGGAAGTTGGTGTTAGCAACACAAATTTAATCAATTCCAGGAGGAAAGGAAATGCCGGTTACAGATTTACTGAGGCGCAATGCCAGAGAGCATGGGAGCGAGGTTGCACTTGTTGAACTCAACCCTTCTATGGAGGATATGAGACGATATTCTTTCAAAGAATATGATCTGGTTCAGCAGACAAGTCCCAGGCCTTTCAGAAGAGAGATCACATGGCAGGTATTTGATGAGAAGTCAAACCGGGTAGCAAATATGCTGCTTGAGCGAGGGATCGAGAAGGGCGACAGAGTTGCGATACTCATGTTCAACTGCCTTGAATGGCTTCCTATTTACTTTGGTATATTAAAGGCCGGCGCCATTGCTGTTCCTTTCAATTTCAGATATACGGCCAACGAGATATCATACTGCGCAAATCTTGCTGATGTATCCGTTCTTCTTTTCGGACCGGAATTCATCGACAGACTGAATATTAATGCTGATGAGCTTTCACATAACAGACTGCTCATCTATGTGGGCGAAGGTGAGAGCCCTCAGTTTGCAGAGAATTATTACAGTCTTGTAGCAGATTATCCGAGCAGCGATCCCGATATTAAGCTCACAGAGGAAGACCTGGCTGCGATCTATTTCTCATCCGGCACAACAGGTTTCCCCAAGGCTATACTTCATCCTCACAGGAGCCTTACTCAGGCTGCCGAGATGGAGGCTGTTCATCACAAGACTACAAAGGACGATTGCTTCTTATGCATTCCTCCTCTTTATCATACAGGTGCCAAGTTCCACTGGATGGGTTCGCTTTGGACATGCAGCAAGGCAGTACTCTTAAAGGGTACCAAGCCCGAGGTTATACTCAAGGCTGTTTCCGAAGAGCATTGCACCATCGTCTGGCTCCTTGTGCCCTGGGCTCAGGATATTCTTGATGCCCTCGACAGAGGCGATGTGAAGATCTCCGATTACGAACTGGATCAGTGGAGACTGATGCATATAGGCGCACAGCCTGTGCCTCCTTCACTCATCCGTCATTGGAAAGAGTATTTCCCTGACCATCAGTATGATACAAACTATGGTCTTTCGGAATCAACAGGCCCGGGCTGCGTTCATCTGGGACTGGAGAATACGAACAAAGTGGGTGCCATCGGTGTGCCCGGTTATCGTTGGGAGTGCAAGATCATCGACGAAGAAGGCAATACCGTAAAGCAGGGTGAAGTGGGCGAGCTTTGCGTAAAGGGCCCCGGCGTTATGCTTGAGTATTATCACAATCCTGAGGCAACAGCCGAGACACTTCATGACGGCTGGCTCTACACAGGTGATATGGCGCGTCAGGATGAAGACGGATTCTATTTCCTCGTTGACCGCAAGAAGGATCTGATCGTAAGCGGCGGTGAGAATATTTACCCTGTTGAGATAGAAAACTTCCTTCAGGAATATCCTAAGGTAAAGGACGTGGCTGTTATAGGCCTGCCCGACAAGCGTCTCGGTGAGATAACCGGCGCTATCGTTGAGCCGCAGCCCGGCAGCGACTGCACTGTTGAAGAGCTTGAAAAGTTCTGTACACAGCTTGCAAGATACAAGAGACCTAAGAAGATAATTCTTGCAGATGTTCCGAGAAATGCTACAGGCAAGATAGAGAAACCGCTTCTTCGTAAACGTTACGGCGCAGAGCGTCTTGTGGAACAGGAAAACAACGGCTGATCAAGGGGACTGACATATGGCTATCAAAATTATTTTTCTCATAGTATTCTTTATCGTCATGATCGCTATAGGCGTTATGACACGAAAGAAAGCAAACAGCGTGGACGGCTTTGTTCTGGGTGGACGTACTGCAGGCCCGTGGCTTACTGCTTTCGGTTACGGTACATCATACTTTTCGGCAGTGGTATTCATAGGTTATGCAGGACAGTTCGGATATAAGTACGGTCTTGCATCCACCTGGGTAGGAATAGGAAATGCAGTTATAGGTTCGCTTCTTGCATGGATAGTTCTGGGCAGACGTACACGTGTTATGACAAAGCACCTTGACTCAAAGACCATGCCGGATTTCTTCGGAAAACGTTTTGACAGCCAGGCTCTTCGCATTGCAGCCGCACTTATATCTTTCGTATTCCTTATACCTTACACATCTTCGGTCTATAACGGTTTATCAAGGCTCTTCAACATGGCCTTCAATATAGACTATAAGATCTGCATCATAGTAATGGCTGCACTTACCTGCGTGTACGTTATACTCGGCGGATATATGGCTACAGTCGTTAACGATTTTGTGCAGGGAATAATAATGCTTTTTGGTATCTGCGCAGTTATCATTTCTGTTATCAACAGTAACGGAGGTTTCATGACAGCGCTCACAACACTGTCTCAGACACCTTCCGATCTGCCTGTTTCAGAGGGAATGCAGGGCGCATTCATCTCATTCTTCGGTCCCGATCCGTTAAACCTTTTAGGCGTTGTGATACTCACATCACTTGGAACATGGGGCCTTCCTCAGATGGTCGGAAAGTTCTATGCCATCAAGGATGAGAAGTCCATCAAGGCAGGTACGGTTATCTCTACGGTATTTGCAATCGTTGTTGCCGGAGGATGCTATTTCCTCGGCGGCTTTGCAAGACTTTATCAGGGCAACCCCAACATACTTAAGGAAGACGGCGTGGGCATAAACTATGATGCCATCGTTCCCGAGATGTTAAGCGGCCTGCCTGATCTGCTCCTTGGTATCGTTATCGTGCTGGTGCTTTCAGCTTCGATGTCCACACTTTCATCACTTGTGCTCACATCCAGCTCAACTGTTACGCTTGATCTGATCGCTCAGATAGTACCGGACAAAAAGCTTGATAAGAAGAAAATAGAGAAGAGAAACCTTCTTACCATGAGACTGCTTCTTGTATTCTTCATCGTTGTTTCGGTAGCACTTGCTCTTAATCCGCCCACATTCATAGCTCAACTCATGGGCTACTCCTGGGGCGCACTTGCAGGTTCATTCCTTGCACCTTTCCTCTGGGGCATCTACTGGAAGAGGACAACAAAGCTTTCCGTATGGGTTGCCTTTATTTCAGGCGTAGGCCTTACGGTATCAAACATGTTCCTTCATTATGTGGCATCTCCCATCAACATGGGTGCCATCACAATGATCGCAGGCCTCATCATAGTTCCCATTGTGAGCCTCATCACACCGAAGCTTCCCGAGGATAAAGTGAAGGGCATCTTCTCCTGCTATGATGAAACCGTCACAATCGAAAAGAGATACAGCCTCCCCGAGAATGCGGATGAGGAAGAATGATCTTAAGTAAAGAAAGATTAGGTCTTAACGCCCACGGAGTCGGTTATGAACCGCTTCGTGGGCCTTATCTATTTTTTGTGGCAATTTGCAGATCGGGAGCAGTGCTATAAAGTGTTCCTTGATCTGTATCTTGAACGTATACTATGTCAATAAAAATGCGGTCATATGACCGCATTTTTATTGACAAGCCGGATCCGCTGAGTATAATATAAAGTATACGGAGGAGACTGAGTGAGTAATCAAGCGAGCACATCGGACATTGCCTCTTATCTTACAGAAGTTAAGAGACTGTTGTCCGCAGGAAAATATGATTTTGTTCCAAGAAGAAAAAATATGCAAGCATTGGCGCAACATGGTCTTACAATCGCAGATGCAAAGAATGAGATTTTAGGGCTTGTTGTCGGTGATTACTACAAAGGCCCTAAGCAGGATTTTGATCCAAATCGTCCCGGCGACATATGGGAATTCAAAAAGGATATTGATGGAATGCAGTTTTATGTAAAAGTAAAAATTGTAAAGGAAAACGGCGAAGATATTTTGAAATGTCTTTCATTCCATGAGGACGATTTCGCTTAGGAAAGGAGGTGGCGTCAATGAGAAAGTATTGCGAAGAATGCGGAAGAGAAGTTGAGACAAAAGTCATTACAAAGAAAGAAGCATATGACGTTTGTGGTGAATCTATTGAAGTAGATGCACAGATATTAGTTTGTGCAGAGTGTGGTGAAGAGTTTTATTGTGAGGAGCTTGATAACGCCACTCTTATACGGGCATATAATGAGTATCGAAGAAGACATAAGCTCTTATTTCCTGAAGAAATAAAAAAGATCAGAGAGCAGTATGGGCTTAGTCAGAGAAGCTTTGCAAAACTTCTGAATTGGGGAGATAAAACAATCTGCAGGTATGAGAATGGATCCATTCAAGACAAGGCGCATAATAGCCTTCTATTATTCTTGCGTGAGCCTGAAAATATGAGAACATATCTTACAGAAAATGAGATTGTTCTCGATGAAAGGCAGAAGGCAAAATTATTGAATACTGTTGATAAGCTTGAGCAGGATACAGAATGTCGAACGGGAAGACGGTTTTTTGATCTTTTCTTTTCAAGAATTCCATCAGAGGAGAATGGATTTAAGGGCTTTGATTATGAGAAACTCTGTGCAATGGTCCTGTTTTTTGCGCATAAAAGCACAGGATTACTTAAAACAAAGCTGATGAAACTGCTGAATTACTCGGATATGATTTTCTATAAAGAAAATGGAGTATCTATCTCAGGCTTGAGATATGCGCATCTTCCTTATGGACCGGTACCGGATAATTTTGATATGATTCTGGGGAAGATGGCAGCGGATCATCTTGCTCATATTGAAGTTATTTATGATGGAACATATGAAAAGCATCAGGTGATTCCGGAGTGTGATGTTCCGGAAGGTGTTCTTTCAGATTTGGAAATTGAAGTGCTTAACCGTATCTATGAAAAGTTTAAGAGTTTCGGCTCCGTGGAGATTTCTGATTATTCTCATAAAGAGAAGGGATATAAAGCCACAAAGACAGGACAGATTATATCCTATGCGTATGCGATGGATATTCAGCTGAATTAATCATAAACGAAAGAATAGCGGCCATCGGTATAAAACGGTAGCTGCTATTTTTATGAGGACTCTAAAGTGTCATATTATCAAAAGAACTTGAATGCGAATAAAAGCTCAGTAATAAAGATAATTGTTTTTATCATGATGTTGCTTTTGGTGGGGGGATGCGGAAAGAAAGAGCCCCCTGCGATGGAGATAGGATATTGTTACCTTACTGGGGATGATGCTAAAGTGGTCTATCCAGATGGTTCGTCATATAGTTGTAGGATAGAGTATCAAGCTGATTTTGATTATGATAATGGCTGTATATACTTTGCTAATTTGTATAATGTGTTTAAAGCAAATGTAAGTCAGAATGAAATTTGTCCACTGGCTGATAAAAATGAGTATAAGAGAATTAGGGATAATTATGATGTCGATTCGGTTGTTTCGTTGGGGGCTTCCGGGAATGTAGCATTACAGCTGTATAATCAGGGGGATGATCATTCGGATATTTATATCATTGATAAAGGAATGCTGGAGTTTCTTTGTGAAGTAGATGGACACGGTATAAATAATAATAGCAGTCCCAATCTGAACGAAGTAGCTGTCTGTTCAGATAAAAGTGGAGAAAACCTGTTTATTAAACAAAATGATCAATTAGTTAAATATAATATTCAGAGTAAAACAGGGACTACATTAATATCTGATTTCAAGTATGAAATCTTTGATGTTGATGGATCAGGCGATAAGGTGGCTTATATATATGGAGACTGCATTTATCTTTATGAAATATCAAGTGGAAATGAAACTTTGATAGGAGAAATGGAGTTTCCATTAGGAAAGATCTGTATATCAGATGATGGAAACTGGATAATGGTTATAGATGAAAAGGAGGAGAAAGGGATTTTGCCGAACCCTTATCCAGGTGTCATACACAATCTATATATTTATGATTGTGTAAATAAAAAAATGAATTTAGTTCTTGACCATGATTGCGGGAGTTACAGAGGGGCTTTTGATTTTGCGGAGTAAACTGCTTTGTTGCAGCTAAGCTCCACGAGTATAAAGAACAATACGTCGACTGCAGTGCGGCGGTGCATATGTGTTCATTCCGTACCCTGAGCTGCGGAGATACAGTTACTGAGCCAAACATTTGCGAACAGCGCATAAGAAAAAAGAAATCCCAACAGGGATTTCTTTTTTTGCGGTGTGAGCACTCGCTTGCGAAGGGTTAAGAAATGAACCACATATCACCGCCGCACTGTAGACACAAATTATATTCCAGCGCGCTCTTACAGCTTAAACAGCGTATCCAGTATTCCGCGCCCAAGGCTTGCGCCTACGTTGCCGCCCAGCCTCTTTCCGATTTTTCCGAAGGGACTTCCGGCAGCCTTGCCTATCTCGCGGCCCACAGTGCCGGTCACGGCATGTCCGATGCTCTTGGTCACGCGCTTTTCTCTTGCCTGTTTTTCTTTTTCAGCCTTGGCCTCAGCCTTCTCCTTTTCTCTCAAAGCAGCAGCTTCAGCCTTCGCCTGTTCCTTTGCAGCTGCAGCATCAGCAGCTGCCTGCTCGGCAGCAGCCTGCGCTTCCAGGCCACGCCGCTGAAGGAACTCATAGGCCGAATCATTATCAACAGCCTGCGCATATTTGGAATAAAGAATGGCTCCCTTTACAGCAGCATCCTTTGATACTGCATCAGCCTCGCCTAAAGCACTCTGCGGAGGAAGTATGGTTGCTTTCTCTGCCATGGTAGGAGCGCCGTCCTCGCCAAGGAGTGATATAACAGCTTCGCCGGTGCCAAGTCCCATGATGGCTTCATAAGTATCAAACTCAGGATTCTCGCGGAATGATGCGGCCGCAGCCTTCACTGCTTTCTGCTCGGCAGGTGTGTAAGCATGAAGCGCATGTTCTATCCTGTTGCCAAGCTGTGCCAGCACACCGTCCGGGATGTCGCGCGGATTCTGTGTTATGAAATAGATGCCCACACCCTTTGAACGCACCAGCTTCACCACCTGTTCTATCTTTTCGAGCAGATGCGAAGGTGTGCCTTTGAAGAGCAGGTGAGCTTCATCAAAGAAGAATACAAATTTAGGCTTATCAAGGTCTCCTACTTCTGGAAGATTTTCAAACAGCTCGGAAAGCAACCAGAGAAGGAACATCGAATAGAGTGTATTGTTCTGTATGAGACTCTTTGAATCAAGAATGTTCACAGTGCCGCGGCCTTCAGTCCCAAGTGAGATCAGGTCATGGATGGAAAGAGCAGGCTCACCGAAGAAGGTTTCGCCGCCGGCCATCTCAAGAGCGACCACGGCTCTGAGGATTGCCGAGATCGATACCGGACTCATCTTGCCGTATTCGGCAGCCAGCTCCTTGTTGTTTTCAGATATGTAATTAAGCAGAGCTTTCAGATCCTTTGTGTCGGTAAGCAGCAGACCTTCGTCATCGGCTATCTTGAAAGCTACCGTGAGTATGTCACCCTGCGTATCATTAAGTCCCAGTATGCGTGAGAGAAGGAGCGGTCCCATTTCGGAAACGGTGGTGCGAAGCGGTATGCCGCTCTGTCCGTAGATGTCCCAGAATACTGTCGGGTAGTTTTTATATGCAAAGCCTTCAAGTCCGAGAGCCGATACGCGCTCTTCCATGCCGGCCCCGGGCTTTATCATTCCCGAAAGATCGCCCTTAACATCTGCAAGGAATACGGGCACGCCCAGATCCGAAAATGATTCGGCAAGGACCTTCAGAGTAACTGTCTTACCTGTTCCGGTCGCGCCTGCTATCAGTCCGTGACGGTTTGCCATCTTCGGAAGCAGCACTGTATCTTTGCCCTGAGAACTTCTGCCAATAAGTATTTTTCCGTCTTTTAACATATCTGTTATCTCCTTTTCGGAAAGCTTTTTGTATAACTTCTTTTAAAGTATAAAGAACTTCATGCCTCTTTGCAAATGTGATATAAACTGCATATTTTTAATATACATGACAGAATTCTTAGGGTATAATTTTTCTCATGCTTGCAAAATTAAAGAAAAAATATATAGGCGATAAGGCCTTTTACAAAAGATATATCAGACTTGCTGTCCCGATGATAATACAGAGTGCCATCACGAATTTCGTGAGCTTCTTAGACAATATCATGGTAGGACGGCTCGGAACTGAAGAAATGTCAGGTGTGGCGATAATAAACCAGTTTGTCTTCGTTTTCAACATCGCTACATTCGGAGTCATCTCGGCGGCAGGTATATTCGGCGCACAGTATTATGGCAAGGGCGATCATAAGGGACACATGTATACGTTCAGGTTCCGTATGCTTTCCGCGCTCCTTTTCGGACTTGCTGCGGTATTGCTGCTGCTGTTTTCCGGTGATACCCTTGTATCCTTTTATCTGACAGTATCTCCTACAGAAGCTGACATAGATATAGTAAAAACTGCGGCTTCTGCCAGAGAGTATCTGATGATTGTACTTATCGGTCTGATACCGTTTGCTATCACTCAGGCCTATGCATCGGTAGTCAAGGAGACAGGACAGACCTTCGTTCCGATGGTTGCCGGAATGGCGAGCGTTATCGTAAATGCAATACTGGACTGGCTTCTCATTTTCGGTATAGGTCCTTTTCCTGAGCTTGGAGTATCCGGTGCAGCTATCGCTACCGTCATTGCGAGATTCATCGAGCTTGGCATAGTCGTCATCTGGTCGCATACGCACACGGCTCAAAACAAGTTCTTAGTAGGTGCGTACAGGGGATTTACCATACCCTGGCCCGTGTTTAAGCAGATATGCATTAAGGGATTCCCTCTTATGCTCAATGAGCTGTTCTGGGCTGCCGGTATCACGATGCTCAATCAGACATATTCGATGCGTGGCGTAGATGTCGTGGCAGCAATGAACATAACAGCCACTATATCCAATCTCTTCAATATAGTATTTATCCAGCTGGGTATCTGCATCTCGATAGTTGTAGGTCAGTATCTCGGTGCAGGCAAGTTTGAAGAGGCGAAGGATGCGTCAACCAAGATGATATTCTTCACGGTTGCCTGCTGTATAGGCACGGCCACTCTGATGCTCATCACGGGAAGATTCTTCCCTGCGATATACAACACTCAGGATAGTATAAAGGCGCTTGCCTCTACATTCATTTACATTCAGGCACTTGTGATGCCTTTCTGTTCTTTCAGCCATGCCACCTATTTTACTTTAAGGTCCGGCGGAAAGACGCTCATCACTTTCGTCTTCGACAGCGTGTTCACATGGATGATCATGGTAACGCTGGCCGAAGTACTTGTACGTTTTACTGCGCTTGATATAGTCACCATTTATTTTGCGGTTACTTTTACGGAGTTGATCAAGAATATATTGGGATACATTATGTTAAAGAGTGGTACCTGGGTAAACAGGATTGTATAAACAGGAGGATATGCATATGATACGCGGGCTTAAGAAACAGATGACAGAATATTTTGTCGGCAAGGAAGATGTTGTTGATAATATCATGATCTGTATGCTGGCAGGAGGACATGTCCTTCTTGAGGACGTGCCGGGTGTGGGCAAGACTACACTTGCTAAGACTCTGGCTAAGTCAGTGGACTGCGATTTCGGCAGGATCCAGTTTACGCCTGATACTCTCCCCGGTGATGTGACCGGAACTTCTATTTATAACATGAAGAGCGGAGAGTTTACGTATCGTGAAGGTGCGATAATGCATCAGATAATACTCGCGGATGAGATAAACCGTACGTCTCCCAAGACTCAGGCCAGTCTTCTGGAAGCAATGGCCGAGGGCCAGGTAACTGTTGATGGCAAAGTTTACAAGCTTCCTTCACCTTTTATGGTCATCGCCACACAGAACCCCGTGGAATTTCTTGGAACCTATCCGCTCCCCGAAGCACAGATGGACCGTTTTATGATGAAGCTTTCTGTAGGCTATCCTTCAGAGGAAGAGGAACTTCGGATGGCGCAGGGCTTTATAAGCGGAAAAGTTGTTGATGATGCAGAGAGCGTATGCACCGCACAAGAAGTGGTCTCCATGAAGGAGAAGGTGAAAGAGGTGCATGTAAGCGACGGAGTTCTTACATATATAAGACACATAGTCGAACTTACCAGAAAAGAGCCTCAGTTTGTGCTGGGTGCAAGCCCGCGTGCTACCCTCTTCCTTGTAAGGGCTGCACAGGCGAAGGCATTCCTTGATGAGAGAGATTTTGTAAAGCCCGATGATGTGAAGGCGGTTGCGGTAAACACCCTTCACCACAGACTTGTGCTCACTGCAGAAGCCAAGATGCATAAGACGGATATAGACAAAGTGCTTACGGGACTTGTGCTTAAGGCAAAGGTACCTGTGGAATAAACGGGAGTCTTCAGATGAAAAAGAATCGTATCATCTGGGCAATCTTACTGATAATATCGCTGGTGGGGATCAGCTGGTTCGGCGGTCCCGTCAGCTACGGTTTTTTTGCTGTTTTAGTCATCATACCTTTAGTGTCGCTGCTTTATCTTTTGTTAGTGTCGATACTTTTCAGGATATATCAGGATCTTCCGGGCAAGCAGCTCACTGCCTGTCAGACATATCCCTTCACTTTCAGGCTCATGAATGAATTTCCTTTTGCATTTGCGGGTGTAAGAGTAGGATTCTTCTCATCGTTCTCGAGCATAAAAGGTCTGAATGATGATGAGGAATATGAACTGCTCCCGAAGACGGGTATACGTGAGGATACAGAGCTTGTCTGCAAATATCGCGGCGAATATGAAGTGGGCATTAAAAAAGTGGTGCTCCAGGATTATTTCAGACTCTTTAAGATCAGCCTGAATAACAATGAGACCAAGCGAGTCTTGGTAAGACCTGCGCTTATCGATCTGGAGGACCTGCGTGATGTGGATTTTTCAAATATGATGCGCAGGGATATCGAGATCAATCCCTCCGAGCCTGATGTGCTCACGCGTGAGTATGAGCCGGGTGATGATGTGCGTTTCATTAACTGGAAGGTAAGTGCCGGCAGCGGAAAGCTTATGGTGCGCAAGCTGATAGGTGAAGAGAAGGAAGGCATTGCGATCCTTGCCGGGACCGAGCGTTTCTCCGAAAAGCAGGAGGAGCATCTTCCGTTAGAGAATAAGATGATGGAGTGCGCCATTGCTCTGGCTCTGTATTGCCACAGAAAGAATATCCCGGTGACGGGATACTTTCTTGCCGATCAGATCGTAAAGCTTGCAACGGGCGGAGCCGATCAATTCGATCTGTTCTATGATGAATTCTCAAATATAAAATTTAACAGCATGTATAAGGAAGCAAAGTTTATGGAGATGGCAGCAGCTTCGCAGGAACTTTTCAACTGCAAGGCTGTGTTCATTGTCATACATGAGTGGTCGGATAAAGTAACGGAGCTCCTTACGCTGCTTGGCGGAAACAATGTCTATACGATCGTTTATCTTATAGGAAACGAAGAGAAACAGGATCTTCCGCGAGCCCAGTTCCCGAGGGCTCTTCTCATGCAGTTTGAGACGGATGCAGACTTAAAGGAGGTGATGTGATGATCGCCGCCATATATGATCTGCTTTATTTACTGCCGATGTGCATAGTCGCTATGATAGCAGCGTCTCAGTACATGCCGTTCCCTGCTCAGCCCATACTGCCCTACATTCTGATGGCAGTCGTATTTGCCGTTGCCCTGTGTCTTGCGCACTGGAAGAACAGGCTCAAGTACTTTCTGCCGGTGATGGTCATCATCTCGGTCTCGGTTCCCGTCCTGCTCCAGCCTGCAGATGACAGGGTCGCTTTCATGTTTGCAAATATATGGGTTGCCTGGGTCACAGTGGTGGTGTCTCTGAGCTTTATCATAGGCAGGCTAATCCTTAGCAATAAATGGACAAAGAGGGTATTTGCCGTGCTTATAATTGCGGCACTCTTCGTTATCATGTGGATGCATATAGAAGTACCCAAGATCGCAGTGGCACTTTCATTTTTCCCTGCACTTTTGATATTGGCAGAGGAGATACAGAGAGCATGGAAGAAGGTCGGCTACACGGATCCGGTAAAGCATCTGGTATTCATATCTCCGTTTATCGCACTCACTACGATCCTTGTATTCGTAGCGCCTGCTCCCGATGAGCCTTACAGCTGGGATATGGTCGTTAAGCTGTGGGAAAAGGCATCGGAGGGAATAGAGCTCAGTTTCAGGTTCCTGCATTCCGAGGATGAGGATTTCCGTGCGCAGACCGGATTTGCCGAAAACACGACTATGAGCGGAGAACTTCAGGATGAAGTTAGCGAGATAATGGAAATGAAAACTCCCAAAGGCGTCAACGGAGTGGTTTATCTCGCTGGCAGCGTCTGCGATACCTTTACCGGAAGAGGATGGGAGACCGGGCACACACCTGATGCTGCCGAGCGTATGTTTGATGTGCTCGAGACCAGGACCGCAGCAGAAGCAAAGGACAGTAAGCATTTCACGGATTATGTGAGAAAGACAGATATAGGACTTAAATATCTGCGTTTCAATACGAGATATGTATTCGCACCGTTAAAAACTGTCCTTGCAGGCAATGAGATCGGTGACGTGTCCTTTGATGACAAGGACGGCGGCCTCATATCAGACAAGGCTCTCGGATATAACACGGAATATGATCTTTCATTTTACAGGTTAAACCGCGGTAATGAGGTTTTTGATGAGCTTGCTAATGAACCGGTCCCGATCGACGAGGAAACCTGGGATAAGGTAAGACGCGTTGTGGTGCCTGAATCCGGAATTTTTAAAGGTGATAAGGCAGAGCATGATACGAGTTTTGCAGCTTATAAGGAGTACAAAAAAAGTATTTCCAAAAACTATCTCCCTGAAACAGAGGTGTCCGAAAAGACACGCGAATTCTTAGATGAGCTGACGGAAGGCTCCGGGAGCGATTACGAGAAACTTTCGCGCATCGAGTATGTGCTTGGCGATATGGATTATAATAAGAATCCCGGTCCGCTTCCGAAGGATGTCGACTCGTCTTCGGAGTTCCTGGACTATTTCCTCTTTAACTCACAGACCGGCTACTGTGTTCACTACGCTACGGCCTTTGTACTGCTTGCAAGAGCAGAAGGCATACCGGCAAGATATGTGCAGGGCTATTACGTAAAGCATTTTGATACGCAGCTTACGATCGTTAAGAGTTCCATGTCGCATGCATGGGCCGAAGCTTATATTGACGGAGTAGGCTGGGTGACTTTTGAACCCACTCCGGGCAAGAGACTCGTTGATAATTGGAGGGGGAGTAACGATCTGGCTGAAGATGCAGGTTCGGGAAGCGGTAAGGCAGCTCTGATGGAGGAGGCAAAACCGGAGATCGAGGAAGAACCGGTTCCGCTTAAAGAAAACATAAGTATAGATCCTAAGCAGGTCCTTATAGTCGTTATACCTTTTGTGACGCTGATCGTTTTGCTCGTTCTGTTTATCGCGCTGGCCCATATGATATCTTCGCTGCGCTACAGGAGACTGAAAGATGCCGAAAAGTTCAGAGTCATGTGCAGGAAGAATCTGCTGATCCTTTCAATGATAGGCTTTGATCGAAGTGCATATGAAACCCTTGAGGAACTGAAGGGAAGAGTGGGCGAGAGCGTGCCTCCCGAGCATATGGGATTCATCAAAGGATACGAAAAGATGCTGTACGCAGAGAAGGATCCCAGGACGGATGAACTAAGGGGAGCCGAGCTTGCTTACAGGTATCTGCTTGGCCTGCTTAAGGAAAAAAAGGGAAAAAGGTATATTTTTTACAGGTTACGCCTGTGAAATTGATACTATATATCAAAGAATGTGTTATAATAATGCCGTATGCATTCTTTATAGTAAGCGCAATAAAGCGCTTACTATAACGCTCCGCGAGGATGCACACGAATTTTGTAAGGGAATATGCCGCTTTCAGCGGCCAAAATTCGGCGCAGCAAACGACAAAACAAAAAGAGTTTTGTCGTTTACTACAAATATAAAAACCGGCTGCTCAGAAAGAGAGGGGAAATGACATGAAAGTTGGATTCATCGGACTTGGCAATATGGCAGGCGCTATGATAGGAGGCCTTATTAAGAGCCTTGCAGTAAGACCTGAGGATATATACGGTTCTGATGTGAATGTCGAGATTGCAAAGAAGCGCGCAGAAGAATTCGGTATTAATACTGCTATTGATAATGCCAGAACAGTTGAAGCCGCCGATTACATCGTCATTGCGGTAAAGCCCCAGTATGCGGCAGAAGCGATCCGTACCATAAAGAGCAGCTTAAGACCTGATCAGGTCATCATATCGATCGTTGCAGGCAAGTCTCTTGCATGGTTCAATGAGCAGATCGGACGCGATCAGAAATGCGTGCGCTGCATGCCCAATACGGCAGCTCTTGTAGGCGCAGCCATCACGGGTGTAACACCCAACAAGTTTGTAACGAAAGAAGAGCTTACCAATGCTCTTACCATAATCAAATCATTCGGAAGAGCTTCCGTTGTGCCCGAGCATCTTATGGATGCCGTATGTGCCGTTAGCGGAAGTGCTCCCGCATATGTTTTCATGTTTATAGAAGCCATGGCTGATGCGGCTGTCGAAGAAGGCATGCCCAGACAGCAGGCTTATGAGTTTGCAGCCAATGCCGTTTACGGCAGTGCCAAGCTTATGCTTGATACCGGAATGCATCCCGCTCAGCTCAAGGATATGGTATGCTCACCTGCCGGCACGACCATTGCGGCAGTCAGGGTACTTGAGGAGTCAGGTTTCCGCGGTGCCGTTATAGATGCGGTTGAGGCAGCAGCTGAGAGATCAAAGGAATTATAAGTTGGGAAGCATAGTCACTCTTAAAAAGGGCGAAGGCCGTCTGCTCAAAGGCGGCGGAGCCTGGATATTTGACAATGAGATAGCTTCCGTAATGGGCGGTTTTGAAGACGGTGATATCGTAGAGGTGCGTGATTTTGACGGATATGCGATGGGCCGTGGCTTTATCAACAGCCGTTCGAAGATAAGAGTTCGAATGCTGACAAGGCAACCTTCTGAGGAGATAGATGATTCTTTCTTCAAAAGAAGGGTACAGATGGCGTGGGAATACAGGAAGAGGACAGTCGATATTTCTTCCTGCCGCGTGATCTTCGGTGAGGCAGATTTCCTGCCGGGTTTCGTAATGGATAAATATGAGGATGTTCTTGTTGTGCAGTCGCTTGCCCTTGGCATAGACCGTCACAAGGAGACCATCATTGCTGCCGCAAAGGAAGTGATGGCTGAAGATGGCATCATTATCCGCGGCGTTTACGAGAGAAGCGACGCCAAGGAGCGTGAGAAGGAGGGGCTGGAGCGCACAAAAGGCTTCATAGGTCCTGAGTTTGATACGGATGTCCTTATCACTGAGAATGGCGTTAAATATGTAGTTGATGTAGCGGATGGTCAGAAGACCGGCTTCTTCCTTGATCAGAAATATAACCGCAAGGCTATATGGCCCATGTCAAAAGGCGCCGAGGTGCTGGACTGCTTTACCCACACAGGTTCCTTCGGGCTCAATGCGGCTCTTGCCGGTGCAAAGAGCGTTCTTTCCGTGGATGCTTCGGAAAGCGCCCTGGCTACAGCTGCAAGGAATGCCGAGATGAACGGCCTTTCCGACAAAGTTACATATATGTGTGCCGATGTCTTCGAGCTGCTTCCGGAGCTCCTTCATAACGGCAGAAAGTTTGATCTGGTCATACTCGATCCGCCGGCCTTCACCAAATCCAGAAGCTCCGTGCACAATGCTGCAAAGGGCTACCGTGAGATAAACACGGCAGGCATGAAGCTTGTTAAGAACGGCGGCTTCCTTGCCACATGTTCCTGCTCGCATTTTATGACAGAGGAACTCTTTCTCAAGGCAGTGGAAGATGCAGCCAGAGCGGCGCATGTGTGGGTACGTCAGGTTGAGTTCCGCACGCAGTCTCCGGATCATCCCATACTCTGGTCGTATGCGGATGCCGAGTCTTATTATCTTAAGTTTTTGATATTGCAGGTTATTGGGAAGAAGTAGATGCCGGAAGATTACAAATGGTAAATCCGCGTATTTAACTGTATAATTAAGACAGATCAGGAAACTGATTGGGGCTGACCGAAAGGTCTTGGTCCACCGAAACGGCGTGGGGATCCCGCGCCATTTTTTTTTGCAAAACCCTCCGGGGGATGCATATTCGTGCAGGAAATCCGGGGGACTCCGCCGGTTTGACAAGCATTTTGGGTTTGAGTATAATTTAACAAAATTGTAACATTATGTTAAAGAATGCAACAAATGATTAACAGACATTAACAGTTATGAACAGAAGTATAAATCTGCTAACGGCAGCCGTATGTGTTACAGCTACTGCCGTCATGACGAATATAGCGGTTCCTCCGGTTTACGGAGAAGGCGTGGAGACCGAAGTGTACGAGGTCGGTGCCACACCCTCTGTTAATCTTGCTTTCTGTGATCGTGATAAAGAGGTGCAGGCTCCTGCACATGTGATCACTTCCAAAGATGTATTGAGCATATGCAGTGCCGGCGCAGGCGATGTGACCGACAGCGGTGTTGATCTTACCGATGAAGAAGTGAATGGCTATATTTATGCAGCCGAGAACGCATGGAAGAGCGAAGGCGCTCTTGTCATGGCAGATGTCAATCAGTCTGTAAATATGCGTGAGGAGCCGGACGAGACTTCCGAGCTCACAGGAAAGCTTTATAAGGACTGTGGCGGTACCATAATCGAATATACCGATGAATGGACAAAGATAAAGTCGGGCGAGGCTGTCGGCTGGGTAAGCAATGATTATCTGCTCTTTGCTGATGAGGCACAGGCTCTTTACGAAGAAGTGGGATGCCTGCAGGCCAAGGTCAACGGCCAGACACTGCGTGTGCGTGTGGATACCAGCACTGATTCGGAAGTGCTCGGAATGGTGACTGAGGGTGATGTCTTCGAAGTGGTCTCACAGGAAGACGGATGGGTTGCCATCGATTTTGAAGGCGAGGATGCCTATATATCAGCAGAATACGTGGATCTCAGTTACAAGATAGACCACGGTGAATCTATAGAAAAGATCAAGGCCAGAGAGAAGGCTGAAGCTGATGCGAAAGCCCGTGCAGCAAAACAGGAAGCTTCAAGGCATAAGACATTCGGCGCATATGCGGCTGACGCGGATGATGTGACTTTACTTGCAGCTCTCATTCAGTGCGAAGCAGGCAATCAGTCTTACGAAGGCAAGCTTGCCGTAGGTGCGGTTGTTATGAACCGTGTCAGAAGCGGAGCTTATCCGTCGACTCTCTACAGTGTTATCTATGCATCCGGTCAGTTCTCACCGGCCGGCAGCGGAAAGGTGGACAGAGCCATTGCATCAGGCAATCTGAAGTCATCCTGTGTGCAGGCTGCCAGAGAGGCGCTTTCAGGCACATCCAATGTCGGAACCGCAACCCATTTCAAACGCGCCGGAGCTCATCATGAGGGAATAGTGATAGGCGGTCATGTCTTCTGGTAAATGACGGGGTTACAAACGTGATTCTTCTATGCTATACTTTAGCTGTCTGTGGATTCTGCAGACAGCTATTTACTTTTTACAAAGTAAATAGCCCGTGGATGCGGAACTCTATTTTAGTATCGCAGAGCCGATGAAGGGAATATCAAATTATGACTTTTAATATGACAGTGTTATGGCTCATCCTGTTTATAATAATGGTGATCATTGAAGCGCTCACTCAGGGACTTACCACGATATGGTTCGCTGCAGGCGCGCTGGTAGCACTGATCATTTCCATTTTTGTTCCGAACGTGCTCGTTCAGACGTTTGCATTCATAGCGGTATCCGTAGTGCTGTTAGTGTTCACCAGACCCCTACTTGCGGGGTATTTCAACAGGAAGGTTACACCTACCAATGTTGATTCCCTTCTTGGCAAAAAGGGCATGGTCACCGAGGATATCTGCAATTCAGAAGAAAAGGGCACCGTAAAGCTCGATGGCCTTGAGTGGATGGCCAGGTCGGCAGCAGGTGACTCGATAGTCATCCCCAAGGGATCCGAGGTGGTGGTACAGAGAGTTGAAGGCGTAAAGCTTATGGTCACCATCGAAGCGTCATAAAAACACATTTTTTTCTATGAGGAGGAGGAGAAACAAATGGAGTACGTAATAGCAATTCTTGTAATAGTTCTTATAATCATCGTCATCTCTTGTATCAAGATCGTACCGCAGGCAAATGCTTATGTCATTGAGCGTTTGGGAACCTATCTTGAGACATGGCATACGGGACTTCATTTCAAGATGCCGCTTATCGATAAGGTGGCAAAGAAGGTCATCCTTAAGGAGCAGGTTTATGATTTCCCGCCGCAGCCCGTTATCACAAGAGATAACGTTACAATGCGTATAGATACAGTCGTATTCTTCCAGATCACCGATCCCAAGCTTTATGCTTACGGTGTGGAGAATCCGCTGATGGCTATCGAGAACCTTACAGCTACCACTCTCCGTAATATCATCGGTGATCTTGATTTTGACTCAACCCTTACTTCAAGAGAAGTTATAAATACCAAGATGCGTTCATCCGTTGATGTGGCTACAGATCCCTGGGGCATAAAGGTTAACCGTGTTGAGCTTAAGAACATCATGGCTCCCGCAGAGATACAGAATGCCATGGAAAGACAGATGAAGGCTGAGCGTGAGCGAAGAGAGTCAGTTACACGTGCGGAAGGTGAAAAGAGATCATCAATCCTTGTTGCAGAAGGTAAGAAGGAATCTGCGATCCTTAACGCGCAGGCTGAAAAGGAAGCACAGATCCTCAGAGCAGAGGCTCAGAAGGAAGCTCTTCTCAGACAGGCAGAAGGTCAGGCAGAGGCTATCCGTAAAGTGCAGGAAGCTACAGCTGACGGTATCAGAATGCTCAAGGAGGCAGGCGCAGATGAAAGCGTGCTTCAGTTAAAGAGCCTTGAAACTCTTGGTCAGATGTCAAACGGCCAGGCTACAAAAATAATAATCCCTTCAGATCTGCAGGGTATCGCAGGTCTTGCCACAACCTTCAAGGAAGTGGTTACGAAGGACTGAACCTGAAATAACCGGAGTACCAATTGCTGCTGCGGCGGTGGCCGCGGCAGTTTTTTCTTAAAGATATACAGGAGGCATTGTTATCATGAATCTTAAAGGTCGCGATTTTCTTACATTGAAGGACTTTACTGCAGAGGAGATCCTCTATCTTGTGGATCTTGCCGCAGAGCTCAAAAAGAAAAAGAAAGAGGGGATTCCTGTTGACGTGCTGCGAGGAAAGAACGTGGCGCTGATATTTGAGAAGACCAGCACACGTACGCGCTGTTCATTTGAAGTGGCTGCGCACGATCTGGGAATGGGGACCACATATCTCGATCCCAAGGCATCCCAGATAGGAAAGAAGGAGAGCATTGCCGATACCGCAAGGGTGCTCGGCAGCATGTTCGAGGGCATTGAATACAGAGGATTCGGCCAGGAGATAGTTGAGGAGCTTGCGAAATATTCAGATGCTCCTGTCTGGAACGGCCTTACAAATGAGTATCATCCCACACAGATGCTTGCCGATCTGCTTACCATAAGGGAAGTATTCGGTGATTACAGGGGAAGAAAGCTCTGCTACATGGGCGATGCAAGGTATAATACCGGCAATTCGCTTATGATACTCTGCAGCAAAATGGGTATGCACTTTTCTGTCGGGGCACCTGAGAAGTATTTCCCGGAAAAGGAGCTTGTGGAGACCTGCAAAAAATGGGCAGCTGAAAGCGGCGGGTCGATCGAGCTGAATACCGATCCGATGGCAGCAGCAAAAGATGCCGATGTCATTTACACTGATGTGTGGGTTTCAATGGGTGAGCCCGATGAGATATGGTCTGAGCGTATAAATGACCTGAAACCTTACAGTGTTACTTCAGCACTGATGAAGCAGGCAAAACCGTCTGCCATATTCCTTCACTGCCTCCCGGCTTTCCATGATCTGGGTACAGGCATCGGAATGCAGATACACGAAAAGTTCGGATTGGATGAGCTTGAAGTGACTGATGAAGTGTTTGAGAGCAGCCAGTCAAAGGTCTTTCTTGAGGCTGAAAACAGAATGCATACTATCAAGGCTGTAATGGCTGCAACTCTTGGCGCATTTGCCGGCTGACATTTGTTGTTTAAACAGGAGAGAAGAGAATGGGAGAAAGGATAAGCTTAAAAGCTGAGATACTGAGACGGCTTCGCAATTCAAAGGACTACGTGTCCGGTCAGGATATATGCGATTCCATGGGCGTTTCAAGAACTGCCGTCTGGAAGGTCATCAAGCAACTTGAAAACGAAGGCTATGATATTGAAGCTGTGACCAACAAGGGCTACAGGCTGTTAAGCTATCCTGAGATCCTTTCCGGAAGCGAGCTCATGAGCCGTATGAATACCGTCTGGGCCGGAAAAAGAGTATATTTCCACAAGGAGACCGCATCCACGAATGAAGATGCGAAGTATCTTGCTGATGAGGGCATGGAGCATGGTTCGCTCGTGGTCGCAGATGAACAGACAGGAGGAAAAGGGAGACGTGGCAGAGCCTGGGCATCTCCCGCAGGAGAGAGCATTTCATTCAGTTTGCTTCTCAGACCCGATTTTTCACCTGACAAGGCTTCAATGCTGACGCTTCTTATGGCTATAAGTGTTGCCGAGGTCATAAGCAGTCTTCATCCCGATCTGGATGTGAAGATCAAATGGCCAAACGATGTTATCGTAAATAATCACAAAGTGTGCGGTATACTTACCGAGATGTCGGCAGAGCCTGATTTCATACACTATGTTGTCATAGGCGTGGGAGTGAATGTCAATCAGACAGTTTTCCCCGATGAACTGAAGGATATCGCTACTTCCTTAAGGATAGAGAAGGGCGAGCATATCGACAGAACGGCGATCATACTTGGGATAATGGAATATTTCGAATATTATTACGGCCTGTTCTGTGAGCATCTGGATGTGTCAGCCTTTGTAGATATATATGACAGATATTTGGTAAACAGAAACCGTGAAGTGAGGGTGCTCGATCCCAAGGGCGAGTATACAGGTATTGCGGAAGGCATCAATGACAGTGGTGCTCTTATCGTAAAGACCGCTGACGGCACCATAAAGGCAATATCTTCAGGTGAGGTTTCTGTAAGAGGTATATACGGATATGTCTGATACTGTAAATAAGAAGATAACAGAAGATAATGACACCGCCCGCAATATAATATGCGGTGCGAATGCTTACGATCAGAAATATTATTTCAATAAAGAAATGTATGGAAATATCCCGCAGTCGATACAGGAAGAGCTGCATGTAATATGTGTGCTCTTTACGGAAGAGTGCGGCGGTATTTTTACCATACGCTTTGAGGAAGACGGCGGAATAGCCATGGATACCATTTCAGAAGAAACGGATTATCTTTATGATGAGGTTT
Source organism: Lachnospiraceae bacterium NK4A179 (assembly GCA_000421045.1). Classification (GTDB taxonomy): domain Bacteria; phylum Bacillota; class Clostridia; order Lachnospirales; family Lachnospiraceae; genus NK4A136. Next base: position 32,452 of record ATWC01000026.1, read on the forward strand.
CCGCAGGGCTCCTCATGGGCGAGATAAGAAGAAAGAGGCAGGAACTGTTTGAGTCTCTTTCAATGTATTACAAGGTGTTCGTACTTCACGAACCCCTTACGGATGTAGAGGAAAATGAGGATGAGTAAGATGCTTCTTACGGTTGATGTCGGAAACACAAATATCACCTTTGGACTTTTTGAAGGAGAGAATCTGAAGCACAGTTTCAGGATGATGACGGGTACACCCCGCACATCGGATGAATACGGTGCAGATCTTATGGGAATGCTCGGACATGCCTGCGTAACCAGCGACATGATAGAAGGCGTCATACTTGCAAGCGTTGTGCCCGGCGTGATGCATGCTCTTACAGGAGCACTTGAGAGATATGCCGGAAAGAAGCCGCTGATAGTAGGCCCCGGCACCAAGACGGGCATCAAGATAGTGACTGAGAATCCGCGTGAGATAGGTGCCGACCGTATAGTTGATGCGGTAGGTGCGTATGTGAAATACGGCGGACCGGTGCTCGTAATGGATTTCGGAACAGCTACGACTTATGATCTTATCGGCGCCGATGGAGAATTCCTTGCGGGAATAACCGCACCCGGCATTAAGATCAGCGCAAAGGCTCTGTGGGAAGATACCGCAAAGCTTCCTGAGATAGAGATAAGGAAGCCGGATTCGATACTTGCGCAGAATACTGTTACAAGTATGCAGGCAGGTCTTGTTTACGGACAGATCGGTCAGACAGAATATATCATAAAGAAAGTAAAGGAAGAGGCAGGCCTTGATGAGATGCGTACGGTTGCAACAGGCGGACTGGGAAGCATAGTAGCAGATGAGACCGACAGCATCGAGGTTTATGACAGGATGCTCACGCTTGACGGACTGCGCTTCATATATGAGAAGAATAAATGATACTGCCTCCTTTTAGGATCGGAAATGTCTGCATCGACACACCTCTCATAGCGGCTCCGATGGCCGGAGTCAGCGATATGTCTTTCAGGACACTCTGCAGGGAGCAGGGCGCCGGGATGGTGTGCATGGAGATGGTGAGTGCAAAAGCCATTCACTTTAAGAATAAAAATACCGAAGCACTTCTTAGAACTTCAGAAAATGAACATCCTGTGTCTCTCCAGATCTTTGGATCCGAACCGGAATTAATGGCTGAGGTTGCGGCATCCATTGAGGAGAGACCTTTTGATGTGCTGGATGTGAACATGGGCTGCCCTGTGCCGAAGGTTGTGAACAACCATGAAGGTTCAGCACTCATGAATGATGAGAAGCTTGCAGGCGAAATTATTGAAGCGCTGGTAAAAAGCGTGAAAAAGCCTGTTACCGTCAAGTTCCGCAAAGGCTTTGATGATGCCCATGTAAATGCGGTGGAATTTGCCAAACGAATGGAGGCTGCCGGTGCATCGGCAGTATGCGTTCATGGCAGGACCCGTGCACAGTACTACAGCGGAAAGGCAGATTGGGATATAATAGCGGAAGTGAAAAAGGCGGTGAAGATCCCTGTCATCGGAAACGGTGATATTACAGGGCCTGAGTCGGCACTTGCCATGATAGAACATACAGGATGCGATGCTGTGATGATAGGAAGAGCAGCTCAGGGGAATCCCTGGATATTCGCTTCCGTAAAAAAGGCGCTTGAGACAGGAGAAGCTGTTAAAGAAGAGAGACCTTCGCTTCCTGAAATAAAGAGAATGATAAGAAGGCATGCTTCCCTTATGAAAGAAGAAAAAGGGGAGTATATAGGCATACGTGAGATGCGAAAGCATATGGCTTGGTATCTTGCAGGTTTTCCGAATGCAGCAGCGCTCAGAAAAAGAGCATGCAGTCTGGAAAGCTTTGAAGAGATAGATGAATTGTTGGATGAAGTACAGGAGGAAAGAAAACCATGAAAAAAGTAAAGATCTTAAAGATGATGGCAGCACTGCTTTCATCTGCAATGATGATGACAGCCTGCGGTGGAGAAGGCTCTGCACCTGTTGCTGCTACCGGCTCTGATCCCGAGCCTGCTGCAAGCGAGACTTCCGCTGAACCTGCAGCTACAGAGGCAGCAGCTACAGAAAGCACTGCAGAAGCTGAGCCTGCTGAAGGTGGCCTTCATCATGTGACCATCACCGTAAAGGATTACGGAACCATAGAGCTGGAACTTGATGCTGAAGCAGCGCCTATCACAGTACAGAATTTCCTTGATCTGGCAGGACAGGGATTTTATGACGGACTTACATTCCACCGTATCATTTCAGGCTTTATGATCCAGGGTGGCGATCCCCTTGGTAACGGTACAGGCGGATCTGATAAAGAGATCGTTGGTGAGTTTTCAGAGAACGGTTATGAAAACAATATCTCTCATAAGAGAGGCGTCATTTCAATGGCACGCAGCATGGATCCCAACTCAGCAAGCTCACAGTTCTTCATCGTGCATGCAGATGCAGATTTCCTTGATGGACAGTATGCCGGTTTCGGTCATGTGACAAGCGGTATGGAAGTGGTAGACAAGATCTGCGAGGATGCCCGTCCCATCGATAACAACGGAACCATCCCCAAGGATAAGCAGCCTGTCATAGAGAGCGTTAAGGTTATCGATTAATAGGCTCGATTGTTGACAGTGGCTGACTATTGGCGTTATAATCAATCGGTTGTGTGAAAATGTGTGAATCTTTAAGGAGGTTTGGTCCGCATGGCAAAGAATAAACTTACAAGAGAAGGTCTTGAGAAATATCAGGAGGAGCTCGATTACTTAAAGAGCGTCAGACGTAAGGAGATTTCTCAGAAGATCAAGGAAGCCAGAGAACAGGGCGACTTATCCGAGAATGCCGAGTACGATGCTGCAAGAGATGAGCAGAGAGATGTTGAGGCCAGGATCGATGAGATAGAAGCTCTTCTTAAAGATGTTGAAGTCATTGATATAGAGAGCAAGAGCGGAAGGATCACAAAGGTATCCTTCGGATGTTCCGTAAAGCTTCTTGATGTAGCAGAGGATGAGGAATTCACTTTCACCATCAAGAGTGCCAGTGAGGCATCTTCACTGGGCGGAGTCATTTCAGACGAGTCTCCTATTGGACGTGCTATCATCGGCGCAAAGAAGGGTACGGTTGTAAAGGTTGATACCGAGGCCGGCACACTTGAGTACAAGATAGAGGACATCTGGCTTGATAAATAAAGCCGTTTGAATCGATCATAGTGATTTTAGATTTAAGAAAGAAAGCGGACCGGTTACACAAGTCCGCTTTCATTGCTTCTTTAGGATATTTAAACGGAGAGGAAAGGAAAAAGATATGGCTGAAGAGAAGAAGAACACGGGTGCAGGAAAGGGCGAGCAGCAGCAGGATACAAAGCAGCTGCTTAAGGTAAGACGTGAAAAGCTTGAGAATCTGCAGGCTGATGGACGTGACCCGTTCAAGATAACAAAGTTTGATCAGACTCATCATACGGAAGAGGCAAAGGCTGTATATGAAGCACATGAAAAGGAAGTGCTCGGTGACAGACCTGCATTTGATCCTGCTCCTTATGGTGATGATGAGGAAGCTTTAAGACAGGCAAAGAAAGAAGAATATAATGAGCGCCGTGCGATCATGGATGCAAAGCCTATCAGTGTAAAGCTTGCAGGCCGTATCATGAGCAAGCGTGTCATGGGCAAGGCTTCCTTCTGTCATATTCAGGATGTGCAGGGCACAATGCAGCTCTATGTATCAAAGGATGGTCTTGGTGAAGAAGAGTATGCCGGCTTCAAGAAGCTTGATGTGTGGGATATCATCGGCGTGGAAGGTTATCTTTTCAGAACACAGACAGGTGAGATTTCTGTTCATGTAGAGAAGCTCACTCTCCTTACAAAGTCTCTGCAGCTTCCGCCTGAGAAATTCCACGGCCTTACAAATACTGACATGAGATATCGTCAGAGATATATAGACCTTGTAATGAACGAAGATGTGAAGAGGACATTCATTATCCGTTCAAAGGTCATTGCTTCTATAAGGAATTACTTAAACGGAATGAATTTCCTTGAGGTGGAGACTCCGATGCTTGTGCACAATGCAGGCGGTGCGGCTGCACGTCCTTTCGAGACACATTTCAATGCACTTGATGAAGACCTTAAGCTTCGTATTTCACTTGAGCTTTACTTAAAGCGTCTTATCGTTGGTGGTCTGGAAAGAGTATACGAGATAGGCAGAGTGTTCAGAAACGAAGGCCTTGATACAAAGCACAATCCCGAGTTCACACTGATGGAGCTCTATCAGGCATATACAGATTATAATGGCATGATGGATCTGACCGAGAACATGTTCAGACATGTGGCACAGGAAGTGCTCGGTACCACAGTTGTTGAATACATGGGTCACGAGATAGATCTGGGCAAGCCTTTCAGACGCCTTACAATGGTGGATGCCATAAAGGAAGAGACCGGCATCGACTTTGATGCTGTTGACGGCGATGATGCAGCAAAGGCTCTTGCTAAGGAGCGTCATATCGAATTTGAGGATCGTCACAAGAAGGGTGATATCATCAACCTCTTCTTCGACGAGTACTGCGAGGAGAAGATGATACAGCCTACATTCATCATGGACCATCCCATCGAGATAAGCCCGCTCACAAAGAAGAAGCCCGATGATCCTTCAAAGGTTGAACGTTTCGAGCTGTATATAAACGGCGCTGAGATGTGCAACGCTTATTCGGAGCTTAACGATCCTGTTGATCAGCGTGAGCGCTTCGCAGCGCAGGATGCACTTGCGGCAGCAGGCGATGAAGAAGCCCAGCACACCGATGAGGATTTCCTTACCGCTCTTGAAGTGGGCATGCCTCCTACCGGCGGCATCGGCTACGGCATCGACCGACTGGTAATGCTTCTGACCGGAAGCCCGGCAATCAGAGATGTACTTTTGTTCCCGACAATGAAGTCTATCAACTAAATAATTCAGTATTTTAAAGGCCTCCGACGGTTTGTCGGAGGCTTTTTTGACCCATTTTGACCCACGTAGGATCTGTGATCGTAAGATGTGGTTTTGCAGACGGATAAATCTTAATTGTGTGCTTTTCACGCAATGATTATAAGACTTATAGTTTCGGCTTCTGAATGATATCATCACTTCACTAATATACAGGAGGAAATGATGATGATCATCGAGAAAACAGATTCTAAGGGCAACAGATTATTCAAGGGAGAGCGTGAGAGGTCGGATGGCAGATATGAATACCGATATACCGATCATAGAGGTATTAAACACAGCATATACGAAAGCCGCTTGCATCAGCTGAGACTCGAAGAGGCGAAGATTGCATTCAGGGAGCAGAAGAATATCCTTCTGGGGCTCAAAGAATTGCATCTTAACGATGTCTTTGAAATGTGGATTGCAACCAAGACTGCCATTAAGGACAATACCCAAAAGGGATATCAACAAATTTATGACGCATACGTCAGAAACGGTTTAGGAAAAAGAAATATAGAAGAGATCAGATCATCAGATGTGAAGATATATTACACAGGCCTGATATCTGAACGGTGTCTTTCTGTAAATACTATCTGTAGGATTCAGAATGTTCTGTTTCAGGTTTTTCAATATGCTGTAGACAGCGATGTTATATGGAAAAATCCTGCAACATTGGCAACAAAGGGACTCAAAAGAAATCATCCCAAAAGAGTCAGCACCCGTTCAGGGATTAATGAGTCAGAGGCAAAGAAGCTCACCGACTTTATATACGCTGCTCCCGAATTCAGACACTGGTATCCGGTGATTTACGTACTGATCCATACCGGGATGCGGCTGTGCGAATTCGTTTCCCTCAGATGGTGTGATGTGAATATGACTGAAAAGTATATTGATATAAATCACAATATGGTTTATTACGCAAAGCCCGGGGAGCAGGCAAGATATCATGTATCTGACGGCAGTAAGACTATTTCCGGAATGCGTAAGATCCCTTTTGATAATTCGGTTGCAGAAGCCTTTGAACTGGAAAGATCAATACTGAGAAATAAGGGAATACAATGCACTCAGGAAATAGAAGGCTATACGGATTTTGTATTCCTGAATGAAAATGGAAAAGCTTTTGGTCAATCATCGATAAACAGGGCATTGATGAGAATCGTAGATGCTTATAACAGCCTTATTGGGGAGGATGATAAGACGAATCCGATTCCACATTTATCATGTCATAGTCTCAGGCATACATATGCCACTATCCTTTATGAAAGAGGAGTCAGTTTAAAGGTGATGCAGAAATTGTTGGGGCATTCGGATGTTTCTACTACAATGGATATATACACCGGTGTTTCGGATGAATATGTATTTGAAGAGTACAGAAAGAAAAACTTGATCCAGAAAATGTATAGATGATCCGCATGACAAGTATATCGGTGAAATCGTGGATATAATCTGATAGTGATGAAAGAAATGGAAGCTCTGATTCTATTCGTTCATTAGCACATGCATTGCAAATTATCTTATATACCTTTGATTATAAAAACAATTCTCCTTAGAAAAATGGTGGCATAAGCAGATGGGGTCAGCATTTCGCTGGCCCTTATATTTGCCTTGACGCGTAGTCATTGACTACATATAATAAAAGCAGAGATGCACGCATTGACTACATAAAAGAGGTGCCTATGAGGAAGGAAATATATAACCTCGAAGGAATCGAGATTGAAGTAGAAAAGTATGACAAAAATGACAAGGATGCTGAGCGTCGTCGCCTGGCTTATTGTTTCAGAATGATCAGGGAAAAGTCCGGTATGAGTAGAACTGATTTTTCTGTATGGTTGGGTGTACCTTATCGGACCATGCAGGAGTGGGAACTTGGCCGTAGAGCCATGCCAGAATATGTTTTACGTTTGATCGCTTACAAGGTGATGAACGAGCTGCGCGAAGGGAGGATTGGTTAATATGTTCATATTACGAAAACTCTTGAAGGTCTTGTTGTTACCGGTTGCTTTTGTTCTGCTTTTTATAAGATGGGCTTTGGAGGCTTCGGTGAAGCTGACAGAATGGGCAGTAGGGCTGCTAACATTAATAGTTGGAACAGCTATTATCTATAGCATCGTTATCCATAGGTGGGGGGATCGGTTCCTTTATTCACTGATATTTGCTGGTATCCTGGCTATACTGATGGCGGTAGTTGTTGTACAGGATTTTTGTAGTTCTATGCTTGAAAAGATAAGCATGTTGTAATTTGATGAGGTTATAGAAATGGTATTTTTTACAGCAGATATGCACTTTGGCCACAGAGCCATAATAAATATGCAGAATCGGCCCTTTGAGTCTGTTGAAGAAATGGATAGAATACTCCTTCAGAATTACAATTCCTTGGTTCGACAAAATGATACAGTTTATATCCTTGGTGATATCTGTCATCACATGAAGATCGAAGAAGCGGATAACTTGATCAGAAAGCTGAATGGAAAGAAATACCTGATAGTCGGGAATCATGATAAGAAATATGATCCGCGACTCTTTGAAGATATAAAGGATTTTATGAAGATTTCTGTGGAAGGACGCAACTTTGCGCTGATGCACTATCCGATGTTGTCCTGGCCGAAGAAGAGCAGCGGAGGATACCAGCTGCACGGTCATATCCATGCACGCATGGAATATAATGAAAAAAATCGAGCAGAAGGCATCAGACGATATGATGTTGGCGTAGATGCCAATAACTTCTTTCCGGTTTCGGTGAAGCAGATAATAGATTTTTTTGGAGAGCAGGTGAATATAGATGATCACAACATTGTATGAACCGTGCCTTTACGAAGCAAGCCGCGATTTTAATTGATTTATTCCAATCAGTGTGCTATATTTGATTTGTAAATAAAAATGGTTTACAAAATAAAAAGGACGCATTATGGAAAAATATCTTACTGAAATGCTTCATATGGATACTAAATTAGTCGAGGCTACAGAATTATATGATCATCTCCCGCTTTTATTTAAAGGGACTTATGTTATTTACAAGGTAAACACAGGTGGAGTTGAATGGATAGCCTTACAGCCCAACACAAATGTAAGGCTTAGCCAAATCAGGAAGAATCGAGCCTTTTTGGAACAAAAACAGCAAATGAATGTTGCAGTATTTTTGGAAAAAGCTTCGCTCTACTCAAAGGATAAGATGACGGAGGAGGGAATTCCTTTCGTGATCCGTAATGATACTGTGTACCTCCCGTTTATGGGGCTCCTTTTGGGAAAGAAACAAAGAGAACTCAAGCCGGTTCATCAGATTTCTTTCCTGACACAACGCATATTGCTCCAGGGATTATATGAAGGGTACGACCATGATACCGTCTCTAAATTGGCGGAGCATCTTGATGTATCCAAAATGGCGATAAGCAAGAGCTTTGATGAGATGGAATATATGGATATAGAAATCATAGAGATTCGGAATCGGCGCCGTACCATTACGATCCGCAAAGGTGATAAAGAAGCATGGGAACGGTTTCGCCCGCTAATGAGAAACCCAGTCATAAAAGTGTTTGAACTGAAAGAGGATGTAAAGCTGCCTGTAAAGGCAGGAATATCTGCCCTTTCAGAGTATTCCATGCTTGCTGATAACAATTATCCAACATATGCGATCGAGAAGAAGGAAATCGCATCATCCGGTATTAGGGATATGAAGCAGGTAGGACGAGGCGAAGATACTGGATGCCGTGTTTTCGAACTTGGCTATATTATTGACAAGATAAAAAAAGATGTTCAGGATCCCTTAAGCGTGATGCTTTCTATCAGAGATGAGATGGACGATGAAAGGGTGGAGGCATCAGTAAATGAAATGCTAAAGGAGTATGTATGGTAACAGGACTTAATATTTTTAGAGATTATTTTGCGGATGATACTGACAAGTATGTTCTTATTGGCGGAGCTGCTTGTGATATCGTGTTTACAAGCAATGATGCAACATTTAGAGCGACTAAAGATCTGGATATGGTGCTGATAGTGGAAGCACTATCTCCCGAGTTTGGTGAAAAGTTTTGGAAATTTATCGATGAGGGCGGATATGAGAATTGCAATACTACTTCCGGAAAATCTCAGTTTTTCCGATTTACTGAACCTAAGGATCCTTCATACCCGAAGATGATAGAGCTGTTTGCCAGAACGGAGTTTCCGCTTCGTGAGCCGAATGTGCTTACGCCGATACATATTGATGACGATATCGCCAGCATTAACGAGTTTTACGAACTGTTGCAACAACCTAATATGGCTAACGTAATCTGTATTGGGGAAGAAAAGATATGACAGAATATGTGGCAAATTATGTGGAAGATATACATGCTTTGACGGGGAGCGATTGTATTGTAGCAATCAACATGTACAATAATCCGGACGCTAACTCACAACCCGGCCAAAAGTTTTAAATGTTTCTCCTTCAACAATCTCAATAGGATCGTACTTGTCATTCAGTGAAATGAGGTACGTTCCTTTTTTATTGAATAGAAGCTTCTTACAGTAGGTGTTTCCGTTGTAATAGAAGATCCCGATCTCTCCATCATTCAGTTTATCTGTCTTCTGGATCCACACGATCTGTTTATCCAGGTATCTCGGCATCATGCTGTCTCCACTGATGCGCACTCCGAAATCGGCCGTCCCCGGAACTTCAGGTCCGACTTCAACTTCTTCATAGCTGTCGTTGTCAAGAAACTGACCGGTTCCTGCGGATACAGGCATATCATAGAGATTGAGTATCCTGACAGGCTGCGGGATACGGACGGGAGCTGACTGATACTTTTCGGAGCCCTTCAGCAGGTCAATATTTATATTAGATACTCGTAAGGGGTACACATACTGGCCGGCCGGCAGAATGATACCCCATACACAAGTAACTTTTTGGGAAGGTGCTTGCGGACCACGCTAACCTTCGGCGGTCGGAACTTGGTTCGCTGCTAGTTTGGGATGGAGGTAATGAACATGCCTATGATTGTTTACACGCGTAGGAGGATATGAGTGATCTTCTTTCTGCGCAGGAAGAAAAATTGAATAAAGAGGTTTTTAGTGAGCTGCCCGGACCTCGGGGGATTATAGTCAGCTCGCTTTGCGGATTGACTAATCAACGTTGCGCAGTAATCTGTAAAGGTGACTTTCCCTTTCCTTTTCAGACTTCAGATCAAAACATTGAATTGGAGGTGAAGAGCGGATTTAGCCATTGATAAGATAGGGTTGGTAAAGGGTCAGAATTTTTCGCTACATTATGACTATGGTGATGACTGGATGTTCACGATACACGTTCAGAAAATTGAGGATGAGCAGCGAAAGACAAATCCTGAGCTGATCAAGTCTGTCGGGGTTCTGGAGCAATACTCGGACTACGAAGATTGGGATGAGGATGACGAATTTTAAGTAACGAGAGTTAATTTTTTGGGAAGTTCACATTAAATGAATATAGGTTCTTTACAGTGCAGCATAATTGTGCTACATTTATGTCACGGGAGGTGGATTGACTATGCCGATGATTATGCCGATACGTGATTTGAGAAATACAAGTGAAATATCCGACCTGGCTCACAAAAGACAGGAACCCATCTATATTACTAAAAATGGTTATAGTGATCTTGTTGTTATGAGTGCAGAATTATTTGACAAATTTGCGCGAGTTAACAAGATTGATCAGGCGATTGAGGATGCGGAGAGAGAAGTTGCTGAGGGCGCACCCCCTATTTCTGCAAAGATAGCGAGAAAGAAGTTGGACGAGAAGTATTATGGACAAGTATGAAGTAATGCTATATCCGCAGGCCTATCGTGATATAGATGAGATATATGCCTATATCGCTTTGGAAAAACAGGCTCCGGAAAATGCGCAGGGGCAGACGGATAGAATTTGGGATGCGATAGATTCTTTGGAATTTTTTCCGCAATCCCATCAAGACAGGCTTGAGGGAAAGTATGCCGGAAAAGGATACAAGCAGCTTCTCATAGATAATTATTTGGCTGTCTTTAAGATAGATGAGGATGCTAAAATTGTCTATGTCGTGACGGTGCAGTATCAGGGACGAGATATCTGATTTAAATAGAATAGAGAAACCAATGATCTAAAAGCGTTGACCATCCTTTATGAAGTTAATGAGATTCGCATGGATGATCCCGTTCCTTTTCTGAAGAAGACTGTCGGTGGTAAGAAGATATTTGGGATAATTATCCCATGTAACCTGTTCCAACGATCTGTATTCTCTGTCCTCGGTATCTTTGCTTTCTAGAATCGTATAGGCGACTTGAACATAGGAATAGTTCATTTCATTATCTCTTAGAATGAAGTCACATTCCAGCTTGCCAATCCTTCCGAAGCTTATCATATAGTCCATGCCGGCAGCATAGGTGTATACAATGTTTTCAAGCACCGGACCGAAGTTGATGCGATTGTCGGTGTTCAGTGCATAATAGAACGATAAGTCTGACAGATAGTACTTTTTCTCACCCATGATGGATTTTCTTGACTTCATATCAAATTTGTCACATGGTATAAGAATTTTTGCACTTATAAGTGCATTAATATAGCGGTTCACCGTCTCACGTTTAATTTTTCTGCCCTTCTTTATGATATCATCTGTGATGTTCTGAATGCTTGTGGTGGATCCGAAATTGTTGATAACGTATTTCATTATGGCTTCGAAAGTAGCCCGGTTTCTGATCTGGATACGCTTTCTGATATCTTTTTCATAGATCTCGTTTATCAGGTTTTGAACGTAAAGCCGCTTATCATTCATCGAATTCAGCTTTGCTACATACGGGAACCCACCCTCAAGGATATAGTTGCGTAATTCAGTCATATCGTCGGGGGAAAGCTGCTTTCCGAAGAACTTTTTGATCTCGAGATACTCATCAAAGGTAAGCGGCAGGATATTGAATTCAATGTAACGCCCGGTAAGTTTTGTGACCAGTTCACCGGAAAGAAGATAAGAGTTAGACCCTGTAATGAATATGGAGAAGTCCCCCTCTTCTCTCCAGGAGTTGATAACCCGCTCAAATCCCTTAACATTCTGAATCTCATCTATAAAAAGATACTTGATACCTTTTGCGGTGCTGTTATCGGCGATCAGTTTGTCCAGGGCATCTGTTGTACTTACAGTGTCATAAGGTTTTTTATCAAGGTTGAAATAGAGAATATTCTCGGCCTTAACACCGTTTTCGGTCAGTTCTCCGGCAATAAGGTTCATGATAGAAGATTTTCCGCATCGTCTGACGCCGGTTAAAACTTTGATAATCTCTGTTTCGTGATAAAAGCCACGGATCTTATTAAGATATTTTTCACGCTTATATAAATCTTTCTTGATTTCATATTCCATAGGTATTTAGCCTCCGATCGCATAAATTCCATTTAATAATACTATTTTAAGGGGCAAAAGACAATAATAGGGGGTAAGAATTTGAGCTATTGCAAATCTCACCCCCTGTTATGAAGTGACCTTTGTCAAGAGGTAAACTCCAACTTACTTTTTTCTCTTGAACAGTCACATTTGTTTGTCTTTGACAGCATCTGGCAAGAGCCATTCTAACAGTCTCCGGCATGTAGCCACTCTGTTATTCGTGGATTGGTTACCAACAGGCTAATGGTCCGCCGAGAGCCTTGCTATCTAAAATCGTGGATCGCAGATTTCTCTGTGCCAACATAGGGGGTTCGCAATTAGCTCGAACCGTAGTGTTTATGGCTCTTCCCAGATACTGTCAAATTTGTTTCTTTGTTATGTGTGGCAGAAATCTGCGCTCTGCCGCTGATTTCTGCTTAATTACCCAAATCGTTCGGAT
>ATWC01000027.1 GCA_000421045.1 Lachnospiraceae bacterium NK4A179
CATCCTCGACGATCACGAAGGCATTCTCATCGCCACTTGCGATCACATTTGCATATTCCTGATCCGGTATAGACAATGAAACACCTCCGCTTCCCAGACAATTCAAAGCATATACACACTTACTGCTTGTATTTGACTTACAATTTGTGATTGTTATATCAACATCCCCTGTCGTATTTGCTGTAAGTTTGTCAAGCGTTCCTGAGACAGTTCCCTCACCGGAAAGAGTCACATTAAAATTGGCTGACCCGTTTACTTCTACAGTGCTGGTCACGCCGGTTACCTCGCGTCCGTTTCCTGCATTTGTCCCGTTCAACGTAACATTTCCGCTGTCGATCACCAGTTTTCCATTCACCAGTTTCAGTTCTTTATCCGTTGTCTCGTGATAATCCGCGGTTATTGTAAGACTTCCACCCGACTCTGCTGTTATTGTCGCCGTATCATTAACTTTCAATCCGGCTGTTTTGCTTCCGTCAGACGGTAGTGTAATGCTATTATTATTTATAAGCAGGATATTCAGATCTCCATTCGCCTCTATATAGCTGCCGTTAAATCCATTAAGTGTAAGCTTATTGTTATCAAGGTCATAACTCCAGCCTGTACCGGATGCATCGGAAGTAACATTTGTCTGATCACCGCTTCCATCAATAATATACAAAATTGTGGGTGCATCAGCCTTCACCCGGATTTCAAGCTCCGGCATTGTTGTGAGCAGCATTGCCACACACAGCATAAAGCTCAATATCCTTGTGTGAATAGATTTTCGTATCTTTGCATTTTTATGTCTTATGCTTTCCATCATTTTCATGCTCCTTTTTCTGAAATACTTCGTTCGTTTACGAATAACAAAGAATATACTTAATTCTCCATGCATTTTGTCATGAAGCTGTATACGCAAACATTCTGCCAAGTTTTTTCACCCGGCACGTATCACCGCTTCTCCGCGCTTTTTATATAACAAAAAAAGGTACAGCATACCTTTGGTAAATCGGTATACTGCACCTTCTGTATCATTTATATAAAATTCAGGACTCGAAAAGCGTCCTGTTCCACTTATGAAGCAGGCAAAACTACCCCCGTAAGGTAAGGTAAGGTAAGGTAAGGTAAGGTAAGGTAAGGTATTCTACCTGCTGCTCCTCTGCCTGTAAAGAACATTTTCAGCTTCTTTTTTACAAAATAATTACTCATATCCTGTATTATTTATTCGCACTTAAATACTCATATATTTCCTCTGCGGGGCAGTCTGTTCCCTTCTCTTTTACAGCTTCCAATATAGGACGGAGCACATCCTCACTCTCCTCAAGATCATCTGCCATCTCGGCAAGGGTCTTGCCGCGCAGGACTTTTTTCTGGATCATACTAATTATTCCCTCGAGTTTCCCCTCAAGCTTGCCCTCTTCTCTCTCCCAGTCCAGATGATCTCCTATGGTCATAAAAGCCTCCTTGAAAGCATCTCCGGATTTTACTTCCTTTACGTATCCGGACAGTTCTTTTGTGTTTTCATCCACCACATTGCTGTCATTACTTCTCTGTATATATCTTAACAGATTCTCTATAGACTTGCTACCACCCTTATGTCCTTTCGTATTGAAATATATGAAGTTTAAGCCGTCATCATACTTAAGCTCCGGCAGCTCCACACAGCTGTTCCTGAAAGTATAAAGCATATAGTCTTTATTAAAGATATCAAAATTCGTGATTGTTATCACATACAGTCCGGGCATATGCGTAAAATCATTGTCACTTGCCTTCATATGATTGGCGTCGATCTTCGCCTGGCGGAAACGGTTGCTTTTGGGAAAATCGGTATCATTCTTTAAATGAGGCTCTATATCATAAACCTTTGCCACACGCTCTGTTCCGTTTTCATTTTCCACCTCCAGCACTTCCACGTCCAGACGCACGCCCCTGTAATCCGTATCCAGGGCGGGTATCGACCTTTGTGCTGTTACCTTTACCTGTCCGATATCCTGTTCCAACAGAACCGATAGCAGCTTTCTAAAGAATTTTTCTCCCACCCTTTCATCATTTGCGATCCCACTCATCATAAAGTCGTCAATAAGATCCAATTCCTCAAGTTTCCTTCGCATACACTTTTCCTCCTGTGCTTTGTGTGCATACGAAAGAAGGTCTGCGGATCTCCCCTCACGTATGCTTTTTTCAGTTTACTGTTTGTGAATCTGGGCGAACCGCCTCTTGGACGCAACGGAGATCAGATTTTTCCGCTGCAAGAAATTCAAAACGTGCCTGAATGATAAATCAGGCACATCCAATTGTCAATGCAATTATTCCGGAAAGCAAAACCAATAATGCAAGCATGGTGCTCGCTTGACGGCCATATCGCACAAAAAATTCGACCGGGAGGCCCGTCACCTCCCGGTCGTTTTGTGTCTAAGCTTCTGCCTGCCTCCGGTGATCCAGAAAGGATACGATAGGCCCGGCATCGTTACAGGGAGCCCTGAACTTTTGACCGCAGTCAGAAGACAAGGGGCATTGTAACAGATAAAATTTCAGGAACAAGGGTCACGACAACTTCTGTCGTTTAAATGACATCTCTTGCAGTTTTAATGACATCTCCTGATAAAACTTAAGATAAAATAGAGCGGAATTGTAAGCCGGGTTCTGTCATAGCACAATGTGCCGGGATGATCATCTGTCTAGGCCATACGTTGCCGTATGGCTCAAGCGATCCACCTGAGAGCGGGCCGGGCAGACCCATAGCCCTCTGTTTGATCTTGCTTCGGATGGGGTTTACAATGCGTCATGCGTTACCGCCTGACCGGTAGTCTCTTACACTGCCTTTTCACCATTACCGTTTGCACGGCTGTATATTTTCTGCTGCACTTTCCCGGGAGTCGCCTCCGCCGGACGTTATCCGGCATCCTGCCCTGTGAAGCCCGGACTTTCCTCGAGACAGGCTAAGCCTGGCGCGCGATCATCCATTCCGCTCATGACGGCTATTATACCATAAGCTTATCCTTTTCGTCATCCTGTTTACCCTTTACAATACTTTTCAATACAGGCACCTATAACATGCTTATGACGCCCTCTGCTGATCAGGCACACCTCGCCTGAGCATAAATACAATTCACTGCCTTTAATACTTCTGATGTGTGTAAAATTGACGAACTCTGTTTTTGAAACCCTTACAAAAATCCCTGCAAGTCTTTCCAGTTCCTCGGCCAGCACAGTGAGTCTCTTTGCAGTACGAAACTCGCTTCCGTCACTGCAATAAAAATGAGCATTTCTTCCCATGTGTCGTACTCTGACTATCTCTGTAACCCTAAGAAAATCTATACTCCCCCTCCCGAAAACTACTACTCTTTTCTCAGAAAAATCTTCTGAATTCATATAGACCTCTTATTCTTTACTGGGTTCCTGTCTGCTGTTAAAATAACCTCCTTCCTTTCATATTTCCGTAAGATGCAGGATTTCATCCCCGGATGGTATTTATGATCCACTGCCGCATTTCTCATGCTGCACCGGTCATCTTCTCAGAGGGGCAAATAAGCCTGCAGAATAATACTGCAGGCTTATCAAAGAAGCATTATTATCAATTATACCAGGTCAGATCACACGTTAAAGCAGGAGCCTCCGACAAATTCACGCACAAGTGAATTGAACGGCAACTTCTCACTGCTTATAGGCAGGAAATAATCCAGGAATTTTAGAAGTCGCTTAGCCTCCTGATATTCCGGCGCATCAACAGGCACAGAATAAAGAAGAGGTTCTGCAAACGGCTTTAATACTGCAAGTTCATAGATCGAAGCAGAATTGAAAGTTGCATCGACGCTTTCCTGGAACGGAAAGATATTTTCAGACTCACCGCGTCTTACGGAAGGCCACATGCCAATAGTGCGCACAGCCGATGCTCCGCGTGTTCTGGCATCTCTGACCATTCTTCTTATAAGGCGGTTGTCTGTAGTAGGTATCCTGTTATGCATATCTATATTAAGTGTTGTAAGCGCGCTGATGTATATCTTATACTTACTCTCTACAGGAAGTGCATAGCTCATCTTATCGTTAAGTCCGTGGATACCTTCGATAACGAGCACGTCATCAGGACCAAGCTGCTTTGTGTTTCCTTTGTATTCTCTTTCACCGGTAACAAAGTTAAAGGTCGGAAGAGATACTTCTTTTCCTGCAAGCAGTTCAAGCATGTCATGATTAAAAAGTTCTACATCGATAGCTTCCAGACACTCAAAATTATAATTGCCATTTTCATCCTTAGGCGTATCAACTCTGTTCTTGAAATAATCATCAACCGGGATCGGATGAGGATTAAGACCAAAGGATGCAAGCTGAACCGAAAGTCTGTGTGAGAAGGTTGTCTTTCCCGAAGATGAAGGACCTGCGATCATGACAAACTTCACGCCTCCACGTTTAACTATATCTGAAGCGATCTCGGCGATACGTCTTTCCTGAAGAGCTTCCTGTATAAGTATCACATCTTCCATCGAACCTGAACATATTTTTTCATTGAGGTCGCCCACGGTATTGATGTGCATTTTCTTTCCCCAGTCTGTTGCCGTATCAAGAGCACCGAACAGTTTCTCCTGAGGCACAAACGGTTTCAGGCAGTCATCTCCTCTTTCGGGAAGAACGAGCATGAATCCATCTTCGTACTTAACAAGATCAAAGAGTTTCATCATTCCCGTTGAAGGAAGCATATATCCGTAGTAATAATCCTTATACCCATCCAGGTCATAAACATTGACACTTGACCCTCTCCTGAATCTGAAGAGCCTGTCCTTGTCAGACATGCCGCTTTCCTTAAACATCTGACGAGCCTCGTATGTGGGCATGCTGGTCTTATTTATCGGCATATCGGCATCAATGATCTCCTGCATGCGTGTCTTAACCTTTGCAAGAAAGGCATCATCAATGCCGGCATCATACTGAGGTCTTACAAAGTATCCGTTGCCTATCGCAAATTCAACCTTGAAGAGTTTTGTCTTGTCATGACCCATCACATCGTCAAGAGCCTTCACAAGGATAAGGATCGCAGTCCTAACATAAGTCTTGTGTCCACTGTTATCAGCAAATGTAATAAACTCTATCTGCGCATCTTTTTCTGCGCACTTTTTAAGTTCTCTGTATTTTCCATTCTCGGATACAAGTGCTATACCCGCCTTTGACTCTTTCTCAAAGTCCTTTGCTATCTTAAGGAAAGGAGTTCCTGCCTCATAACAATATTCCTTCCCCCCGATCGTAAGTTTCACTTCACTCATAAAATACCTCCTGTTTGTATTATCTCATATCACCGTAAACGGTGCATTCTCGGATGCTATACTAACCTGTATTCCCGGCATCTCCCGCATTATAAAATCTTTCATGTACGGACAGAATATCTTTTCCAGCCCGAAGTGCCCTGCATCTATCACCGCAAGTCCTGCAGCAACCGCATCAATCCCTTCATGATGATCTATATCGCCACTGATCAGCACATCACTCCCGGCTTCTATCGCATATCTGCTCATATGCTTTCCGGATCCCGGTGAGATGGCTGCCCTTTTTACCTTTCTTTCAGGATCGCCGAATATCCTCACGTTATCTATCATGAAGACTTCCTTAACCATTTCGGCACATTCCTTAAGTGTCATCTCATATGGCAGTTCTCCTGCCCTTCCAATGCCCTCTTCGGTAATCTGATCCTTATGTGTAACCATAAGGACCTTCCTTCCGCTGAGTTCTATCCTGTCGGCCGCTTCGTCAGCCATGCCCACAACATCAAAATTGGTATGCATTGCGTAGCAGGCTACATCCTCTGCTATCAGTTTGAGCAGACGTCTTCCGACTATATCTTTATCCGAAATATGGGATATCGACGGAAAGATGAGCGGATGATGTGTCAGCAGCAGATCAGCATCTGTCAGAACTGCTTCCTCTGTTACCGCATCAGTGGCATCTACAGCAAGGAGGACCGAACGGATTTCCTTATCATGCCTGCCGCACATAAGTCCCGAATTATCCCAGCTTTCAGCAAAATCAGCCGGCGAGAATTCTTCGAACTTCGCTATCACATCCTCAAGTTTCATAAACCCTCACCCCCTTGTCTATAAGACTGTCCAGGTTTTCAAGTTCAATGAGCCTTGCCTTTAATCTCTCATTGTCCGAATTTTTTGAAAGTGCCTTTTCAATATCAGAAACAGCATCCGAAATGATCGACTTCCTTCTGATCAGATATTCCTTCAGAAGACTGTTTTTATTATTTAAAAGCAGGGGACCGAATTCATAAGCTTCTTCACCCATACCTTCATAAGCTTCATCATTTCCGCCCGGAACAAATTTCATCAGAAAATAAAACTTGTCATCCTCTATGACCATCATTTCATCTTTGAGCGAAAACCCTGCATCATGCAGGAAATGTCTTACCTCTCCAAGCTCTGACTGAGGTTGCAGCACAAAATGATCAAGAGATAAAAAAATATCCGGATGAGCTTTTAATATATTTATTATAAGCCTTCCGCCCATTCCTGCGGTAATAACTGTATCAGCCTCTCCGATCTGTAATTTATCCACACCGTCGGAAAGTCTGAGTTCTATCCGCTCATCAAGACCTTTTGCCCTGACATTCTCCTCTGCGGCTTTAAGCGGACCTTTGCGCAGATCCATCGCTATACACTTTTCAAATCTCCCGGATTCCACAAGGTCTATGGCAACATAGCCGTGATCGCAGCCTATATCTGCCGCGCAGGTTCCAACTCCCGCAAATCCGGACACTGCCTTCAGTCTTTCAGAGAGCATAACTTTTCTTCTCAAGTCTTTCCATCAGCTGTTTATCTTTTATCAGTTCATCCAGTGAAGCCTTTACGCCTCCGGATGCCCTGTTCTCAATTCCCGCGCGCTTTACTTTGATGACTGTATTCTTGAAGACTTCAGCCCTGTCAGCGGCCTCGCCTCCTTCTATATCACCGCCTCCGTCTGCAAAAAGATAAGGGTCGTTCTGCAGTGCCATTGCCGCCTGCCTCTGTTCTTCCTCATCTTCAAACAGATTTATCACCGCAGCAGGATCAAGCTTATCATTAACTATCCCTTCAAATACCGCCTCTGCTACTTTCCTGCAGACAGGATCGGTAAAATCCGACGGAAGGATATCATCTTTTATCTGATCATACAGATCATTCCTTGCAACAAGCCATGCGATAAGGAGACGTTCGGAATTGATATTCGGATCTTCCTTATCCTTAACGGCCATCCTTCTCTCCTCACGCCTCTTTTCACGAAGCGCCTGTTCTTCCCTGTTTCCGGCCCCGGATAACGCAAGTGATATCACTTCCCTGCGAAGTATCTTCTCATCAACGGAAAACTCTGCTGCTGCCGCTTTAAGATAATTTTCTCTTTCTATCTCATCCTCAAAACCGCAGAGCATAAGCGCAAGCTTTTTCTCGAACTCACTCTTTTCACCCGGATGAGCCTCATCCGTTTTGTATGATCTTCTTATCTGCTTTGCCCTGAATATGAAACCATTCTCTGCTTCATCTATACGTTTTTCATATTCCTCTCTGCCCAGGGCCTTCATGAATTCATCCGGATCCTTATAGGGCTGCATATTAATGACACGTCCGTGCATGCCTGCATTCTCAAGTATCTCCAAAGCTTTCAGGGCAGCATTGATTCCGGCTCCGTCACTGTCATATGCAAGATAGATATTATCCGAAAAACGTTTGAGGAGCACCGCCTGCTCCGGTGTGAATGCTGTACCCAGTGAAGCTACAGCCTCGTCAAAACCTGCCTGATGCATACTTATAACATCCATATAGCCTTCACAGAGTATAAAGCGGCCCTTTCTGGACATTCTTGCTCGATTCAATCCGAAAAGATTTTTTCTTTTTTCGAATATGGGATTTTCAGGTGAATTCAGATACTTTGGCTTTGCATCACCCAACACTCTGCCGCCAAAACCTATCACCTTTCCGTTCAGATCCTGAATAGGAAACATCACGCGATTTATGAACTTGTCGCGCATTCCTTCCCGTTCGTAGAACACACCCAGTCCCGCTTCTCTTATGATCTCATCATCATATCCCTTTGACTTGAGATATCTTACAAGATCATTGCTTGTCTGAAGAGAATAACCCAGTCCGAAACGTTTGATAGTCTCATCCGTAAGTTCTCTCTTTCTGAAATATGAAAGCCCCAGCGCACCGGCCTGAGTCTTAAGCTGATGAAAGAAATATAATTCCGCATCATTGTTGATGGCAAGAAGACGCTCCTTTTCGCTGATCTTCTTCCTCATCTCATCATTGTATTCTATTTCGGGAAGTTCTATATGAGCCCTGTCAGCCAGGTATTTAACAGCTTCAGGGAAAGTATAATTATTTATCTTCTGAACGAATGTAAAGACATTTCCGGCTTCATGACAGCCAAAGCAGTAATAAAGCTGTTTGTCAGCATCAACTGAAAAAGACGGTGATTTCTCGGAATGAAAAGGACAAAGGCCGGTATATCGCCTGCCGGCCTTCTTAAGAGTCACGTTTTCGCCTATGACTTCAACAATGTCGTTTTTATATCTTATCTCATCAATTAGTGATTCGGGATAATATGGCATATCAATACTTCCATGAAATCGGGATAAACAATTCCTCGTATTTTACTATGGCATATCTGTCTGTCATGGATGCTATATAATCACAGGCAACTCTCGCCGGAGAATCCCCACGCTCCATAAGTTTATTATACTCTTCCGGAAGCTCATCCGGATGATCACAGTAATGTTTAAAGAGCGTTTCAACAAGCGTTTCCGCCTTATGTTCCTCGCCCTTTACAATGGGATTGGAATATACAGCTCCGAACATGAATTTCCTCATGGCAAGCATGGCCTGCATAACTTCAGGTTCCATGCATATATCATTTTTACCCATGCTCGATCTGATCGTATTATGTATCAGACAGTCAAGCCTGTCTTTTGTGGTAAAGCCAAGAACTTCACCTATCTCTTTAGGAACATCGGAATCCGAAAGAACTCTCGCCCTTATCGCATCATCCATATCATGATGGATATAGGCAAATTTATCTGCAAGCCTTACCACTTTTCCCTCAAGTGTTGAAGGCGTGCTGCTGGTCTGATGATTGGCAATGCCATCACGCACTTCCCATGTAAGATTAAGCCCTTCACCGTCACGTTCCAGTATCGACGCAACCCTTACGCCCTGTTCACTGTGCTTGAAAACAAAGGGCGGTTTGCCGTCGAAATAATCTTTCATGGCAGCATTTATCGCTCTTTCACCCGCATGACCGAAGGGAGTATGTCCCAGGTCATGCCCCAGTGCTATAGCTTCACAGAGTTCCTCATTAAGCTTAAGAGCCTTGGCGATGGTACGCGCGATCTGGCTCACTTCAAGGGTATGGGTAAGTCTTGTCCTGTAATGATCTCCTTCGGGATTAAGGAAAACCTGCGTCTTATCCTTCAGCCTTCGGAAAGCCTTGGAATGGATTATCCTGTCCCTGTCACGCTGGAAGACCGGGCGTATGTCGCACGGCTCCTCCTCACGCTCCCTGCCCCTTGAATTGATGCTCAGGACCGCATACTTGCTCAGATACTCTGTTTCTGCTTTTTCGAGTTCTTCTCTGATCGTCATTTATTTGAAATAGTCAACTCCGGATTCAAATATCTTAAGATCCTGATCGCCGAAGATATTAATGGCAACATGGTCACCTTTTCTTTCGGGATGAGCCATCTTACCAAGCACTCTTCCGTCAGGAGATGTGATACCTTCAATCGACATGAAGGATCCGTTTACGTTCCACTCTTCATCCATCGAAACATTCCCTTCAGGATCGGAGTAAACGGTTGCAACCTGTCCGTTCTTTATAAGTTCCTTTATGCAGCTATCGGGAGCAACAAATCTTCCTTCACCGTGTGAAGCGGGTGAGGTGTATACCTTTCCGAGTTCTGCTTCCTTAAGCCACGGGCTCTTGTTTGAAACAACCTTGGTGTAGACCATCTTGGAGATGTGTCTGTTGATCGTATTGAATGTAAGTGTCGGAGACTCAGTATTCTGTCCCTTGATCTCACCATACGGAACGAGGCCAAGCTTTATGATGGCCTGGAAACCATTGCAGACACCGAGTACCAGTCCGTCTTTTTCATTAAGGAGTTTCATTACGGCTTCCTTAAGCTTCTCATTCTGGAAAGCAGTAGCGAAGAACTTGGCTGATCCATCGGGCTCATCACCTGCTGAGAATCCACCCGGGAACATGATGATCTGTGCTTCGGATATATCATTTACAAGATCATCAACCGAAAGCAGGATATCATTTGCATTCTGATTTCGGAACACGCCTGTAACCGCACGGGCCCCGGCCATTTCAAAAGCTCTTACCGAATCATATTCACAGTTGGTTCCGGGCATTACGGGAATGAATACCGTAGGCTTCGCAACCCTGTTCCTGCATACATGAATCTCCGGAGCCTGATAAATGGGCATATCAACAGGAGTAGTATCCTTCCTTGCCTTAGTGGGATAAACTTTTTCAAGCCTGCCCTTCCATGCTTCAAGTGCTTCATCCATAGAGATCTGTTCGCCGCATGCTTCAAAGCCATCTGCGCTCACTTCACCGATCACGATATGATCGCTTTCTATACCGGAAACAGCTGAAGGCTCCATCTCAACGAGTATCTCACCCGTTCTGTTTGCAAACAGATCTTCCGCATCGATCTCATCTGAAATACGAGCGCCGAGCAGATTTCCGAAGCCCATCTTTGAAACAGCAGCAGGAATGCCATATGCATCAAGGACATATGCTGACTTAATGCTGCCTTCCTTTATAAGTTTCTCAACTTCGTCATACATTTCCATGACTTCCTTGTAAACAGGAATGTCATATTCATCCTTGTTGATCTTGAATACTACCAGCTTATTGCCTGCCTTCTTGAATTCAGGAGTGATGATATCATCCTGCGAAGCCATGGCAACAGCAAATGATACAAGTGTGGGAGGAACGTTGATATCATTGAAAGTTCCTGACATTGAATCCTTGCCGCCTACACTTGCAAGACCGAAGCCGAGCTGTGCATCATATGCACCGAGGAGAGCTGAAAATGGCTCGCTCCATCTCTCGGGATCTTCACTCATCCTGCGGAAGTATTCCTGGAAAGTGAAATGAATCTTTCTGTAATCACCGCCTGCTGCCACGATAGCAGATACAGAGCGGAGCACTGAATAAATAGCACCGTGATAAGGGCTCCAGCTTGAAAGGAAGGGATCAAAGCCGTAGCTCATGAGTGATACCGCATCAGTCTTCATAACACCTGTCATGGGAACCTTTGCCGCCATAACCTGTGTCTCGGTAAGCTGTGTCTTTCCACCGTAAGGCATATATACGCTGCCCGAACCGATAGAAGCATCAAACATCTCTACAAGCCCCTTCTGTGAACATACGTTGAGATCTGAGAGAGTATCAAGCCATGCCGCCTTCACATCATTATTTTCAACATCCTCTGCAACTGCAGGAGATGCTGTCTTCCTGAGATAATTGTCATCCTCATCAGGAACCTCAACAAATACATTTGTTTCCTGATGCGCGCCGTTGGTATCAAGGAATGCTCTTGAGAGATCGACTATATCCTTTCCTCTCCAAGAAAGCACAAGCCTCTTCTCCTCTGTTACTTCAGCCACCTCGGTAGCCTCAAGATTTTCCTCTGCGGCATACTTCATGAACTCTGCCACATCAGAAGGAGCTACAACAACAGCCATTCTTTCCTGTGACTCTGATATTGCAAGCTCTGTTCCGTCAAGACCTGCATATTTTTTAGGAACCTTATCAAGGTTAACCTTCAGTCCGTCTGCAAGTTCTCCGATAGCAACCGATACACCGCCTGCACCGAAGTCATTGCACTTCTTTATGATACGGCTCACTTCAGGACGTCTGAACAGTCTCTGGAGCTTTCTTTCTGTAGGCGGATTACCTTTCTGCACTTCTGCACCGCATACAGCGATCGACTTCTCGGTATGAGCCTTGGAAGCGCCTGTAGCACCGCCGCAGCCGTCACGTCCTGTCCTGCCACCCAAAAGGATGATGATATCCCCGGGATCGGATGTAAGACGCTTTACATTTTTTCTGGGAGCGGCACCCATAACGGCACCGATCTCCATACGCTTTGCAACGTAGTTAGGATGATAGATTTCCTTTACCAGGCCGGTAGCAAGGCCGATCTGGTTTCCATATGATGAGTATCCCGCAGCAGCTCCGCGCACAAGCTTCATCTGGGGAAGCTTGCCCTTTAATGTTTCGGATACAGGTCTTGTGGGATCTGCCGCACCGGTGATACGCATCGCCTGATATACATAAGTCCTGCCTGAAAGAGGATCTCTGATAGCACCGCCAAGACATGTTGCAGCACCGCCGAAGGGCTCTATCTCAGTAGGATGATTATGTGTCTCATTCTTGAAATTGATAAGCCACTCTTCTGTATACTTTTCGTTTCCGTCACCGGGGTCTATTTCAATAGGAACTACTATGGAGCAGGCATTGATCTCATCTGAAACCTCCATGTCCGTAAGTAAGCCGTCTTTCTTGAGTTTCTTCATTGCGATGAGTGCCATGTCCATAAGACATACATATTTGTCATCGCGTCCTGCATAAAGATCCTTCCTTGTATCAAGATAGCTTAAGTATGTAGTCTCGATCGGTGTGCGGTAGTATCCCTCACCGAATTCGATATTCTTAAGCTCTGTGGCAAACGTTGTATGTCTGCAATGATCCGACCAATAGGTATCCAGAACACGGATCTCGGTCATTGACGGATCTCTCTTTTCTTCCTCAGAAAAATACTTGTGAATATGCAGGAAATCCTTGAAGGTCATCGCAAGACCGAGTGAATCATAGAGTTCCTTTAACTCACCCTCGTTCATCTGTCTGAATCCATCAAAGATCTTTACATCATCAGGTTCATCATATGATGTGATGAGTGTTTCAGGCTTCTCCATTCCCGTTTCCCTGGAATCAACAGGATTGATGCAATGCTTTTTGATCGCCTCAAATTCCTCATCAGATATATTGCCTGTAAAAACATAGGTAGTTGCAGTCTTTACGACAGGCTCTTCATCTTCCTTAAGGAAGCGGATGCACTGTTCTGCGGAATCCGCTCTCTGGTCATACTGTCCGGGCAGGTACTCCACACCGAATACCCTTGCGCCTGCCGGCACATCTATCTTCTCTTCAAAGAGCTCATCAACAGGCGGCTCTGAGAAAACCTTCCTGCATGCTCTTTCGAATACCTTATCTGAAACATTCTCTACATCGTAACGGATGTATATGCGCAGCGACTTCACATCGGATATCCCGAGATAATTCTTTATCTCAGCCAAAAGCTCCGACTCTTTTACCGCATATTCGTCTTTCTTTGCAACATAGATACGTCTTACGTTTCCCACTTCTTTCCCTTTCCGCCGCCATCCGCGGCATGGAGTTATTTGTCAACGCCCATTATACCATATATTGTGGCAATTAATTAAAAATCACATATTTTTAAAAAGGCTGTGTCCAGAATTCGATAAGATCCTTCATTTTGGTCACCAGTTTCAGATATACGCCATTTTCAACGCCCCGGCTCCATACAGCCCCTTTGGTACGGCCTTTGAGGATATAAGATGAGAGTATATCAAAGAGCAGCTGCATATCCGTTATCTGTGCCCTGTCGATAAGCTCAAGCTCATCTTTTTCGCTCCTTATACGGTTCCTGCTGTAAGTATAAACATAATTCCTGTTGATATGCTTAAGCTTATCAGCCGTCTTAACAAAATTCAGCAGGGTACCGTCATAAACCGGGAACATCATTGTTCCGCCCTTCCCGTCATTCGGATCATACTCCGAAACAGTCTTTGCCCCGGACTTGCTCTCAAGCCATGCGGCATACCTCATCAGTTCTTTACAGTCAGGGCCATAGCCTTCAACTATCTCCCTGATGCCGGCCTTATCTTTCAGATCAGTCATATCCACCTCCGTCAGAGCATGAGTCTAATCATTTCCGATGCATCTTCATAATCAAAGTCCGATATTGCCTTCTTAACTTCATTAAGCTGTGCCCTTATACCGTCATCAAGCGGATAAGCGAGCAGATTATCTATCTTCCTTGCGGCATCAGACTGTTCGAGCATTTCCAGAGAATTCTGAAGCGACTTGAGCGCCGAAAGGAACTCATCCCAGGTAAGAGCCTCCGAATGCATCTCGGTACGCTCCTCCTCGAGCAGCCCTCCTTCGGAAAGCACATTGTTTATTTCCGCTAACATATCCTCATACTGATCGGCAAGCAGCATTCCCTCTCTGTATATCTCATCGGTCCTGCCTTCCCTGCCGGCCATCTCCTGCATCCTTGCAAACTCCGAAAGCTGCCTTGCGCCTATCCCTGCCATAAGGCCTTTAAGAGCATGCACTTCAAACACATACTGCTTTATATCGCCATTCTTAATGCAGTTTCGTATCCTCTCCGCATGACCGTCCCCATCTTCGCAGATAAACTTAAGTATCTGAATGAACCTGCCGGCATCATTGCCATAGTTCCTGAGACCTGTTTCTATATCTACTCCGCGGATGATCACATCCGATAAGATCTCCTCCGGGCTTTCCTCTTCTCTGTCAACATAGTGAAGTATCTCCGGAGGAAGGAATTTTTTGAGCACAGCCTCAACCGCAGGCAGCGCTATAGGCTTTGAGATATACTCCTGAAATCCGTTCTGAAGGAACATCTCCCTTGTACCGCTTATCGCGTTCGCAGTGAGAGCTATGACAGGAAGAGAACTTATATAAGGATCCGGATTGCTGCGTATATAGCTGTTGGTTTCTATACCATCCATTTCAGGCATCATCTGATCCATAAATACCATGTGATACCTGTTGGTTGAAAGCTTATCAAGACACTCCCTGCCGCTCATCGCAGTGTCCACCCTGACCTGATACATTCCAAGTATGCCCTGGGCTACTTTTAAGTTGGTTATATTGTCATCAACTACAAGTATCCTTGCAAGCGGTGCTATGAATGTTTTTCTTTCGTGCTCCTTGTCGATCGGAAGTTCTATGTAATCATAATTGCCAAGCGGCGTCTCATCAGCGATCTTTTGAATATAATCGAATGAGAAAACGGAGCCTACTCCATATGTGCTCCTGACGCCGATCTTTCCACCCATACTCTCCACAAGTCTCTTGCAGATGGCAAGCCCCAGTCCCGTACCTTCGATCGTACGGTTCTTGATCATATCAGCACGCTGGAAGCTTTCAAAAAGCGTCGGAATACTTTCCTGCTTTATGCCGACACCCGTATCCTCTATGGAAACGCTCACATGAGCCAGGCCTTTCTTTGTCTTCTCCCAGCCCACATTAAGTCTGATATAACCTCTCTTCGTATACTTTACGGCATTCGAAAGGATATTGGTGTATATCTGTCGTATATGAGTTTCATCGCCCAGAAAAGCCGCAGGGATAGTATCATCAACATGAACTATAAGCTCTACGTTTTTATCGACAAGCTTAAGGCCCGTCATATTACAGATATCCTTAAGTATCATGCCGAGGTTATATTCACTTTCCGTGCTCTCCATCTTACCTGTCTCTATCTTTGAGAAATCCAGGATACTGTTTATAAGAGAGAGCAGCGTGTTGCTCGCATTTCTTATGTTGTTTGCATTTTCCTCAACCTTGCTGTTTATATTGTCATTGAGTATCAGTTCCGTCATGCCGATTATGGCATTCATGGGAGTTCGGATCTCATGACTCATGTTTGCAAGGAAAAGAGACTTGGCCTGATTGGCCTTTTCAGCTTCATCCCTGAGTTCTATAAGTCTTTGTGTGAATTCATGTTCTTCTGTCTTATCATTTATCCATATTGTTGTTCCTTTCAAGGTGTCGCGCGAATAAAAAGGAACAAGCGATATCTGATACAGACGGCCTGCAGCTTCTATCTCGTTTTTATCATTTGCCTTGAGCATTCTGATAACATCAGGACTTGTCGCTTCATACTTTAGCTGTGGAAAAATATCTCCGGCCTTTTCATTTGAAAAAAGAACCCTGTCAGCACTGTCTATAACAACGAAACCTTCCTCTATGGTCTCTATGATATCGTCGCGTGCCATCTGCATCGGATCGAACATCCTGAAACGGTGAACGATGAGCACGGTAAGCATGAAGCTTATAAACATAACACCGGGTATAATAAGAAGTGCCAGACCTCCTGTGGGCATGATGACCGCAGCAACAAGCGGAACTATAAGATTTACAAACGCAAGCGGACCTGTTCCTCTGTTGGTTTCAATAAGTCCATGCCAGAAGTTGTTAAAGGTAACAAAAAAACCGGCCAGGCCAAGAATGCCTATTATACCGATCTCAACAAAATACATAATGCCAAAAGAACACTCCGGAACAGGGCTTCCCAAGCCTATGCGTCCGACAACAATTGCAGGATTACCAAGTCCTTCGCTTATAACCTCTGCTATACAGAAAAGAAACCCAAGCACAAACATACTGCGGCTGAAATTACCTGGTATCTCGACACCGCATGATATTACCGAAAGGATGGCAAGTGAAAGAACATAAAGGCACAAACATAAGCTGATCACCAGCGATGTGTATCTGAAGCTGTCCAATGATCCGCTCTCAAATGCAGGCACAAGCGAAAAAACGGCAAGCAAACAGGCGGCGCCCGTAAAGTTCATCGCCCTGATCATCGGTCCGGTCTCGGCCCTGTTAAAAACGAATATGGCTATCAGCAGGAAAAAGGATACTGCTGCAGAAACTACAAGGCAAATTGTATTCATAAAAACTGTAGTATATTTCCCCTTGCTAAATTTTTACCCATCTGTTAATATAAGGTCTGTTGATTTTTTAGGGGCATAGTTAAACGGTTTAACATCGGTCTCCAAAACCGTCGAAGAGGGTTCGACTCCTTCTGCCCCTGCTTATCCCGGAAGGCTTAAATAAAGCATTTCCGGGTTTTTTATTTCTGAAGTCAGGGTCAAAATCCCCATTCAAGCAAGCCTGATCCGGATTTTGGGCCTTTGAACCCTAATATCATATTATAACCTCAACAGCCATCAAAAACAAACTTTCCGCTTCAGGCCCCGGGACTTGATCATTCGTCCTGCAGGCTCTCCCATTCCTCCATATAAGCAAGCTCGCTTTCCTCAATCTTAGAAAGTTCTTCCTGAAGTTCACCGAGTTTAATATAATCCGTTGCATTGGCAGGATCTGCTATCTGAGCCTCTATCGAGGCCTTCTTTGCGTCATTCTCCTCCATGAGCTGTTCAAGACGTTCTATGCGGCGCTTTCTCTTAGCAAGTTCCTTACCGGGATTCTCGGTTTTCTTTTTGGGAACTTCCTGCTTTTCAGGGACATCCGCACTGCTTCTGTCCCCGTCTATCTTCCAGACCTCAGAGGCACTCTCAGTCTTTTCTTTACCGTATGTACGTTCAAATTCCTCATAGTCAAACGGAAAGAATTCCACACCTTCCTTACCGAATATGATAAGCTTCTGAGCCACTTTCTTTACAAGGTATCTGTCATGCGTAACAAGAAGGAGTGTTCCTTCATAATCAAGGAGCATGTCCTCAAGCGCTTCCCTGCCCACTATATCCATATGATTGGTAGGCTCATCGAGAAGCAGGAAGTTAGGCCGCTTCTCAAATATCTTTGCGAGGGCAAGACGTACCTTCTCGCCTCCTGACAGGAGATTCACCTCTTTAAACACATCTTCTCCGGTAAACAGAAAGCCTCCGAGCATGTTCCTTGTCTCGGTTTCCGTGAGATATGGATACAGATCATGAAAATCATCCAGTACGCTCTTATTATTCTCATACTGCGCCATCTGCTGATCAAAGTATCCGGGTTCTACGTTATGTCCATAGCGGTACTTTCCCGAAAGAGGTTTAAGCCTTCCGGCTACGGTCTTAAGGAGTGTTGATTTCCCCAGACCATTGCCACCTATTATCGCAATCTTCTCGCCTTTCTTAACTGAAAAACTGATCTTTCCAAGCTGCCTGTCATAGCCAAAGCCAAGGCCGTCAGTATCAAGCACATCGCCTCCGCTTTCGACAGCAGGTTTAGTGAGCGCATGAAAAGCATTGAGTTCCGGATCCTCCGGTGCCTCAATGATATCCATATGCTCTATCTGTTTTAATTTGTTCTTTGCCATCGAGGCCTTGGTGGCCTTGTGGATGAATCTGTCGGCAACAGCCTGAAGACGTTCTATCTCCTTCTGCTGTGCGATATATGCCTTCTGCTGCTGCTCCCTCTGTTCCTTCTTGCGTTTTGTATAATCGGAATAGTTTCCGACATAACGCGTCATCTTTTTATTCTCGATCTCGTAGACAACTTCTGCTGTCCTGTCTAAGAAAAGTCTGTCATGCGAAACTATGATGACCGCACGCGGATACTCTCTCACATAGCCTTCCAGCCATGATATGGTTGAGATATCCAGATGGTTGGTAGGCTCGTCCAATATCAGTATATCCGGCTTTGATAGCAGCAGTTTGATGAATGCGATCTTGGTCCTCTGGCCTCCGGAAAATTCAGAAAGAGGTCTGTTCTCATCCTCCTTCGAAAAACCGAAACGCGAAAAAACTAGTTCATAATCTTTATCCGACCTGTAGCCGCCCATATAGGTATATCTTTCCTCAAGAGCAGCAAACTCGGCAGCCTTCTTTTCATCGGGTGAACTGTCCATTTCAGCAATGAGCTCATCCATCCTCTGCTTCATTTTTATAACAGGAAGAAAAACCTTACGGATCTCATCGCCAAGGCAGGCATTTTCGTCCGAAAAAGTCATCTGTGAAAGCCATCCCATAGTAAGTCCGGGAGCTTTATCTATATGCGGCTGTTCATTACCGTCTCTGTGATCGGGATCGATATCACCCGTAAGAAGTTTTAGAAATGTGGTCTTGCCGCAGCCGTTCCTTCCGACTATGGCAATCTTCTCTGTATTTCTTACTTCAAAAGATATATCTCCTATGAGCTTTCTGTCGCCATAGGAGATATCTGTATTTCGTACACTTATAAGCATATTTCAAATATCATTTCAGATCTTTGTTGTATAGATTTCTGAATCAAGACTTTCCTGAGTATCCTTGTAAGCAAGTCTTACAGGGGGTACCGTAAGGCTCAGTCCAACGATGGATGAAAGCATGCGGATCTTTTCCGCAACTCCTATCATGACTTCTCCGATATATTTCTTCTTGATAACCTCATCAAGGTTGTCAACGAATGTGCTGACACTTACCGGTGTCATAGTCTCGATAGTAAGACCGATGACCTTCTTCTCCTCATCACTTGCCTCGTACTTAACCAGTACCATTGCAACAGTGGGTGATGCGGGATTCAGATTTACTGCTATCTGTGTCTTTACAGCAAGCTTCATCTGCTCGCCGGGCTTAGCCGCAAATGTATTGTTATAGTTGAATGATTTGATCCCTGTTGATCCGATCGATACCTGTATATCCTTCATAGTTTCCTCCTGATCTCCTTATTATTGATTTATTTCACTAACTTCCCACACCGTGCAGCCTTGCCTGACAGGTCGGGAAATTTTAGTTATAAATTCTTACATGCCTTCTATCATTGCTGCTACCTGTGCCGATGCATCTCCCGCATCGATCTCATCAGCCTTACCCTCATCGCATAATGCGGCAAGCGCAGGGTTTACAGGCAGCCTTGCAGTCTTTTCCAGACCAAGCTCTGCAGCTGTTTCATCAAGTCTGCTGTGCCCAAAGATTTCGATCATCTTTCCGCAATCAGGGCACTTGTAATAAGACATATTTTCAACTAATCCAAGTACCGGTACATGCATCATCTCAGCCATCTTCACGGCCTTTTTGACTATCATACCGACAAGTTCCTGGGGTGATGTAACAATGATGATCCCTTCAACAGGAAGAGACTGCATTACCGTAAGGGCAACATCACCTGTTCCGGGCGGCATATCAACAAAAAGATAATCAAGATCGCCCCATGCAACATCGGTCCAGAACTGCTTGACCGCACCCGAAATGAGTGAGCCTCTCCAGAGCACCGGATCTGTATCATTATCAAGCAGCAGATTGATGCTCATTACCTTCATGCCGCCCCTGCTCTCGCAGGGAAGCACATTGGTACCGTCAAAACCGGCCCTGTCTTTTATACCGAACATCCTCGGTATCGAAGGACCTGTTATATCAGCATCAAGTATGCCTGTCTTATATCCTCTCTTATTCATTTCACCTGCAAGCAAGCCTGTTACCATCGACTTGCCTACACCGCCCTTGCCACTTACTACGGCAATGACATGTTTGATATTTGATGCGCTGTTCTGGGGAGCCTTCTGGATACCGGGCCCCTTTCTGTCACCGCATCCGCTTTCTCCGCAGGATCCGCATTCTCCGCTGCAACCTTCTGCCATAACTTCCTCCCTGACTAAAATGGACTCTGTCCGTCATTCTGTTGTTTTTTTACTATGAACAGATCCGCTATCGCTTTCGCCAGTCTGAACGGATAAAGCTGGATCATCTGAGTTGCGATAAGATCATTCATCTTTACATCAAAATTGATCTGTACAAAGCGGTCATCGTTCTTAAATGAGTCATCAACAAACTTTCCCGCTTCCATCCGGATCGTAGTCGGTGTTGATATATCTACCATCTTGCTGAGCATCATGCCCATTGCCGTTGCCGCAGACCCCATCATCTGATTCATGGATTCGCTCACCGCGCTCAGATGCAGATCAGATATATCCTGAAGATAGAACATTCCGTGACCGTCACCGCCCATCATCAGGTCTGTCAGTATCTTCACATCGTCTTCTTTAAGAAAAAGAACCGAGAAACCGTCCAAACCCTTGACATAATCCACTCTGGTGATGATATACTCCTCAAGATCGTCTCTGACCACATCGCCTTTGTTCTTGATCTCAACATCGGGCGTGGAGATATCTATATCACCGTGAGTGAGCACAGAAAGAGCTGTCATCGCATTGCCAAGCGTGATATTGGCAACCTCACCTATAGCGGAAAGCTCCATCTCATTAAAACCGGCTTTATCTGCTTTTTCATTTGCTGCTTTTGCAGCTGCCGAATTATCCATCTACAAACGCCCTCTGTAAGAATAATGATACGGGTAAAGCCTCATGCACATGCCTGCGCATGGTTTCCCATGCACAGACAATACGTGCGTGCATTATAGCATTTTACGGCAGTCTTTGCAAAATCACAGCTCTGCCTTCCAGAGACCGTGAAGATTGCAATACTCATAAACCGCAACAGGCTTCTCGCCCGGTGCCACAAGGAAATCCGCCTCAGGCTTCTCACCCGGATTCAGGCGATGAAGCTGGTATGAGCGATCCGTCTCAAGAACTATAAACATTATATAGTGCTCCTCCATCATAGGATGCTCTACGCTGCCCACTGCTGCATGGACCTTGTTGCCATCGACGCTTACAACCGGAACATGCTTTTCAAATGCGCCATCCGACTCTCCCGCCTTAAGCTCTGTCATAGCCTCACCACAGCAGATAGTAGGTGCCGGTGTATCTTTCTCGATGATAAGAACTTTTCCGCACTTCATGCACTTCATAAATTTCATTGCAGATACCTCCTCTTTTAGTTGATCTCGGATCTAAATTATGATCTCCGGTCATTTTATCACATCACAATATTATAAGATACCGATACCCTTTAAGGCGGGATATAACAGATTTACGTAAGGATCCGATAAGCGACAAATGCAGCAAAAAGCACCTTGAAAATACGGCATATAGGTGGTATGATTACCTCCGCCACAAGATATTGTGGTCACGATATCAATTTTCCACAGAATACTGCAATATATTGCTGTAAAATATTGGACTAAATATAAATAAAAGGAGCTGCACAATGAACATCATCAAAAGAAGCGGTAAGGAAGTAAAATTCAATGCCGAAAAGATCCTGAATGCCATAAGAAAGGCCAACAAGGAGGTATCCGAAGAAAAGCGTCTTTCCGAGGACGAGATGCGCGCCATCACTGACAAGGTGACCGCAAACTGCAAGAACCTCACCAGAGCGGCCAGCGTTGAGGAGATACAGGATATGGTAGAGGACGGCCTTATGGGTTCCGGCCATCATCAGGTTGCAAGAAAATACATAACCTACCGTTTCCAGCATCAGCTTGTCCGTCAGTCCAACACCACCGACGAGCAGATCATGAGCCTTATTGAATGCAGCAACGAAGAGGTAAAGCAGGAAAACTCCAACAAAAATCCTACCGTTAACAGCGTACAGCGTGACTATATGGCAGGAGAAGTTTCAAAGGATATCACCAGAAGATTTCTGCTTCCCAAAGATATCGTCGAAGCTCATGAATCCGGAATCATCCATTTCCATGATGCCGACTACTTTGCGCAGCATATGCATAACTGCTGCCTCGTCAACCTTGAGGACATGCTCCAGAATGGCACTGTCATAAGCGAGACGATGATAGAGAAACCCAAGAGCTTCTCCACCGCATGCAATATCGCAACACAGTCGATCGCACAGATTGCCAGCTCACAGTACGGCGGACAGAGCATCACGCTCTCTCACCTCGTACCTTTTGTTGATGTGAGCAGACAGAAATTCAGGAAGGAAGTCCGTGAAGAGTTCGAAGCTTCAGGCATCGATGCATCCGAAACACAGATCAATGATATCGCCGAGATGAGAGTCCGTTCGGAAATTGAACGAGGCGTTCAGGTTATACAGTATCAGGTCATCACACTTATGACCACAAACGGGCAGGCGCCTTTCATAACGGTATTCATGTACCTTGATGAAGTTCCCGAAGGAAGGCTTCGCGATGACCTTGCAATGGTCATAGAGGAAATGCTCAAACAGCGGATACTCGGCGTAAAGAACGAAAAGGGTGTCTATATCACACCTGCATTCCCCAAGCTTATCTATGTTCTCGATGAGGACAATATACATGAAGACAGCAAGTATTATTATCTTACAGAGCTTGCCGCAAAGTGCACCGCAAAGAGGATGGTTCCCGACTATATTTCCGCAAAGAAGATGAAGGAATACAAGAACGGCGATGTATATCCCTGCATGGGATGCAGAAGCTTCCTCACTCCGGATACGGAAGGTCTTGGCAATGACGGAAAGCACAAATACTACGGACGTTTCAATCAGGGTGTCGTAACGCTCAACCTTGTTGACGTGGCCTGCTCTTCCGGAAAAGATGAAAAGAAATTCTGGGATCTGATGGAGGAAAGGACTGAACTGTGCAAACGCGCTCTTATGTGCAGACATGAAAGACTTCTCGGAACTCCTTCTGATGTAGCTCCTATTCTCTGGCAGTTCGGAGCACTTGCAAGACT
This sequence comes from Lachnospiraceae bacterium NK4A179, assembly GCA_000421045.1. Lineage (GTDB taxonomy): Bacteria > Bacillota > Clostridia > Lachnospirales > Lachnospiraceae > NK4A136. The sequence goes on from ATWC01000027.1 coordinate 23,291, forward strand.
AAAGAAGGGCGAGACCATAGACAGGCTCCTTTTCAACAACTATTCAACGATATCACTCGGCTATGCAGGTCTGTGCGAATGCACAAGATTCATGAAGGGTGTTTCACACACAGATCCGGATGGCAAGGAGTTTGCGCTTAGTGTAATGAAGTACTTAAATGACAAGTGCGCAAAGTGGAGAAAAGAGACAAATATCTCCTTCTCTCTCTATGGAACTCCGCTTGAGTCCACGACATACAAGTTTGCAAAATGCCTGCAGAAGCGCTTTGGCATCATTGAGGGTGTTACCGATAAGAACTACATCACAAACAGCTATCATGTACATGTTACCGAAAAAATAGATGCTTTCACGAAGCTCAAGTTCGAATCCGAATTTCAGGCGCTTTCACCCGGAGGCGCTATCAGCTACGTTGAAGTTCCGAACATGATGAACAACATCGAAGCCGTTCTTTCCGTAATGTCATATATCTATGACAACATCATGTACGCAGAGCTCAACACGAAATCCGACTATTGCCAGAAGTGCGGCTACAGCGGAGAGATACAGATCGTAACTGATGAAGAAGGCAAGCTTATATGGGAATGCCCCGAATGCGGCAATCATGATCAGGACACAATGAACGTTGCAAGACGTACCTGCGGATATATCGGAACGCAGTTCTGGAACCAGGGACGCACCCAGGAGATCAAAGAAAGAGTTTTGCACCTGTAAGAGGTCATCTATGAAATATGCTGCTATTAAATATACCGATATAGCAAACGGTCCCGGGGTACGGACAAGTCTGTTCGTGAGCGGATGCACTCATCACTGCAAAGAGTGTTTCAACCCCGAGACCTGGGATTTTGCATACGGTAATGATTTTACAAAAGAAGTCGAAGATGCGATAATAGAATCACTGAAGCCCGCATACATAAAGGGTGTGACTGTACTCGGCGGTGAGCCGATGGAGCCTGCAAATCAGCAGGCACTTCTCCCCTTTTATGAACGTGTGAGGGCCGAGGTCCCCGGAAAAAGCATCTGGATCTACTCAGGATATACTTTTGAAGAACTGACTGATACCGGATACAAACGCGCACATACCGACATTACCGATAAGATACTTTCTTTGGCAGATGTACTTGTCGACGGAGAGTTTAAGATAGAGCTAAAGAACATACGCCTGCGCTTCAGGGGATCCGAAAACCAGAGGATCATCGACCTTCCGGCTACATTAAAGAATGGTGAGATCGTGATCTCTGAATACTCATAAAACAGGGAGCACAGCGTTATGAAAAAAGCACTTCGGATAATCATCCCCATAGTTGTTGTTGCAGCAGTGATAGCAGTACTTGCCATCGTCAAAAAAGCTGCACGTAAGACAAAAGAAGTGCCTTTAAATCCTTCCGGCACCGTCGGCAACACCGCCGGCAATCTCTACAACGGAGGATTCTTTGCCGAGAATGACGGCATCATCTATTTTTCCAATTTCTATGACAAAGGAAAACTTTATTCATATGATCCCGCATCCGGAAAATGCATCAAGATAGCAAACGGCAGCGCCTCCCTCATCAATACCGCAGGAGGCTACGTTTACTATTATTCAAGCACCGCATCCGATCAGGCCGGCTTAGGTTATGTAAGGAACGGGCGCGGCATTTACAGACTGAAACTTAAGGATAAAGACAGCATCATGGTCGCAGAAGGCGAAAGTGACGGCGTGATACTGCTCGATAACAGCTTGCTCTTTACATTGTTTGAAGCAGGCGAAAAAAATGACGGCAATGCTGCCATCACACTTTGTTCAGTTCCCCTCGGAGGAGGCAAACCCACTCCCCTTATCTCCGGTCATCCCGATGTCGGCGGCAATTCAGGAGGACTGCTTTATTACAGTCTGATGCAGGAGACAGGAATACTACAGTCACTGGATCCCGTTACCGGTGCAAATACAGAGATCCCCGGCGCACACCGTATGTATCTTCCCGATCCCGACGGTCAGAAGATCTATTTTCTGGATGCTGATGATGATTATCATCTTAAGGTATTTGATCAGTCTGACAAAAGCACAAGGGTCATCGCAGATGAAAGATGCGACACATTCAACAGACACGGAGATGTGATCTACTATCAGACTTCGGGAAAGGGCGAAGACGCATATGCGCTGAAACGCGTGAATACAGATGGTTCAGGCCTTGAAACAGTTGCTGCAGGAGTCTATTCCGACATAAGCATTGCCGGAGGGTATGTATTTTTCAGAAATTTCCAAAGCGACGTTCCGGTATATATGACACCCGAAAACGGCCCTGTGAACATTCAGACTTTCGATACGGCAAAAGATGCCGTTTCGATTCAGAAATGATCATTATAAATATCACGTACTGTCTTTCCTATCAAAGGATGAATATGTTCCGCTGCGATCTCACATAGCGGCTTCAATACAAAATCACGGTTTTCCATATCGGGATGCGGGATAGAAAGATCCGATGAGCGGAGCACCAGATCATCATAAAAGATTATATCCAGATCAAGCGTACGGTCTCCCCAATGTTCCTTGCGTTCTCTCCCGCAATTTTTTTCTGTTTCATGAAGAAAAGCCAATAGTTCCTCAGGTTCATAAAAAGTTTCGATACAGATAACACCGTTTAAGAATTCATTCTTTGCCACACCGCCGTAGGGACTGCTCTTCATCACTGAAGACCTTTCCCTGATCCTGCAGAAAGGATCCTCATCTATAAGTTTAAGCGCCTTATCTATAAGTTCCTCTTTGCTCATCTCTTTATAGTTCTCACTTGAACCAAAGGCAATATATGCTTTATGTCTGTTTCTTTTTATCTTTACAGATACAGAAGAAAACTCAGCATCTACAGGAGCATCAGGTTTTCTTATCTCAAGTGAAATACCTCTTAAAAGCTCATATTGTTCAAGTATCTTCAGGGCGGTATGTTCCGCTGCAGCTTCGATAAGCTTATATGTATGCTCAGTCATTTCTTTTATGATGAGCCCGCATACATCAGCATAACTTACGCTGTCATCAAGGCAATCACTTATCCCGGCTTTCCTGGTTGAAAGGTAAAGTACAGCATTCACGTAAAAATACTGCCCCTTTTCATTTTCAAAAGGAAGCACCCCGTGATTAGCAAATATCTTCAGTTCATCTATATGTATCTCATCCATTGATGACACCGTTTAAGGTTTTGATAATATTCACATTTGAAGAAACATCATGAACACGCACTATATCAACTCCATGCAATGCAAAATATGCTGTGAGCGCAAGTGTTGCCTCTGCCCTCTCCTCTGCTTGTGAACCGCAGAGAAAAGCCGTCACGGATTTCTTTGAAACGCCCATCAAAAGCCTGTATCCGGTTTTGGTAAACTCTGCACATTCTTTGATCAGTCTTACATTTTCAGGCTGTGATTTTGCAAAACCTATGCCCGGATCGATGATGATATTCTCTTTCTTAACACCGTTTGAAATAAGGTACTCGCTCTTTGCTGCAAAAAAGCTCAATGCCCTCTCCATAACACTGCCCGGATCATCTTTTGCCGGAGCATTTTCATTGAAGGTAAGACAATACGGACATTCATATTCCGCAAGCACCTCCGCCATCTTCTCATCGCAGATGCCTGATATGTCATTGACTATATCTGCACCTGCTTCCAGCGCTGCCCTTGCAGTATCTGCTCTGTAAGTATCAACAGAAACAGGCACGCCGCTTCCCTCCCTGATATTTCTGATCACAGGAAGAACACGGTCCCGTTCCTCATCACCGTCAACCTTTTCGGCTCCCGGCCTTGTGGACTCACCACCTATATCAATAACATCAACGCCCTGCGCCTGCATAAGGGCCGCATGCTTAAGTGCTGCCGCAGGAGAAAAATATTTCCCTCCGTCTGAAAAAGAGTCCGGAGTTACATTAAGTATCCCCCAGACTTCCATTTTCTTATTATTCATATCTGATCATCTCCATAACCCGTCTAACCAGATCCTCATCATTTTCAAATGCACCTCTTGTTTCGATGGTAAGGGTTTTGGTACCGGGTTTCTTTATACCTCTCATGGTCATGCACATATGCTCAGCTTCAATGACCACCATCACGCCTCTCGGAGCAAGCTCATACATAAGCGCGTCGGCAATCTGTCCTGTCATACGCTCCTGAAGCTGAAGCCTTCTCGCAAACACCTCAGTAACTCTTGCAAGCTTTGAAAGCCCTGCTACTCTTCCCTCCGGAAGATAGGCTATATGAACCTTTCCGTAAAACGGAAGCATATGATGCTCACATAAAGAATAAAACGGTATATCTTTTTCCAGAACTATGCCCTTTGCATCCGAAGGAAATGTCTTCTTCAGATGTGCTGCGGAATTCTCATCATAACCCGCAAGCAGCTCCGTATACATCCTGGCAACTCTTTCGGGAGTTTCCTTTATCCCCTCTCTGTCAGGATCTTCACCGATGGCAAGCAGGAGTTCTCTTATTGCTGCTGCCGCTCTTTTTTCATCAACCATTACTTCCTCTTTCCTTTTGCTGTAACAGACTCATATTCACGTCTGAATTCTGCAAGATACGAAAGCGATCCGGCCGCAACCACCGGCCTTCCGCCATATATTTTCGAAAGCATGAGGGCCGTTTCCACGGCTTCCTTCACACTGACACATGCCGTTATATTATCGCACACTTTAGCGGCTTCTGCCGCAAGTTCTTCAGATCTGAGCGCCCGCTTATTATCAGGAGTCAAAGTAACCAGCGCATACATGCACGGGGAGAGTATGCGCAGAACCTTATCATACTCCTTATCGCGAAGCATTCCCATCACAAAAACCGGCTTTTCTTTAACATATCCTTTAATACTTTCAGCAAGCCTTTTAGCTGCATCCGGATTGTGTGCACCATCTGCTATTACAAGAGGCTTTCGTCCGAGCACGGAAAATCTTCCGTACCATTCGGTCTTTTCAAAGCCTTCACGCAGTGTCTTCTCTTTTATCTCAAAACCTTTTGCTTCAAGACACTGCAGTACCTTTAATGCTGCTGCCGCATTATCTGGCTGATATGAACCAAGAAGGCTTATCTTAAGCTTCTTTATATCATCTGTATCGAAGCTTTGTCCTGCAGGCGCTGATCTTATATTAAAAGGCTCTGCCGTATAAAAACTGCAGCCATTATCTTTTGCGCACTCTGCCAGAACCTTTGCAACACCATCATGCTGTTTTACGCTTACAACATCAGCACCGTATTTGATTATACCCGACTTTGTCTTTGCGATCTCTATCATTGTTTCACCAAGAAACGCCGAATGATCCATGTCTATATGTGCAAATGCACATACTAACGGATCCGTGATCACATTTGTCGCATCAAGTGCACCACCCATTCCGCATTCTATCACGGCTATGTCTGTTTCATTCTTTTCAAAATAAAGAAAAGCAAGTGCTGTTTCTGCTTCAAATAAGGTAGGGCCTCTTTTCCCGGAAGCCTTTAATTTCTCATCAGCTTCCTTTATGCGTTCCATTCCCTCAAGAACAGCCTTAGCCGAAATCTTTCTGCCGCCGATCTGGATATTATCAAATTCCCCGTCCAATGACGGAGAGAAGTATCTCCCTGTCTTATAGCCCGCTTCCTTAAGCACCGTTGAAACAAATGTAAGTATCGAGCCCTTTCCGTTTGTACCTGCTATATGAACACACTTAACAGCTTTTTGCGGATCACCCAGAAGATGAAGCAGGTCCCGCATGGTATCAAGCCCCGGGGAAATACCTGCCGTTCTCAGTTCTTCTATAAAACTTTCAAGTTCACCTTTAGTCATTTATCCGCCTGAATAAAGCAGGGGCGGAAGACCCGCCCCGCAAAAGTCATCAATTTATATCATCCACGATCCCGTTGCCGTCCAGATCAACACCATTGCCTATATCAAGCATATTGACGGTACGTCTCTTTAACCTTGCCGCCTCGGAAGCCTTAAGGATAAAGTCCTTCACCTCCTGTGAATTCCTGATATGATGGATCATAAGCATCTTATCGGTCGTATCGCCTGTGTAGCAGACAACTGTGCCGAGCTTTACAATTCTCTCCCAGAAACTCTGCTCAAGCTTTACATCCTGTATCTTATACATATAGCAGTCATTTTCGATCTTTTTAAAGAACCCCTGATCTATGGTCACCAGATCGTCATTGATCTTATAAACTGTAAATGTCCAGGGAAGTCCTAAAAACACCCACCGCTTTCTTTCGATAAATTCTGCCATGTTCTACCTCCTATCCCCTATTTAGGCATATACTGTTCATTATCATTCTCATCACGCTCACCTGCCAGACGTTTCAGATAATCCAGGATCTCCGGATTCTTGTCTGAACTGCGGCAGCCGTAAAGCGTGTACTGATCCTGCTTCTCCTTGCGGATTATCTTGCCCTTCAGATGGATAACATTTCCATTCTTCTCATTCAGATTACACTTTACTTCAAGTCCTATCTGCAGAGGAATACGTTTCTTCGGATCCAGAACGAAAGCAAAACCAGACGGGCTCACATCCTTTAGAGTAGTGAATATCTGATCCACCACACCTTCCACGCTGAATACAGCAGGCTGCCAGATATAGGTACGCTTCTCGCCTCGCCTGTTCTCTATTCCGCTTACCATGGTCGTGCTTATCTTGTGATAAGCCAGGCCGTCTTTGCGGATAGTGGATATGCGGCAATTCTTGAAGGTCCAGCTGTTTCCCTGGACATCAGGCGCCTGAAGATGTATCCTTACGCTCTCGCTTTCAAAATTGACCCTTACGCCCTTATGCATAAAAGGTATGACCAACAGGCTTCTCTCACCTGTCTTCATAACCCTTGATACAAATTTTGCCTGCATGTCTCCGCCGTTATCCACGGTGATCTGTATTTTGGTTCCGACTGAGATTTCCGAAAAATTCATATCTGATATTCTACCTTTTTTGAGGCTTTTAGTCTATATATTAACTTCACATTATCTTATATATCACAGCTTCATAGGCTCCGATATCTGTTGTGATAATACCGTCTTTAGACTTTAATACTGCTTCCTTCTTTACCTTGGTGCCGTCATATTCCTTCCATGAAGTGTCAATGAAAGCCTTCCAGGTCTCTTCCTTTATCTTTTTGGATTTTTTTGCAGCTTTACTTATCTTTGTATCATTTGTATCTTTTGCATCATCCGTATCATCCGGAAGCTTAACAGCCCTGAACTCAAAATCCTTTACCGGCTTATCCGAGAAATTAAGCACTGCCGCAAAACTTCCCGACTTATCATTTCTCTTCATGACATAAAGTGCTCTGCCATCCTGCTCACAATGCAGCCATTCAAACTGGAGCGGGACATATTCATCCTTTGAAAACGCCTCATACGACGCATACATCTCATTAAGTGTTATGAGCATACTGTTAAGTCCCTTATTGAGAGGGTTCTCAAGCAGATCAAATTCGACCTCCCTGCCCTCATTCCACTCTGTTTCCTCACCCACTTCATTACCCATGAACTGAAGCTTCTTTCCGGGATGCATCATCATATAAACATAGTATACCTTTAACTGGGCAAACTTTTCTTCCTCGGTTCCGGGAATCTTATTGAGTATGGTGCCCTTTCCTCCTACCACTTCATCATGTGAAAGAGAAAGAATGAATCTTTCAGTATAGAAATACCACATCGAAAAAGTCATCTTATGATATTCGGAAGGTCTGTTTTCAGGGGCAAGACTCATGAAATGAAGGCTGTCATACATCCAGCCCATATTCCATTTGTAATCAAAGCCAAGACCTCCGTCCTTTACAGGCTTTGTTACACCGCCCTGCCATGCGGAAGAATCCTCGGCAAACAGAAGCACATCAGGATATTTTTCCTTAAGCTTTGTGTTGAGTGTTCTTATGAAATGCATGCCGGCACCGTTTTCGCCTCTGCCTTCTTCTCCAATGTTATATATCAGACAGCTTACGGCATCGGTTCTAAGGCCGTCAAAATGATATTCCTTTATCCAGTATGATGCGACAGACATAAGGAAGCTTGAAACTTCTTTCCTGCCGTGGTTGAACATGCAGGTTCCCCACTGGCTCCCCTGCCCCTGCGGATAATACTCAAACAGTTCGGTCGAGTCATATCTCTTAAGTGCAAAATCATCAACCGCAAAATGCACCGGCACATAATCCATTATCACGCCAAGTCCCGCATTGTGACATTCATTTATGAAATACTTCAGATCATCTGCACTTCCATATCTGCACGTAGGTGCAAAGAATCCCGTAACCTGATATCCCCAGGATCCGTCATACGGATACTCAGTGATCGGCATCAGTTCTATATGCGTGAAGCCAGATTTTTTAACATGATCTATCACAGGCTCTGCAAGGTCTCTGTAATTGAACCATCCGTTCTCATCTTTTTTATTCCTTATGAAAGCACCCATGTGCATCTCATAAACACTGAGCGGCTTGTCAATATAAGGTATCCCTTTCCCTTGGGCCTTTCTGGCTTTCATCCAGGCCTCATCGGTAAACTTAAACTTATTAATATCCGTTATCTTTGAAGCACTTCCCGGACGAAGCTCGGCACCGAACGCATAGGGATCGGCATGTTCCATACGGTATCCGTTCTGTCCGTAGATGACATACTTATAAAGCTGGCCTTCCTTTGCATTTTTTGATTCAAAACTCCAAAAGCCCCTGTCATCCCTGCTCATTGGTTCTTCTGTCCAGCCATTGAAATCGCCAAAGATATTCACACCCGATGCAGCGGGTGCATAAGTTCTGAATACTGTTTTTGAGCGTGAAACATGTGCTCCAAGATATTCATAAGAATCAAACGATGTCCCGTCAAAGAAGTCTTTGATAATTTCTTCACTTTTCATCATCCATCGCCTCCAAACGATCTATCTGTTTATGGTCACATAACCTATATGAACTTTTTCCCAGGCTTCGGTATTCACCGTGATCACATACTCTTTTCTAACCTGCCTGTAATACTCGCCACCGGTATCATACTGCAGCTCTACAGCCTGCATCGCTGATGATGCCCTTTTGTTATTCACATCATCTTCCGCAAGTTTCAATACATAAAGATGTGCAAGCAGTTCCTTCTGTATCGAAGCGTTTATATCTTCTTCAGTAATGCCAAGTGTATTTCTTATATCTTCAGGGATATCATCATACATTTCTCCGGCATCATATGCCGCATCGGAAATACTGTCAGGATCTGCTTTGAAGCCGGCTTCATCTGCAAGTCGGGCAAATATAACATCTCTTATACAGCTGTCTGTTACAGTACCTGCAGCTATATCACTGACATATCCCGTTTTTCCGTTCTCATCATCCAGATAAAGATTCCAGTATTTTGTACTGTTTTCCGGTTCATAAGCCAGTGCTCTTTTTTCACCATCAAGCTCAAGTTTTCTGATGTAATAGATCAGATCCTTAAACTTCACTTCCGTGATCTCTCCATCATGTTCCATTGTAATGATCACTGTATCTGCAGAAGGAAGTCTGCCAGCTTCTATCTCAGCTTTTCTCTGCGCCTGTTTCTGAAACACAACGGCTATCATTACTATCACACAGCAAAAGATAAGCGGAGTATATATTTTCAGAATACTGCGCGGTGTCTTAACGGTCTGCGATACGACCGTGGAAGATGCGTGTCTTGCCGCGTTTCTTTTTCCAAGGTAGTGGTAGTCAAAACCACTGTCCAGATCCAGCTCTTCATCTGCCGCTTCCGATTTTTTCTCAACCGATTTTTTTTCAGGCGTTTTTTCCATCATGTCCAAAGGCATATATCACACCTCAAACTGACTTCTGTACAGATTGCTGTAAAATCCTTCCTGTTTCAGAAGATCCTCGTGCTTACCCTGTTCGATGATATTTCCATCCTTCATTACAAGTATGCAATCTGCTTCCTTTATTGTCGAAAGTCGGTGAGCCACGATAAACGATGTGCGTCCCTTCATCATCGTTGCAAAAGCTTTCTGAATACGTATCTCGGTACGGGTATCGATCGAGCTTGTAGCCTCATCAAGTATAAGCATGGGAGGCAGGGCAAGCATAACACGGCTTATGCATATAAGCTGTTTCTGTCCCTGTGAAAGTGCGCCTCCGTCCTCACCGATCACGGTATCATAACCATTAGGCAGCTGCTTTATAAAAGAATGCGCATGTGAATTCTTTGCAGCCCTTATCATCTCCTCATCGGAAGCATCCGGTTTTCCCATGATTATATTTTCCCTTATCGTTCCGGGCTTAAGCCAGGTGTCCTGAAGCACCATTCCGAAATTGGTCCTGAGAGAATGCCTCGTGAGCTTTTTTACATCCTTATCATCAACTTTTATGCTGCCGCTCTTCGTGTCATAAAAACGCATCAGAAGGTTTATGAGAGTAGTCTTTCCGCAGCCGGTAGGGCCTACTATCGCAAACCTTTCACCTGAATGTGCATGGATGTTTACGTTCTCAAGAAGCTTTTTATCTTCAGTATAAGAGAAACATACATCATCTATATCGATATTTCCTTTTACATCATCAAGTAATACCGCATCATCAGCATCAGGAAGTTCTGCTTTCTCGTCGATCAGTTCAAATATCCTTCCGGCACATGCAATAGCTCCCTGAAGCTCGGTCACCACTCCTGATATCTCGTTAAACGGTTTTGTATACTGTGTTGCAAAAGTAAGGAATGCCGTGAGACTTCCTATGGAAAAGCGTCCCTTTATAACAGCATACGCTCCCGATACGGCAACTGCAGCATAAACCATGTTATTCACAAAACGCGTAGAAGGATTTGTAAGTGATGAAGCAAACAATGCTTTCAGAGAAACACCGGTAAGCTCCGAGTTATTGGCATTAAAACGCTGCCTTGCCCTGTCTTCATATGCAAAAGCCTGAACGATCTTTTCCTGTTCTATCATTTCGGAAATTATGGTCGTCTGTACCGCACGCACTTCGCTTTGTTTCTTGAAATATCTGTAAGTGCTCTTCGCAATGGCTGAAGCCACAAATATCGAAAGAGGTGTGAGTACAACCACAACAAGCGTAATCGCAGGGCTTAACATGAACATAAGCACAAGTGTTCCGATAATGGTTATCACTCCCGTGAAGAACTGCGTGAAGCCCATGAGCAGACCGTCAGCGAACTGATCTGCATCGGCTATGATGCGGCTTACTGTCTCGCCCGTAGGATGTCTGTCAAGATACGATAACGGAAGCTCATTAATATGCCGCATAGCGTCTTTCCTGATATCCCTTACGGTCCCAAATGTAATATGATTATTGCATGCTCCGAGTATCCACTGGGCTGCGGCAGAAACTGCGACAACTAAAGCCATCTTGAGAAGGACTATCGTAAGTCCGTTCCAGTCAACCTGTCCTTTGCCGATTATCATATCCACCGCATCACCGGTAAGCACCGGAAGAAAAAGTGAAAGTGTAGCCGATACTGCTGCAAAAAAAATCGATGCCACCACAAAGAATATATACGGCTTTATATAGTTCAGTATTCTTTTTAGTATTCTTATATTTTCTTTCATTTATTATTTCCCGATCAGAACTGTGATTCGTATATTTCTCTGTAAACGCTGCATGTATCAAGCAGTTCTTCATGTGTTCCCATTCCGACAGCACTGCCCTCATCAAGCACAACTATGATATCAGCATGCATTATGGATGCTGTACGCTGGGATACTATAAACAGTGTCGGTGCATCATCCATTTCTTTTATGGCTTTCCTGAGCGCTGCATCCGTGGCAAAATCAAGTGCTGAAGTACTGTCATCCATTATCAGTATGCCGGGATGTTTGATAAGAGCTCTTGCGATACAGAGCCTCTGTCTCTGTCCTCCGGAAAAATTGCTTCCCCCCTGCGATACCTCAGCCTCAAGACCTCCATCCTTATCCATTACAAAGTCATACGCCTGAGCATCTTTAAGAGCCTTTATTATCTCTTCATCCGATGCATCTTCACGTCCGAACAGCAGGTTGTCTTTTATCGTTCCCGTAAAAAGAACCGACTTCTGGGGAACCACTGCTATCCTGGATCTGAGTGATGCATATGTATAATCCTTTACATCTGTTCCGTCTATTAATACACTTCCGTCTGCCGTATCATAAAAACGAGGTATAAGATTTACAAGCGAAGTTTTTCCGGAACCGGTTCCGCCTATGATACCCACGGTACTTCCGGATGGAACTTTAAACGATATATCTCTTATCGCTTCTTCGGAAGCTCCCGCATATCTTACGGAAACATCTTTAAATTCAACACTGCAGGGGTTCTCTGCTGCCGGCACATTTTTCTCCCCTTCCTTCATTGAAGGTTCCATATCGAGCACATCAGCTATCCTGTCAGCACAAGCAAGGGCACGTGAGAGCTGCACTATCAGATTTGCAAGTTTTACAAGCTCCACAAGTATCTGACCCATGTAATTCACAAGAGCCACAACATCACCCTGTGTAAGCCTGCCGGTATCTACTGCCACCCCACCGGTCCATAAAAGATATATAAGCGCGGCATTTATGATGATAAAAGTAAAAGGATTCATCAGCGCAGAAATACGCCCCGTAATTATCTGCAGTGAAGTAAGCGAATCATTCTTTTCGCTGAATTCATCAAACTCTCTCTTTTCGGTTCCGAAGGCCCTGATCACCCTCACACCGTTTAAGTTCGATCTGGCCGAAAGCATTACCTTATCAAGCCTTCCCTGTATCGAACGATATTTCGGTGCAGTAAGCGCCATTATGCCATAGACAACTATAGAAAGCAGTATCACTGCCGCCACAAAAATAAGTGCAGCCTTAAAGTCTATGGTAAAGGCCATTATAACTGCGCCGAACACAACAAACGGAGAGCGCAGGAAAAGACGGAGGAACATGTTCACTCCGCCCTGTACAGATGCTATATCGCTTGTAAGTCTTGTTATCATTGTGGATGTGCCGAGCGTATCTATCTCTGAATATGAAAGAGACAGAAGATGCGAGAACACATCCTTCTTCACGCCGGCCGCAAAATTGACCGCAGCTTTTGCAGAAAAATACTGTGCAGACAGTGCGCACACGAGACCCACAACTGCAAAAAGCAGCATCAGTCCGACCATTTTGCCGATATAGGCCATATCATGTCCCGGTATGCCCACATCTACTATCCGCTTTACAACAAGCGGTATTATCAATTCAAATGTCGCTTCCAGGAGTTTAAAGAGAGGTCCCAGGAAGCACTCAAGTTTGTAATCCTTAAGATATTTTAAAAGCCTTTTCAATTAAGTCTCATCCCATTCCCGGAACCATAACAGAGGCTCCGATCTTATCAGCATTTGTTTTATCTGTCAGCACTTCAAGCAGCTTAAGACCAAATTCAACGCTGGTCCCCATACCTCTTGATGTGATGATATGATCCGAAACTGCAACCGGTTCCTTTGTAAGATCTGCACCTTCGAGTGCATCTTCCATTCCACCGTAACATGTTGCAAGTCTTCCCTTTAATATTCCGAGCCTTCCGAGTATAGTAGGCGCAGCACATATAGCTGCGACAAACTTTCCTTCTTTATCAAACTCTTTTACCTTATCCATCAGGAGCTCACATTTTTCAAGATTCTGATGTCCGAGTTTTCCACCCGGAAGCACTATCATATCAACAGTATCAAAATCCAATTCTTCAATACATATATCTGCATATATATCGATATCATGCGAACCGTGAATAAGTCTGTCTCCCATTACCGAAACAGTAACGACATTCACACCGCCGCGTCTGAGTATATCCACCGGAGTCAGTGCTTCGATTTCTTCAAATCCGTCTGCATAGAAAACAGCAGTTTTTTTCATATTCTCAATACCTCCTTGTGTAAATTTACCATCTGTAGATTATACCATTTTTATGTTAAACTAATAAAGATGCACACAAAGCGAAAGGAGGATACGCTATTTGACAACCAAACGCATTACCTTTGAACAGATTGAAGATTTCTTCAGTGAAGAACTTGATATGGACAGGGTATTTCATTCAATGGAAAGAGCCGATTACGTACTCCTGCGTCACATCCAAAATATAAGCAAAAGCAGAGATGATGACCGCGTATATCTGAGAGAACTCGGTGAATCCATGGGAGTAGACATGCAGATGCTCTCAAGAATGATAACGTCCGTACAGGACAAGGGCTATGTGCTCTGGCTCACAAAAGAAGATAAGAGCGGCACTTACGTTGTTCTTACCGATGGTGGCATTAAACGAATCGATAAAGAAAAAGAGGAGATGCGAGAGACCTTTGCAAAGATCAAACGCACCATCCCCCATGAAGATCTTGAGATCACTCTTGATACTTTTCAGAAAATTTCCGGAATAATCAAGAAACAATGGGCTCTAAAGGATACTATTGCATCTTCTTAATGCGGTCTACCGCTGCAACAGTATTCTCATAGCTTCCGAAAGCGGTGAGTCTGAAATAATGCTCGCCGCTGGGTCCGAAGCCCGATCCCGGTGTTCCGACCACATTAGCTCTTTCAAGAAGCATATCAAAGAAATCCCAACTGCTCATCCCATCAGGTGTCTTAAGCCATATATAAGGCGCATTTTTTCCGCCGTATACTTCGTATCCTGCCTCTTTTAATCCATCAAGGATGTAGGCAGCATTCTTCATATAATATGCAACCTGCTCTTTAAGCTGCTTCTTTCCCTCTTCGGAATAAACTGCTTCTCCGGCTCTCTGTATTATGTACGGTGCACCATTGTATTTTGTTCCGTGTCTTCTTGCCCATAATGAGTGCAGCATAACATCTCCCGACTTAAGATCCTTAGGCACAACCGTATAGCCGAGACGTACACCCGTAAATCCTGCATTCTTTGAGAATGAATGGATCTCTATGGCACAGGTCCTTGCTCCTTCACATTCGTAAATGCTGTGAGGGATCGAGGCATCTGATATATATGCTTCATAAGCCGCATCATATATGATCACAGCCTTAACCTTATTTGCATAATCAACCCATTTCTGCAGAGCATCCTTTGTAATGACGCCTCCGGTAGGATTGTTAGGGAAGCAGAGATATATGATATCCGGTGTCTCGGAAGGTATCTCCGGCATGAAACCATTCTCTGCAGTACAGGGCATATAAATAAGATCAGACCATGTCTCTGTCTGTTCATTAAAAGTACCTGCACGTCCTGCCATTACATTTGTATCAACATATACAGGATATACCGGATCGCAAACCGCAACCCTGCATTCCTTTGAAAAAATCTCCTGTATATTTCCGCAATCTCCCTTTGCACCGTCAGAAATAAAGATCTCATCCGGCGATATATCACAGCCTCTTGCCTTGTAGTCATTATCGGCTGCTGCCTTTCTTAAGAATTCATATCCCAGATCAGGTGCATAACCGTGAAAGCCTTCTGCCGTAGCCATTTCATCAACAGCCTTGTGCATAGCCTCTGTGATCGCAGGTGCTATCGGAAGTGTCACATCACCTATAGAAAGCTTTATGACTTTTCTGTCCGGATGTGACGCCTCATACTCTCTCTGTTTCCTTGCTACTGTTGAAAACAGATAACTGCCGCGAAGTTTAAGATAATCTCCATTTGCCGTAAACATCGATGTCTCCTTCAAATACTGTTGTGGCGGGGCCTGTCATGAAAACATGACCATCTTCTTTCCATTCGATATCAATGTATCCGCCCCGAAGCTTTACATTGACTTTTCTTCCGGTCTTATTGTTCAATATGCATGCAACCACAGATGCACATGTCCCGGTACCGCAGGCAAGGGTCTCACCCGTTCCGCGTTCCCATACACGCATATCTATATGGCTGTCATCAATAACTTTTACAAATTCAGCATTCACATGTTTCGGAAATCTTTCATGCTTTTCGAATGCCGGTCCCATCTTTTCAAAATCATCATAATCATTGTCCGGTACAAAAAAGACAGCATGCGGATTCCCCATTGATACGCAGGTCATCCTCCAGGTCTTCCCAAGCACTTCTATTTCTTCATCTATGACTGCTTTAGCATTTTTATCATTCGGTATTACGGGAACCTTTTCAGGTTCGAGGATAGGCACTCCCATATCAACGGTAACGCTTTCTGTCTTTCCATCCTTACCCAGATGAAGCTCCAGCGTTTTTACCGAACCGAAGCTTTCTATCGTAAGCGTAGTGTTCTTTGTAAGGCCTCTGTCATATGCAAACTTGGCAACACACCTTATACCGTTTCCGCACATTTCAGATCTGGAACCGTCGGAATTATACATTTCCATTTCGAATTCAGCCTGTTTTCCCGGATTAACAAAAATAAGGCCGTCACTTCCGACGCCAAAGTGTCTGTCACTGATGCGTCTGGCAAGTTCTGCCTTATCCTTTATCTGCTCGGTCGCTCCGTCAACATAAACGTAATCATTGCCGCAACCTTCCATTTTTACAAAATGCATTTAATACTTACCTCCAATGCTCATCCATCAATGTCAGTATCATCTGCGCTGTTTCGGTAAGTCCCGTGCCGTTACCCATACTGAGCTTCTGCATATACCTGTGAGCCTCACTCTCCGTCATGTTGTTTCTGTCCATGAGAAGAGCCTTTGCTTCATTGATGATAGCCTTTTCTTTATCAGAACGTACAACAGGTCCTTTTTTCTTCCTGCGGTTCTCGCGTTCACTTACCATCATCCCGAGAGTCGCAACAAGTTCACCTGCTTTCACAGGCATCATAACTGTAACTATATTTGAATCTTCTTTTTCAGTGATGATCCCGGCGGGTGCCACAAGAAGCATTTCAAACGCGGCCGGAAGTTCATCCCTCAGATCTGTATAGATCATATCGGGATACTTATGGCCACATATTATTATTCCGCTTTCAAGTTCCTGCGCCGCAAGCAGCGCCTGACTTCCAAGTACACATACGGAAGCGACATCATATCCGTTTCTTACAAAAAGAGAACGGATTCCCAGAGCTTCATCCTGTCTGCTAAACAGAACTATCAGATTTGTCATATGCTTCAGTATCAGTACTTATATAAGTAACGATCGATCTCCCACTGGGTAACCTGCTCACTGTACATGCCCCATTCACGCTTCTTTGCACTTACATAAAGAGGCGCAATGTGAGGACCTAACGCTTCCATGATAACCTTGTCCTTCTCAAGTGCCTCAACGGCATCAAGAAGATTTGTGGGAAGTGATTCGATCTTTGCTTTCTTTCTCTCGCTCTCTGTCATTTCAAAGATATTGCGGCTTACAGGAGCAGGCGGCTTGATCTTGTTCTTGATACCGTCAAGTCCTGCTGCCAGAGCGATAGCTATAGCAAGATACGGATTTGCAGCTGAATCAGGGCTTCTGAGCTCGACTCTTGTTCCCTCACCCCTTGCTGAGGGGATACGTATGAGCGGGCTTCTGTTCTTTGCACTCCATGCGATATGAACCGGAGCCTCATAACCGGGCACAAGACGCTTGTATGAGTTTACAAGAGGGTTCATGATCGCAGTCATAGCCTTCATGTGCTTCATGATACCGCCCATGAAATAGTATGCTTCCTGACTCAGACCATACTCGTCCTTAGGATCCTGGAATATATTTTTTCCACCCTTTGAGAGTGAAAGATTAAGATGCATTCCGGAACCTGCAGTTCCATACTTAGGCTTGGGCATAAATGTTGCATGCTGTCCGTGACGTCTTGCGATCGTCTTTACTGCAAGCTTGAATGTCATGATATTATCGGCTGTCTTAAGAGCCTCATCATAACGGAAATCTATCTCATGCTGTGCAGGTGCACACTCATGATGTGATGCTTCTATATCAAAGCCCATATCTTCAAGAGTGAGTACCATGTCTCTTCTTGCATTTTCTCCAAGATCCACAGGGCCCAGATCAAAGTAGCCTGCTCTCTCATATGCGACTGTTGTGGGCTGTGCATTTTCGTCTGTCTGGAACAGGAAGAACTCACACTCCGGACCTACATTGAGTGTATAGCCCAGATCAGCAGCATCCTTTATGGCACGCTTAAGTACATATCTGGGATCACCCTCAAAAGGATTTCCGCTTGTGTCATACACATCACAGATAAGTCTTGCAACCTTTCCATGCTGGGGCCTCCAGGGGAATATCTCCATTGTGTCCGGATCCGGATGAAGATACATATCGGATTCCTCTATTCTGGCGAACCCTTCAATGGATGAACCATCGAACATACACTTATTGTTAAGTGCGTCCTTGAGGTGATCATCAGTTATGGCAATGTTCTTTAAATTTCCGAACACGTCAGTGAACTGAAGTCGTATGAACTCAACATTCTCTTCCTCCGCAATACGGAGAATGTCTTCCTTACTGTATTTCCTGGTCATTTCGTCTCCTTTTTCCCGGGAATGTTTTTGTCCCGATACATTGTTTTGTTATGATAGCATCTTTGTACGGGATTATAAAGGAAACATGCGTTATACTGCATAAACAGATTTTTTACTGTTTTCTCCCGATCGCTGCTGCAATAAGGCCCGCAAATAAGGGATGCGGACGGTTTGGTCTGGAGCGGAACTCAGGATGGGCCTGGGTTGCGATAAAGAACGGGTGCTCCGGCAGCTCTATCATCTCAACGATACGTCCATCCGGAGAAAGTCCGCACAGGTTTAGCCCCTTTTTAGTCAGAACCTCTCTGTAATCGTTATTTACCTCATATCTGTGCCTGTGACGCTCGCTTATCGAAGTAAGGCCGTACAGACGGTGTGCGAGACTTTTTTCCTTTAGATCGCACGGATATGCTCCAAGCCTCAGTGTCCCTCCCAGATCGTCCGTTGCCCCGTGATCCGGCAGGAATGCCACTACAGGATGTGCCGTATCCGGATTAAACTCTATCGAATCCGCATCACGATAACCGATCACATTCCTGGCAAATTCTATGATAGCAAGTTGCATTCCAAGGCATATCCCAAGAAAAGGAAGCTTTTTCTCCCTGGCGTATCTTATAGCGCACAACATACCGGATATGCCTCTGTCACCGAAACCGCCCGGCACAAGCAGTGCATCCGCATCCGCAAGCATCACACTTACATTTTCGGCAGTCACCTCTTCGGAATCTATCCATTTGATATCAACTTTTGTTCCGGCCGCTATGCCTCCGTGCTTAAGCGCTTCAACTACGCTGATATATGCATCATGAAGCTGGGTATATTTTCCGACCAGTGCTACCGTAACGGATTTGTTCATATTGTAAAGAGTATCTATCATATGCTTCCAATCCGAAAGATCAGGTTCGGGACAGGGAAGCCCCAGGCATTTGCAGGCCACCTCGGCAAGATGCTCTTTCTCCATGGCAAGCGGAGCTTCATACAGGAACTTAAGATCCAGGTTCTTCAGAACATGCTCTGAAGGAATGTTGCAGAAAAGTGCTATCTTATCTTTCACTTCATCATCAAAATCAACTTCGCTCCTGCAGACTATGACATCCGGCTGCAGTCCCATTCCCTGCATGGTCTTTACGGCCGCCTGCGTAGGCTTGGTCTTTAATTCTCCGGAACACTTCAGATAAGGAAGGAGCGATACGAGGATAAGCATCGAATTCTCCGGTCCCACCTCATGCTGAAACTGTCTTATAGCTTCAAGAAAAGGCTGAGATTCTATATCACCTACAGTTCCTCCCACTTCAATTATGGCAACATGGGTATCACCATCGGTATTATTTCTGTAGAACCGGTCTTTGATCTCATTTGTAACATGAGGGATAACCTGTACGGTATGGCCTCCAAAATCTCCCCTTCTTTCCTTCTGAAGGATTGACCAGTATACCTTTCCGCTTGTGACATTGGAATTTCTGTTCAGACTCTCATCGATAAAACGTTCATAATGCCCCAGATCAAGATCCGTCTCCGTACCGTCATCGGTAACAAAGACTTCTCCATGCTGAATTGGATTCATGGTTCCCGGGTCCATATTCAGATAAGGATCGAACTTCTGCATCGTAACCTTTACACCTCTTGCCTTAAGAAGTCTTCCAAGCGATGCAGCTGTTATTCCCTTTCCGAGACCTGATACAACACCTCCGCATACAAAAACATATTTAACACTCAAAACCTTTTACCTCCTCAGGATACTTTCCGGTAAAACAGCCTTCACAGATACTTAATCTTCCATCAACCAGTTCACTTAACCTGTTTTCCTTCAAATATGCGAGCGTATCTGCACCGACGATATTTCTTATCTCTTCGAGTGACCGGTTAAATGCTATAAGCTCTTTTCTACCGGGCACATCAGTTCCGAAAAAACACGGCCAAAGAAAAGGCGGAGAACTCACACGCATATGAACTTCTCTCGCTCCCGCATCCTTAAGCATCTTAACGATCTTGAATGATGTGGTCCCACGTACTATCGAATCATCTATAAGAACCACACGCTTTCCTTCAACAGCATGCTTCAATGCTCCAAGCTTTACTGTCACGCCCATCTCACGCTCTGTCTGGGCGGGCTTTATAAACGTGCGTCCCACATATGAATTTTTAAACAGCACCTGGCTGTAGGGAATCCCGGATCTTTTTGAAAAGCCCAGTGCCGCAATATTTCCCGATTCGGGAACACCTGCGACTATATCAGCCTCAACCGGTGAATCCTCATACAGAAATGCGCCTGCTTTCATCCTTGCATCATATACACTTATGCCATCAAGCGTAGAATCCGGTCTTGCAAAATAGATATATTCAAATATGCAATGTCCCTGCTTTTTCTTTTCTATGCATCCTGATCGGTCAGAGAGTATCTGGCCATCCTGCGTAACAGTAACTATCTCACCCGGTTCCACATCCCTTATATACTCTGCACCCGCCATATCCAAAGCACATGTTTCGGACGCAAAGATATATGCATTCTTTTTCTTTCCAAGCACAAGAGGTCTGAACCCGTACGGATCCCTGGCTCCGATAAGTTTCCTGGGAGACATTATCACAAGCGAATACGCCCCTTTCAGTTCTTTCATCGCAAGCGAGACAGCCTCTTCCACACTTCCGGTCTTAAGCCTTTCCCTCGCAATGAGATATGCTATGACCTCTGAATCTATAGTTGTCTGAAAGATAGCTCCCGTAAGGCTTAGATGTTCGCGAAGCTCATCTGCATTTGTAAGATTTCCGTTATGAGAAAGCGCCAGTGTCCCTTTCACATAATTGATCGTAAGCGGACCTGCATTCTCTCTGCTGCTTGCACCGGCAGTGGAATATCTCACATGTCCCACACCTATGTCCCCACGGAGGTTACTCATGTTTTCCTGTGTGAACACTTCGTTTACAAGGCCCATATCCTTAAAAAATCTGACCTTACACTTTTCCCCATTGGTATCGCTTACCGCAATACCTGCACTCTCCTGACCTCTGTGTTGAAGTGACATCAGCCCATAATAAATGGTCCCTGACACATCACCTCCATCAAGATCATAAACTCCGAAAACACCGCACTCTTCGTGCATGATTTAGTTCTTCCTTTCTATGATTATTCGATGCGCTGTAGTCTACTCTATGTTGCAGAGCTTGCGCGGTGATATGTATTCCTTCCTAAACCCTTCGCAAGCGAGCGCTCACACCGCGGAACATCAAAGTCCTGTCAGACTTTGATGTTGCCAAGCGCTG
>ATWC01000028.1 GCA_000421045.1 Lachnospiraceae bacterium NK4A179
GTACGTCACTATCTCCCCCCGCGTTTTCTTCATTATCAGTTGCAAACACAGTAATCCCTGTAGTCCACAACTCACCCATACAGAGTATCAGTGTCAGCAGCATTGCTAAAAGCCTTTTTATTTTTTTCATTCGTTTCTCCTCTCTCCATTACCTGATAAACAAAAAAAATGCGACAAGAGGATATTTCTATCCTCTCGCGCAGGTATCATCCTGTATCAATATAATAAATTACTTCAAAAAGAGCGCAGTCGGTCGGTCGGTCGGTCGGTCGGTCGGTCGGTCGGTCGGTCGAGATTATGCACTCCTTAATCATAACTGTCAAGCCCTTTCATAAGATTTAAAAATCATTTAGCTTCTTTATCATTGTAGCATACTTGCTCTTATCCAACTACGGCTAAATAGGCTGAATTGAAATCCGAGATGCAGGTTTGTGAGCCACTAACCCCGTCCCCAAAGGTTCACAAATGCACATATGTGGGCGATACTCTGAACAGTGAAAAATATCAGAAATGCAATGGTCCCCGGAAGCAGGAAGTATGTCCCATATCTTATTGTCAGTTCTACGGCCTTATCGGGAGCTGTCTGCAACATATATTTATAGAAAAACACAACCGCCAGGCAAGGAACATGAACTCCGCAGCCCCCAAAGGCTATATACCCGATGATTCCCGCGCGATACATATGCGCGTATTTCTCCGAATAAGGCGCGATAAGTCTGTAAATGGCAAAATAACACAACCCTTCCAGTGGGATCCCGATAAAACCCAAAAATGCTGACCATAATATCCTTGAATCCGGAAGCGTATCATAGGCCGACAATTTACGCGCAACACCGCTAAGCGCCGGATCACTGACTCCCCACCCAAGGAGCATATCCCCGATCAGAACCATGATCCCTGCGACCAGCCCTATCCTCATCAGATGGCTGATCCTGTCCCAGTCTATTCTTTATCAATTCCGATATCGTTAAATGTTTTCATTCTCCTACCATTTAAATACCGCAAGCCTGTTGTTGATGTTCTTGCCTACGATTGCGAACAGTTTTCCTCGTATTGAGTATTTCTTCATCTCTTCGTTGTAGCTTCTTTCGGAGACAAAGCTGAGTTGATCATTTTTTCTTTCTACCGCCTTGTCCTTATAGAATCATATACATAATCCCCGAAAGGATAGCGGAAATGATCGCCATCCCAACTGTCCCCGCAAACCACTTTTTCTTTTTATCATTTGATGTGATATACGGTTTCAGATCCTCCGTGCCCGGAATATTCCATGCCTCCGTATGACCTACCCAATATCCGTCTACAAGGATCCTGTCGATCACATTCATGATGGACAAAATAGCAAACATCTGCCAGAATCCATTGAAGAACCCTCTTGCTCCGTTTATTGCATACACGCAGACAAGGACATAAATGAAATACCCCGGGATGCATACGCATTTAAACAGAATGCTCCTTTTTCTTATCTCTTCTGCAGTGGTGAGGCCATTTTTTATCACGCGGCTTTGAACCTCGCTGCTATACAGATGAACCATTCCCACAGCACCGTTTCTTATGCCGATAGCGCATATCAGATACAGCAGAAATCCTAATCCAAGACCTTCTATAATAACCTTTATAACAATCATTTCTCCCCCACTCTGTTTACAAGTTTTCCGATTCCCCGGATCTCACAACGGATCACATCGTCCTTTTTCAGGTAAACCGGTGGTTTCATCCCCATGGCAACGCCCCCCGGAGTTCCTGTCGCAATGATCGTTCCGGCCTTAAGTGTCATCCCCTGTGACAATTCGGAAACCGCTTCTTCTATAGTAGTGATCATACAAGCCGTGTTACTCTCCTGTCGTAGCTCATCGTTCACAAAGCACCTTATATCGAGATTATGCGCATCGTCTATCTCATCAGCCGTAACGATGCAAGGTCCCATCGGAGTGTATCCGTCAAGGCTCTTTCCTCTGTACCATTGCTGATGCATAAACTGCAGATTCCTGGCGCTGACATCATTTATGATCGTGTATCCGAGAATATGATCAGCAACCTCTTCCACCGATATATCCAGCGCATCCTTTTTCAGGATCACGCCCAGCTCCACCTCATAATCCAGGCTGTCCACAAAATCATATGCCGGAATGATTCCCTCCGGATCATTCACCCTATTAACACGCTTTGAAAAATAGACAGTATCTGTTTTCTTGGTAAAATCCAGCACATCTACGGTTTCTTCAATATGCTCTCTGTAATTCACACCCAGACAGATAATATCCTGTGCCGGTACAGGAACCGGTGCGATGATCTTGTAACCGGACTCCTCTGCACCATCACCGTTATATTCATCGTAAGCTTTTATTATGGAATCCCTTAATCCGTCGTACCTGCGGATAAGATCATTCATATCGAGCACGCTGATACCAAGTGTCTCAAGAGATATGATCCCGCCATCTGCAATCTGTACTGCAACACATTCTTCGGAACCTCTTTTTAACGTATATAGTCTCATTTTCCCTCCACTCTATGCCCTAAAACAACGTGCACACCCAGGCTGCGATAGCTGATGCCGCCGGGAATATGACGATCAGCTTCAGCAGCTGGCTTTTGATGTTATAGCCGTATTTTCTGTTTGTATATACCGGAGTGACTTCAGGAATGAATGTCTGAAAAAAGAAGTATTTACAAAGAAGAAAATAATCGAAGAAAATCATGTCATAGATCTTATATATCGTAAAGATCAGAACAAATCTCAAAAAGAACTGCCAGAATGTAAAACCGCTCCTGAAACCATCCCATATCGAGGTTACACCAACTCCAAGTATCATGAGCATACTTATTACCATTAAAGTCCAGCCAATCTTCCGGGCTCCGTAGAATTCCTCCTGCTTTCTGTCTATCACAAGTTCCAATGCCTCCTTTGGAGCGGAAGAAAACAGTTTCTTATCCTTGATAAACACAACTGCCGAAATAAGCATAAGCGTTATCGCTGCGCAGAATATGATCGCAAGAAACAATGTTAAAAGCATTTTTTATCCTCCTCAAGGAATTCTTGAATTTCTTATTCGGAAACATATTTTTCTATAGAGTCTGCCGCCGTAACTACACCATTTTCTTCCCTGATCATCCGTGAAATATCCCGTGCTTTCGCATCATATCTTCCGCTTACCAGATCCTCCAGGGCTCCGGCTATTTCATCAGTACTGCATAGTTTCTTACGTATATACAACGGTTCAGGTCCGCATCCTATGCGATTATCCATTCTGCCGTAAAAGTACTGGTCAAGCGCAAGCGCAATGACAAGCGTGGGCAATCCTGCCCTCAGCCCCATTCCGTTTGTCGTGTTCCCGCCATGATGCACCACTGCCCTCACTTTTTCAAATATATACGGATACGGTACGGCATCTATGAAGAACAGCTTATCCGTGTTTACCCTTTCTTTTTCCGTTATCTGGAACGCCTGAACTATAGCCCTTATCCCTGTTCTTTTTAATGCATCGAGTGTCAGCAGCTGCAATCTGGCAAGTTCCGGAGATTCCGCTTTTCCGAAAGCTACAAATACCGGTTTTTTTCCCGATCCCAGAAAATCTGTAAGTTCCTTCGGTTCTTCATAATCACCTGCCGCTTCTTCGGGATGGTACCAGTATCCCGTCACATGTATAGGGTCACCCCATGCGGGATCCGGAGGCATTAAGACCTTACTTGTCGGATAAAACGTAAGTACTTTTCTGCCGTTCATCTCCGTATATCTGCTGCTGATCCTCCATCTTGGAAGTCCGACCGAGCATCTCCATCCGTTAAGGGCTATCATCGTCATAAGGCTCATACCCTGAGGAAGTCCGTCATAACTCTTAAGCACTTTATCCGAATCGTACTCATCAGAATAAAGTGAATACTGTCTTGTAGGATCCATGGGACTGTAGAAGATCCGTGCACAGGGTATGTTCAGATACTCTGCAGCGTGTCTGGCAAATGCCGCACAGGTTCCATACATAACAAGGTCAGAACCTTTTATTGCGTTAAGTGTCTGTTCCATAAATCCCGGATTCTCCTTTTTAAGCCGGAACATTCCCTTTGCAAAATCAAGGCTCGTCTTATAGTCAGTGACCAGATATTTCATTACATGATCCGCATCGGTATCAAGCTTTATGAATGTAACACCCTTGCTTTCTATGAGGGTTCGGAAAGCTTCGGATGTAAGTATCCTGAACCCATGTCCCCTTCTTATCATTTCTTCGCCGAGCTCAGCAAGCGGGTTTACATCACCCCTGGTTCCGACCGCAACCGCTGTGATAATCATGCTTACACGCTCCCCCTGTCTTTTCTCGGAAACCACGGGATGCATCTGTTGACTTGCTTTTTATAGTCATCATATTCTTTTCCATACAGATCATGCAGCCATTTTTCCTCCGTACATATCAATGCCACAGTCATGATCATCCAGTCGATGACCGGAAGTATCAGCATCCACGCATTATGCCACATAAACGTTATACCCGATAACAATATCCACCAGCCGCTGTACATCGGATTTCTTACCCATGCGTATATGCCTTTGGTCTGCAGCTTATTCTCTGTTATGGATTCATCCATATCAGAGCGCAGCGCTCCGATAAACCAAACAACGCCGCCCAGAACAATAAACATTATCCCAACAATACGGAAGACATATATCCATGGTTTATCCAGTATCCCGAGCTTGAAAACATATCCAAATAGAATGATCCCTATTACATTTACCATCGCAATTCCGTAAACAATATATGGTCCTACTCCGAACAGCGGAAGCTTCTGCCCTTCCTTCATATAATTTTTCAACATTTGTCTACCTCTCTGCTTTTTGTCCTCATTGATCTTTTTTTCTTTTAGGGTATCCTGAAGCAAAAATCACAACACTCATCACCTCTGCCGTTCTTTTCAACTATCATCCTATATGCATGCTCCCACCCGCATGTTTTTTGTATCATTGTAAATTTTCGCATTCTATACCGACTCCCAAAAGAATCAGGATAAACCATATGATCATGCTCTCGCTCATAAGGCCGTTCATAAATCCGAGTCTGAACGCGCTTTCCGGCATAAATGATGCTATCGTCTTTAAGATGGCAAATATGACCAGCACATTTGTGAATGCCATGGCTCTTCTGAACCTTGTCTTCCCGGTAACCTGAAGGTAAAACCAATACAGAAATACAGGGAGCATCAATGCCTCACTTACAGGTACAAGCCACGAGAAATTGGCGAACAGTGCTTCGCATATCGTGACAGCATCCCGTGAAAAGCCATTATTGTTAAGCCATGCAAACAGGCTCAAGATTACAACATAGATCAGATGAAGTGCGATCCACGGTGTAAGCCCGAAGGCGTTCAGGTAATGATATACTTTTTTATGCTTTTCATCCCTGATATATTCCTGTACTGCAAAAAGGGCTATGCCATAGAAAATGATCCCCGGAAAGGCGAGTGCCATTGCAAGCACGTATCTCCATTGAGGAATTTGTGCCGTTCCTATGCTCAACCACACGAGCTTACCCGTATGTGCCGGATCACCGTACATCATCAGCCAATCCCCACCGCCATAGCACAGGCATCCGAGAACGCCGCATATGAGTGCCCATATATTCTTTGTCTTGTTATTCATCAGTTTTTATCCTACTTTCAGAAAAATCCATGCCAATAATGCTGATACAAATACTTCAATCACGAGCTTATGTATCTCTTTCCCGTCCCACTGGGGATCAACGCGCCACACTTCAGGAGTCTTTCCCGTCTTTTTCTTTATCCAGATACCGAACAGATCAGTCCTGGTAAACATCCACCAATCCAGGACGATGGCATCGAAAATGGATATCATCCAAAAGAATATTAAAAACCGCAAGGCAAGATGCCAGAAATCCATACCGGCAGCCACGCCCTGTTTGCCTGCAAATATGATCATCACTATATATCCGATCCCTACCAGAGTCATCAGAACTCCCAGAATGATCTTATCCCTCCGGCTAAATTTTCTGCTGATCCCGTATTCTTCTAATATCGCGATTGCTTTCGGTGTCATGAACCAATATGCATTCTGCGGCACCAGAAAAGCTCCGATCAGACAAAACGCAGTAAGAAGCACTATTCCTATAAGACCAAATAAAACACTTAACAGCATTTACAATACCTCGACTACCACTTAAACACAGCGAGTCTGTTGTTGATGTTTTTACCTACGATCGCAAACAGCTTCCCGCGTATTGAGTATTTCTTCATCTCCTCGTTGTAGCTCCTTTCGGATACAAAGCCAAGGCGCGGTTCCAATGGAAGATATTCCTTGCCCGATTTCGTTCCCCATCCGAAGGTGGCGTTTGTATTCTTTACCGCATCATGGTGAGCACCATGCTTTTCAAGAAAAGGAGAATGCAATTCCGCAAGCAGATATCCGTGGGGAAAACTGTCGCAAAGCATGTTCAGGCAGGTCTTAACCTGCTCCCTTGAAAAATATTCAAGCACACCTTCCATGACAACGATCGTCATGTCGTTTTTCGGAAGGTTCTTTGTCCACTCCCCTTCAAGAGCGCTTCCGTCAAGCATAGTGCAGCGCTCCCTGTCCTCATAAACCTTGCGCCTGACGGCAATCTGGTCGGGCAGATCCACATCAAACCACGTGATCTTCCCGTTATCAACCTGTGAAAACTTGTCATCGAATCCACAGCCCAGATTGATGCACAAGGCTTCCGGGTACTTACCGATAAGCCTTTTTAATTCATCGCGATACATGATAGTTCGTGCTACAACGCCCTCATGTGATAAAAATGGGTCAAATTTGCTCACATCCACCCCGAGAGTGTCTATGATCTCTTTCGCCTTCTGGTCTTTGATCCTGGCATTTGGTCTTGCCGTCTCACTCGCCTTGATCGCAAGCGGGATAAGAGCTGTTTCCTGAATGTCTCCGAATTTTAAATCCATGATTCTCTCCCTTCCTTTACTGCGGATCCGCTATCTTATCACCTACCGTCCAGTAATCGCAGATACCCGCTCCTTCAGCTACCGTGTGTTCCCTGATCAGCCGTGAATGCATCATGGACATCGTTATGAAATCAATGTTGCACAGCACAGGATTGATCTCTTCATACCCGTACTCTTTACAAAAGTCCGCTATCGGGCATCTCGTAAAGTGATAATAGAACCCGTCCTTATGCAGATTTTCGTCAAAATTGAAGTCCCAGTTGTTCGTATCCTCCGGATGACTTGCCGCCCAATCAGCGTTCTTGTGCATCATCTTCCCAAAACTTCTGATTCCCTTATCGGTGTTCATGTCTATCATGCCGCAAAACACTTTCATAGGCTTCCAGTTAAGCGCGATCTTCATAACTTCACTCATCTGATCAGGTGTGATCTTTCGTTCTGAAGCGAGCCATATGGAAATGATCACAAAGGACATCGTAATGTTACTCGCCATCGGATTATTGTCCCTGATACCTTTCATCCTTGACAGAAGATCCTTATAGATCGGCTTTGCTTTTGCAAGCAGATTCCCTATATCCTCTCTCGGCCAGCATGTAGGCAGTCCCTTCTTTAGCCGGCTCGTCATAAAAAGCCATATCGCAGGTTTATATTTCATCTATGTGATCTCCTTATTATCCTTGCCAATATGTATGTGAATATACTCTTCAAGCGGATTGTTACATCCACTAACCCTATAATAAAAAAAGCAATCCCAAAAACATAAATGCATTAGCAATATTTCCTTTTGCGGGCACCTTAGTCGGAGCCAATATCAGAAATGCCGGAAGTGTATTGAAAACACACGCCCATCTCGGTAAGGCAGTCTTTCCTGTTAATACAAGGATAAAAAGCAAAACAACAAATACCAGTAGTCCCACATAAGCTACAGCTGCTATGATCGTGCTCTTAAAAAAATCAGTAACAGCTTTCAGTGCCTCTTCCGTTCTTCCCAGTTTTACATAGAACCACTCCACCGCTCCGCATAAGACATGGTGTGCCGAGATCAAAACCATAAAGAACATGGCTGCAATAAGCATAATACGCCCGATCACAGGTGATGTCTCTGACATCCACCTGCTAATCTCAATATACCCGAAACTTGCCATAAACAATGCAAACACTCCAATGAACATTGCCAGAACCACCTGCTTCAACGACATCGACGAAAAGGTCTTCTGCATCTTTGCATTGTCTTTTATATCCGAAAAATCAAATCTTCCATCTTTGGTATAGCCCAGCATACAATCCGTGATGCCGCAGATCAGATGCCCTATACCGGCTATGATAAGTACTATCTTCATCTCACTGACTCCCATCTGACAAAGCAACTATTTCTTCTTGTAACCCTTATAACATAGTCCTGCAAAGACAGAGCATAACACCGCTCCCGTCAGCATCCATGCATATCTTTTCTTATCTTCGGTTTTTACCATGCCTGCTAATGATACCGGTATTCCTAAAGCACCTCCAATGGTCAGTGCCCCAAATCCACGGATAACTCTCTTTTTCGGGAGGATACGCCCAAGTATCTGTATTCTCTCGCAGATAAGTTCAATTACCCCTACTATCATGAGAATGCCGGGGATAACGGATATTGCCGAAAACGTATCGACTCTTTTCTTAAGGGTTTTTACGGTGCATACGATCCAGATTATCCATCCTATATTACCCGGAATATCATACGACCACCAACGCGCATCCGATATCTGCATTTCATATTCGTCGTTCATGACTCAATTCTCCTCAATCCATTCTTTTATTGCTTTTGAAAATCTCCTGTCGATATCCTTTCTTGTTTCCTCACACTCATCAGGATGCTCCTTGGCAGACTTAAACATAAAGCGTAATACGAATTTAAGTCCTACAGGTAAGGCGATCCGCAATAAACCCTCGGGCAACACAAAGTGTGTGCCATATTTATAAGCCACAGCTTCATACTCGCAATTATGCGGTCTGTTTTTCAGCCGTTCATCCATACGTCTCACATATTTGCCTGCTTCCCATAAACCATCATCATCGGCTCCGACAAGAATCAGTTTTCCGTGAATATTTTCGATCTTTATCATTTCCTCTTCGGTATGAGGTCTGGCTTTTTCAGAATCTATAAACAGATTTGTAGATCGGATAAAATCACCTGATCCTTTTGTTTCCTCCTGTATTTTTTGCCAATACTCAGGATGCTGATATACAAAAGGCATATATGGAAGAGGTTCTCCTTTCCACGATAATGTGGAGGCATTCGGAACCGGCCACTCTTTACATCCATCCTTTTTCCCTTGTTCGAATCCCTGCCATACAAAATCACTTGCAGTTATTCCGAAGGTCAGAGTTATATCAGGAAAGTACGAGGCCGCTGCCAATGAATGCATCCCGGCTGTTGACATACCCATGATACCGATCTTTTTATTTCCATGTTCTTTTAACCATTTTATAGCTGTTTCTATCCTCTCAAGCGGACAGTTTACATGGCTGTAATCCTTCTTGCCGGGAGACATGGCCATACAATTCACCCCATGCTTGTGAAGCCATTTTGCTCCGCATTTTGCCATATAATCATTGGGATCATCGCCAAATAATCCTATCATGGCATACTCAGATTTTTTCTGATTTTCATACCATGTTCCGTAAAATCCATCTGTTTCTACGTTAAACTGTAATCGTTTCATCACGCATTCCTCTTTTTATACCCGCAATCACAATACGGTCCGCCTGATGCAAGTGTGTACTCCCTGACGAAGTTCGTGGCACCTCCCAGTTCGCTCATCGTATAGTCCAGATGACACATGGCCGGAACGAGATCAAAGTATCCGTATTCTTTCATAAGCACGCATATCCCGCACTTATAGAACCTTGCCTCATATCCGCTGTCGTCGTCATACGGGATATAATCCATGTTCCAGGAATACGGATTCCTATCTGCGGCCTTTAATGCCGCAGTCGCTTTCATCCCCTCTATATCTTTTTCCGTGAACTTGATCTTTCCGCCTTTTTTACAAAATATCTTTGTTGCAGTCATAGTCATGGCAGCTTCATAGAATTCCGTGAGTTCTTCTACCGTAGGCCTT
This sequence comes from Lachnospiraceae bacterium NK4A179, assembly GCA_000421045.1. Taxonomy (GTDB): domain Bacteria; phylum Bacillota; class Clostridia; order Lachnospirales; family Lachnospiraceae; genus NK4A136. The sequence continues at coordinate 10,038 of ATWC01000028.1, forward strand.
CTGTCCATGCACTCAAGAAATGCAACAAGCAAAGCGCAGTTGACTATATTTGCCTTGAATCTGTCTGCTTTCTCAAACTCCGGCAGTTTCTCAATGATCTCTCTGTACTTTGGTTTAGCCTGTTTTGTTATCCTGTTTGCAGCATCATCAGTAAATCCGAGATCTGAAACCAGATGATTCCGAAAAGACTTTTTATAGAGCATCCACATTGCGGATGGCATACCTGCATATTTCATCACTCTTCTCCTTCCAGAAAACCGAGCAAACGCTTCGCATAGGTTCCCGTATGTTCATTCAGCATCTGCCCGTGTCCCATGCCCTTGAATACGCGAACTCTCATCTGCGGCAGATATTTCCTTAAAAGCCTTGCGCTCTTTACGGGATACGGCTCGTTTTCTCCTCTCCAGTAAACAACCGGATTCTTATAGTTCCTGATTCCATCCTTGATATCGTATTTGTAGCATGAAAGAGCCGCATTTCCGATTGACTTAAGAGAAACACCTTTGTAAAGAGTATCCACGATACCGCTGTTTCCCTTTCCCATGATGCTCTCCACAACTGCATCCGGAATATGCACATTATGCTCGATCAGCCATATGGTAATCTGGAACAGATACTTGAACGGATAGGTCATGATCCCCATTCGAATCACGAACGCTGCATCCAGCACCGTCAGTTCCACTTCGATATTTCCCCTGCTGATCAGTTCCGTAGCAATCGTGCCGCCAAGGGAGAATCCAAGCAAGCCGTACAGCTTGCCGTCATGATTGTCCTTCACATATTTCTCAATCTTCTCTGCCGCATCCCTTACCGATACAAAAGTTCCCTGTTCTTTTGCTGAATGACCGTCAAGTTCGCAGACGATCACATAATAATCCTTCAGATACGGAAGAAGCGGATCAAAAAGATCGGATGTATTGGCCATCCCATGTATCAGCAGGATGGATTTGTTCGATTCATTGCCATGTGTTAAAAATCTCATTTCACAAGCTCCATCTTGAAATCGCACAGGTCATCGCCCTTTTCCCTTTCAGGGTCTTGATCGTTTTCTTCTTTAGCTCGCTATTCTCGGTCTGCATTGCATCTCCTCCTAAATAGATTTTATCAACCTGTAACATCCATAAAGCATTTGTCCTTTTCAAGATAACTTTTATTCATGCTATTCTTATCACCTCATCAAAGCCCGATCGTGGTTAGCTATCGCTAACTAAATCACAATAACACTTGTATGTATAAAAGTCTATATCTCAGACCTTGAAATCGCAAAAAATAGTGGATAGCCACGCCGAAACGCAGCTATCCGCTTATGTTTAATCAGGCTTACTAATGCAAACAAAAAACTCCGAAAGCCTTTATTTATGGGCATTTCGGAGTTTTTCCAAGAGCAGCTCGTAGCGGAATCGAACCGCTGTTTCCGCCGTGAGAGGGCGGCGTCTTAACCGCTTGACCAACGAGCCATGCTTTTTTCTCAAGCTTTTCCATATTACACCCGCTCAAGAAAAAATGCAAGTACTTTTTTAGTATTTTTTATAATTATTTTCAGATCAGGTCAAATATCGATATCTGATCCGTATCCGGCATGTTCTCAAGTATATGAAGTTCCGTCATTTTATCGATAATTTTCTGGGCGGTCTTTGTCCTCTTCTTAAAATCATCACGGCTTGTGAATTGCCCTTTTCTTGCCTCATCCTCTATGAGCACCGCATTTGTATCACCAAGGTTTTCTATAGACACAAACGAAGGCATTATCGTCTTGTCATCGATGATCTGGAAGGATCTCGATTTAGCTTTATAAATATCGATCTTTGCAAAGCTGTAGCCTCTTGCATACATTTCCTGTACCAGACGCATATCATGCATATAGTTCTGATCCTTTGCCTGCGCTGTGCCTGCTTCGATCTTCTTCTTTATCTCATCCATATACTTTTCAAGTATATCCTTTCCCAGACACATCATTTCATAGGAAAAGCCCTTTGAACGTATGGAGAAAAAGGCAGCATAATAAGCTAACGGATAATTGATCTTGTAATAAGCAACACGCCATCCCATCATAACATAGGCCGCAGCATGCGCCTTGGGGAACATGTACTGAATCTTCTCACATGACCCGACATACCAGTCAGGAACATTATGAGCAAGCATATCCTCTTTCCAGGCCGGCCACTCCTTGGCCTTGCCCTTTGCAACCTTACCCTTACGGACATTCTCCATGATGCTGAATGATTCCGCGGGATCAAGCCCCATTCCTATGAGATATGTCATGATATCATCTCGCGTACATATACATGTGGAAATATCTGCAATCCCTGCTTTGATCAGTTCCTGAGCATTTCCAAGCCATACATCGGTTCCGTGCGAAAGACCGGCTATCCTTACCAGGTCCGAAAAGGCCTTGGGTTTAGCTTCTATAAGCATTCCCATGGCGAAATCGGTTCCAAATTCAGGTATGCCGAGCGTTCCGAGTTTGGTCCCGCCTATATCATCAGGAGTGATGCCCAGCGCATCTGTTGACTGGAAAAGGCTCATTACCTCCTTATCATCCAGAGGTATCAGGAGAGGATCCAATCCTGACAGATCCTGAAGCATCCTTATCATCGTAGGATCGTCGTGCCCGAGTATATCAAGCTTCAAAAGGTTATGATCTATCTTATGATAATCAAAGTGGGTTGTTATGATCGTTGATTCCGGATCATCAGCAGGGTGCTGTGTGGGCGTGAAGGAATTGATATCCTCACCATCCGGAAGCACCACTATACCGCCGGGATGCTGGCCGGTCGAGTTCTTAACACCCATTATCCCGCCTGCCACACGGTCAAGCTCTGCTGCCCTCTTTGGCATATCCATCAGTTCATAATATTCCTTAACGATTCCGTATGCGTTCTTGTCCGCAAGGGTACCTACCGTACCTGCTTTGTAAGTCTGGCCGGCACCGAAGATAACTTCCGTGTATTTATGCGCTTTGGACTGATACTCACTCGAAAAGTTAAGGTCTATATCAGGCTCTTTATCCCCCTTGAATCCAAGGAAAGTCTCAAAGGGTATGTCAAAACCGTCCTTAACAAGCGGCTCTCCGCATACAGGACATATCTTATCCGGCATATCCACTCCTGCCTTTCCGGCATATGTCTTAAGCTCCGGAGAATCAAAATCAGAATATCTGCACTTGGCGCATCTGTAATGAGGCGGCAGAGGATTAACCTCTGTGATACCGGCCATGGTCGCAACAAAAGAAGATCCGACGGAACCTCTTGAACCAACCAGATAACCGTCTTCAACAGACTTCCACACAAGCTTCTGCGCAATGATATACATTACGGCAAAGCCGTTTGTTATGATAGAATTAAGCTCTCTTTCAAGACGTGCCGAAACAGGTTCAGGCAATTCCTCACCATAGAGCTCGTGCGCCTTGTCATAGCATATCTTTCTAAGCATCTTATCCGAATCCGCGATCACGGGCGGGCACTTATCCGGACGTACGGGATTGAGCTCGTCACACATATCGGCTATCCTGTTCGGATTGGTCACGACAGCCTCAAACGCATTGTCCGATCCAAGGTATGAGAACTCATCCATCATTTCCTGAGTAGTCATGAAGTACATTGATTCGGAGACATCATCCAGTCTCTTATTGAATCTTTCATGATCCTCATCACTCTTCCAGATATCATTCCCGTCCTTATCCTTCTTTCTGAAACGGTTCTTTATCTTCCTGCCTTCCAGTATCCTTGCATAAAGCACATCCCCGGGATCGAGATACTTCACATCCCCGGCAGCACATACAGGCTTACCAAGCTCTCTTCCAAGCTCAAATATCCTCTTGTTCAGATCCCTTATATCCTGCAGGGAACTGATGGTAGGCATCCTGTCATCATCTATCAAGTGTCTCAGGTTATCGGCCGGCACCATCTCAAGATAGTCGTAATATGACGCTATCCTGACTATCTCCGCATCTCCGCGCTCGTTTAAGAGTGCCTGCATCAGGTCTCCGTTCTCCGAACCGCTGCCTACGATAAGACCTTCCCTGTACTTGTCCAGCTCACTCTTTGGTATCTTGGGTTCAGGATTTCCCATGAACGTTGAAAGGAAGCGCAGATGCGACATGGAAACCAGACGGTACAGATTCCTTCTGCCTATCTCATTCTTCGCAAATATTACAGCGCTTGAAGCATGCATTCCTGCTATCTTGTCATCGGAAAGCTTTCCTGTATTGTTCAGGTCCTTAAGTGTATAGATCTGTCTTTCAGCAAGCAGATCTATCTCTTTTATGAATATGCCCGCTGTCATCTCGGCATCGTCCACCGCACGGTGATGGTGCAAAGTCGTCACACCTAAGGCTGTTGCAAGTTTATCGAGCTGATAAGACTTCTGCCTCGGCATAACGATACGCGCTATATCAATTGTATCAGTATGGGTAAAATCATATTCAAGACCTAACCGGTCTGCATTTGCATTGATAAACGAAGTATCAAACCTTGCATTATGCGCTACCAGCACAGCTCCCTTACAGAATTCCAGAAACCTCGGGAGCACATCCCTTATGGTATCGGCCTCCATCACATCACCATCGGTTATACTTGTGAGTTTTGTGATCTCGGCGGGAATCGGAACTTCAGGATTTACAAATTCGGAGAATCGTCCGGTGATCCTTTTGTTCTCAACTCTCACCGCACCTATCTCTATGATCTTGTTCTTTGTGGGTACAAAACCCGTAGTCTCTATATCGAATACAACAAAGGCATCATCAAAGCTCTGCCCTCTTTCAGAAAAAACGGGAAGCTTTGTATCATCCACGATATCTGCATCTATACCGTAAAGTATCTTGATGCCTGACTTAATATCATCCTTCTTATGTGAAGCATCCGGAAAGGACTGAACGTTTCCGAAATCGGTCACAGCAACGGCCGGATGTCCGAAACGTGTAGCTGTGGCGATCAGAGCCCCGGCATCAACAAGGCCCTCCATACTGCTCATCTTTGTATGGACATGCAGTTCCACACGCTTCAGTTCATTGAAATCTTCCCTCTTCTCCCTGAAGTCGCTTATCTTCTTTATTCCAAGGATATTGCCTATCATGACATCCTTGTCAAAGTCATCATATTTAGCCAGTCCTTTTACCTGCACAAAGTCGCCGGACTTAAGGGCTCCCATCATCTCCGCACCGAATTCACCGGGTACAAATAATTTGAACCTCATGGTATCCGTATAATCGGTGATGGTATACTTGATTATCTTTGAACCGGTCCTGGTATCCCGGTCTTCTATGGCAAGGATCTTTCCGTGGATCATAACCTCACCTATCTCATCTGTTATCTCAGAGATCTCGGTTATGCTGCCGTCTATATCACGTCCGTATACGACATTCGGATCATCGCTCATCTTAAGGCTCTTCATGCGGCCTCCGCCTGAGCCCTTTCTGTTTTTGTAGGAACCGCGATCGCCCTTTGATCCGTATGACGATGACGATTTCTTTCCTGCATCGGAGTTTCCCGATGCAGATTTTTCTGCTTCTGCCTTAATCTTAGCCTCGGCAGCTTTTTCCTGATCCGCCTTTTCCTTTGCAGCCTTTTCGAGCGCACCCGAAGAAGGTTTTGCATCATCTATGATGTCCTCGAGCCTCATAAAATCCTCTTCCTCATTTGACGGTATTTCAGGAAAAGGCATGGCTGCGTCATCCTTATTAAGTCTCTTTGAGATGGCTGCAACCTCATTTTCAATGCGTTTCTTCTTTTCTCTTGAAAAGACGCTGTCCTCTGCTGTCTTAAATGACGTCTGCACCCTCACATCCATATGAAGACGTTCGTTAAATATCTTTTCGAATATCTCCTTTATCCTTATCTCTTTTTCATGAGCAGTGAAGATATCGGGAAGCGGAAGCAATAAAACACCATCCTTGATCTCAGGCTTCACATCCTTCATCACTGTATGGATGATGCGGTCATACCTGAAGAGTTCAAGGAGTATGCTGTCATAATAGTTTTCTATTACATATTCAGGGGTATAATTCTCCGGAAGATCATATTCTTCTATGACCTTCACCTTTAGATCCATATCTGAAAAAGCTTTCTTTTCAAGCTCTTCCTCAAGTGCAAATATCCTCTCCTTGCGGATAAGCCTGTCGCCCTTTATAAAAAGCCTGAAGAGCTTCTTTGCGGGGCTTAAGCTGTAATCGACTTTCAGATCCGAAAAAATGTCAAAGAGATCTTTTTCGACCGGAACCTCCGAAAAAAACTCTGAAAAAACCACTTCAGCCATTACTACTTATTCTCCCCAGTGTTCCAGCTCATATCTGAGCGCTCCTATCAATTCTTCTTCAGGGAATTTCTTAACTATCTCACCGTGCTTTATAAGGAGTCCCACTCCGTCTCCGCCTGCAATTCCGAGATCTGCTTCCTTTGCCTCTCCGGGTCCGTTTACAACACAGCCCATAACTGCAACCTTAAGTTCAAGTTTCTTTCCCTTCTCGGTCTTGGATATCTCTCTTACCATATCTTCAACTTTGCCTGCCAGACCGATGAGATCTATCTTTGTCCTGCCGCATGTAGGACAGCTCACAACTTCTATACCGCCGCGTCTGAGTCCAAGGCACTTAAGTATCTCCTTGCCGGAACGTACTTCTTCGATAGGATCTCCCGTAAGAGAAACTCTTATCGTATCTCCTATGCCTTCATTGAGGATAATGCCAAGACCTACGGAGCTCTTTATGTTTCCTCTGAAAAGACCGCCTGCCTCAGTGATGCCCACATGAAGAGGATATGACGTCTTATCCGAAATAAGCTCATGGGTTTTAACCGTCATCATGACATCGGAAGATTTGATGCTTATGACGATATTGTCATAGCCTGCCTTTTCTATCATATTAACCTTATCAAGAGCGCTCTCAACGATACCCTCAGCCGTAACACCGTGGTACTTGTCCACAAGGTTTGCTTCAAGAGAGCCGGAATTAACACCTACCCTGATAGGTATGTTCTTTTTCTTTGCCGCTTCGACAACTGCCTTAAGCCTGTCTTCACCGCCTATGTTGCCGGGATTTATCCTTATCTTGTCTGCGCCGTATTCGATCGCCATAAGCGCACATCTGTAATCAAAATGAATATCTGCCACAAGGGGGATGTGTATCTTTTCCTTGATTGCCGGAATAGCTTTTGCTGCTGCTTCTGTAGGAACGGTGCAACGTATTATGTCGCAGCCTTCCTCTTCAAGCGCAAGTATCTGCTTAACAGTCCTGTCCGCATCTTCTGTCGGTGTATTTGTCATCGACTGTATCAATATGGGATTTCCACCGCCTATTACCCTGTCACCTATTTTAACGACCTTAGTCCTGTCTCTGTACATAACTGCTCCTTACTGAATTACTGGATTTATGTTCATCGCTGATTATAACCTTTTTACAAGCACAATATACAGTATCACATATGCCGAATTTCTGTCTCAAGTATCTGCACTTTTTTTACTTGACATAAAACTGTTATACACCGAGCCCCCTTCCCGTTTTTTCTGTATACAAAAGGTTTATGTCACGGCTTATCACAAAGTTATACCTTTCCCCCGTTCTTGTTCCTATCCACGAAAGAATAAAGGCTAACGCCGTGATACATGCAGCGATGCACATATGTATCTTTCCGTTATGTCCGGTATATAACATATCCCGTATCAGGGCCGGAACACCTTTCAGAATGCCTGAAGGATCGGAACAGTTTACAGCCGAAAAAACTATGAGCATCGTATCCGCCGTAAGAAGCATACACAGCACATTCTTAACAGAAGTAACAAAACCGGATATGAATGACTGCTTCCCTTCCCTTTCACGTGCATCTTTTACGGCATTTTGCACGGCAGCGGCAGACGGGTATCTTTCCGCCACTGATGATGCCAGGCATCTGTCCAGCACCTCACACATAAACGGGCTCAACTTTCCAAGACACTCTGCCCCACCGGCCGGTCTGTACGGCGGCTTTACCGGATCTGTCCCACTTATCATATAAGAAAGCAGCACCCCAAGCGAATATACATCTGCAGATGCCGTAACAGTTCCCGACCGCAGGCTTTCAGGTGCTGCATACCCGGGTGTCCCTGCTCCTCTGGAGACTTCCGCAGATCCGAAACCGCTGACAGCCGCGCCCAGATCCACTATCTTTACCGTCCCTTCTTCATCGATCATTATATTCTGCGGCTTTATATCCCTGTGAACTATGGCAGGTCTTCTGGAATGAAGATAAGCAACAAGTTCCGTTACTTTCTCAAAAATATCCAGAGCCTCCTCCGGCTTTAGTCCGTCCTTCATCCTTATATACTCTGAAAGATCGCAGCCTTCGACATATTCCATTATCAATATATCTTTTCCGTCTTCCTCTCCATAATCAACAAGGTACGGAAAGCCTCTGTCATTTAATTGTTTTAATATATCCGATTCCTCTTTCAGCATTCCTCCCTCAGAAGTCTTCATCGCATACAGTCTGCCTGTCCTTATGTACTTTACAAGATAAAGTTTTCCCTCACCGCCTTCTGCGATCTCTTTTATAACTTCATATTCATCTGTCATTCCCATACTCTCTCCTCTTTTAAAAATGCAGATACAGCGCAGAAATATTATCCCCGTCTCCACGTCTGGATGCAGCTTCAGACAATGTTTTAAGCCTTTTTAAGCACGACTCATGTCCGTTTATGATACCCGGATCCAAAGCCTTACTGAATTCCCTTATATCAAGGCCTTTATACATACCGTCCGACATGATAAGAAACGCAGTGCATTTTCCTATCTTTCCGCTTTTCATATCGGGAGCTCTGTATTCCCCGCTGCCGATACATCTTGTAAGCACTCCTCCTTTTGAATGCTTCTCGGTAATGATCCCGCATCGCTTTCTGCTAAGCATCATCACCGCAGAATCTCCCGTCTGAAATGTATAAAACACATTTCCGACGTTTAAGAACATGGTAAATGTGCTTCCCATCCGTCCTCCGCGCCTCTTTCCCGCAGACTTTAGTTTTTCATGTATGTCATAGACCTTTCTGTTTACCGATCGCTGCACATCTCTTTTCCTGCCCCCGCCTGCGATAAGCGGTACGAATTCATCATAGAACCATATACTCATTTCTTCTGCCGCATAACCGCTCGCAGTCTCACCGGCTTCCATTCCTCCGCATCCGTCGCAGATCAGTGCCATCATAAGCTCACCCTTTATACTCGTGACCTTCTGTAGAGCAATACTGTCCTCATCCTTCTCTCTTCTGCCTTTTTCATACAGCACCGAATAAAAACCGAGCATAATTCCTCCTTATCAAAAAAAGTCTCTTCTGATAATCTGATAATCCGATGTAGCGGATAAAGTTCATATATAAATTTATGGATATGATCCATCCTGAGCAGAATCTCAGGATGGGATGATCAGCAAAGGATCATCTGAAGAATCTTGTAATATCGTTATAAAGAACAAAAACCATAAGGATCATAAGAAGTATGAACCCTATCATATGTACGTAGCCTTCTTTTTCCGGAGGTACACGTTTTCCAGACACAGCCTCAAATGCCAGGAACATGAGACGCCCACCGTCAAGAGCCGGGAGCGGAAGCAGATTCATCACTCCGAGGTTGACCGACAGAAGCAGTGCTATGTTCACCATATTTACAACAACCCAAAAAGCACCATCCTTCTTGGTGTCCTCTATCGTATCATCGATCACATTGGCAATACCCACCGGACCGGACAGGTCATCCGCAGTTGCATGACCGGTGACCATATACTTAAGGCTCTGAATGGTTGCATCAAGCCAGTATCGCACTTCAAACCAGCTGTACTTAAATACCTTCAGGTTTCTGCAATCCACATGCTCGGCTCCGCCCGAAAAGCCGATATAATACCTATTGTCTGTTTCTGACCATGCAGGATTTATCACAGTTTCAAAACGCTCACCGTTTCTTTCATAGACTATCTTCATAGGTGCGCCTGTATTTAAGGCCGAGCGCACCATGATATCGCGCCATATATATGTCCTGTGTCCGTCTATACTGATGATCTCATCACCAGCCTGTATTCCGGCCGCCTCAGCAGGCAGTCCCTCCGCTATCTTGGCAACCGTTGGAAGATCGGATCCGCATACCCATACGATAAAAAGGCCAAGAAAAAAGGCAAGGATAACATTAAAAAGCGGTCCCGCAAAAACAGCAGCGATGCGTGCCCATACAGGAGCGGCATTAAAGCTACCGGGTTTCGGGGCATTATCCTGCTTAAGTTCCGTATTGTCTTCTTCATTTTCCGAAACATCCATCCCTGTATCTGTCAATCCTTCAAAGATACATGCTCCGCCGATCGGGAGCAGTCGGATGACCAGTTCGGTATTCTTTCCTTTTTTCCTGAATAAAGCCGGCCCCATACCAACGGAAAATTCATTGACCTTTATACCGTTAAGCCTTGCTATAAGGAAATGACCAAACTCATGACTGATAACAACTACAGAAAAAATGATCAGAAACGAAATGATTGTTATGAACGGTGAATGCATTCTTCATACACCTCAGAGTGACAGTGATTCAATATAGCTGTAGGTTTCTTTTTCTGCAGCAAGTATATCATCAACTGTAGGATCTTTGATCGTCCTGTGGGAAGCCATACTCTTTTCTATGGTATCAGCTATTCCAAGGAATGAAATACGTCCGTTTAAGAACAGGCTCACTGCCTTCTCATTTGCCGCATTAAATACCGTAGGCATGCTTCCGCCTTCGCGAGCAGCATCAAGCGCAAGTGAGAGTCCCTTAAAGGTTTCGGTATCCGGCTTTTCAAATGTAAGATTTGCTATTTCATAAAAATCAGCTTTAGGCGTATCCATAGGCAGACGGTCCGGATAGAACAGCGCATACTGGATCGGAAGCTTCATATCCGGAAGCCCCAGTTCGCCGATAACTGCACCGTCAGAGAATTCAACCATTGAATGTATTATGGACTGAGGATGAACAAGTACATTTATATCCTTGTAATCGGTATCAAAAAGCCACTTGGCTTCCATCACCTCAAGGCCCTTGTTCACAAGAGTAGCTGAATCGATAGTGATCTTTCTGCCCATTGACCAGTTGGGATGCTTAAGTGCATCTTCAGGTCTGATATCCTTAAGCTCATCCATTGTCTTTCCGCGGAAAGGTCCACCGGAACATGTAAGCCATATCCTGCTCAGGCTCTTTCTCGGAGATCCCTGAAGAGACTGAAATATTGCACTGTGTTCCGAATCGACAGGAAGGATCGAAACGCCGTTCTCCTTTGCAAGCGGGATTATGATATGGCCTGCCGTCACCAGCGTTTCCTTGTTTGCAAGCGCGATATTCTTGCCGGCCTTGATACCGGCTATCGTGGGACGTATGCCTATCATTCCGACAAATGCTGTGACCAGTGTATCAAAACCATCCATGGAAGCGATCTCTGTCAAACCATCCATGCCGGACAATACCTTCACGCCGGTATCTTTAATGCGCTCCTTTAAGTCTAAAGCAGCCTTCTCATCATACATTACAACATATGACGGATGGAACTCCCTTATCTGCGCCTCAATCTTGTCAACACTCTTATTGGCAGCAAGACCTACAACCTTAAGCCTGTCGCTGTATGCCCTTACCACATCAAGTGTCTGTGTTCCTATTGAACCTGTAGATCCCAGAATAACTATATTTTCAGCCAAAATAGAGCCTCTTTCTTTATTACGAATTTTATTTGATTATTATTTTACGAGATAAAAAGTATAACCAGCAGATATATCATCGGTGCGGTAAATATTATACTGTCAAAGCGATCCAATATGCCACCGTGACCCGGAATGACATATCCGTAATCCTTGATCTTCATGTCACGCTTGATAGCAGATGCGGAAAGATCGCCGATCTGACCTATAATGCTTCCTGCCACTCCTAGAAGCGGGAATACCCAGTACATTCCGGGAAATCCTCTGCCTACTCCGTTTAAGATCATCGCATATAAGAGCCCAAAGATGCCTGAACCGACAACTCCGCCGATACAGCCTTCAACAGATTTTTTTGGTGAAAGCTTCGGAAATGCCTTATGCTTTCCGAGAGCAACACCCGCAAAATATGCGCAGGTATCAGATCCCCATGCCGAGATAAATATCATCCATGCCGCAAAAAATCCCGTGTTATAGAAACTGCCTTCCTTATCAAGACTTCCCGGTGCAGTGAAATTTCTTGTAAGAAGTATAAAGCCCAGCATCACTGTCACATAGACAAATGAAAAATAGGCTTTTATAGCCTGTTCGGTTTTATTTTTTGGGTAGGTGAACACAGTGATGGCCATAAAAAACGGAAGCATCAGAAGCACGTAAAGTATCAGGTGCTCCTTCGGCATACCAAGCCATATCAGAATATAAAAGAACGCTGTAGACAATATACCCAGCAGTTCAAGCACATGGAGTTTATCGGACGAACCTCTGACTCCAAGCGCTTTTGTCATCTCAACAAATCCGATCGATGCTGTAATCATCAGGCCGATCGTAAGAACCAGACCGCCTGACCACACAAGCGCCATTGTGATCGCCACCACGAGTATTCCGCTGATGACTCTTGTTTTCAAACTGCCGTCCTCCTGCAGGTAAAATCTTATGATCCGGCAGCGCTGCGCGGCTCATATCAAAACCGGATCAGACACCGCCGTATCTGCGATGCCTTCCGGCATATTCGGCAAGAGCTTTATCAAGCTCTTTTTCATTAAAATCAGGCCAGGGCACATCCGTGAAATAAAACTCAGAATATGCACACTGCCATAACAGAAAGTTGGATATCCTCTCTTCTCCGCTTGTACGTATAAGCAGATCCGGATCCGGATAACCTGCTGTATCAAGCCTTTCGGCTATCATTGTATCGGTGATCTGGGAAGCCTTTATCTTTCCCTCCGCAACATCCTCGGAAAGACTTCTCACCGCTCTTGTTATCTCATCTCTTCCGCCATAATTGATGGCGATAGTAAACTTGAGTCCTGTATTTGTTTCAGTGCCTTTTTCCAGGTTTCGGATACTTTCCTGTATATCCTCATCAAGTGCGGATATATCACCTATCACCCTTACCTTCATGTTATTCTCATTTGCACGGGTAAGGCTTCTCTTCATGTAATCCCTGAGAAGTTTCATGAGCGCACTAACTTCAGTTTCAGGCCTCGACCAGTTCTCCGTTGAAAATGCATAGACCGTGAAATATTCCACGCCCTTGTTATAAAAGACTTCACACATATCCTCAACGGTCTTTGCACCCTGTATGTGTCCGTAATTTCTAGGCAATCCCCTCTTCTTTGCCCATCTGCCGTTTCCATCGAGTATAACAGCAACATGACGGGGTATCCCTTCCATACAACTTCCTCCGTCAGACTTTCATGATCTCTGCTGACTTGGCATCAACAAGTTCATCTATTCCTTTGATGAACTTGTCAGTCATTTTCTGAAGTTCATCAGTAATATCCTTTATCTCATCCTCTGAGATCTCTGTCTTTGAAAGCTTCTTAAAGGCGTCGTTTCCGTCTCTGCGGATATTTCTTACTGCAACCTTTGCATCCTCGCCCTTCTTCTTAACTTCCTTAGCAAGCTCCTTACGTCTTTCCTCTGTAAGCTCAGGGAAGATAAGTCTTATCACAGCGCCGTCATTTGAAGGTGTGATACCGATATCAGAAGACATGATCGCCTTCTCTATCTCCTTTATAAGAGTCTTCTCCCAGGGTGCTATCTGTATCATTCTTGCCTCGGGAACAGTTATATTTCCTACCTGTGCAAGAGGTGTCGGTGTGCCGTAATAATCAACCTTTATCCTATCGAGTACATGGGGATTGGCACGTCCTGCTCTTATAGTAGCCAGATCGCTCTCAAGAAAGCTGACAGCTTTCTGCATTTTTTCTTCTAGATCTTTTAATCTGTCATCCATTATGATTCCTCCTCAGACGGTGATCTTTGTTCCGGATGATTTTCCGTTCACCGCATTAATTATGCTGTCTTTTTCGGTAAGATCAAACACATACATGGGGATCTTACGCTCCTTTGCGATTATGCTTGCCGCAAGGTCCACAACCTGAAGTCCCTTTGCGACCACATCATCGATGCTTATTGTATCATATTTTTTTGCTGAAGGATTCGTCTTGGGATCAGAATCGTAAACTCCGTCTACATTCTTTGCCAGATATATGACATCAGCGCCTGTTTCTGCGGCTCTGAGCACCACTCCCGTATCAGTTGAAAAGAAAGGATGGCCGGTTCCGCCTGCGAAGAAAACAGCCTTTCCGGCATCCATTGCAGCCACAGCATCATCCTTTGCAAAAAGTCTTGTAAACGATGAACATGCAAAGGGAGTAAATATCTCTGTACCCATTCCGTTTAATCTGAATATCTCCGAAACATAGATACAGTTCATGACAGTTGCCAGCATACCGATCTGATCAGCCTTGCAGCGGTCTATATTCTGACTGCTCCTGCCTCTCCAGTAATTGCCTCCGCCTATTACTATACCAACGGAAGTACCGTTATCAATTAAAGTCTTAACCTGACGGGCAATACCGCCTATAACCTCGTCATCATATTTTCCGTCCTTAGAAAGGGCTTCTCCGCTTAATTTAAGTAATATCCTGCTCAATTTCGTTCTCCGTTATCATTTATTTTTTGCCAGATTTTTAAAGAATGCTTCAGGCGCAACCTCTGCATATACCTGTGAGCACATACCTTCTACCGCAGCTCCGCTGCTTATCTGTACAGATGCGGAACGGATATTGCCCATCACTATAGCCGAATCGGCAAGTATAACAGGGCCGTGTACATCTATATCGCCCTTTACGGCACCGGCTATGACCGCTGACGCTCCGTTGATACCGCCTATTATAACTGCTCCCTGACCTATCTTTACACTTCCGGCACAATCGATCGCTCCATTGATCTCCGCACCCTCGGCATAGAGTTCACCGGCCTTTGTATCGCCGTTTATCGTACCGGATACGTTGAGCTTACCGAGTATATCTATATTACCGTTTACAACACCCGCAAGTTCAAGGTTTCCGTCAGAAATGATATTTCCTCTGATGCTTACGCCCTCGGAAAGCGTTCCTGTCTCATCCGAAAGCTCTCTGTTCTTCATGATCTGTTCGATCTCGGGAGTAAGCTTTACAGGAGAAGACTTTGCCGAATCCTTTGATGCTTTCTTTGAAGATGCCCTGCTCTTTCTCGCCCTTGCAGGCTTTTTCTCTGCCGCAGGCTTTGCAGGCGCTTCATTTTCCGCAGCTGCCTGTGCTGCAAACATCTCCTCTATGGACATCTGTCCCTCGAGCTGGAAATCATCGTCGTCTTTCTTTTCGGATTTTTCTTCGGGAACGATTGCTTCTTCAGGAGCTTTTATTTCTTCCTTTACAGGTTCTTCTTCCTTTACTTCAGGCTCTGCTTTTTCCTGCTTATCCTCCGCAGGAGTATCCTCCTTAACAGCACCGCCTTCGTTATTAAGTTCATCCTGAATGGATTCCAGCATGGCATTAAGATCTATGCTGCCAAGTGCTTCCTCTTCTGCCTTCTCTTCTTCATCTGAAGACTTAGCCTTCTCGGGTACAGCCTCCTTGATATCGATCATATGAGACTCTGTTTTTTCTTCAGTTTCAGACTCTTCCTCTTTGAGTGTTTCTTCTGTCTCTTCCGTATCCGAAACAGTTTCTTCGTCAGCTGTCTCTTCCTGATCGGAAAGTCCAGTCTCATCTTCAGAGCCTTCTGTTATTTCTTCTTCACCGGCTTCTTCATCTGCATTTTCATCGGGATCTTCATCTGAATCCGCTTCCGCATCAGCATCCATGCCGGCAAGCTGTGCCTTAAGAAAAGCCTCTATATCATCAAGTTTCTCATCATCAGACTTCTCATCTTCAGAAGTTTCTTCATCAGTAATCTCTTCATCAGAATTATCGTCGTATTCCATATCTTCCTCGGGAAGATCCTCATCGTAATCCTCTTCATCGAATTCACCGTCATCGGAAAAATCCGCATCCGCAAATTCGTCTTCCAATGACTCATCAATATCATCGGGAAGATCATCCGCTGTCAGGACGTCATCAGAAATATATTCTTCTTTAGCTGCCTTATCGGCTCCGGTAAGCTCATCCATAGCTTCCGAAAGATCATCTTTCAGATTCTGAAAAAAACTCATGCCGTTAAAAATCTCCTTGTCATTTGAAATATACCGGCTCGGTGCTCTCTGTGATCGGAGCGAGCTCAGTACCGTCCATAGAGCGGACAGCTTCTATTATAGCAGGAAGAGCCTCAATAGTGGTCTTTTTTCCCGGCGCATCATGCAAAAGTACGATTATGGTACTCTTATCAGATCTTTCGATATCGCCTATAACCTTGTCTGAAATCTCAGAAGCGCTCTTTTTTCTTCCGACAGAATCATCGGCCGAAACATTCCAATCGTAATGCCTGATACCCTTTGCGTCAAGATATTCGGTGCACTCCTTAACATCAGTGAACCTTCTGCATGTTGAAGTGCCGCCCGGAAAGCGATAGAAAACACTGTCTACACCTGTCGCATCAAGTACATATGAATGTACTTCATCCAGATCCTCCGCAAAATGGTCCAAATCTGCGTATACATCGGAATACTCATGAGAATATGAATGCATACCTATGGTATGTCCTTCACGAGCCATTCTCTTAAGTTCTTCTTCATAACCTTCATGGCCGTTTACAAAAAATGTAGCTTTTACATTATATTTTTTCAGTACATCCAGTATTTCGTCGGTACCTGCGCTGGGGCCGTCATCAAATGTGAGGTATACGGTCTTATTTACGCCCTCAGAGCCATCATAAATAAGGGTGCCGTAATCTTCACCTTCAGACATATAAACGTCCGATGAGACGCTTATTTCGCTGTTTTGAACGGTGCCTGTTGAATATCTGGTCTCAAGTTCAGAACCCGAAAGTCCCGCAGCCTCGAGTTTATCATACATATCGGCGATCATATCCTGTGTATCGGATACGCTCTGTTCGATACTGCGGATACGCACAAGCGCAACCGTGGAAAGCACAGACGGTATCAAAAGCAGCACCACTGCTGATGCTACGATAAGCCTTTTAAGAAGCTCGATACGCTTCCTTCTGTCTCCTTTGTTTACTTCGTTTGTTTCTGTTTTTTTAATTTCTATACTGTACTGCATTGTTCAAAAAAATCCTTTAACCGCAAAATTTCACAAACGCTATTTTCGGCCGAAACACGCAAAGTGTCAAGATTACGTAACTTTGAGCGATGTCAACTAGCGCGGTCCGCGTCCTTCCTGAAGTTCTGCGCTAAAAAAGGCCGCGTGCACATGGCACGCAGCCTTTTGTTTACTTATAGATCAGAGATTACTGAAGAGCAGCTGCCTTTGCAACTTCTGCTGCGTAATCTTCCTTCTTCTTCTCGATGCCTTCGCCTGTCTCGAAACGAACAATGCTCTTTACAACGAGATCCTTTGATACTGATGCAAGATAAGCCTTAACTGTCTGCTTGCCATCCTCAGCCTTTACATAAGTCTGCTCAAGAAGAGTTGTTTCCTTAAGCTGCTTTGCAACACGGCCGTCAACAGCGCCTGCAAACATCTTCTCGCCAACGATCTCAGCCTTGTCTGCTACAGCGATCTGAGCAAGCTTTGCCTTACCCTCATCTGAAATGAAGTTTACAAGGAACTTGTTATTCTTCTCTGCCTCATAAGCCTTCTTATCCTCATCGCTCCATGCACCGGCAACAGCCTTCTCAAGAAGCTTGTTAAGGATAGGCTTGGGAAGATTGAAGGGATCGTTAAGTGAGCTCTCTATAACAGTATTCTTTATATTCTCCTGCTCCTCAGCAGAGATATCATCCTTGCTGATGTACTGGGGATTCATTGAAGCAACCTGAAGAGCTACATTCTTAAGAGCTTCCTTAGAAGCATCATCTGCTAAGTTACCCTCAACGAGAACAGCGATCTTTCCGCCGCCGTGTACGTATGATACGATAGCACCGTCTGTTGTAACCTTCTTAAATCTTCTTATATCAAGCTTCTCACCGATAACAGTGATCATCTCTGTAAGCTCATCCTGAACTGTCGCTGAAGCGTTGTCAATGCACTTCTCAGCAAGGAAGCCCTCGAGATCAGTAGCATTTGTAACAAGTGCCTGATCGGCAACCTTCTTAACGTATGTCTGGAACTTCTCGTTCTTTGCAACGAAGTCTGTCTCAGAGTTTACTTCTACAACTGCTGCGCTCTTAGCGTCATCAGCAACTACTACACAGCAAAGACCTTCTGCAGCGATCCTGCTTGCCTTCTTGGCAGCCTTTACAGCGCCGTGCTCTCTGAGCCACTGCTCAGCCTTTTCCATATCTCCATCGGTTTCGGTAAGTGCCTTCTTGCACTCCATCATACCTGCGCCTGTTGATTCTCTTAATTCCTTAACCTTTGCAGCTGTTACAGCCATGTTTTTATCCATCCTTTCTTTGATAATAGATCTGAAGATTTATCAGTTTTCTTAAAAATATGCCGCTTAGATATCAAGCGGCATATCGGTTCATCATTATATCCGACTGATGACTTATACCTCTCCTGCCTTTGCCTCTTCAGCCTCAGCAGCAGCGCTCTCAGCCTCCTCGGGTGTAACATTCTCTTCACCCTGTCTGCCCTCGATGACAGCATCTGCCATCTTTGAAACGATAAGCTTTACGGCTCTGATAGCATCATCATTGCCGGGGATAACGTAATCAAGCTCGCCGGGATCGCAGTTTGTATCAGCGATGCCGAAAACTGTGATTCCAAGAGAATGAGCCTCTTTGATGCAGATGTGCTCCTTCTTGGGGTCTACTACGAAGATTGCATCGGGAATACGCTGCATTGTCTTGATACCGCCGATGTTCTTCTCAAGCTTGTCCCATTCCTTCTTGATATTGATAACTTCCTTCTTGGGAAGTACTTCGAATGTTCCGTCGCTACTCATCTTCTCGATAGCTGTGAGACGCTTGATACGTGTCTCGATAGTCTTGAAGTTTGTGAGCATACCGCCGAGCCATCTTTCATTTACATAGTACATACCGCAGCGTAAAGCTTCTTCCTTGATAGCTTCCTGTGCCTGCTTCTTTGTGCCTACGAAAAGCACTGTGCCGCCCTGTGCAGCGATATCAGAGATTGCATTGTAAGCAGAATCGATCATGCCTACCGTCTTCTGAAGATCGATGATGTGGATGCCGTTTCTCTCTGTGAAGATATACGGCTTCATCTTAGGATTCCATCTTCTTGTCTGATGTCCGAAGTGGACGCCTGCCTCAAGCAGCTGTTTCATTGAAATAACGCTCATTTTACACCTCCGTAAAGTTGATCCGGGACTGTCGTCCCATGCTTCTGCACGCATAACCCCTGAGCATGGGGCACTTTATGTAGTGCACGTGCATGATTTTTCGCAACGCCACGATTTTATCATGGATAAAACTATTATGCAAGAGGAAAGTCCGCTATCTATTCACTTTCCTTCCCGTCATCATTCTCGCCGAACACATGCGTATAATAATCATTCGACAACGCTTTTTTTGAGAAATTGATCTTGTTCTTTACGATCGCTTTCACTGATTTGATATATTCATCCGAAACTTCCACACCTTCATTCGGAATAAACTTCCCCTTGGAATTGAGGTACAGGCCCTTATCGGTCTTCCAGTCATATGCTCCGTTATAAACTACCGGCAACGCATCGGAAAAGATATCTCTTCCGGGATACAGTCTTGAATCCCACTTCACATCAAAAAGGTTGCATAAAGTAGGAAGCATATCTATTGAAGAAGACGGTGTATCTACCATTATGGGCGCGGTCTTTTCGAGAGCTCCGCACCAGATTATACCGCGGCTTTTGTCACGTTCCGGAATGGTCGTCACATTGTAACCGTAAAGCTCCGAAAGATACGGAAGCTTGCCCAATGCACCGTTGTGATCAAGACCATACGGGAAATGATCTCCGCTTAAAACTATTACGGTATCATCGGCTATGCCTGCCTTTTCAAGCTCATCGACAAGATATTCCAGAGCCCTGTCGAGTTCCACATTTGATGCGATATAAGCCCTTACCGGTTCTGAATAACCATATCCGTGTGCTTCACACCAGGCATCCGTCTCTTCCCTGTGCTTCTTTGCCTGCGCATTTGAGCGGTACGAATAATCAGAATGAGCACTGACAGTCATGTAATAGATCGAAAACGGCTCCTTGTCTATATACATAGGAACAGTCGCCTGCATCATCTCCAGGTCACTTTCCGGCCAGCCCTTGCCGATATAATCCTCTAAACCGTTTCCGACACCCATAAAACCTTCACTGTATCCAAGCCTGTTGTGGGTTATATGTCTGTCATAATAAGTATAGGAATTATCATGGAAGGCCATGCCGTAATACCCTTCATCATCAAGAAGTTTTCCTATATTCGTATGACTACCGTGCTTTGTCGCATCCTTCATGGAAGAGCCTCCCGAAGTCGGCAGCATTCCAAATATCAGCTGATACTCCCCGCCTGTCGTACCGGCAGTAGCCTGCTGGTAATAATCATTGAGATTTATACCCTTATGCGCGAGACGGTAAAGTGTCGGTGTAAGCTCCTCATCCACCACAAATCCCGAATACGCCTCAGCACAGATAAGTATCAGATTTTTATCCTTGAATATTCCGGTATATTTATTTCTTGATGACGGAACCGAATTCATTACATATTCATCAAGTTCCCTGCAAGCCTTGCCGTTATCGGGAAGCGTATTGAAATCTATATCAAGTGTATTTGGGCCGTCCCTCTTTATATTCTTGGTATTTGCAAATAACAATATCGCAGCATTGGCAGAGGCATCATACTCATTAGGTTCTGCATCCACAAAACCCACTCCGTTCATGGAAGCATCAGCGGCGCTCACCGAAAGATATCCGGGCACTGCGTAAGGAGCGATCCTGGCCGACCCCGAAACCGGGTTGAATATCATGTTTTTTGAAGCCTCGTTTAACGATGCATCAGTGACATTTTCCTGCACAAGAAGGCCCGCATCAGGACTTACACTTTCAAAAGCCCCCGAATCATTCCCCATGATCAGCTTTCCGCCATCTAATAACAATGCAGGCTTAAAACCGTAATTATTTACCGCAGCCTGGAAATCATATTCCTCATAAAGACCTGCTCTGTATAATCCCGACATAAGCAGAAGAAAGATCACAATTGCCGACACTCCCGAGATAATGGCATTTATCAGATCTTTCTTTCCCCATTCCCCGGGCTTTGTCTTACCAAGCAGCTTTTTGCCAAATATCAGCCATAAAACAAACGGAAGGACAAACAGAGTCAGATAGAACACACCGTCGACGCAAAAGATCAGCGCCCTTATATCGGAACCGAAACCACCCAGAGCATCAGTCGCCGCATTCAATATGGTTTTCAGATCGTAGCAGACTTTAAATTCCCTGAAGACCAGAAACTCGATTATAAAAAACAGTCCGTTCAGTCCCATAATGACAGCCGTAATTATATATGAGACTTTTTCTTTGAATCTTAATGTGATAATCGAGAAAAAAGACCCCGAGAAAACAGAAAAAAGAAGCGGGTATGCAAAAGACGCCGCTTCCGGATGTACCGTTACCGCTGACTTGAAAACAAGTTCAAGAAACGAGAACGCTATAATGTAAAAAAGTGTAACTGTCATCTTCTACCAATAAAAATCAGTTTTGTCTGATATCCATATCTTTCTGTACTTGACAACAATATCATTCATTCGGTTATATGGCAACATATTTTTCGGTTATTTGGAATTGCCCTACTTAAAAAATTCCGCTACTGAAACGTAATTATTCCAGTAGCGGATCATCCTCTTTACGATTGGTTGTGTTTACATATCCATCAGATATTTATGCCGGATGATAATTATTTCTTAATATTGAATGCGGATATACCGGGATATACAGCAGCTGCTCCCAGCTCTTCTTCGATCCTCAGAAGCTGATTGTATTTAGCCACTCTCTCTGATCTTGAAGGAGCACCTGTTTTGATCTGGCAAGTGTTGAGTGCAACTGCCAGATCCGCAATAGTAGTATCCGCGGTTTCTCCTGATCTGTGGGAAGAAATTGCAGTATATCCGGCTTTATGAGCCATCTTGATCGCTTCCAGAGTCTCTGATACCGATCCGATCTGATTCAATTTTATCAATATAGAATTGCCTGCGCCCAGTTCAATGCCCTTCTTTAACCTCTCGGTATTCGTCACGAACAGGTCATCGCCGACAAGCTGAACCTTATTTCCTATCTTCGCAGTCATCCTCTGCCAGCCATCCCAGTCTTCCTCATCAAGACCATCCTCAATGGAAATAATAGGATACTTATCTACAAGACTCTCCCAATGAGCTATCAGTTCATCCGAAGTAAACTCTTTACCTGACTTGGGCTGCTTATAGAAGCCCTTGCCTTTTTCACTCTTCCATTCCGAAGATGCTGCATCCATAGCTATCATAAAATCCTTACCCTGCTCATACCCTGCTGCCCTGATAGCTTCAAGAATCTTCTCTATCGCATCCTCATCACTCTTAAGCTGATTGGGTGCAAATCCGCCCTCATCACCGACAGCCGTAACATCACCCATCTCTTTGATCAGTTTCTTAAGTGAATGGAACACTTCCGCGCACCATCTGAGGCCTTCCTTAAATGTCGGTGCACCCACCGGCATTATCATGAATTCCTGTGTATCAACGGCACTGTCAGCATGTGCTCCACCGTTCAATATGTTCATCATGGGGACTGGAAGCCTGTTGCCACCAACTCCTCCCAAAAATCTGTATAAAGGTATATCCAATGCCTTGGCTGCAGCTCTGGCAGTTGCTATAGATACTGCCAGGATCGCATTTGCACCGAGATTGGATTTGTCCTTGGTTCCGTCGGCCTTTATCATCGCAGCATCAACAGCATAAGTGTCAGATGCATCAAGTCCAAGGATCACCTCTTTTATCTTTGTGTTGATATTTTCAACGGCTTTGGTCACGCCTTTGCCAAGATATCTTGACTTATCTCCGTCTCTTAATTCAAGGGCTTCGAATTCACCTGTGGATGCTCCTGAAGGAGCCGTGCCCAAGGCGATCGTTCCATCTGCAAGTGTAACTTCTGCTTCTACGGTCGGATTTCCTCTGGAATCCAGTATCTCTCTTCCGACTACATCAACAATCTCCAAATAATCTTTCATCATCAAATCTCCTGTGTATAATTTTGCTCATCGATGCAGTTAATTATGCCAGCGCAGCACCGAGACTCTTACATTCTTCAAGGGAATCCTCACCGGGAGCACTGTTGACTATAACGCTATCACAAACAAGGCTGGCACCTGCAGCATTGCATCGATCTTCCCAGTCTCTCATCCACTGACCGTCTCCCCAGCCGTAAGAACCGAAAAGAGCAATCTTTTTGCCTGAAAGAGCTCCCTCAACTGCAGCGAACATAGGCTCAAACGAAGACTCTTCAAGTACCTCCGAGCCCATTGCGGGACAGCCGAAGGCTATACCATCAAATCCCGCTACCTTATCAGGTGAAAACTCATCAGGGCCGAATACACTTACCTCAGCTCCTTTGTCCTTGGCCCCTGCTTCTACCGCACTTGCCATTGCAGCTGTATTGCCTGTTCCGCTCCAAAAAACTACTGCCACTTTACTCATATAACGATTCCTCCTAATTCTTCCCTTAATACTGAATACCTCCCCCTCCGATAAAGGCCATAGGCTCCTTTACCGGAGAGAGAGGATTCGGATGATTTATTCGAGGTTAGGCACGTCTAACCGTGGTTATATTATCATAACCAAATATATCTGTCAACATATTTTGTAAAAAAATTTTAATATCACAAAAAATAAAGAGCAGAGGATAATGCTCCCTGCTCTTCTTTTCCGAGAATGATAAGTGGACCTGACGGGAGTTGAACCCGTGTCCGAAATATCCGCCCTCGCCCTTCTACTATCATAGTCTCTGGTCAGTCATTCCCTCTGCCGCAATGCCACAGACAACGTTACGGTTTCAGTAGCTTCATGGATCTGCAATACGCTCAAAGCTTTGCGCATCCGTTTCCTGCAAGTCGACGCCGTTTACTTAATGTGCAGGTGCACTAAGGACGACGCGCTGCCCTTAGGCAGCGTATGCTAAATTATCTTCAGCGTTTAGTTTAATTTTGGGTTTAACGCACTCCTGCGGATAGCTTCTTCGACTTAAGATACCCCGTCGAAACCTTTTCAGGCCCATATAAATATATATTGTATCATCTAAGATAAATATACAAAAATAAAAAACTGTTTTCAACAGCGATTATTCATCTTCAGCGCTCTTTCAATATCGCGCTGTGCATCATGCTTTGCAATAGTCTCACGCTTATCGTAATTCTTCTTACCTTTAGCAAGACCGATCTCAAGCTTTGCCCTGCCATTCTTGAAATATACCTGAAGAGGCATGATCGTCATGGTCTTTTCCGATGTGGCACCGGCAAGCTTTCCGATCTCCGACTTGTGCATCAAAAGCTTTCGCACGCGGAGCGGATCTTTGTTGAAGATATTGCCCTGCTCGTAAGGGCTGATATTCATTCCAACAACAAATATCTCACCGTTTTCTATCCTTACGTATGCTTCTTTTATGCTGCACTTGCCGGCACGCAGGCTCTTCACCTCTGTCCCGGCTAACGCTATTCCGGCTTCATACTTCTCGAGGATGAAATAATCATGATATGCTTTTTTATTGTTAGCTATTAACTTTATTCCTTCGTGTTTCATTCTATGACTCCGTAACGGCCTTTCTTTGAAGACTTCTTCTTTTTACCGGACTGTTTCATGTCATTCTTCTTTCCGGTCTTTTTACCGGCCTTCTTATCTTTCTTCTTTGATCCCTTCTTTTTCTTTTCCGAGAACTTTTTACCCGACTGTTTCTTTCCGCCCTTTGCCTTTTTCTTTTCAAGACTGTCATAAGAAGCGGCATCCGAACCTGCCAGTTCAAAATCTATTGTCTTTAGTGCCAGATCAACAGATACGACTTTTATCCTGACCGCCTGACCGAGATAATACTTTCTTCCGGTATATCTTCC
This sequence comes from Lachnospiraceae bacterium NK4A179, assembly GCA_000421045.1. Lineage (GTDB taxonomy): Bacteria > Bacillota > Clostridia > Lachnospirales > Lachnospiraceae > NK4A136. The sequence goes on from ATWC01000028.1 coordinate 35,095, forward strand.
TACGATCGCATACTCTCTCTCATTATAATCATAATCATCACCGGTCATCTTGGAAATGGGCACCATTCCTTCAACGGTATTCTTAAGCTGCACATACATTCCCCAGCCTGTCACCCCATCTATGATACCGTCATATTCCTCACCTATATGATACTCCATATACTCGGCCATCTTGATCTTGTTGGCTTCTCTCTCCGCATCGACCGCACGTCTTTCCATGTCGGATGAATGCTTTGCCACAGTATCGAGTATACCCGCAAAGTGTTCCTGCGCCTTCTTATCAAGCTTTCCTTTTATCTCATCTTTCAGAATGCGGTGGATCTGAAGATCCGGATATCTTCTTATAGGCGAAGTAAAATGCGTATATTCCTTCACCGCCAGTCCGAAGTGCCCAAGACATTCGGTTGAATACTTTGCCTGCTTCATGCTGCGAAGAGACAGTGATCTGATAAGATCCTCTTCAGGTCTGCCTGCGATATTTGAAAGCATCTTCTGCAGTTCACCCGGCTTTATATCTGTGGGATCCCCCTTGATATGATAGCCGAAAGAAAAAAGCAGTTCCATAAGATCGTTCATTCTGTCGGCATCCGGAGTTTCATGCACTCTGTAAAGGAACGGAAGGCTCTGTCTGAACATGTGACCTGCAACGGTTTCATTTGCCGAAAGCATAAACTGCTCTATCATTGCCGTAGCCACATTATGCTCATAAGGAACTATATCAACAGGTCTTCCCTTTTTATCAAGTGTGATATGACTCTCGGGAAGATCAAAATCTATGGCTCCGCGCCTTACCCTCATTGCCTTAAGGATATACGAAAGCTTTTCCATGCGTTCAAACATGGGGACCAGTTCCTTATATTCCTTTATCGTCTTTTTGTCATGATCTGCGAGTATCTTCTTTACCGCAGTGTATGTCATGCGCCTGTCAACATTTATAAGCGACTCGGCGATCTCATAATCTTTTATATTTCCGCTGCCATCAATACGCATAATGCAGCTCATGGCAAGTCTGTCTTCGCCTTCATTGAGTGAACATATACCGTTAGAAAGCTTAACGGGCAACATGGGTACCACGCGGTCTATAAGGTATACACTTGTTCCTCTCTTAAGCGCTTCCTTATCCAGCTCGCTGTTTTCTTTGACATAATGGCTCACATCTGCGATATGAACTCCGAGGATATAATCTTCGCCATCCATCTCAAGTGAAACGGCATCATCAAGATCCTTCGAATCCTCACCGTCTATCGTGACCATCTGAAGGTCCCTCAGGTCTTTTCTGCCTTTTTTATCCTTCATGGGAACCTTGAGCCTGATGCGCTTTAGTTCATCCTTAAGTTCATCCGGAAATTCTTCCGGAATACCATGACCTCTGATCACGGAAAGGATATCAACTCCGGGATCATCCGGCTTTCCGAGCACTTCGTCGATCACACCCTCAGGCCTTCTGTGATCCCCTCCGTAGCTTATAAGCTTAACGACTACCTTGTCACCGTCATGCGCACCGTTCTTCTTATCCTTTTCGATATGGATATCATCAGCAACCTTGGGATCATCAGGCACGACGTAAGCGAAACCGTTAGCTTTTCTGTATGTGCCTGTAAGTGTGGTATAGCCTCGCTCAAGTATCTTTGTAACTTTGCCTTCCATACGATGACGTCCGCCAAAGCTCGTCTTTATCTCTACTTCAACAGTATCCTTATGGAAGCCTCCCGAAAGCCCGGAATGAGGGATAAATATATCCTCATCAAGATCCTCGCATTCAACAAAGCCAAAACCTTTTCTGTTTGTTATAAGTTTTCCTGTATATTTCTTCATTACATCTCCATAAGCAACCGTATGCCGGTCACCTGTACAAAAAAGCCCCGCATTTATCATGCGGGGCAACATCTCCTAAATCTAAGTGATCAGACTTCAGATAGAAGAAACATTAAGTGCAAGTGCAAGAATGAAAAATGAAACCGTAAGCACTCTTGTGATGAGCATCATCCTTCCTTCAAGTGAATGCGACTTATTCTTATCCCAGTACGTATCGCTTGATCCTGCGAGAGCACCGAGTCCTGAATCACGCCCCTTCTGCATCAGTACAACAGCACATAAAGCGATGCAGACTATTATGAAAAGTATAACCAGAATTGTTCTTAACATTATTGTTTTCCTCCAATTCAAAAACCAAACAAAAGGAAGTTTACCATAAACTATCAGTCATTGCAAGAAGTTATTTCAAATGAGCAAGAAGCATTTCATACAGATCAAGCTTATCCCTTTCCGTAACTTCACGGCCGGACTCAAAATATCTTATGCCTCTGTCCGCCGGATCGCTTAAGCGTTTCCCGGCTGTTATGTTCATCATGTTTTTCACCGTTCCTTCCGCACCGTCTATGAATGCAGTATTCTTTTCAAAGAATGGCTCCAGAACAGTTTTAAAATGATTGAAATGAGTGCAGCCAAATACAACTACTGAATAGTCCGATGCTGTTCTTTGATTTTCCGCAAAGAATCCCTCAAGAGTTTTTTCCACATACTCCTTAAGCTCGTCAGAATCAAAGTCAGCTTTTTCCGCATGCCCGACAAGCTCGGGCATTGCTAACAGATCCACAGCTCCCGCATTGTCCACACGATCTATCAGATCATGGAGCTTCTTTTCCCTTACGGTAAGCGGTGTGGCAAGAACAAGAACATGCTTGCCTTCACACATTGCAACAGCAGGTTTTACTGCCGGCTCCACTCCGATTATGGGTATCGGGTATTTTTCCCTGAGATAAGAAGCTGCTGCCGAAGTGGCCGTATTGCAGGCTATCACCACAGCCTCCGCCCCTAAGGATATCAGAAACGAAACTGCCCTGTCGGAATACTCTTTGACCTGATCCGTCGTCTTTGTTCCGTATGGGGCATTGTCGGAATCCGCATAATAAAGATATTCTGCATCCGGCATCAGTTCCAGTGCTTTTGCCAGCACTGTAAGCCCTCCTATGCCGGAATCAAACATTCCTATCTTCACTTCTTAACCTTCTTTTCAAGTCCCCCGGCAAGTTTATGGTGCACGGGACCGTTTGTATTGAATCTTTTCATGCCGCTTCTTGTGTTCTTAAGTTCCTTAGCAGGCATGAGATTGCTTTTATTATTCTTAATCCTCTCTTTTGCAAGAGATTTCTTTAACTTCTCAACATCTTCATCTGAAAGGATGCTGTATTCGCCCGGCTGCAGGTCACCTAAAGTGATATCTGCTATACGTATGCGCTTAAGCGCCCTTACCCTGATATTTTCCGTATTCCACATACGGCGTATCTCTCGGTTAAGTCCTTCGGTAAGGACCATACGAACCATTTTAGCGCCTATCTTTTCAACACGGCAGGGCTTTGTCTTCTTCTCTATCTCGGGAAGATAAACCCCCTTGGCCAGTTTATCTACCATCTCCTGAGTGGGTTCTTTATCAAGATGAACGATATATTCCTTCTCATGCGCATGGCTTCCCTGCATCATCTCATGGATGAGGTCACCGTCATTTGTCATGATGAGCAGACCTTCGGAATCCTTATCAAGGCGTCCGGCATAAGTCAGTCTTTCAGGAAGATCGATATAATCCATTACCGTCTCTTCCGCATGCGGATCATCTTCCGTTACGGTCACACCAACAGGCTTGTAAAAGGCGACTACGATCCTCTGTTCCGGTGCACCAAGCGGCTTTCCGTCAACAGTAACCTTCTCACTGCCATCCACCAGATCTCCCAGCACAGCCGGTCTGCCGTTTATCTTAACCCGCCCGGCTTCTATGATCCTGTCAGCTTCCCTTCTGGAAGCAACACCGCACTGAGCGAGATATTTGTTCAGTCTTATACCTGTCACTTTGAAAGATCCTCATATTCAGGGAAGCAATCAAGAGTTGCAAAGTAATCCGAAGGCTTTTCAGCTCTTCTGATAAGCTGCACAGAACCATCTTCCTTAAGCAGCAGCTCGGCACTCTTAAGCTTTCCGTTATAGTTATATCCCATTGCATAGCCGTGGGCACCTGTATCATGGATAGCGATATAATCCCCGATATTGATCTTAGGGAGCATTCTGTCTATCGCGAACTTATCATTATTCTCACATAACGAGCCGGTCACATCATACTTATGATCACAGGGTTCATTCTCTTTCCCGAGTACGGTGATGTGATGATAAGCTCCGTATATAGCCGGTCTCATAAGATTTACGGCACAGGCATCCACACCGATATAATCCTTATAGATCTTCTTCTCGTGAAGCACCTTTGTAATCAGCATTCCGTAAGGGCCTGTCATGAAACGTCCCATCTCTGTATAGATAGAAGTATCTTCCATTCCTTCGGGAACGAGGATCTTCTCAAATGCAGCCCTGACTCCCTCACCTATTATCTTTATATCATTCGGTGTCTGCTCGGGCTTATATGCAATGCCGACTCCGCCCGAAAGATTGATGAAGTTTATCTTAACACCGGTCTCATTCTTCACTTTGACAGCAAGCTTGAAAAGCCTCTCTGCAAGCATAGGATAATAATCGTTTGTAACAGTATTGCTCACAAGGAATGCATGAAGTCCGAATTCCTTCACTCCCTTGCTCTTAAGTATCTTGTAGCCCTCGATGAGCTGATCATCTGTCATACCGTACTTTGCATCACCGGGGTTATCCATGATACCGTTTGAAACAGTAACGATACCGCCGGGATTGTATCTGAGACTCAGTCTCTCCGGAAGCTTTCCGAGAGTCTTCTCAAGAAATGCGATATGAGAAAAATCATCCAGGTTTATTGTGGCACCTATCTTTGCCGCATATTCAAACTCTTCGGCAGGAGTATCATTTGACGAGAACATTATATTATCGCCTGTGATACCTGTTTTTTCGGCAAGCATAAGTTCTGTCTTTGATGAGCAGTCGCTTCCTACACCGTATTCCTTCAATATCTTCATGATGAACGGATTGGGCAGAGCCTTTACTGCAAAGTATTCTCTGTAGCCTTTATTCCATGAGAATGCATCCTTAACAGCCTGTGCATTTGCTCTTATCCCCTTCTCATCATATATATGAAAGGGTGTGGGATATTTCTTAACTATCTCCTCAATCTGTTCCTTTGTTACAAAAGCTTTCTTTTCCATAGTTTCACTCCTCAAATAATAAATTTAGCAATAAATTAATTCAGCATTACTCTTTCAATCGTTTATCTGCCAGTCAACAGGCTGCACTCCATGTTCTTCAAGGAACGCATTGGCTCTGCTGAAGTGTCTGCATCCGAAGAAACCTCTGTATGCCGAAAGCGGGCTTGGATGCGGAGCCTTAAGTATCAGATGTTTGGGATTATCTAACATCTCGCTCTTCCTTCCTGCGGGTGCTCCCCACAGCAGGAATACTATCGGCCGGTCTTCCTTATTTACCTGCTTTATCACTGCATCCGTGAACTTTTCCCAGCCTATGCCTCTGTGTGACATGGACTCGTGGGCTCTTACGGTAAGGACCGTGTTTAACAGCAATACTCCCTGCTTCGCCCATTTCGTCAGGTCCCCGGATTTTGGTATCTCACATCCCAGATCATCATGAAGTTCCTGATAAATGTTTACTAACGAGGGTGGCGGAGCCTCCGGCTTCTTAACCGAGAAGCACAGACCATGCGCCTGTCCTTCGTTTATATACGGATCCTGTCCCAATATAACTACCTTCACTTCATGAAGCGGGGTCAGATGAAACGCATTGAATATATCTTCGGCAGGCGGATATACCCTTGTGGTGTGATATTCCTTTACTACCCTCTGATACAGCTCTTTATAGTATGGTTTTTGAAATTCTTCAGACAGCGCCTGCTGCCATTCTCCGGATATTGGAGGCACGTTCGTACTGCCGGTGCATCAGATTCTCACCGGAACCCCCTTTCCGTCCAGATATTCTTTCACTTCCCTTATCTCAAGTTCCTTGAAATGGAAGAGCGATGCAGCGAGTGCTGCATCAGCACCGCCTTCTGTCAGTGCATCATAAAAATGTCCGCAGGTACCGGCTCCTCCTGATGCTATAACAGGTATCTTAACGCATTCGGAAACTGCCTTCGTAAGTTCTATATCATAACCTGCTTTTGTGCCGTCACAGTCCATTGATGTGAGAAGTATCTCGCCTGCGCCTAATCTTTCAGCCTGCGCAACCCACTCTATTGCATCTATTCCCATATCGACACGTCCGCCGTTTTTATAGATATTCCATCCGCTTCCGTCAGCTCTTCTCTTGGCATCCACCGCAAGCACAACACACTGTGAGCCGAACTTATCTGCCGCCTCCGAAATAAGAGACGGATTCATTATAGCCGCTGAGTTGACTGCAACTTTATCGGCGCCTTCTCTTAAAAGCTTTCTGAAATCGTCAGTACTCCTTATGCCGCCGCCTACAGTGAAAGGTATAAATACCTGCTCCGCAACCCTTCGAACCATATCGACAACGGTATCACGTCCATCACTTGATGCGGTGATATCAAGAAAGACCAGCTCATCGGCACCTGCTTTGTCATATGCCTTGGCTGCCTCGACCGGATCACCCGCATCTATCAGATTTACAAACTGTATTCCCTTTACGACCCTGCCTTTGTTTACATCCAGACAGGGGATTATCCTTTTTGTGTGCATCTTTTTTTCCTATATCCGCATAAAGTTTTCGAGTATATGAAGTCCTGTATCAGAGCTCTTCTCCGGGTGGAACTGCGTTGCAAATACATTGTCCTTTTCAACAGAGGCATGTATATGTGCACCGTATTCCGTTGAAGATGTGACTATATTTGTATCAGACGCCTCCAGATAAAAGGAATGAACGAAATATACATACGATCCTTCATCTATCCCTTTAAGAAGCCTTGAACTGTTTTCAAGATGGAGTGAATTCCATCCGATCTGCGGAACCTTTAAATTATCTGAAGCAGGTATTCTTTTGATCTTTCCTCCGAATATCGAAAGACCGGGAACACCTTCCGATTCCTCACTGCTTTCAAATAACAGCTGAAGTCCTACACATATAGCAAGAAAAGGCGTACCGGAAGATGCTATTTCCTTTATCACGGGAACCAATCCGTATCTTTCCAGGTTTCCCATCGCATCCCCGAATACTCCTACTCCGGGAAGCACTACCCTTTCTGCCTTTCTTATCTTCTCGGGATCGGATGTTACTTCCGCATCTGCTCCGAGATACTTAAGCGCCTTCTCTACGCTTTTGATATTACCTGCATCGTAATCTATGATGGCTATCATTAACAACTCCTAAAACTGCTCACTGTCAAGCTCTACTTTTATGTTTCCATTATCTGTCATTACGGGCTTTTCTTTTTCCATATCTGCCGTATCATCCTCATGCCCCATATCATCAGCAGGCTCTGCAATGTCAGCATCATCATTTTCCTGACCGTTCAGATACTCTTCTTCTTCGGGCATCAGATCAGGAAGCTCATCCGAAATCGAAACATCATCACTTATCTCTTCTTCATATACGGGTTCGATCAGGCCGTACTCCATCCCGATCTGCTGTTCCATCGGAATATATGACTCTCCCGCTATAGCCGCCCTAATTGCCGCAGAATAATCTGCAGGAGGATACGATATGATCTCCAGAGCCTTCTGCTCCGAAATACCGAAATCATTCATAAGTGCTTCCGTTATCTTTGCCCTGGTCGCATCAAGATCCTCAAGCACACCAAGATGCTCACCCTCGGCCTTTAACGACTCATAACGGCTTATACCACCTAGCAGTGCATCAAGTGCATTCTCCTGCATGTCCATGGCTTTGTACTGTTCATATGATTCATATTTTCTATCCAGAAGGATTATGAGCTTTGATCTGTCATATATCAACTGGTCGCTGTCATTTAGCTTCTTTCCATACATTGAGAAAAATGCATTTTTGTAATCTCTCTCATAATATGCATTCCTGGCCTGTTTCATGACAGCCACGGAAGGAAGCAGAACGTTAAGCACCAGAGCTGCCGCAAGCACTGTGGCAGCAAAGGCAATCGTACGTATCTTATATTTTTTCGGGATCTTTGGAAGTTTATCATTCGGATCCGGTTCTTTCTTTGGCTTCTTTTCCTTCTTGGGCTTGGGCTTTTTCTCTTTCTTTTCCTTGGGCTTCTTTCCTTTCTTCTTCTTTTTGCCCTTTCCGCCCTCGTCCTCGGCATCTATCTCACTTAATATCTGCTTATTCTCATCGGAAAGCTTTGTGTCTCCTTCCTCGGGAACAGCATTCTCATCTTCGTCATCTTTTGTAAGAGCTTCTAAAAGCTTTGCAAACAAGCCCTTTTTCTTTTCGGGTTTCTTCTTTCCTTCTTCAGCTCCATCATCTGATCCGGCTTTACCTGATACCTTTCCCGCCGCGACAGAAGCCTCACCCAATTCCTCCATGAATTCCTTCTCAAGACTGTCATCCGTGGTTTCAAAGGAGCCTGCCAATTCCGTATCATCATTTAAAAGATCCTCTGTAATTTCCTCGTCTGCATCAACGTCTGCATCCGAGTCCTTGTCGCCCTTCTTTTTCTTTTTTCCAAAGAGCTTTGACATCAGACCTTCCTTCTTCTTTTTGCCTTTTTTATTTCCCTTTTCCCCAGGCTCAGGTTCATCCTCAGCAAGCGGATCATGCATGGGGTCAGGTTCATTGAACAGTTCCTGATCCAATGCTTCATTACTGTCTGATTTTCCCAAAAGATCTTTTATATCACTAAGCCCTGCATCATTTCCGGCTGTGGCCCCCAGAAGCTCCGCAAGATCAGCATCTTCGCCCGGCATATCATCTTCATTTCCGGCTGCCTCAGCTTCAGCCATGCGTCTTTCTATATCCTCAAGATCCAGATCTTCAAGCTCTGACATATCAATTTCTGCTGCATCTTCATCGGAAAGTGTTTCACCGGAAGAGAGATCATCCCCCTTAAGCAGGGCCATAAGATCCTCTGCTTCTTTTTCATCCTGCCCTGGAACTTCTTCTGACTCAGTCTCTGCAATATCTTCAGAACCTGCAATATCCTCCTGTACAGACTCTTCTTCAGATGCAGGCTCCGCAATTCCTTCAGAACCTGCAATATCCTCCGGTACAGATTTTGCTTCAGATGCAGGCTCCGCCTCAGGCGCAAACTCTG
>ATWC01000029.1 GCA_000421045.1 Lachnospiraceae bacterium NK4A179
CATCGATGTGCCTGCCTGAGCCAGGATGTTTGCATTCGAGAATGTAACCATCTCTGTTGCCATATCCGTATCACGGATTGCGCTCTCAGCTGCTGTAGTATTCTCTACAACGTTATCCAGGTTCTTGATCGTGTGCTCAAGTCTGTTCTGAACAGCACCGAGATCTGCTCTCTGGCTTGATACTGATGCAAGTGCACTCTTGATAGTGCTTATAGCTGCCTCTGCATTACCATTGTCTGCACCGGAAACCTTTACGTCATTAACTTTGATGCCTGTTGCAGACATAGATGCGATGGAGATTCCGATGTACTGGCCGCTCTCTGCGCCAACCTGAAGATTCTTACCTGAGAAAGTTCCATCCAGAAGATTCTGCTCATTGAATGTTGTAGTTGAAGCTACACGGTCGATTTCAGAAACGAGCGCTCTGACTTCCTGATTGAGGTATGCTCTATCATCGCTTGTCATTGTGTCGTTTGATGCCTGAACTGCCAGTGTGTTCATTCTCTGCAGCATGTCATGAACTTCGGTAAGTGCACCTTCTGCTGTCTGTACACAAGAGATACCGTCCTGAGCATTTCTTGTTGCCTGTGTTAAGCCCTTGATCTGGCGACGCATCTTCTCACTTATTGCAAGACCTGCTGCGTCATCGGCTGCTCTGTTTACTCTGTAACCGGAAGATAACTTCTCAGTTGACTTTGCCTGTGAGCTAGTCGTAAGACCTAACATTCTGTTGCTGTTCATTGCTGTTAAATTGTGCTGTACTACCATAACCTTTTCCTCCTTGAAATTGTTATATGCGACATCCTTGCCGCGCTTATTGGTTATCGCAGGTTCTCACCCGCTTGTATTAAATATATCGGATCATTTTTCCGATACTTAATACCCTTTAGAAAACTTTTTCGGAAAAATTTACATTTATTGCTTTCCGATGTAACTATATTAGCATATTGCATTGTGAAAAGCAACAATTATTTTGTTCCGTAATGTATTTTTTTATATACTTTGTTCAAAAATCGGGACATTTATATAAAACCGTATAAAACAGACATTTCATTTCTTGCTGTCCATAAGCTGCGGGTCGATAAAATTCAGCTTATTCATTGCATTATAATACCGGCCTGCCGCTCTCGCCGTTGTACGGTTCTGCTTTATCTGTCTGCGGCTTTCATTTATCCGCCTTGTGACCAGATCCCGATTCTTCTCCTCTGCTGCCTGAAGAGATGTGCTCATATCCGTAACTTCACGGATCTGTTCCTTAAGCTTTTCTATCTCAGGCTTATACATTTCCTTATTTTCCAGAAGTTCCTGCTTTATACGCTCAAATACTGCATTAAATCCGTCATCAAGCTTGTTCAGTTTATCGATCAACTCGCCCTTTTCGTCGAGCATCTTATCAAAAGCAGGCCAGTCAGGTGTTTCCGCCTCCATTGCGGCTTTCTGCTGTGCCGTGCTTTTAATAAGAGCTTCAAGCACTTCCTTTTTCTCATCCATGCTCCGGATAAGGGCATCCAGATACTGTCTGATCATTCATTATTCTCCGCTGCAGACTGAGGCTGCTTTGCCCTTTTCATTACTTCCTTCCAGTTATCTCTCATGGAACGGATATGCATTACCATCTCCTCCATGATCTCTTTATCCTTCGAAACATTTGCTTCCACAAGTCGTCTTTCAAGATACTCATATACCCTGTCAAAATCCTTTGCTACAGGATATTTGAAATCAAGAGTATTCCTGAATTCGGATATTATCCTCTGCACTTTCATTATGTTTGTGTGTGCCTTCTGGATATCACCTTCTTCGATCGCCTTGATAGCAATATTACCGAACTTGATAGCGCCCTCATAAAGCATGAGCGTAAGCTCTGCAGGAGTAGCTGTTGCTATCGCATTATTCTTGTACTGTTCATAGGGATTCTTAGTCATTTTTTATCTCCACGAAGAGAAATCCGCGTATGCGGTTTCTCTGAGCTGGCAAATTGGTGCGTACGCCGAAGGCGTTTTTATTCGCATCAATTTGGGTTTGAAAGAAATGTATCGACATTTCTTTCAAACCAATGTCCTTCTTAAAACGGCCGCCCGCTTTGATAACGGGCGGTCGGTATTTTGTTTTTACAGACTTTCTAAGATCATCCAAGCATCGATGTTACGGCGTTCTGGCTGCCCTGCATATTAGCAAGAGCTTTCTCCATGGAAGTGAATCTTGCATACCACTTATCCTCTATACCGGAGATCTCATCCTCGATATCCTTTATCTTCTTTTCCCAGTCCGTCTGCTCTGAAGCAAGCTGCTTGTCATTATAGACTTTGTAGATGCTCGAGAATTTCGGATTTGAGCTCATCTTCTTGTAAAGGTTATCATAAAGTGTAGCAGAGAACTCCTGGAAGAATCTCATTGTCTTCTCGGGATCCGATGCTATCATGCTCTTTAACTTATCGCTCTTGCCCGCACTCACTTCGTCATCAGGATTGCCATCGATATGAAGAGCATATCTCTGTGATTCCTCTGTATCAAAGTATCCGCCGGTGGCGATACCGAAATCAGCCAGGTACATTGTAACAGCCTTGCCGTTAGCATCCGTTCCAAACATCGGATTGCCGTCTCTGCCTGTACTGAAACCTTTAAGAGTCACATCGATCATGGCCTGACGTACATCATAAAGAGTGTCATCTCCTGAAAGAAGACCATCCTTTATCTTATTCTCCCAATCCTTGATCTCGTCATCGGTCATCTCATCCTTCTGTTCGTCGGTAAGAGGATCGTATTTTCTTGCGGGATCAGCACTGTAAAGCTTCGACATCTCATTGATGACATCGTTATATTCCTTGATCATATCCTTGATCACGTCGTATACCGCATCATAATCCGTGCCTGTAGTTACAGATATTTCCTCATTCGGATCGGAAGGCATCGAATTGATCGTATAAGTACTTCCGTTTATTGAGAACGTATTTGTATCCGAAACGAATTCAGCACCGTTAAGTTCAAGTACCGCATTCTTTCCGTCTGCCTTTGAAGCCAGCTGGGCATTGCCGGTATAGCCGTTTGCCTTTGCCTGGGACTGTGTAAGGAGCCCAAGTTTTGCAAGCGTTTCAGTATTTCCCGCAGCATCAAAACTAAAATCGTTTGATTCACCGCTGGTCTTGGAACTGATGAACAGTCTGCCGTTTGCTCCGTCAAAATTGGCATTTACGCCGGCTTTTTTAAGCGCACTGGCAAGCTCATCCATGCTGTTGACAACAGTAACACCGTCTTCTGCTTCACCGCCGATCCTGAAGGTGAAATTCTTTGCTCCATCCCCCTTGCCGACAGTAAATGAAAGATCCGTACCTTCAGCAATACCGAGCTTCTCTGTAAGACTGTCCGATCCGCTAAGGCCATCAAGCTTAGCACTCGTAAGATAACCGGCACTTGCGGTTGCCTTTATCTTTGCAGTCTGAACACCGTCAGCCGCAGCATCTCCCGCAATAACGGAAAGTGCACTGTTTGAAGTGGTAGTCTTTTTCTTGATATAAGCAGAACTCAGGCGGTTATTGGAAAGAGTTCCGGAATAAAGAGAATAGACCTTTTTATTCAGTCCCTTCCACGCATCCTGTTTCCATTTGTTTTTCTGAAGCGAACCCTTAGCCTTTGTAAGTCTTGCTTCAGCCTTTGATGTGTACGCCTTTATGATACTTTCGGTATCAAGTCCGGAGTTCATACCGGTAAGGCGGATAAGATCTGATCTTGCCATATCGTATTTCCTCCTTCCTTAGCGTTTTTCGTCGACAAAAAGTCCGGCATATTCCCAGACTTTTGCGATCATATCCAATGTTTTTTCAGGCGGAAGTTCTTTGATCACTTCTTTTGTCTTTTTGTCAACGATCTTGATGGTAATGCGGTTGGTCTGCTCATGAATGCCGAATTCGGAAATATAATTGGTATTCTTCTTCTGCAGCTCCCTCATTGCCTTCTGGATCGCTTCATCGGTAACCTGAGCCTGGCTCTGACCCTGCGACTGTTTACTCTCAGCCTGCCCGTTCCTGCTGCTACCGCTATCCGATCCGCCTTCGTCCTCGGTCTGTGTCTTGGCAACAGAAATCGTGCCCGCATCTACCTGCGGAGCATTGATCTCAATAGGTTTACCTTCCGTGGTCTCTGTCGTTTGCGCACCCTGGGTTGATGCGGGGCGCGTAACCTGTGCCGTAAAACTCATTGCACTGTTGATAGGTTCAATTGCCATTTTTCTCACCTCCATGTGATATCCCTGATTGACTGTAGCTATAATGAAAGCCCGTAGGACTTATCATTTATATCGGACTCTCGGACAATAAACTTAACTATTCAAAAAGTTTTCCGAGATTCTCAGGTGACTGATCAGTCAAGGCTTCCTTGTTTGCTGCCTGGATCTGCTCATACACCTCGTTCCTGTAGATAGGCACATCCTTAGGAGCCTTGATGCCTATCTTAACCTGGTCCCCCTTCACGTCGAGTACCGTTATTTCAATATTGTTATTTATAATAAGGGCCTCACCCTTTTTTCTCGATAATGCAAGCACTTACGGCCACCGCCCTTTCTGTCAGTCCTTCTTTTCCTTTGCTGCGTTTTCCTTGCGGCTCTTGAGTATCTCGTATACAAAGAATTTGACCGGCATATCATCTTCCAGAACAACCTGAAGTGCCTTTCTTGTATCGACATTAATAACAATAGGAGCCTTCAGATTGACGCTCATCTTTGAGAGATCCGAAGGTACCGTGATAGTAGTGAGAACAAGCATGCTGCCATCTCCGATAACCTTCAGAAGTTCATCATCAACACGGGGATCATAATCTTCCCTTACTACAAGCGGATCAATAACGGGCATTGCAAAATTCGGTTCCTGAACCGACTGCATCCATCTTATCCCCGCCTGATTGCCCTGTTCTGCATCATGTATCAGCGCAAAATCCTTAAGTTCGGGAAATCCAACTATCCCATTAGGGAAATTGATCATCTTGCTGTCATCAATAGTAACATCGCCGAAGATCCTGGTTTTTATCTGCATTTCGTAACCCTCCGTGTCAATCATATTGTTAAAAAAATCCCGTCGGCAGTGTCATGAGAATACACTACCCGACGGAATCATTTTACCACATTTCAGACAAGTGTGCAAATTTTAGTAAAAATTACAGATAATTCAACAGAGTTGTTTGAATCATCTTGCTTGTTGCCATAAGAGCAGCCTCATAAGATACCTGCGCACTTGAAAGCTGTACCGCCACTTCGGTAATATCCGCATCCTCATTGTCACTCTGCAGCTCTTTGAAAGTTGTCTGCTGATCACTGAGACGGTTCTTTATAAGATCCAGCTGCTTACCGCGGTTTCCCATCTCGGTAATAGACTCATTTGCCGTATCAAGATAACCCTGCATCTTTGTGATATATTTGCTGAAAGTCCGCTGAAGCAGATCTGTAAGGTATGTCTGCGCCTTGCTTGCCGCATCTAACTCTGTATCAATAGCAGCCTGCTGTGCCTGCGAACCGTAATTTACAGTATCTTCCTTCATGCTCTTGAGCATATCCACCTGGTCAAGAACGCCGGTAAGCTTATCCGCAAGATCTGTTATCTCATCAATATCACGCCCTATAGCCGTCGCATAGATATCTGCCGCATAAGAATTAACCTGTACGCTCTGATTGAATCCCACTTTATACTCTATGGGCTGATTCCAGACACCTGTATCACGGTACTCTTTATTGTATTCAACAGTCTTTTGTCCGCCCGGTACCGAACTGTCGGGAACAACTGTCCTGCAGTAATAATAGTGCTCCGGACGAAGATCCGAATTCTGCCACTTGGTCTTGTTATAGTCGACATACAAAGTCTGATGCGTACCATCAGCATTCTTTGCATTATTTATCGCGTCATAAACCTCCTTGCTCATGACCACTTCGCCTGTGGAAGGGATCACTGCAAGATATAAAGGATTGGCACTTCCCGGCTCGGAAGCCGCTGCGGCAGCTGTATATGCCGCACCTGAATCTGTCTCCAGCCTCGGTGATATTGCAAGAGGATTTCCTGAAGCATCCTTCAGATTAAGGTTCCTTAAAGAAGCTATAAGCTCAGCCTGTCCGGACATTGTAGAATCAAGATCATCATACCCCAGTCTGAAACGGTAATATGTCATGGACTTCATATTGTTCTCAACCACATCACCGGTATGGGATTCAAAGTTCGCCTTTGTGATATCCATGAGATTTCCGGTATCAACATAGGTCATGGTCTCAAGATCTTCGAAGCTGAAAGACTGGCTGATCGTATATTTCTGATTCTTTGCTTCGTTTCCGAAAGAAAGAGAAGTATTAGTACGGTAACCCGTGAATATATATCTTCCCGCATAATCGGCATCACCGGTCCTGTAAACTTCATTCTTAAGCTCCCTTAAACTGTCCACCATTATGAGCTTGTCTTTAACGGTATACTGATCCGAAGCGCCTGTCTCACACTGCTCTATCATGTTGGTAACGGCAGCTATGGTCTGCTTTGCGCTTGACTCCGTAAGCTGAAGCCAGGATGAAGCATCCTCAATATTCTTATTCAGATACTGGTCGATCTGCGACACATCACTGCGCAGTCTAAGTGATCTGATAGCTACAACAGGATCGTCAGAAGGCTTATCCACTTTCTTTCCGGTGGCTATCTGGGTATTGAGTTTATCCTGCAGAACCTTGTTGTTATTTACATTACGCAGGGAATTATTCTGCATTACCTTATTTGTTATCCTCATAATAACCTCCCTTTATCAAACGCCTGTCTCAAGTATCAGTCTGTCATATATCTCTGTAAGCACCTGTATCATCTTTGATGCCATATTGTAGCCCTGCTGGAACTTTGTCAGATTGACCGCTTCCTCATCGTTATCGACACCATATACCGAAAGCCTCTGGTTCTCTATCGAATTCTTCAGGTAAGTGTAGTTTTCGGTAAAGTTATTTGCTCTGTTGGCATTGAGCGCCACATCCGAAAGCACACATACAAGGTACTGGTCTGATGCGCAGCCTCTGAATTCCATCCTGGCCTTATTGGTCTTCAGATCTATTATGTCGGCGATCACATCATATTTGCTGACACCTTCCTGCTCGCCGTCATTGTAACTTCCGTTTTCTGTGTTATAAATCCTTTTTCTTGTTGCCAGCAGATTCGCATCCCGGATAAGATCCTTGTTTACTCTGAAATTGCCTGCTGTCAGCTGATAATAGGAATCCGAATCCGATCTTACGCTTATCGCTGTTCCTGCTGCACCGGTAATAGCAGTTGTGAACTGTCTGGCAACTCCACCGTTATCCTCACAATTGAAATAATCTCTTCCGTCCGTACCTTCATCGGTAACACCTGTCTTGTATATTTCATTTGTGGCTGCGGAATACATTCTTACCCACTCATTCATCTGTGACATATAGTACGGGATACCCTGGTATGCCACCGAATTTCCTATGGTTGCCGATACACCTGACGAAGGAAGTGTCATCTGCTGAAGCACGCCCTTATCATCGGTATAGACATTCTTCTCATCATTCAGAGTAAAGGTAAATGTTGCAGTATCCTCACCTGCCGTGTAATTAAATTCCCAATCAGGCTCTATCCAGTAATTAACTCCACCAAGCCTCATCACTCCGCCATCCTGCGTAAGATTAAGCTTGTTAAGATCCATCAGATAGCTCTTTTCCACCCGGATGGTTATCTGCTTGCTGCCGCCTGCAACTCTGCTTACCTTTTCAAGAGTTCCCTCAAATCCCTCACCATTATTTCCGTCTCTCATCTGTAGGAGACCGTAAAGCTTGCCGCCGCTTGACCTGCCGTAGATATTTAGGGCATCGCCTTTTCTGAGATAATCCTCATCGGTCCAGTCATTGCTGGCGCCTGCAAAATATATATCATAAAGTCCGTCTATATCACTCTGATTCACCTTGTGATCCGTATCACGTACAACACAGGTGAGTGTCTTATAATCCTTACCATCAAGGAGTTCCTGTCCGCAGATCTTTACCCTGAATCTGTGGCCGCCGGTCTCTCTTTCCGGATCATTCTGATCGACTATCGGAGTCTCGGTCACTTCTACATCCACTATCTCGGAGAGTTCATCCACTAACAGATCTCTCTGGTCACGGAGTTCATTGGCAACCGCGCCGGTATTCATCTCGATGACATTGATCTGCTTGTTGAGTGCTGCTATCTCCTGCGCTATTGAATTGATCCTGTCTACCTCGACCTTTATCTCCTGATTCACATCACTCTGCATCTTCTGCATGGAGTTGAACATATCATTGAAATATGTCGTAAGGTTGCTGCCCTGGCCTATCATCTGCTGACGGTAGGTCGTATCGCCCGCATTCTTTGCAAGCTCCTGAACAGATTTATAGAAACCCTCGTATACGGTTGTGAATCCGTTTACAGAGTCGTCATCCGTGTAATACTGCTCTATCATCTGAGCATAATACTGCTTGGTCTCATATTCGCCGAGCTTGGTCTGGTTGCTCCAGTATTTCTGGTCGTAAAAAACATCCCGAACGCGCGCGATAGCGATCGTCTCAACACCGGCACCGACACAGCCGTAGCTCGTGTAGCTTCTGATAGCCTCTGCAGCCTGTGTTGTAACCTGCTGCCTGCTGTAGCCCTTAGTCTCGGCATTCGCAATATTATTAGCCGTCGTATTGAGCGACGCGTTAGAAGACTGAAGTCCTGTATATGCTGTATTTAATCCTAAGAATGTAGAAGACATAGGCACACCTCCTATGATAATTATCGGATGATTACCCATCCGCCTTTACCGTTTGCACGTAAAAAAATATGTGATAAGCGGTCAGGTTCGATCAGATATCATACGGATCAGGCATGCCCGAGAGATGTTATAATGTGCTCAGTGCATTCGTCTATAACATTTATGAATCTTGAATTCGCATTATATGCATTCTGGAACTTGATCATATTTGAAAGTTCCTCATCCGTTGAAACACCGATACCGCCCTGGCGAGTGTTTTCTATCTGTTTCACCGAAAGTTCCTGATTTTCCTTAAGGCTCTTATAAACATTTCCGGTATTTGCGATCTGTGACATATAACCTGAATAATAATCCTGTATGGATATCAGGTTTGTAAGTGTCGGATTGATCACATACTTGGCATCGGTAAATGCATTTCTGAAGGAAGCTGCTGTTTCATAGTCAACAGAGCCATCTTCCTTTATCATTCCCAAATGTGTCGGATACTGGAGCAGATCCTTATTTACGCACAGATTACGGCACGAAAACCATGTATGGCTGTCTGTAGGATCCTCGGGAGTAAGCTCATCAGTTCCGGCGATGAACTCCGGATCGGTCGATGTGCGCTCAAATATAAGCAGGGGCTCACCGTCATACTTTCCGCCCACACGCATATAGCCGGAAACAGATCCGTTTGCCGCAGCTTCTGTCTTTGCCTTTACAGCCGCATCTATAAGTGCCTGATTCACTGCAGTAACGACGCTGTGTACCAGACCGTCAAACTCAGCCATGGTATTCATCATCACGGAATCCTGCACATAAGAATATTTCTCCTCCGGAGTCATAAGCCTCTTATCACCGGGAGTCTTTATTGTATATACGGTACTGCCGTCAGCGCTTGTATATTTCAATACGCCGCTGCGGGTTTCTTCTTTTGTACATCCTGCGGTCATCTGCTTAAGCTCGGCTTCCGTATAAGAAATATATTTATTATTGCCTGTAGCAACGTCCGTAACTCTCATCACGCCCTCAAGGTCAGTATAACTGCCCCTGTGGTCGCCTCTTGCTAAGAGCACGCCCTTAAGAGTGCCCACATCGGTATTCCTTGCTGCAGAAATAACGGAATCGGGAGGCATTATAAATACAGGCGCGCTGTCAGGTAAAAATGTTGCATTACCGTCTCTGTCGCGTATCACTTTGCCCCATTCATCCTTTTTCTGCTCTGCCGAATCCGGCCAGAAAACCTTGTAAAAGCCTGCATTTTCCTCATCAGGCATAACACCGATCTCATTGACGGTGTTCATTGTTACAAAGTCATGATTTTCGAATTTAACCAGGACATTTCCGTAATAGTCGGTTGAATAAGATATATTACCAAGGTTTGCAAGCTCATCCAGAGCCTGGTTCAGAGCATCCTTATAGTCATTGGCATTCTCTATACCGCCGGCTTCTATTCCCCTGATAGTCGTATTCAGCTCAAATATCCTTTTACCAAGCTTATTGATACGGTCAACCATATCATTAACCTTGCCGTTAAGTTTGTCCTGATAATCAGAAAGATCCGAGTAGCAGTTATGAGCTGCCTCGGCAAAAGACTGGGCATACTGGATCAGCATGGACTGACACACCTCGGAGTCAGGATCCTTTGCAAGTTCCTCTATCGATGTCCAGATGTTATTTAAAGAATTATAAAAAATAGGACCATCAAGTTCGCCCATGACTTCCTGGACTTCTTCCATTGCATCAAATGACACATCATAGAAGCCCTGTCTTCCATACTGATTCCTGTAGGAAGCATCGACAAAACGGTCCCTTACCTGCCTAACTTCTGCTATATAAACGCCAAGACCAGTCTGTTTCTGGGCTATACCCGAAGCATTGCTGTCCAGCTTGCTGTATTCTTTTGTATTATACGAAACCTGCTGGCGCACATATCCCACAGTATCCGCATTGGTAACATTGTGGGCCACAACATTAAGAGCCTCCTGGCTCGCCTGAAGTCCCGATGTACCTACATACAGATTACCAAACAGTGACATATGTCCACCTCCGTCACATTACTGCTTTGCATCAAACCGCTTGGTTCCACTCCCCATAATAGTCCCGGTGGAATAAGCGTCCTTTCCGTAATCAGCCGTTTCCGGCGCCTGCCGCATTGACTGCAGCAGCTGCATTTCAAATTGCACCATATCCAGTGAATTCTGCAGAAGCGTCCTGTTCTGCTCATTCACCGAAGTCATAGTCTTCATCGTCTGCTGAAGCCGGTCATGAACTTCGCGGAGTTTTTTCTGCTCCTCGGGCCGGCCTTTCATCAGTTCTATAAGGTCGGTGAGCTTCAGTTCTTCCTCACTCCGGTTCGTGACCTCGGCAATGTCTTTCATGGAACTCATGCGGTCTTTTTCAAGCTTCTGTATCACACTCACGACCGACTGTTCCTTATCGGTTACAGCGGCAAGACCCTCAAGATCGCCTTTTACGATAATGGGAGTCTTTTCGCGTGAAAGTGCAATAAGTCTGTTGTACTCTTCATCTTCCCTGTTCAGAGTATCGATGAGTTCATCAATAAGACTAGCCATTTATTTCCTCTTTTCAGATCGAATCGATTATGTCGCCTGCAACCTTCTCAGCAAATTTCTCTGCGCTTATGCTGTACTGCCCGCTCTGGTATGCAGCCTTTATGGCAGCAACCTTATCTTCCCTGATATCGGGAGCAGCCAAAAGAGCCTCTTTGGCAACCTGCATATCCCTTCCTGTCCCGGATATGTTAAGGGAATCCCTGAAAGTGCCTGTTTTCCCTATATTTGCACTGCCGGTGCTCTTCGGCGCCTGATAAAGATTATGTATTTGCGAATATGCTTCTATCCTCATTTTATCGCCTCCTTATGAGCATTGTTGCTTCTCATATTCTGCTTCTGTCTTATTTATCGGCATTAAAGAGAATTAATTAACCCCTTTTTGTGAAAAAATCCTTATAACTTCATCCGGATCCGTTTTATCTGTCAAAACCCTTACTCCTGCGGCTTCAAACCGCTTATCACCGGCTATCCCGGCTCCCAGATCCACCGCACCCTTAAGCGGCTCTGTTAATAATTTCTCAAATGACTCAAATTCCCCGTACTTCTCATGAAAGGTGATCACATTCTCACCTCTGTCCAGCAGTTCCCCGGCCAGAGCGTGCTCCTTATCTGCCTCCTCATCCGCGGCGGCTATGAATATCGGATATTTGGAAGGATCATCCTTTCCGCCTTCCCAGACTTCCTTATATGAGCCCGAATAGAATGCCCCCTGTACCACCTCGACCATCTGTCTTGCCGAAAGCTTAGCCTGATACTCCGGATTGTTGAATAGACTTATATTATCTTCAGCCGGCTTATGGCCTTTCTCAAATGAAAGAGCAAAGAAATCCCTTCCAAACCATTCAAAATCTCTTTCCTTAAGGTCTGTCATATTAAGGAACAGGCCGATGGTCCTGAATGAATGCCATTCCCTCAGCCTGTATGCAGTCGGGTCGGTAAGAGCCATGTATGTACCGTAGGTTTCAAATTCACTGAACGAATTGCTCTGCAGCAGATCAGGATCAAGACATCTTATAACCTTTTCCCAGTATACGCTGCCCGGTATGCTCTCATTTCTCTCGATCTGTTCCGTAAGCAGCTTTACATTTTCTGTCCTGTAAAGCATATGCTCCGAGATAAATGACTGTTTTATGACCTTTCGCATCCCCGGAAGCAGCTTTGATATCGTGTTGAAATACTCATCATGATATTCCTGCTTATAGTCAAAATACGGCTGTCCCTTATCCGAAAACATTGAGAATCTCCTGCAGGGAACCGTATCTCCGTCCCATACAAGATAATACTCATCACCGCAGGTATCAGCATACGAAAGCTTTAGGAACTGCTGATAATACCAGCCCGTAAGACCACGGGGTGCCGGATTCCCACCGGGTATGTCCTTAAGCATATCCGAAATGACCGCCCTCACCGTTTCAAAGGGGATTATGGAATCCTCATTGATAAAGCCTACTCTGTCCGCATTTTCAGCAGAAATGATCCCGTTTTGTTTTTCCAGTTCGAGCTTTTTTCCTACTTCATCGGAACCTATAAAATAAAGGCGGCGTACCGGCAGGTACTCCGCCATCCTGTCATGCATGGTGGAGAGCCTGTCAAAATCGGCAGGCGTCACCACTATCAGGCCGTCATATTCCTTCACATCCTGCATATAGCCTCCGCAAAAGCAGCAGTTTCCTGTTCAAAACGTTTCTTTTCACCGTGTATACGCTCCCTGTAGAGGGCATCTTCCCTGTCTATCACGGATCTGTCCGTGATATGTTCCGTATTGTAAATTGCATAACGGTCAGGAGCGTCTTTATCTTCGGGAATATCCCTGCACCTGTCCTCAAAACTTTTACTAATGTCGTTATAACACATTTTGGCCATGATATCCGCGCCGGTGCTTTCAGCATATGCATTAAGCTCATAGCAAAGCTGATGAGCAAGCTCAACACCACCGGTCACAATGTTACAGGGCGCAAAAATGATCACATTCATCAGATGCCACCTGCATCCTTTGTTCTTCTTGCGATCTCTTCGAAGTCAGTCTTATCGACATCTCTCCAGAGAGCACTGATCCACAACTTCTGAAGATCCTTGAAATAATCAGAATTCTTCAGGTAATGCTTCTTATCGGCTGCCGGTGTAAGAGTCACAACCAGCTCCTTGATAAGCAGGAAGTATGTATAAGGCGGCTCTCCCGAACGCTTGAAAAGCAGACGAAGGAAACCTATATAACCATCCAGCAGGAACTCTGCCATAAGCTCATTCTCAAACCTTGAGAAATAGCCCCTGCGTCTCCACTCCTTCCACATGAACATAAGAACAGTGAGATAATCTGCATAGTAAAGATCATCTGCCTTGTAATGCTCTTCTGCAGGTCTCTTGAAGAAATGATAGAGGGTTTCATCTATGAAAGCGCCTCTTGAAAGCTCCAGATGTATAAGAGACTTGAAATAGATATCCTCAAACATGAGCCTTTCAGGGAAGGTGATCCTGTGGCTCTGGAGAAAGCCTCGTCTGATTATTGACGGATAAACCTTTCCGAACTTCTGCTCCTTTATTACCTGTTTGCGGACCATATCATCCGTAACAAATACTTCACTGAACTCACCGCTGCCCTTGTCGCCCTCAAAATACGTAAGGTCTGCGGAATCATCCTCTTCGTAACGGCATGCGATGATATCATAATTATTCTTATTTGACTTTTTTAACAGTGTCTCAAGATACTCGGGTTCGATCCAGTCATCTGAATCGACAAATGCAACCCAGTCTCCGGAAGCATACTGCATTCCTATATTTCTTGCACCACCCTGTCTGGTGTTGCGCTCGGAAAGAACTACCCTGATATTTGTCGGATATCTCTTTTCCCATTCTTTGAGCATATCTACTGTTCCATCAGTAGATGCGTCATCCACGCATATCACTTCAATATGATCGATACCTACTGTCTGAGCTGTTATGGATGTGAGACAGCGATTAATGTATTTCTCCACATTGTAGCACGGTATTATAACACTGACTTTGTCACTCATTGATGTACCCCCTGGTTGTTCCGCTTATCATTTATAGTATTCCTGCCTCTTTCCATATTTTTTCAACTACAGGTTTCATTGATCCCGACAGTTGCTTATCATTTTCATAACAATCTGTCTTTGTATCCATATCATCCGTCACCATTTCATCAAAGACGGATGCAAAACCCATTCCGTGTGCAAGGCACATTGCACGCAGCCTGTCATTAAAATATGCTGTGGCATTGTTTATCTCCTTCTCTTCTCCATTAAGCGGATAAGCTGCAGGAGACCCCCATGCATACACGCTAAAGCCCTTTTCCTTAAATGCTTTCAGCATAAGATAATAAGCCTTAAGTATATCTTCACTTACCGCCTGATGCGTACATCCACGCTCCGCGGCAGTCTTGATGATCTTTTTCAGATCATTGTATCCGAATGAAAAAACTATCTTTTCTCCGGAAGAAACATTTGCCTTAACTGTATCCGTTATCTCTGTCCTGAAACTTTCGTCAATACAATCTGCAGCACATGCATCTTTAAAAACAAAGACATTAAATCTGTCTTCTCTGCATTCTCTGAAAAATAATGCATGATCATCACCGATCACAGCAACATTTCCAAACATCATTTCATTGCTCATACATTTTGTATTTTACCATAAATGATAAATATCATGTTATATAGTTTATTAAAAAGAATAAAAAAAGCTCCGTAAGGTTTGATACCCTTTACGGAGCTTATCTTAGAATGCCGGTTTATCCATCATTCCTTCTTAACTTTTTCTTCCGCTCTCTTTGCAGCTTCAGGATCCTGCTCCTTCATTACTGCAAGCATCTCTTTAAGAAGTTTGATATCATCGGGATCCTCTGCAGGCTTTTCCTCTTCCTTCTTCTTGCCAAGGTTTACGAGAGCATTCATTGCCTTTACTATGCAGAAGAGTATGAATGCCATGATCAGGAAATTAACAACTGAAGATACGAAATGTCCCCAAAGGAGAGCCTGTCCTGAATTTCCAAGAGGTAATGTGCCTCCAAACTCTGCTCCGCCCACAAGACCTAAAATAGGTGTGATGAAGTCATCGGTAAATGCAGTCACTATACCAGTGAAAGCTCCGCCGATGATAACACCGACTGCCATATCCATTACATTTCCCTTAAGTGCAAACTCTTTGAATTCTTTAATAAAATTTCCCATTCTGTTCTCCTTTACCTATTCTGTTTTATAAATTTAAATATAATGATGTCAGGGTTAAATAGGCAGTTGTCCCTGACTTTATATACGAATTGGTAATCGCCAAAGGTCATTTTATCAGATGGACGGTATACTTTCAAGAAAGTTGTTATTATCACTTCCTTTCAGGCTGTGATGATAACAGAAAGTTTACCTGTCATTCAGTTTCACATTTGAGAAACTCCAAACCTTTATATTAAGCTCCTGTACTGCGGTTCCGCAGTATTCGCAGAACTTCTGTCCCAGGTTTGTGATAGGAGCACCACAGTTGGGACATACAAGCGAAAGTGAACCATCCAGATCATTTTCTGCGATCATTCGATCCTGGATATAGATCAATTCAGTTTCCGCAACAGACTGCTCAAAAAAGTCCTTTTCGCCCGAGAGCAGTTTTCCGTTTTCATTTTCCACATAGTGCTTTGCCTGATACGAAGTGCGGAATACGATGACACATCTGCCTTTTTCCGTTCTGTATTCACTCATACCGGTCTTATGAGCTTTCAGTTCCTTGAAATGCTCTTTTCTGCCGTTAGCCTTATTCTGTCCTATATGATTATCAAGCTTTGTCCTGAGTTCTGAGTTGCCTTCCGAAAGCAATCCTGCGTTTTCTTCATCAATAGCCCTCATATATGTCAGAGCCACATTCTCAGCCTTGCTTTTCATCTCAGCATAATTGAAATCCGGGAAATCCCTTGAAATATAAGGCAGCTTAAGAGAAGCTATATCGGAAACGGTTCTAGGTGTCTGCGAAGCCTCCAGCTTTGACTTCCTGAAAGCCTCTTCCAGGTCTTCGGTCCCGAAACCCTCACGAAGGATATTCTTTGCCTTTCTTCTTACTTTGCTTACCCATACCGAAATAATGATCACAAGAACAAGTGCCAGAACCAGCGCAATGATCAAAAGAATAAGTGTCAGCATTTTTCCTCCCCCATTGAAATATAATCAACTACTTAACTTTATAACGATATATCCTCTCAGTCAAGCCAAAAAGAAACCCCGTCCTCTTTCGAAGACGGGGTTTAATAAGTCTTTTCAGATCAAAGAATTATTATTTCTTATTCTTGTCTGCAGCCTTTGCTGTTCTCTTGTCAAGAAGCTTGAATGTAACCTTCTTAACCTTTGTTGTAAGCTTTGAAGGGAAAGTAACCTTAACCTTGTTTGCCTTACCGGGCTTGAGAACAGTACCCTCTTTAACGAGGATCCTTACTGTTACAGCTCCGATTGACTTAGAAGCTGCTGTCTGGATAAGCTCAACCTTTACACCAGAGTTGTTAGCTGTGATCTTCTCTACTTCAGGAACAGCCTTCTCATATGTCATGAATACATATGCAACACCGTTGTAGCTAGCATCAACTCTGTTGAAGCTTGCATCCTTAACTTCAAGTACAGGATTCTTAGCCATCTTGCCAGCCTTCTTGCCCTTGTAGTTGAATACCTTGATCTTAGCAGATGCGCCTGAAGCCTTAACCTTAGCCTTTGTAGGAGAAACCATTGTTCCGTCAGCGTAGAAGTAGAAGCCCTCAGCTACGAGATCTGTTGTCTTGTCTAACTTAGCACCTGCAACTGCCTTTACAACATATGCGAACTTGCCCTTGTAAGAACCGGTTGTTACTACGAACTTGCCGGGCTTAGAGAAACCAGCCTCGCCGTAAGCAGATACATAAGTATTTGAAAGCTTAGGTATTACATAAACTACATTGTTCTTGCTTGCATCATTGATGCTAGCATCTGTTAAGAGAAGAGTATTGATCTTGCCCTTAACCTTAGCTGTTGTCTTAACAGGCTTGTTTGTTGTCTTAACAGTGATCTTGACATCCTTGAATGCAACTGCATTGTTGCTTGCATCAAGTGTGAATACGAGCTTGTTTGTGTACTTCTTATCGCCTGCGATCTCGCCGGGAACGATTGTAAGCTTGTTAGAAGAAGCATCAAATGAATACTTGAGACCCTTCTTTGCTGAAATGCTCTTAAGTGAGGACTTGCTCTCATCAAGCTTTACAGACTGGATAGCTGCACCGTTTGACTTGAGATCGATAACGATATTTGTGCTTGCATCATTGTACTTCTTGTCTGAGTTAAGTGTTAAGGTCTTTACAGAAGGAGCAACCTTATATGACTTAGCCTTGTTCTTGTAAGCTATCTTGATGTTGATAACCTGGTTGGGGAATACTCTGCCTGTTGCGCTATCAAATGCAACTAATCTTGCAGTTACGCTGTTCTTACCAACCTTTGAGTAAAGCTTACCAACGGGAAGTGTTACATGGTTACCCTCTTCATAGAGAACCTTTGCACCGTTAGCGCTTGCATCATCAGTCCACTTCTTATCCTTGCCCTTGTACTGAAGGATGTATGAATCACCGGCAAGATCATATGTTGTTACAACCTTCTTGTTTGTAAGAGCTACGTTAAGAGAAGCATCCTTGTTGTTCTTTAAAGCTGCTACGTTGATCTTGTCAGCCTTAAGCTTGCTCTTTGTGTTCTTGAGGTTAGCTACAGGTACAGGCTGTGTAAGAACTGTCTCAGCCTCACCCTTCTCATTTACGAATGTGTACTTAGCTGCAACATATACTGTGTTCCAAGCCTTACCGAAGTTATCAGACTTCTTTGCAAGACCCTTTGTATTAACACCATTTGCAGGCTTGCCGCTCTTTGTAGGATAGAAAGCAAGATCCATTGAAGCACCCTTTACAGAGCTTGTGATCTCACCGTTCTCAACTGCTGCGATAGCATATGTGCCTGTTGCAACGTTGAGCTCTACTGCCTTGTTGCCGTCGCAAAGTACAAGCTCTTCAACGGGAACGGGAGTACCGTTCTTTGTTTCAGCTGTGAACTTAGCTGTTGCTACCTGAGCAGCATCCTTGTAGTTACCCTGAAGGTCAACCTTGCCTGTAACACCGCTGAGGAAAAGCTTGATCTCGCTTGCCTTTGACTCAGTGTAAGCGATCTCAACGTCATATGTCTCAACAGCCTTAACGCCGGCATCAACCTTTGTAACTGTAAGAGTTCCGTTGTAAACATCTTCAGCAAGCTTGCCGCTTACCTTTACATTTACGTTAACGGGCTTTGCATCTGCTACAGCATTTACGGAAGCTTCAACTGAAAACTTCTCTGCAAGTGCCTTATCAAATGCGAATTCTACATGATTGTTCTCTGCATCAGCCACATCAGCATCTGTGAAGTTGTTGAATGCTACTGTAGCGATACGAGCTGACTTTGAATCAGCTGTTACTGCGATTCCTTCTGTTACATCAACAACGATCTCGCTGTCATCTGCAACTACTGTTTCTTCCTCAGCCTCTTCTTCTGTAACCTTTACATTAAGAGTTGCTGTCTTTTCAACGTTTTCAACTACACCGTTTACGCTTGCATCAAACTTTGCTGTAACAGTGATAGTTGCCTCACCTGCAGCTACTGCTTTAACAGTAACCTTCTTTTCAGTTTCAGAAGCAACGACTGTAGCAACTTCTTTGTTACTTGAAGAAGCTTCAAAAGATTTAAAATTGATGGCATTTGATGAAGCATCATACTCTGTAATCTTAAGAGCATAATCCTTTTCATCGCCAACTTTGAGTTCTGTCTCTGCATCGGCTGCAAATGCTACATTAGCGCTTGCATCAGATACGGTTGTCTCAGCTGCCTGAACAGTAAGTACGCCGGCAAGTCCGGGAGCACCAAGGCCCTCAACCGCGAGCATAGCTGCTGTCATAACAGTAGCAAGACCACGCTTCAGAACTCCTTTCTTGAAAAATGTGCTTTTCATGTTTTTTCGTTCTCCTCCTTCTTGTGGATTAGTATGCAAACATCCTCGCTCAAGACCGGTCGTCTCCTCCCCGCTTGTATCGTTTCATATCGTTTTCCGGTTCCATCCTGTCCCCGGTCAGACTGCTTTTGTCGACACAAAAGAAAACAACGCAGACTTATCCTGTTGCCGTTTGCTATTCTACCCCCTTGCAAGTATGTTAGTCAAGTCTTTTCTCTTCCCACAAATACTTGTAGTTTCGGGGTTTCGACATACAAATTATCAATTCACGTACACGTATTTTTATTGCAGTAAATTTAAATTTCTTTAAATTTATTTAAATTTTATGCCGATGCACTTCTTCAGGCTCGTATTTATCCATAAAATCATGCCCCAGACGTATTTTTTCGTCGGCAAAATCCACCATTCCGAGCTCAGTGTATACAGAGATCACCTTAGAAAAATGGATATCTTTAAAGAAGCCGAGCAATTCCATGGGCACAGATGACGAAAATTGCGGAATATCACAAAATTCTTGCTCATAATCGAATTTATCTCTCGGATGGGGCTTGATGAACACGGGAAGAGGCTTTCCTTCCTCGTCATATCCGTAAGTATCGATCAGATCGATCATAATCTGTCTTCTTGTATCCATGTCACTGAGAGGGTCCGACAGGATCAGAACCGCATCATCCCCCGTACGCGCATTTTCTATCTCTTCCTTATTTTCTACGAAAACGTCAAGCAGAAGTTCCTTCTCTTCGTCTGTAAGTCTCTCATACAGAGGCCTGCGCGGCACTTCCTTATACTTTTTATAATCATACTTAAGACCCTTACGGCTGTTGATCTCCATATCTATGCAGTATTTCGCATATCCGTTTTCTATGAATATCAGGCCCAGCGAAGCAAAGAAAGCCTTCATTTTGAAATGCCCGGCATTGCTTATCCTTGCAAGATCAAGTGTTTTCAGGCAGTCCAGACCATCCTCCACCGCATGGTACCAGATATGATGGGCATTCAGATACAGTCCTATAGGATCCGTATCGCAGTAGACATAGATATCGCGGTATTCCGTGAAATCAACAGGTACGTATTTCTCCTGGAGCTTTGCAAATCTGGCTGTAAAACGTATGCGATTGATCATATTCCTGACTATATTATGCCTGTCTCTTTTTAAAGGCTTCAGCTCCGGAAAGAAAGTTTCCCTTTTTTCATCGAACATGACCACATCCGAAAAAAATCCGCTCTCCTGCGCACGCGCGGGAAGCGTTCCGAAATCATTGGACATGCGGCTGAGTACCAGCACTGCATCATCGCTGCCGCCTTCAGCCCTCAGTTTAAACTCCTTAAGGAATGTTATCAGTACGTGATAAAACGTATGACATACATATATTCTGTCATGCATCGCGCTTACCCCTTGCCTTCATAACAAATCTGTGGGTCTTTCTTGCCGCCACCGGAGTTTCCAGCAATAATATGAGATAGTTTCTGTCTTTGGTCGACAGATACCGGTTTTTCATTATCTTCTGTTCTTCGCTTCTTAAATATCTTAATATGCGCATATAAAAGGCATTCTTCCTGTTCATTTCCTCTACAGGGATATGAAGCATGAAATCCAGCGCCTGAATATAAACAAAACGCTCCGCCCTCTCTATCTGGAAAGGAAACTTTTCTCTTGAAACACGTAAAGCTATAAAAGCATTCTGCATCATATCCGAATAGAACTTCTGCCTGTAGGCACTGCGCGTAACGCTGCCTTCGCTGAGTTCTATATTGTAACCCGGCGTATCCAGATCAAGTATTCCCTTTTCGAATTCGGGAAGCATACGCAGCAGCAGTTCAAAATCCTCGTTGTACTCTCCCTCTCTGAATCTGAACTTCCTGATAAAATCCCCTTTAAAAACTTTGGTGCACATAGAGGCATCGCCCGTATGCATCATCAGCTCGCAGAAATAATCCTCGGGAGAAAGGATCGCAGGTTCCCTGCCGGAGGGCTTAAGGCCATTGCCCCCGCCCTTTACTTCAGCCACTTTCAGTTCAGGATCGCTTTCAATCCCCGTAATAAGCTTTTCATACATGTCGGCATCGACCCAGTCATCGGCATCTATAAAGCCGACATAGTCTCCCTCCGAAATAGCAAGACCTGCATTTCTTGCGCTGGCCGCACCGCCGTTTTCCTTATGGATCACTTTTATTTTTTCATTCTCTGCAGCAAGCTTATCGCAGAGCGCAGCACTCCCATCCGTGGAGCCGTCATCAGCCAGTATCACGGTGTCGGGCGCATAGCTCTGGGAAAGCGCGCTGTTCACGCACTTCTCAAGATACTTTTCCTTGTTATATACAGGGATGATAATATCGAGTTTTCCGGATGATCGTATCGGCATCACGCATTCCTCTTGCAGATATCGTCATAGATCCACTTAAGCATCCTGCTGTTGGCTTCTCTGTCAAAGGTAAGCTTTGCCCTTGCGGCTGCATTTTCTCCAAGAAGCGCTGCATAGATGTCATCATCAAAGATTCCCGCTATCGCAGATGCTAAAGCATCCACGTCACAGGCAGGCACAAGCCTTGCCTCTTTCTTATCCTCGGCCATGGAAGGTATACCGCCTACATACGAAGCGATGCACGGCACGCCAAGAAGCATGGCCTCTCCGAGTGAATTCGGAGAATTCTCAACAGAAGACGGAAGAACATATACATTCGCCTTCAGGTATTCCTTTTTCATATCCTTTGCGGAGAGCGGTCCTGCAAATCTCACATGCCCCTCAAGTCCGCCTTCTTTTATCAGCTGTTTTAAGTATTTGCCATACGAGGGACGCTTGATGATGTCACTTAAAGAATTGCCTCTTACAACATCATCACCCGCAACGGTAAGAGTGATATCGGGATAGTCCTTTATAAGTTTTGCCATTGCTCCCAGCGCTATATGCAATCCCTTTAACGGAATATTTCCCTGTGAGATGAATATCGAATGTCTGTCGCACTCATCAACATTCCATCTGCCTTCATAAAACGCCGGCCTTAAAGTTTCATTAAGACTGTAGCAGACAGCTGTTTCCGAATTGGCTTTTACAAAAGCCTCATCAAAAGCCGTACGTACGCAGAAATAATCGGCGGCATTCACAACCTCCATTTCATTATCTGCACGCAGCGCATATTTTTCCTGCTGTCTGAGAATGCCGTCCGAGCGCAGCACATCACGCAATGTATTATGCTCTATCACCTTCTGCGGAAGCCCTGCCGTATAAGCCTTTTCACATTCAGCCATCACACCCTGCATATGTATCAGGGCATGCCCTTTCCATTCACTCACTCGCATGAGCGCCTTTGTATGCGGAAACTCTGTGCCGAAACAATGTATAACATCAGGCCTGTATTCCTCACAGATAAGGCCAATTGATGATTCAAGCGATTCATCATATTTTTCCGGATGTGATATATCTTCATAAAAGCCGTAATATTTCACTTCATCAAGCGTGCCGCGAAGTATATCACCCTTTACCATATCTTCAACAGGCACAGGAAAAGCAAAGGCCACTTCAATATCAGGCACATGTCTGATGCCTTCATAAGCGCCGATTATCCAGCCTTCCTTATTATGTTTTCCATTCCCGAACGCCTTATGAAACATGGCAGGCATCAGGTTGCAAAGCCAAAGGACCTTCAATCCCGCTTTCCTCCGATGGAATAAATACGTGCCTTTATCTTATGATAAGCTTCCGAAAAACGTCTGCTGCCCGCGAGCTTTTCTCTGAGCGGCTGCAGCGTTATGATCATTACAAACCTGTAGAACGAAGCTTTTTTCCCTAAATACTTATCTGTTATCACACGGTGTTCTTTGGCGGAAATCTTTTTGTTTAAAGCTGTTTCCGAAAAGCCGCCGCCTTCATAGTCACTGAGCACAAATGGCATATGAGCAGGTCGTGCATCATATCTGTATATGCACCTTAGAAAGTGTTCATAATCCGCTCTCACTTTAAAACGCAGATCATATGCCTTGCCTTTTAACAATGCCGACCTGTATATGCATGCCTGATGACATGGTACATTCCTGAAAGCGGTAAAGTCACTAATATGATCCGGATAAACATCCGTACTTCCAAGTTCTCTTCTGTAGAGATTCCCATAATAAATATCCGCAGCTTTCTTTTGCATGAACCTGACGCTCTTCTCAAGTACATCCTTCGCATAAAGCCTGTCGCCGCAGTTTAGGAATATCACATACTCTCCGTGGATAAATTTCAATGCGGCATTCATTCCGTCATATATGGAATCATCAGGTTCCTGTACAAAGCAGACATCTTCCGCATCTTTCAGGAAATCAGTACTTCCATCCTTTGAGCAGCCGTCCTTAACTATGATCTCGTAATCCTTAAAGGTCTGCCTTCTTACGCTCTCAACGGTTTTTTTCAGTTCTTCGCCCGCATTCAGGCTTACGATTATTATCGAAAACTTGCAGCTCATATATTCCTACAAAAGATTTGTGTATTTTATAAATTCCGACAGATCACACGAAAGCAGCGTGTGATACGGAAGCAGCTTTGTCGTATCTCCGAATGCTCTGTAAAGAAATACAGCAAAATAAAGCATGGCCGCTGCATAAACGGCAGTCTTCACAGCCTTTAAATTTATATTCTTCTCTTTTAACAGCATCGGTATCAGCATCACCTGCGTTGTTATCAGGTAGTAGCTGATGCGCGACGAAAAAGGTGTGAATGAAAAACAGGTGCATAAAACGAGGGCCGCAATGTTCATCTGTATATATACGGAAACCTCATCGTGCAGCATGAAGCCTTTTTTCACATCATCCTTAGCGCCTGACTTTTTAATATTCTCACGCTTCCACAATAATGCTGCAGCCGCAAGACCTAAGGTAAACACTATCCTTGCTATATTCACTAAGCTTATCCCTCCGCCTTCTGCCACGAGTTCAGGCTCATTTACATATGACGGATAAAGCTTTATGAACAGATCCATATACTGCGCTCTGAATATCAGTCCGCTTATGCCAAGCGCACCCAGCGCGATATAGTAAAACTTATTCCATCTGATCATGCACACCGGATACATCACGAGCACCAAAAGCGCTGTCTTATGAAAAAGCGCAGCTATCAGGATAAGCACAAGCGCGCGTATATAGCACTTCTTCATTCCATACATGAGCGCCGTGATACAAAACGCAAGCGCCATATAATAGCGCATGGTATTCATGCTCCTGAAATACAGTCCAAACAACATAAAGAGAACAAAGGACTGAAAGAACGGAGCTTCGGACATATATAATGCCTTCACAAAAAACAAAACAGTAAAGAAAGCAAATATCGCAAAGAGCACCGGGAACCATTCTCCCGCAAGGAAACCATATACTGCTTTTGAAAGAGCATTGAAGCCCCATTCCGTCACAACATAGTTTCCGACATTCGCATCATGGAAATGATCTATGTATGTCTGGTAATCATTCCCGGTATTTATCCTGAGTGCAGCGGGCAGGAACAATTCCAGAACAAGCATCGCAAGCAGCGGCCTGTCTGTATATATGCTGTTCTTCTCCCTCTTCACAAAAAAAGCTGTTGCCGAAGTTACGACAGCTATAAAAATATAAAATATTATCCCTGCCGCATTAAGAGCCATTTTTGCTTAGCTTCTTTCCTTCCTCTATGCCGGCCTTCATAAGCCTGAGTGCATCCGCAGGCTTTATATCCCTGCACATCTTTTTCTTCTTTGCAAATATAAAGCGCCTTGCCCATATACCTGCCATTTTTCCATACAGGAAATGATAAAGAACGCCCCTGTCCTT
Organism: Lachnospiraceae bacterium NK4A179; assembly: GCA_000421045.1. Taxonomy (GTDB): domain Bacteria; phylum Bacillota; class Clostridia; order Lachnospirales; family Lachnospiraceae; genus NK4A136. The sequence goes on from ATWC01000029.1 coordinate 25,051, forward strand.
AAAAAACTTTTCATCATAACCGTGAAACCAGGTAGAAGGTCTTTCGATCTCTGTGCCTATCTTCACGGGAACAGCCATGATCTTAAGTCCTGCCTTAACACAGTCCATGTAAAACAGACTGTCCTCACCGTTTGAATAAGGCGCACCTCCTCCAAATAAAAGAGAAAATCTAACTCCCTCTGCTGCCAGCTTCTCACGTCTTGCCGCTGCCGCATATGCGGGATACCTTCCAAGCGACCATCTGTGAACCCTGCATTCTTTTTCAATATGGTATGTCCGTCTTCCCTCATTCACATCCACATTGAACATGATGATATCTGCATCCGGATGTTCATCAAAAGCTTTCAGTATGCTGTCTGCATACCCCTTCTCATAAACTATATCCTCATCGGAAAACAGGACTATATCAGCCGAAGCTTTATCCAGCGCAAGATTTCTTGACCTGCCTATACCGCGTTCGTTACGTTCATACACATGCACGCTGCATCCGTTTTCAAGTTCAAATGAGGACACTGCATCCCTGTCGGTCTGATCGACTACGACAGCATCACACTCAAGCCCCATGCCTGAAACAAGCTTTGCAGCGTCCTTATTCAGGGCGCTTATGAGTACTTCAAGGCTCTGCTTCATCTGTAATACCACTTCAGGAATTTTTCATCCGCATCATAGATAAATGCAGCCTTTATATTCTTTCCTGAAACCTTTATTTCTTTTGCCGCAGTATAAAGTGCTGCCGCACTCATGCCGTAAGGAACCAGAAGGAGCACATCTTCACCGTCCGAGGACAGGTCTTTAATATGCGAAGGGATATCTGTTTCCTTTCCATCTTTATCCAGGCATACAGCCTTTGCACCATGCACAGATGCTTCTGATACAGTCCTGAATCTTTCACCGCTTTTTAAAAAATATCCGGCGCAAAGAATGCCACTCTCTTTAAGTCCGATATCCATATCCTTATCCGTATAGACATGATCGTCGGCAGCATACAGATACATCAGTATCAGCACCGCAAATACCGCACCAATGACTGCACCTGCAAGAGCCCATCTTAAGTAATACGGTTCAGGTCTCAATACGTAAGGATCATTTTCATCCCATACTGTTATCGAACCAAATCCATCAGTATCTTCTGCAAATGCCGCAAGAGCCTCACCCATAGCTTTCTGGATAAGTGCTGCCCTGTCCTTATTCCTGTCATCCACATAAAGCTTGATGATCCTTATATCAGACATTACCGGCATCAAGGTCTCAGCAGCTATCTCTTCTTTTGATACTCCGCATATCTTAGCTGCCTTACCCGCGATCACGTCACTGTCCATCACATCATTCCATGTGTAATCATTGTAATAATGGACCGTATCGGCAGAAGCAGATTCAAAATCTATGCTGTACATAGTTTCCGACCTGTAGATATCCTCACCGTGGAAGATCTGCATCCTTGAAAGATCGAGAAGCAAAAAGAGCAGGGCTCCCACAAGAGCTCCGCAGAAAAGTCCGCCTGCAAAACGCATCCCGAAGAGTGCCATATATCTTTTCAGACAGAAGGGTCTGATCTCAGCCGTCTTGATCTCAGCCATCTTTCCCCTCCTTCTTCATTGCAGTCACACTACCCTCTTCGATACCCTCAGTAGCATCCGGGCTTACAAGCACCTTAAGCGTAAGAAGCATGAGCTTCAGATCCAGCCATACCGTATAGTTCTCGATATAGGTCAGATCAAGCTTCAGCTTGTCATAAGGCGTAGTATTATATTTTCCATAGACCTGCGCGTACCCTGCCAGTCCGGCCTTAACCTTTGTGCGGAACACGAACTCAGGCATGCTCTCGGTATACTTGGCTATTATCTCGGGTCTTTCCGGACGCGGTCCTATAAAGGACATTTCACCTTTAAGAATATTGAACAGCTGAGGCAGCTCATCTATCCTTACAGCTCTTATAAATCGTCCGATGGGTGTGATCCTGTCATCCTTTTTGGATGCAAGCCTTGCCACTCCGTCTTTTTCGGCATCAACCCTCATGCTGCGGAATTTGAGTATCTTAAATTCTTTTCCGCCCATGGTGCAGCGCGTCTGCTTGTAGAGCACGGGACCTCCGTCTCCGAGCTTTATAAGTATCGCGGTGATGAGCATTATCGGAGAAGTGATCAATATGAGAAGGAACGAGCAGATAAGATCTATCATGCGCTTTGCGGCCCTCTGTTCCACCGTGAGCGCATACTCGCGTATAAGATATATCGGTGTGTCAAATATATGCATTTCCTCAGTTCCCTTAACAAGAACATCAGAGATCTTGGGCATCAGATAAACTCTTATCGAACGTCCATAGCAATACTTGATCAGTTCATTTCTTTGATCTGTAGGAACATCCCATATGATAAGTCCGTCATAACGGTTTTCTATCTCATCCGTAACAGCCTTCACACCTTCTGATATCTTCATAGTGCGGCATATTTTATACTTATCCGGTCTGCTCTCAAACTTCCGGATTATCTCATCATCCGGTCTGTCTCCGGAAACAAGGAGCAGATCACGCGGCGGGAAAAGGCCCAGATAGATCAGATGACTGATTGCAGTCCAGACCGCGATCCATAAAAGCTGACCTCCGACCAGTCCGCCTATAGGTCCCACATAAAGGATCAGTTTGGTATACATCAGTGAAAGTATGGAATAGGCAAGAAGATCCGTGCCCAATGTAGAGATCGCCTGTGAAAGGAATACATCAAGAGGTTTCATATATCCTATCCTCAGTCCACCGTACATACGTGATACAAGTATCAGCATAACAGCATATATCGCAATGAGGAGGATATCACCCTTTATCCAGAACTGAAGCTGTTTGGCTACCATCATCGGTTTATAATACTTAAACCATATAAAAGCAAAACCTGCCACCTGCGCAGTAAGTCCGAGCAGTGCCAGAAATAATCTTATTATTCTTCTTGAAGTTTCTAATTTACGCATTACGGTAAACTATTATATCATATACGTCTTATGGCTGCACGAAAGCCCCATCCGATGAAACAGATTATACTTTTGAACAGCGAAAGCTTCGCATGCTTTCTGTAAAGCATCCATATACGTCTGAGCGCTTCAGCCTTATTTGAAGACAGGCTCTTCTTCGGCCTTCTGTATAATGTCAGGTTCTCATCAAGCCCGTAAGCCTTATATCCTGCACCAAGTATATTCCACCAGCATGCAGTATCCTCACTTTTAATGTAAGGCATTTTTATAAGTTCCCTATCGATCTTTTCCAGATCAAACATGACAGTCGAGGTGAAGATGACCGTCCTTGTATAAGCCCTTTCAAGATCGAGCCATCCCGGAGCATGCACTATCTTACCGGTCCCGACACATTCGGCATCCGCAAACTCATATGACGTAAAAGAAAATGCCGCATCCTTCTCTTTCATAAATGCTAACTGCTTCTCAAGCTTGTCAGGCATCCATATATCATCAGCATCTATATAGCACAGGTACCTGCCCTTTGCCGCAGCTATGCCAAGATTCCTGGCGGCAGCAGCTCCATGCTTCCCGTGATTGATTATCACCCTGATGCGTTCATCCTTTTTAGCCAGCACATTCATGACAGACAAAGTGTCATCCGTCGAAGCATCTTCGATAAGGAGCAGTTCAAAATCAGTACAGCTCTGATCCAAAACACTCTTAACCGTTGTTTCTATGTAGTTTTTGGCATTGTGCACCGGCACAATGATACTGATATCAGCCAAAACTTTCTCCCAGATATTCCATTATCCCATAACTGTCATTTCCAAGCGCCCTTGAAAAAGCTGCTCCGTCAAACCCGGATGCACCGGCAAGCATGAGCAGCGCAGAAAAGGCCGCAAACAATATCAGCTGACTTTTTCTGTTATTAACATTCATGAATGCGGATGCCGCTACACATAATATCAACGGTGTATACGGCATAAGCCACAGGTATACCGGCATGTAATCCTTAAGCATCATTCCCGCAGGGCTCACAAGCAACGCAGAAAGCACCATCGCAAAAAGAAAGATATATTCATAAGTCTGTCTGTTCTTTAAAGACCGCTCATCGGTCCTTTCAAACTCTCCTTCATATGAGCTGTTCCATAACGAGATAAGACCGGCAAGAAAAAGCCCCGAAAAACCCGCTGACGGTCCGGCCTCTTCAAAACTCAGTCTGATATCTTCCAATATTCCGGATATATAGGTCAATACTTCTCTCATGCACGCCTCCATTTCTGTTTGAGCGTGGCAAACAGGTATACTGCTATGCAGATGAACAGGACAAGAAGAGGCGCGATAAGTCCCTCAGGGCCTCGTGTAAACACGGATGCCGTAAGGATAAGCGCAATATAGACAAATCTTCTGCCGTCTTTATTCCTTGTCCACTCCATGAACACGCATGCGGTTAACGGCGCAAGCACAACATATATCAGATTTTCCGGCAGATACCCCTTAAACAGCACTGAGAAAAATGCACCTTTTCCCGCAAGTGATCCGCAGATATTAAGCAGTCCCACAAATGAAAGCACCATGCCCGAAGCATTTGCATTATCAGCGCAGATGAGTTTTATCCATCTGAAACATACCAGGTATTCAAGCATAAGCATGAAAACCGGAAGCGCTATACCAAGCACTGCCTTTTCGTTTCCACCCGAAACATATGCCAGGTATGAAGCGAATACAGCATAGCCCGAAACGCCCTCGGTAACAGGCCGGATCACTGCATCAACTGAAGTTCCCGATGCTCTTATCACTTCCTCATAGAAAGCATCATTCTCAAGGACACAACCGTTGATCATCATAAACACAAGCTGCAGGACAAAAAGTACTATTGCCGCAATATAACTTCTGTCAAAATTGATATCGGAATGCCAGTGCTTAAGGTGTCTTCTGTTATAAAAAGCCATAAATGCAAGCACGGTCACAAGTATCAGAAAACAAGAGTAAAACATTATAAGTATCTTCATTGAGAAGCCGGTCAGACCGCAGATGCAGTAAAGCACTTCCCACAAAAGAAAAAGGGAAAACATGCCGAAAAGGCACGCTTCCCCCGTATCCGGCATGCTGTCTTTTTTCCCGCAGACTGTCACGCCCGCGAGAAAACCTGTTATCAAAAGAAACAGCGGCAGAATCAGAGCCATTATCACATTCCCCTTGCCTGTGAAACGTTTTCCTTAAACCATTCGTATGCAAGCTTAATGCCTTCAGGAAGATCCACTTTGGCCTTGAAGCCAAGTGAATTAAGTTTGCTAACATCGCAGAGTTTTCTGGGAGTTCCATCCGGCATATCCTTATTCCATATGATCTCGCCCTCGAAACCAACAGTCTGCTTTACAAGCTCAGCAAGTTCCTTTATTGTAACTTCCTTGCCTGTACCGATATTTACATGTTCCTCACCATCATAGTTTTCAAGAAGGAATACGCATGCATCAGCCATATCATCAACATAAAGGAATTCACGAAGCGGTGTTCCTGTTCCCCAGAGTTCCACCGAAGGAGCTCCGTTTAATTTGGCTTCATGGAACTTTCTTATCATTGCAGGAAGAACATGGCTTCCCTGAAGTTCATAATTATCATAAGGTCCGTAAAGATTTGTGGGCATGCAGCTTATGAAATTGTCACCGTACTGACGCTTGAAATATCTGCACATAAGAAGACCGGAGATCTTTGCAATTGCATAACCCTCGTTTGTCGGCTCAAGAAGTCCTGTGAGAAGTGCATTCTCGGGAATGGGCTGAGGTGCCATCTTAGGATAAATGCAGCTGCTGCCAAGGAAAAGAAGCTTCTTAACCTTGAAATCATGACAATCCTTGATGACATTGCACTGTATCTGCATATTCTCATATGCAAAATCAGCGGGCGCCTGGTTATTGGCATTGATGCCGCCCACTTTCGCAGCCGCAAGGACAACAACATCAGGTCTTTCTTTCTCAAAAAATTCTCTGACCTGCGCCTGATCCTTGAGATCAAGCTCCTTATGAGTACGGCCTATGATATTGTTATACCCCTGTCTCTTAAGTGATCTGACTATAGCGCTTCCTACCAGTCCTCTGTGACCTGCGACATAAATCTTGTCATTCTTATCAATCTGCATCTTTGCGATCTCCTTTATTATTTCTTGTATTTTCTCCCTGTAAATCATATAATGAACAAGGCTTCAATGCCATCCCATCATAAAAAAAGGATCAACATTTTAAATGAATTATTTTTTTGAACTATTTCACAATGCTGCACTTATGTCTGCCATCTCAGGCTGGTTCGTCGCTCAGGTCGCAAAAACCATACTGCATACCTTAGTTAATAAAAAATTTGATGCGGAGCGCCTTGTCGGCACCGGCGGTATGCCCAGCTCACATTCAGCTACAGTATGCGGACTCGTTACCGGCGTTGCTCTCACCGAAGGCATCCCCAGTACTGAGTTTGCTATTTCCGTAGCCCTTGCCATGATCGTTATGTACGATGCGCTCGGCGTAAGACGTCAGGCCGGCAAACAGGCCAAGGTACTGAATGAGATGATAAAGATCTTCTCAATAAACAATCCCAACAATCCCAACATCACACCTGAAGACCGACTCAAGGAGTTTGTCGGCCATACACCCATGCAGGTGTTCGTCGGAGCACTTGTCGGAATCGGTATGGGATTTGTTATGTGCAAACTTGTATTCGGAATTTAAACTCCGTTCTTTATATACTCTTCAATGGCATCATGCCAGTCGGCAAAACGTATATCCGTCCCCACTCTGAACATATAATTATCAAGAGCAGAATATGCGGGACGGTGTGCCGAATCCGGAAAACGTCTCTTGTATTCCTCTGAACTGATATGTTCCACCTCGGTTTTAACGCCGGCAAGTCTGAATATTTCCTCGGTGAAATCAGCCCAGCTGCAGATTCCTTCACAGGTTGCATGATAAAGACCATACTCGTCGGTAGGAATGAGCTTATGTATCGCCGAAGCCAGTTCCTTTGCGGATGTAGGATTGCCAAGCTGGTCATCAACCACACCGATCCTGTCATGCTTTTCGGAAAGAGCCAGCATAGTCCTTACAAAATTCTTGCCGTCTCCGTAAAGCCACGCTGTGCGGAGTATGAAAAATCTGTTTGAAAAATCCTTCACAAAATTCTCACCCGCAAGCTTAGTCCTGCCGTATGCACTTACAGGCGAAGGAGTATCTGTTTCCCTGTAAGGATGATCTCCATCCCCCGGAAAAACATAATCCGTTGATATATGCACAAGCTTTGCGCCTGCTTCAGATGCAGCAACCGCAAGGTTTCTGGGACCTATGGCATTGATCTTCATTGCCAGTTCCTCATTTGCCTCACATCCGTCTACGTTTGTATATGCTGCACAGTTTACGACTGCATAAGGCTTTATCTCCTTAACATACTTTATCGTAGCCTGTGCATCTGTAATATCAAGTTCATCCACATCGGTCCCGATATACTCGAACGAGCTGTCTGAGGCAAGCTCTGCCTTCAGTGCGCGTCCCAGCTGACCGTTGCATCCTGTTACAATGATCTTTTCCATTATTGGTCCTCTACATTTCTTTCAAACTTATTCATCACCGAGATTAAGTCTGTTGAACGCTGAGAATATAGCTCTTACAGACGCTCTTGTGATATTTGAACTTACGCCTACACCATATGTCACTTTACCTGTATCGGAATCAAGGAGATGTATGTATGCGGCAGCCTGCGAATTGGAGCCCGACTGCAGTGCATGCTCCTCATAATCAAGAATCTTGATACGCTTTCCGAATGTCTCGGTAAGACCATGCTTAACGGCATCGATAGGACCATTGCCCACTGCCTCGAAGCTCTTCTCTTCGCCGTGGTCGGTATACATCAGATGCACCTTAGTATCAAACTCTGACTCAGTCTCATCGGAAAGATCCTCAACCTTGAGCTTTCTGAAGTGGATCGGTTCTTTTCTGTTAAGATACTCCTCGCGGAATTTATCCATGATGGTCTCGGGTGAAACCTCACCCTGCTTCTCTGAGATAGTCTGTATGACATCGGCAAATTCTCTCTGCATTCCCTTTGGAAGCTTGAAGCCGAAATAGGTATCCATTACAAATGCCACACCGCCCTTTCCGGACTGTGAGTTGATACGTACGATAGGCTCGTACTCTCTGCCTATATCCGAAGGATCGATAGGAAGGTAAGGAACCTGCCATATCTTTGAATCCCTCTCCTTCATAGCATGAACGCCCTTGTTGATGGCATCCTGATGTGAACCCGAGAAGGCCGTAAATACAAGCTTTCCGGCATAAGGATGTCTCGGATGTATATCCATCTTGCAGCAACGCTCGTAAAGTTCGGAAGCTTCTTTGATATTATCAAGAGCAAGCTCCGGATCGATACCCTGTGAGAACATGTTATATGCAAGAGTTACTATATCAACATTTCCGGTACGCTCACCGTTTCCGAAAAGTGTACCCTCGATCCTGTCGGCTCCTGCAAGAAGCGCAAGCTCTGCAGTTGCTATGCCGCAGCCTCTGTCGTTATGAGGATGAACCGAAAGAATGACAGAATCACGCTTTACCATATTATTTGACATGTATTCGATCCTGTCTGCAAATACATTAGGTGTCGTCATCTCAACAGTTGAAGGAAGATTGATGATCATCTTCTTATCCGGAGTGGGACCCCACTCTTCGATCACCGCATTGCACACCTCAAGCGCATAATCGAGCTCTGTTCCCGTGAAGCTCTCCGGTGAGTACTCAAGTATGGTCTCGCCGTCATATTCATTAAGATGACGCTTTACCATCTGCACTCCGCTCACCGCAAGATCGAGAACCTGCTTTTTATCGGCATTGAATACCACATCTCTCTGAAGAGTTGAAGTGGAATTATAGATATGCATGATGAATGACTTCGTACCGCGAACGGTCTCGAAGTTTCTTACTATCTGTTCTTCCCTGCACTGTGCCAGAACCTGAAGTTTGACATCATCCGGAAGAAGCTTTCTGTCTATTACTTCTCTGATGAAATCATATTCGATCTGACTGGCAGCAGGAAATCCCATTTCAATTTCCTTGAAGCCAAGCTTAACCAGATAATTGAAGAAGTCAATTTTTTCGGATACCACCATCGGATCTATTAGCGCCTGGTTGCCGTCTCGTAGATCAACGCTGCACCAGATAGGAGCTTTCATTATCTCCTTGTCAGGCCAGGTTCTCTCCGGATATTTATCAACCGGTACCCTCTGATACTTCTTATAATTAAGCATTTGACACCTCCGTAAAAAAATAACCGGCAGCTTTTTTATGTGCTGCCGGATCTGTTTATCATTCCTCGCCAAGTCCTTCTGATATTACCTTTACCAGATGGTCGAGAGCCTCTTTTTCATCTTCGCCCTCGCAGGATAACTCGATCTCGTCACCGCACTTAACACACGCCCCCAGTACACTTAGGACGCTCTTGGCATTAGCTATACTCTCGCCCGACCTGAAAGTGATCAGAGCCTTAAACTTCATGGCTTCTTTGCACAAAGTGCCGGCCGGATGCATCTGCAGACCTGCGCTGTTCACAACTTTAACCTTACTGCTGATCATCCATTCACCCCTTCCCCCGAAATACACTATTAGGATATTCTAACACACCGATATTTCCTTATCAAGACACGGCCTTTGCTATAACATCTGCCAGAGCTTTTGCATCGGCATCTATAAGGCCCTTATCTCTGCCTTCGATCATTACACGTACAAGAGGCTCAGTACCTGACGGTCTGATGAGCACTCTGCCCTCTCCTGAATATTTCTTCTCCAGATCCTCTATCGCGGTTTTTACTTCGGGAATATCAGCAAATACCGCCTTCTTCTCATTCGGTACCGGAACATTCACAAGAGCCTGCGGGAGCACCTCCATGACCTTTGCCAGTTCGGACATCTTTTTTCCGCTCTCTTTGAGTATGCGCAGAAGATGAAGACCGGACAGAAGTCCATCACCTGTTGTATTCTCATCAAGGAAGATGATATGGCCTGACTGCTCACCGCCTATCGATGTGCCGTCTTCCTGCATCTTCTCAAGAACATACCTGTCACCTACCTTTGTTTTGACGATCTTTATGCCATTCTTTTCAGCCATCAGGGTAAGTCCGAGATTGCTCATTACCGTAACTGTGAGCGTGTCCTTCTTAAGGATACCCTTTTCTTTCATATACATTGCATTGATGGCCATCATCACATCGCCATCGATCATATTTCCGTTCTCATCAACTGCAAGGCATCTGTCGGCATCACCATCAAAAGCAAGACCTGCATCAGCATGCAGTTCCTTAACCGTTCTGCAAAGCTCTTCCATATGTGTTGAACCGCAGTCCCTGTTGATGTTTACTCCGTCCGGAGAATTATGTAATACCGTAAGGTCGGCACCCAGCTTCTTTAAAGCCATGGGTGACGTGACTGATGAAGCACCCTCTGCGCAGTCGATCACTATCTTTAATCCTTTAAGATCTACATTCACAGCCTCTGCACAATGCTCTGCATAATCAACCGCTGCATTCTCGCAGTTCATGACTCTTCCACTGGCATCGCCTGCTGCGCGCTTTACGTCCTTAAGTCCGTCCTTTATCAGTGCTTCGATCTTATCTTCTGTGGCATCGGGAAGTTTGAACCCTCTGCCATCAAAAAACTTTATTCCGTTAAATTTTGCCGGATTGTGTGAAGCCGAGATGACTACGCCTGCATCACAGCCGTATTTAACGGTAAGATATGCGATAGCCGGTGTAGGCACTACGCCTGCATCCATTACATCCGCTCCGGTTGATGTGATACCTGCGATAAGCGCACTTCCAAGCATGCCACCGGAAATACGTGTATCACGGCCGATAAGAATAACCGGTTTATGTCCCTTGTCTCCTGCAAGCACGCAGGCTCCTGCTGCTCCAAGCTGCATTGCCAGTTCGGGTGTAAGCTCCTCGCCTGCGATACCTCTTACCCCGTCTGTACCAAACATTCTGCTCATAGTTTTATAACTCCTCCGTTAATATCAGTCTGTAGCATCCTGCGATATGAGTGAGAGTCTGACATCCGCATATGCCGTTCCTTTCACGCTCACTCCCACAGGAGTCTCAAACACGATCTTTATCCTGTATACGCCTTCGCTGACATTGCTGCCGGCCGCATCGAAATAGCTCTGTATATCGACCTGGCCCATCATATCATCACCTGAAAACTCTGTTCCGTCGGGAAGCATATAATAATGCTCTATACCTTCGGTAACAACATCAAGTGTCACATTGTTTTCAGTCACTTCTTCGTCATCGCCATTCTCTATCATAAGTTCAGCGTTATAGCCTTCCGGAACATTCATGACTTTGAGGTTCTCTATGGGAACCTTAAGTGTCTTTTCAGTAAGCGGAACAACTCCGACCACAACATTTATTATTCCGGCTTTCGGATCTTCGTCAGCCAGTTTTACACCATTCGGCAGATAATCCGACATATCGACCTGTACCGAAAAGGCCTCCGTCTTGCCATCCACCTCTACCACATCCGAGGGAACAGATATGGAATAAAGTCCGTCGATGATATTGCTCTTTCCTGCAACCTTTATCGTACTCTTATCTGCTACAGGCACACCTTCCACAGCATATCCTTCGGCCGGCTCGCCTGTGATACTGAAGTTTACGGTAATATCCTTTGTTTCAAGAATGCCCACATTTACATTGATCGTGCTTATATTCTTTGAAAGATTCGGATGATCCACTTCTCTTCCGTCCGCATCATACAGATGTATATCCGAGCTTGAGGAGATATCGGAGCTCCTGCCTGCCACACTTACAGCGCACCTTGCCGCAACTATCGTTGAAACCACTGACTCAGGTCCTGAGATACGTACGGTATTCTGCGCCATAACAGTGTCACCGACTATAAAGCCTTCGGCAGGTTCTCCGTTAAGCACCAATTCCACCGGCAAGTGCTTGTCGATCCTTTTCTCGATATTAAGCTGCACAACACCGTGATCGCCTGTGATGTTTTCGATCCTGTTGCTGTTCTTGTTAGTACTAAGCTCTATGGGCAGAGTGTCCACTTCTGTCATCTGCGCCATATCAGCAACCGCGGTAATGTTTTCTTTACCGATGCCGTCTATTACGGAACGGGGTCCTTCAACCGTCACATCAACCGTGTCACTTCCGTTTATCACTTCATACACCTTGCCCTGATCTGTCAGAACATCGGTATTGATGATATCAACCTTGATCCCTGAATATGTGTTTGTGATGGTAGGGTCATCATAATTCACCACAACAAGCCAGAGCGCAACTGCCACAAGCACGGAAAGGATCTTGAGTAATATATTATTAGTCAGGAGTCCCACTAACTTTTTTATCATCATGGCCTCCTTTCATCCTTGCCTTGAAACTCTTGCGCCCCTCTTCACGGTCTTTTTCTCTTACGAGTTCAAGCTTTTCCCTTAAACCTTCCTGGCTTAAACCACTGAAAAGCTCGCCGCCAACGGCAACGCTTACTTTTCCGCTTTCCTCTGAAACTATTATGACAAGGGCATCTGTCATTTCGGATATGCCGACACCTGCTCTGTGTCTTGTACCCAGAGCCTTTGAAAGACTCGGATTATCTGAAAGCGGCAGATAGCATGTTGCCGAAACCAGTCTGTCACCTCTGAAGATCACAGCTCCGTCATGAAGCGGTGTATTGTGTTCGAAGATATTTATTATCAACTGATTTGATACAACTGCGTCAACACTGATACCCGTCTTTTCATATTCGGAAAGTGTCTGTTCCCTTTCAAGCACCATAAGAGCACCGGTCTTGACTCTTCCCATAGCAAACGAGGCCCTCACGATCTCATCGATCGTATGGTCCGAATAGCCTGTTCCTCTGCCGTTATCAAGTGTGATGATGTTTGAGAAAAAGCTCTTGTTACCCAGCTGTTCCAGAGCACGTCTGAGCTCGGGCTGAAGAATTACCACCAGTGCAGTGGCTGCCACCAGCAAGCTCTTTTCAGCGATAAAGAGTATGGTGGTCATATTGAACATTGCCGCAATAAGGAAGAATGCCAGTATGACAAGCAAGCCTTTTAAAAGTGACCAGGCCTTTGTACGTCTCATCCAGAGCAACATGTAATAGACCACGACACTTATCATCAGCATTTCAACTACATCTGTTGAATGTATCGTGGGAATATGAAACCCCGTAAGATATCTTTGTACAAATGAAAACAGCTGATCAAGCATGATTGATTATTACTGATTGCCCCTTCTTTCTCTGTTTTCCCTGGCTTTGGCCGCCACATCTCTTTCCAGCCTGTCGGCTGCTCTGCGGCGTTCCCTTGCCTCTTCAAGACGTATATCGCGATCAGTGGGCGCGGTCCTTCTTGCTGCCCTGTCTGTAACGATTTCCTTTTTCTCTGTGACCGAACGGCGCATATGATACTCTGCGGCGTCCTTCTTTGTCTCGCCCTTTATTTTCTTTACACGTCTTTCCTCGGGCTTGACTGTATTTTTAGGCACTGCCTTTACATAGTAGTAGTATTCATCATCTTCAAACTGTACCCGCTCCGTTCTCGTATAATCGACATTGAAGCGGAAGAACATTATCACAACAGCAACAGCGATCGCCACTACATGTCCGAGTATCATTCCCGGCACGGAAAGATAAAGCTTGAAAGTAAGATCACCGCCAAGAAGCACAAGTATGTCCAGAAGTGTTCCCGCAAAGATGGCGATAAGCCATGAACGGTCTATCGAAAGTCTTCTGATCAGATAAACAGCAAGTATCGTTATCGCAAAAGCTGCAACGAATACCGGTATCTCCTTGTTGCCGAACAGATCATCTATGATGAAGCGGAACTTGTTTATCATGCTTGCCGCGCCATCTTCGGTAACCGGTGCAGTCACAGCCTCCGGAACCTGATTCTTCGAGATGTATGAAAGAATGTAATAAACTGCAACACCGCAACCGGTTGATATGACCGATGTGGGCGTTCCAATAAGTCCTGCTGCCACAGGTATCGCATACGGCACCTTAAGTACAAAACATATGGGCGTAAGGATCACAAGCATGGAATCCTTGGGCGAAAACCTGAAATACAGGAACATCATAAGAAGATATGCCACCCCGACAACTATCACGCTCTCAAGCGAAAGCGCATAGATGTGAAGAAGTGTCACAGCCGCTGCTGCCACAAGCAGAAAATTCATCGGAAGGAACGAACATGCCAACGCGATGATCAGAACAAGTGCAGCATTAGTAAGTATCGCAGAATATCCTAAATAATGATTGATAAGTAAGAATGTGATGAGAGCCAGGATAAATCTTCCTGCTGCATTACAGTAATTATCATATGAAGTGTAAAAACGTGTAATGCGCTCTCTTATCTGAAGCAGTACTACCATAATAAATCCAACGGGTGTATATCACCCTTTTCCCTCCTTGCGGTACATGGAATCCAGTCTCCGCAGATTGTTGTAATATATCCTAAGTTTACGTCTTGCCCTGCGGTGGCGGACAGCATAAACGATATAGGTAATGACAGAATAAATACCGATAAACACAAGATACCTGATGAGCAGTTCCTTTCCAAAGCCCATCAGGTCTATTTCATATATGGACTCCATCAGTTTTTCCGCATCATAGAGCAGATAAAGCACAAACACCAAAGCAAATGCCACTGTGCCGTATATTATTGATTTCATTATCTGTCCTGATATATAGTCACCGCGGAAATATGTTCCGATGGACATGTTTTTCTTACCTTCCGAGGACTCGTACGCTGCAAGCCTCGTCATTAATTTAATCCTTGATTCGTTGATCATTTCTTTACTTCGATTCAGTTGTTAAATGTATGCATCTTATGTGAGTTGGAAGCGAGATTCATTTTTGATGAACCGCTATCGGGACGCTTTGCAGCCTCACTTATGCCTGCTGCGGTATCTCTCTTGCATTGAGCACAATATCTGCCGGTGGATATCTGCTTTCCGCAGATCTCGCAGCTTATCTTTACAGGTGAATCATCTGCAAAGATAAGTCTTTCTTCTCTTATCCACTGCTGCACCTGCTTGGGTTCTACACCGCAGTCTTTGCATATATCAGGAATAGACGCTGTCTTATGATCCCTGACATAATCTTTCACTTCCTGAAACTTCTTTTCTGCCGCTTCCTTGCATGACTGACAAACCTGAGGACCAGTGATGTAATTAAACATCTTTCCACATTTTCTGCAATTCCTGATCTCCATATCCAGTCCCTCCTGTAAATACTTCAGATACCTCTGCCTTCCGAAAGTGTCAGAAACCACACTTTATCGACTCCTGCACCTTTGAGAACCGCGGCAACGGCATCAATGGTACTTCCTGTAGTATAGATGTCATCTACCACCAGTACCTGCCTTAATTTTACATCATCACGGCCGATAATAAAAGCGTTTTTGAGATTCGCGCCTCTCTCACGGGCCGAAAGAGTCTTCATCGGAGCGGTGGCCCTGACACGCTTTACCATATCCGTGTACACAGGGATCCCCATAAGCTCTCCGAATTCCGTCGCAAAACTTTCTGCCTGATCATATCCTCTCACTCTTTTCTTCGCCGCATACATTGGAACAGGCACAATGCCATCCGGCCCCCATTTGGCTATTTCTTTTCCGAGTTCTTCATAAGCAGCTTTAGCATAGAACTTCGCATACTCCTCACGTCCGGAATACTTGAAACGGTACATCGATATCCTGACCGTATCATATTCAAATAGTGCGAGGCCTCTGTCATAGACATGCTTTCTCATCTTACACGCACGACAGTATTCCTCCGAATCATCCGGAAGCGCACATCCGCATTTAAAACATCTTGGCGAATTGATGAACCTTATCTTTGCAGAACACTCCTCACAGATATGTTCATCCTTCTCCGTGCCCGAAAGTACATCATCGCAGACAGGGCATCTTTCCGGATAAATCAGAGAAATGAGGCTTTCACCCCATTCCCGCGCAAAGCCGCTCTTTAAGAGAGGTGTATCTTTCATTTTCCGTACCTCTGTCTGTCATTTCCTGCACTGCCGAATTTTTCCCGACAATGATCACGCACTGCTTCCCTCTTGTGACTGCCGTATACAGAAGATTGCGTGTCATAAGCATATCCGGTCCCGAGAAAAGCGGAAGTATCACCACCGGATACTCCGACCCCTGTGACTTATGTATCGTAACGGCATACGAGAGATCAAGTTCCTCAAGCTTTTCAAAGCTGTAATAAACTCGCTTCCCCTCATCAAACTCCACTTCAGCGAGCTTCAGGGCGGGATTGATCTGTCTTATCTCGCCCACATCGCCGTTGAACACACCTTTGCCTTCACGGACACTCACGTTATAATTTCCTCTTACTTCCCATTCGAGGTTATAGTCATTCCTTATCTGCATGACCTTATCTCCCTCTCTGAAAAGTGTTCCTCCGGAAAGAGCCTCGGCCTTATCATCGGCCGGAGGATTGAGCGCCCTCTGAAGCACCGTATTGAGCGTCACTGCGCCAAGCGGACCTTTTCTCATCGGCGTAAGTATCTGAACATCCTCTTTTGAAAGACCCAGTTTTCTTGGTATCACATCACTGCACAGCTGCACAAGATACCGCTGTATCATTTCAGGACTTTCCTTTTCCAGCAGGAAGAAATCAGGATACTTTACCGAAAGGTCAATATGTCTGCCTTCGTTGATCATATGGGCATAAGTCACGATATGGCTCTCGGCCGACTGCCTAAATATCCTTTTTAAGATGACCGAGTTGAACGCTCCGCTCTCAAGCATATCATTCAGCACTCTTCCCGGCCCCACGCTCGGTAGCTGATCCGCATCGCCTACAAATATCAGCTGCATTCCCGGTTCCATCGCAGACAATAGCGCCTTTAACAGGAATATATCCAGCATACTTGTTTCATCCGCGATCACAGCCTCCACCTCAAGGGGATTGTCCTCATTGCGCATAAAGCGCATAGGTGCCGAATCATCGGAAGCATCTCCGCTTATCTCAAGCAGACGGTGTATGGTCTGAGCTTCCACACCGGAGCTTTCCGTCATCCTCTTGGCCGCTCTTCCGGTAGGTGCCGCAAGAGCAAAACCTATGCCGTTCTGCTCAAAACAATCTATTATCGTATTTATCGTCGTTGTCTTACCGGTACCGGGGCCTCCCGAAAGTATGAACACTCCTGATGAAAGACATTCTTTAACAGCCTTCTCCTGAAGCTCATCCCTCTCTATCCCGGAGAGTTCCCTTGCGGCAAGAAATCTTTCCGTATCTTCTTCGCTGCTAAAAGGTTCAAAAGCATCTCTCAACATAAGCAGCTTGGAAGCGCAGTATCTCTCGGCACTTTCATAGCTCCTTAAATATATCCTCTTCTCATCATCCGACTGTTTTATACTCACAAAACCGTCTATCATCAGAGACTCAAGAGCATTGGAAAAGACGATGCCGTACTGTTCACCCGAAAGGCCAAGCAGTTCTGAAAGCTCTTCGAAAAGCTTATCTTCCGGATAATAACAATGTCCCCTTGCGCCCGTCTGGCGTAATACATACAGAAGCCCCGATCGAACCCTGTACTCGGAATCAGTCTTGATGCCGGCTCTGGACGCGATCTCGTCAGCCGTAGCAAATCCCACCTGAGGCACTTCCTCCGCCATACGGTAGGGATTTTCCTTTATCACACTGTAAACCGAAGGACCATATTTGTCATAAAGCTTTTTGATAAGCGTCTGTGAAAGACCATACTGCTGCAGGAACATGAAGGCATTTCTCTCATCACGTCTTCCTGCCATCTGGTCGGCAATGCTTCTGGCCATTCGTTCGCTCACGCCCTTAACCTCAGCCAGCCGTTCCGGCTCCTCCTCTATTATCCGCATAGTATCTTCGCCAAACTTCTTCACTATGCGCTCAGCAAGCTTCTCACCGACCCCCTTCACTGCACCGCTTCCAAGATATCTGAGCAGCGATATTTCATCCTTGGGCGCCACGGAACGCATACTCAAAACCTTGAACTGCCGTCCATAGGTCTGATGTTCCATATACTCACCTTCTGCCTCTATGGTCTCACCCGCAGAAAAAGAGGGCATCTGCCCTACGCAGGTAAGCTCGCCGTCATCCGTTATGATCTGGGCAACGGTGTAGCCGTTCTCCTCATTCCTAAACGTTATATGATCTATGTATCCCGAAATTGTATCCATATAATCCTCTCCAGGGTAAACATTATATAGTTTCCGAAAGCACGTTTGCAAATCCGGGGCCTCGCTCCATCGCAGCCGGAATCCATGCGTTGTCAGGATGCGTTGTATTCCATGTTATGCTGCAGAGCTTGCGCGGTGATATGTATTCCTTCCTAAACCCTTCGCAAGCGAGCGCTCACACCGCGGAACATCAAAGTCCTGTCAGACTTTGATGTTGCCAAGCGCTG
>ATWC01000030.1 GCA_000421045.1 Lachnospiraceae bacterium NK4A179
GCATACTGCTTGATGGTATAGAACAGGGCTATGATAAAGGCCGCGAAGAACAGCGTATTGAAGATGAAAAGATCATTGCAGAGAAAGACGCAAACATTGCAGAGATGTGTGCTATGATCAAAGATCTGAAGAGCAGGCTTGCTGTTTATGAAAAAGTCTGAAGACCTTGAAGGAAAGGTATGGCAGTATTTCATAGTTGTGCCTGATTTTAAATCTACAGGAATTCATACCAACTATTTGAGAAAGCGAAATGAAAGAAATATATTATTTAAATCAGAAACAATTACCTACCATTCCGGTGCCTCATGACGGTGTTATCAAGGAGATACATTTGGAAGATGATTATCTGATATTCGTGTTTGAAGATGATATCTCTTATCATGATTCTATAAAGAGTATCAGATCCGATATTAGGTCTTTGATCATGAAGTTTCATTTTGTGGATAACATTTATGACATCAATTTGTTTGTGAGGAAAAAAACAAATCGTGTTCTTCATAAGGCAGGGGTTTACAAAGAGTATGAATTATCACAAAACAAAAAAATCTTAACCGATCTTACAAAAAACAATTTGGAATACTTGTATCATAATGTCGGTTACTGTTCGATAATAATTAAATTGTGGTCATATGAAAGCATCATTTTTGATATAACTTCTGACTATGTTGAATTGGAATGGATAGAATAATGATCAGGATCATTAATTTTGCTTAGCAAAAAGTGAAGAGGGAGTTGAGATCAAAACCATGATCATACTGATAACAGGTGCTTCCCATGTGGGTAAAACCGTGCTGGCACAAAAGATGCTGGAAAAATACAAATATCCATATCTTTCTATCGATCATGTGAAAATGGGTCTGATACGAAGCGGGAATACAGCTCTTACACCGGAAGATGATGATGAATTAACGGAGTATCTCTGGCCTATTGTTCGTGAGATGGTCAAAACAGCTATTGAAAATCAGCAGAATCTTATCATAGAGGGATGCTATATACCTTTTGATTGGAGAAAAGATTTTGATGAGAAGTATTTACAGTCGATAAGATTCATATGTCTGGCTATGTCAGATGAATATATAAATACACATTTTGCAGACATAAAAGGACATGCATCAGATGTAGAGGCGAGATTAGATGATTCAGACTGTACTATTGTCCGACTGCAAGAGGATAACCATAAGATTATAGAGGGTTTCCGGAAAAGCGGGGAAAAGATTACGCTGATAGATGATGATTATGAGAAGGTGACAGGAGAAATATTTTAAAATATGCAGTTGACAACGTAAAACAGATGAAGTATTCTGAACCTAATTTTTTTGAAATTAATTTTTTGAAACCGTTTTTAGAGGTGTTTATTATGTGTTGCTTCGTAACCAAGCCTTCATACATTAATTATGGAACCATGAACGCGATTTATGCTCATGGTTTTAGAGGAGTGTACGAATTTAAGCGATATAAGTGTTACGGAGAAGCGTAGAATAAGAGTATAGTATTGTGATACTTGCCACCTATCTTTTCCGGATAGGTGGTTTTTTTATAACATTGCCGTTGGTCTGCCAAAGCTGACCGGCGACTTGCGGGCGAGAAGGGTGTTATTTCATCTTCGCTACTCGATTAGGGGTTTAGAAGGGAGGATATTATGGATTTAATTCTGATACTTGGAAGTGGAGCCGTCGGAAAGATGACGGTCGGACAGGAGCTTATGAAGATAACTGATTTCAGGCTTTTTCACAATCATATGATGATAGAGCCTGTCATAGAGATCTTCGGAGGATTTCAGGGAGGTCTGGTCAATAAACTCAGGGATGAGATATTTGATGAGTTTTTAAAAACAGACTATCAGGGAATGATCTTTACATACATGATGGCATTTGATGTCCCGGCAGAATGGGAATATATAAAGAGCCTTTCCGATAAATTTGAAGCCTCAGGAGGTACGGTATATTATGTGGAACTCGTGGCCGATCGGGAGGAACGGTTAAAGCGGAATAAATCTGAAAACCGCCTGAAGAGCAAGGCATCCAAGAGAGATCTTGAAATATCTGACAGCAGACTTCTGTATGAGGATGAGCACTACAGACTGGTGAGCAATGATGGTGAAGTTCCTTTCAAAAACTACATAAAGATCGATAACACTCATCTTGCTCCGGACGTTGTGGCATCTATGATCAAAGAGCGTTTTGCGCTTCCGGACAAAAGCAAAAGAGAGCTGCTCAAAAGGATCATGTTAAGAGAAGTGACTGAAGAGGAGATCACTGAACTTTACGCTATGCAGATAAAGAGCTTCATGCCTTTGTACGAGAAATATCATGATGAGGGTTCACCTGCGATAGAGCCGATAGAAAGAGTAAAAAGAAGATTTGCTGTAGAAAACAGAAAATACTTTTTTATCATGAAGGATGGAGCGAGAGTCGGAGCTATAAATATCGGGCATAACGATCCGAATGAGAAAAAGGTGTCATTCATAAGTCCCTTATTTATCTTACCTGAATTTCAGAACAGAGGGATAGGATACGCAGCTATACAAAAGGCATTTGAACAGCTTCCGGAGGTAACTACATGGAAGCTTGAGACTATCCTTCAGGAACCTGCCAACTGTCATCTGTACGAAAAATGCGGATTCGTCCGTGTGGGCGAAGATAAAGTCATAAATGATAAGATGACGCTTATAGATTATGAGTTACAACTCTGATGAGTAAGTGAGATCAATAGAAGTCCGGAATATTATTAAACGCAATTGCTTATTGCTATTACTACAACAGTGTGACAACAGTGAAAATATAAAGGAGTAGTTGTGAATAAAAACGATAAAAAGAAAAATGAAAAACTGTCCTTTGCCGCAACGATGAAAAACTCGTGGTTTGCCATGAAGCTTGCAGCAGCGATCTGCCCGAGCTTTATCGTTCATACTTTCATAATGTGGCTCATCGGACAGAGTGAATGGGTATTCTTTGATGGAGTATTCATGAAGGTCATCGTTAATGACCTGTCAGAAGGCAGAGACTTTAAGAGCATTTTAAGCTTCATACTGATATGTGGCTTGATATTCTGCATTCTTTCCATATACAACAACTATGTGGATAATGTGGTCTATCCCTTAAAAACGAACAGGCTTTACGGGGGAATCTATAGAAAACTCTATGCCAAAGCAAAAAATGTGGAGCTTTCCTGCTACGAGGATCCCGATTTCTATAACCGCTATACCATGGCAATGGATGGAGCGGAGCAGAAGGTAGTAGCCGTTATCAAAGGGATGATAGGTGCTGTTATAGGTGCTGTAGCTTCTGTATTAGTCTTTTATATGATGTATGATATCGATCATTATGCGATGCTTTTCATCATTTCACCGCTGATCGGAAATTTCATATTCGGAAATCTCAAGAATAAATATGAGTATAAAAGATATACGGACCAGGCTCCTAATGAGAAGGTATTGAACTATGTCAGCCGTATGATGTATCTACCCGATGGTGCGAAAGAGATCAGGCTTTCTAATGTGTTCTCTCTTATGAGGAAACAATACAGGGAAGCTACGGTAAATAACGTAAAGGTTGCGGGCAAATATGCATTCCAAAACGCACATATGAGCTTCTGGCGTATCACCTTTACCTTTACTGTAATTTTTGAAGGTGTGCTGCTTTATGCGATCTACCGAAACAGAGTCACAGGAACCATTACGCTGGCAGAGCTTACCATTATGGCGAGTCTGATGGTTGCCATGACATGGATACTTATCCGGGTATTTGAAAATGTCATGGAAGTTCTTAAAAACGGCATGTATATGAATAATCTCAGGAGATTCCTTGAGTATGAGGAAAAGATACCGGAGGATTTTGACGGTGAGATGCCCGATGCCGACTTTAAGAGCCTGGAGTTTAAAAACGTTTCTTTTTCCTATAAGGATAAGGAGATCATCCACGATCTTTCTTTTAAGATAAATAAAGGCGAGATCGCAGCTCTTGTGGGGCATAACGGCGCCGGAAAAACCACGATCATCAAGCTTATGCTAAGGCTCTATGATCCTGATCAGGGCATGATCCTGTATAACGGAAAAGACATAAAGACATATAATCTGAAGGCTTACAGGGATATCTTTGCAACCACATTCCAGGATTTCAAACTCTTTGGTATGACTGTAAAGGAAAATGTCCTTATGGGAAGGCATTATGAAAATGAGAATGAGCTGGTAAAGGGAGCGCTGAAAAAGGCTGATGTCTTAGACAGGATCCTTGAACTTGATAATGGGATCGATTCTGTGATGACAAAAGAATTTGATGAAGATGGCTGTGTGCTTTCGGGTGGTGAGAGTCAGAAGGTGGCAGTGGCCAGGACCTTTATAAAGGAAGCGCCAATGAAGATATTTGACGAACCTTCAAGCGCACTCGATCCTATAGCTGAGTATGAGCTGTTCAACAGTATCATCGCTGAAGGCCAGGATCACACTATGCTCTTTATTTCTCACAGGCTTTCATCAGTAAAGAACTGTGACAAAGTCTTTATGCTGGAAAAAGGAACTCTCATCGAAGAGGGAACCCATAAGGAACTCATGGAGCAGAACGGTAGTTATGCTGCCATGTATAAAAAACAGGCGATGAATTACCTCGCTATAGAGAACGAAGAGGAGGTGATCGCATAATGAAATATGTACCTAAAGAAGAAAGACAGAAAACGAAGCAGTCTGTAAAGACAGTATTTTCAAACAATTTTTATATGTTAAAGCTTATCTTTTCCGCTTCACCTGCATTTGTACTGATTCAGGCCGCGGACGCGATAAGAGGCCAGTTATCCATATTCTTCGAGCATACGGTGCTTATAGGTTATGTTCTGGAAGCGGCGGAATTTGGTTATCCGTTTGAACGGGTTGCGGGTGTAATTCTCCTGCTTGCGGCTCTTATAACAATCGGAATGGTCTTTACTGTATATCAGGGTGAATATGTGTCTGAAAAGAAAAGGCCGATAGTTCGTGAAAAGATCAAAATGAAGCTTTATGAAAAGGCAAGAGACATGGATCTTGAGTGCTATGATGATCCTGAATTTTATAACAGTCAGGTCCTTGCCATTTCGCAGATCGATGATCAGATTGACAGAGTCATGAAATTCGTGATCGATACGCTGAGTGGACTTGCAGCCTTTACTTCAACTGCAATCTATTTCATTTACAAGGATAAGTCTGCGATCTTCTTTGCACTGGGAGCGTTTATCTTCTCGATGATCTTTGAGCAGTTATACAATAAGCAGAATTATCTTTCCAAGATCGAGAGTATACCGGCGTCAAGAAAAAGAGATTATATAAAAAGGATATATTATCTTAATGACTATGCTAAGGAGATAAGACTGAATCCCGGTGTTTCGGATGTCTTAATGGAGCGCTTTGAAGCTGCTAATGACGAGGTATACGCTGTCGAGAAAAAATATGCATTAAAGAAATGGTTTTTCGGATTTATGAGACGATATGTCTGCAACGCCTTTTTCTCGGATGTATTGTTCATAGGTTATCTTGTATATCAGGCAGCTGTACTTCACAGTATTTCCTTTAGTACCGTGGCTATCCTGTATGCATCTTTCGGAAGACTTAAGAACAGCATGAGAGTATTCTCAGAGACTTATCCTTTTGCCTGCGAGACAAGCTTATATGTGAACAAGATAAAAGAGTTCCTGAATTATGAGCCTAAGATCGTATCAAAGGAAAATCTTGAACCTTCAAATAAGGCCAAAGAGATAGAGCTTGATAATGTATCTTTTGCTTACGGCAAGAACAAGGATATGCTCATAAAGGATATGAACCTTCATATCAAGCCCGGCGAGAAGATCGCACTTGTAGGCTATAACGGTGCCGGAAAAACAACGTTAGTGAAACTTCTGATGCGGCTTTATGATACCAAAGGTGGTGTGATAAAGGCAGACGGAAGAGATATCCGGGAATATGATGCTAAAAAGTACCGTGATACTATCGGTACCGTATTTCAGGATTTCCAGATATTTGCAGGAACCGTAAAAGAAAATGTGGTACTCGATGTGGCTGATGGGATTGAAGATGAAGGTGTTAAAAAGGCACTTTCACAAAGCAGTCTTATGGAACGCATCGACAGATTCAAAAATGGTCTGGATACGGAACTTACCACAGAGTTTGCTGAGGAGGGTGTAAACCTTTCAGGCGGTGAGAGCCAGAAGCTTGCGATATCCAGAGTGTTTTATAAGAATGCGGGACTTATGATACTCGATGAGCCTTCGAGCGCACTCGATCCTATAGCGGAATACCAGCTGAATCATGCAATGATCGAGGCGACCGGAGATAAGACAGTCATATTTATATCCCACAGACTATCAACCACACGTATAGCCGACAGGATCATCATGCTGGAAAAAGGACGCATAGTAGAGCAGGGAACACACGATGAGCTGTTATCCATGAACGGAAAATATGCTCAAATGTGGAAGGTTCAGGCAGGCGCATATATCGCCGTATAATCTAAGGTGCCCATGCTAAAAACCCGGATCAAGCTTGCTTGATCCGGGTTTTTAGCTTTGTGACGTTATTATTTGATTATCACACTAAAGCAGTCTTTATTTATTTTGATCTCGGATTTGTATCCGAAGTTATCGAGAATATTTTTTGTGATCGAAAGTCCAAGACCTGAGCCTTTCTTCTCACTTCTGCTGGGATCACCTTTTATAAAAGGCTCCCAAAGCTTGTCAGGTTTTACATCTACGGGTTCACATGGTGTGTTCTCGATAATGAATTCCTTTTTGCCCGCACGTCCCTGCTTAGTATATATTCGTATTTTACCGCCTTCCTTTGTGTATTTGGCAGCGTTGCAAAGGAGGTTATCCATGATACGTTCTATATAAGCTTTATCAGCCTTTTTTGTATAGGAATCCTCGATCGAAAGGCTTATATCTTTTTCTTTGAGCATAGGTTCGATATGTTTTGCCTGAGACTTTGCTATCTCACAAAAGTCTATGAGCTCATTCTTGTTTTCCCTGTGTTCATCCTCGAGTTTTATAAGTCTCAGAATATCATTTATGATATTGTTCATATATTCTGTGTTTTCAAGTATCGCGTCAGCGTAGTGCTCACGTTTGTCTGTCTGCACGTTTTCTTTAAGATTCTCAGCATAACCGGCCATTGCGGTAAGCGGAGTCTTAAGGTCGTGAGCCATTGAATTCATCAATGCTGTTCGGTAATCTTCGTTTATGTAGAAAGATTTAAGCTTGTTGTAATTGAAAGATGAGATCATCAGACATCCGACAACATCCACAAGCAGGAATATAATACCGATCACAACAAAAAGAGAGGCGTATGACTTAGTGAAATTATCATTGATAATATAATGAAGCACATATTTATCTCCGTTTGTGTCGGTGTATTCCCTGGATGACTGAACAATACTGTCAAGCGGGCCGGATGTTTTCAGTACTTCATCGGTCTTATAATACGATCCGACGTATATTAAAAATGAGCTTACATCTTTGTCGCCAAGTTTCTTGCTCACTCCGTCATCTGTATAATGCTCAACGGCTTGGGAAGAAAGATCGGGTGAATCAAATTCAATAGTTACCATATTTGAATTATCACCTGTGTCAAGGGACTCCTCTGTCAACATCTCTGATGCAAGCATAGTTATATAAGAGTCTTGTTCAACGATGATATTCTCCGGATAGAATTCATTGGTTTCGGTATCGATCACCCCTTTTTTCATAGTTATCTTATAGCTATTTTTCTTTTGGGGAGAAAGATATTCAAGCGCCGAATCGGCATAAAAATCCATATCATTCTGCCTGATCTTCTTTAATTCATCTGAAGAATCCACTAAATCCAGGTTTAGGGTATATACATTTCTTTCTCGCTCGTCGGAGTTTTCATTTGTGCTTGAAATGAGCAGATATCCCCTGGCGGAGCTGTCGATAATGGTATTTCCATCAGCATCTGTAAAATAGGCGAATGATTTTGCTCCGGGGATCTTATAATTCAAAGTAGCATCCTTGATGGAGAGTTTCAGCTGAAGGAGCCCCATTTGTTCGCTCATGGGCCCTTCAGAAAGGGATCGTGAAATATATTCATCATCGAGTAAAGAACCGATATGTGAATTCATGACAGAATTCGAATTGTAATGAAGAAATGATATTGCGATGATCAAAAGAACAGCGATTATCGGTATAGATATCAAAAATTTGGAAATAAAAACCTGAAAAAAGTTTTTCCTTTTATGCTTGATCATTATAAGCCCTCCGGTACTATTCGCTGAGCTTATATCCTTTAGAGATGACTGTTTTTATCTGTTCACCGGCACTGCCTAAGGATTTTCTCAGCTTTTTAATATGGTTATCTACAACTCTGTCCCCGCCTTCATACTCATAGCCCCAGATCGCATTAAGAATGGAATCGCGACTTACAACCCAATTCTTATGATCTGCGAGATATTTGAGCAGTTCGAATTCTTTATTGGCAAGATCGACATTTGTGCCGTTTACGGTGACTTCCATGCTGTTCGGATTGATCCGGATCTTTCCGATAGTTATGGTTTCATCTATCACAGTGCCCTTTGCTCTGTTTAACAGAGCGATGCATTTTGCGTACAGCTTAGCAAGCGAAAAGGGCTTGGTAATGTAATCGTCGCAGCCTGTTTCAAAACCCAGAAGAACGTCTTCTTCCAGGGTCCTGGCCGTAAGAAAAATGACGGGGACATCACTTTTCCTGCGTATCATTCTGCATAACGAAAAGCCGTCTAAGTACGGGAGCATCACATCAAGAAGTATCAGATCATATTCATTCTCTGACAGCATCTTTTCAGCAACAATTCCGTTTTCGGCAGAGAAAACCTCGAAGTCATTGTCTGTCTTTGACGTGAAATAATCTTCGATGATCTCTCTTATCTGTGAATCGTCTTCGACACAAAGCATTCTGTATTTCATCAGTCGACCTCATTTCATGCTTTATCTTAATGGAGGGATGTATCCTTCGTGTATCCTCCGGGTAATATTTCTATATTTAACTGTAAATGTCACTAACTTCCTCACACCCGGTAGCCTTGTCTGACGGTGTTTAAGTGAGCCTTATGCAGTTCTCGAAAATGCAGATATAGAATAGGAACGTCCCGCCAGGACGGCGGGACGAGTTCACAACGCCACATGGATGTGGCGTGTGAACGTTTCCGGAAATATTCCATAGTCCGGAGCATTTTCGACAGAACTGCTTGGCGAGCGGTATCACCGTCAGACAAGGCTACACGGGGTGGGAAGTTTAAATATTTTATAACTCAATCTATTATATTATGAAGTTAGTGTTAAATGATAGTTTACCCTTGACTATATATTAAATTGACAATATAAAGGGGTAATGCTATTCTTTATTAAACATGTTTAATAATCGCATGGAGACATCTAAACCGATATGCAAAAAGAGAAGAAAACCGAGATAACCAAAGAAAAGCTGCTTAAAGCCACAGAGAAGCTGATAGCAGGTACTGATGATCCTTTCAAGATCACGTCAAGGCAGATCGCATCCGAAGCCGGAATGCAGGCAGCGATGATCAATTATTGTTTCGGATCGAGGGAAAAACTCATATATGAAGTTTTCCAAAAGAAATATAAGGATACTCTGAAGGAGAAAAAGATCGAAAGGATCATCACATCAGAGGATCTGTCTCCAAAAGAGAAGCTTAAGAAATTACATTTTATAGTTGCCGGGTTTCTGATAAAGGAATATCAGATAACGAAAGCAATTACGAACCTGGTCCTTTTTGAACGTGATCTTTCGGTGGATTCGTTTAGTTTTGCTTATGTAAAAGAACATTTTAAAGGGAAGAAGACAGATGCCGAGTGCAGGCTGATAGCGTATGAACTTTCGACTATGATGCAGCTTATCATCTATCGAAAAGATGATTTCAGGGACCATATGGGTATCGATCTTTCAAAGCCCGGACAACTGAAACACTTTATTGAAATGAGAATAGATCTTTTGCTTCCGGATAATTAAAATGTATATTTTTTGATCGAGGTTGCTATGAAATACGTATTCGAATTCAAGACTGCTCCTGATTCTGAAATATGCCGGCTTGGTGGGAAAGGTGCATCTCTGGTCCGTATGACCCGAATGAAGCTTCCTGTTCCGGACGGTTTTGTGATCGCAGCAGATGCTTTTGTCAGGACAGATTCACACATTATAACAGTGGCTAAAGAGGCTGAGGATGAGATCGACAGAGCAGTAGAAGCGCTGTCTGATAAATATACTTATGCGGTCCGTTCTTCTGCACTTAACGAGGATGGAGCGGACAATTCTTTTGCAGGCCAGTATGAGACAGTGACGGATGTTTCTAAGAAAGATATAAAAGAAGCGATACAAACAGTTACGGGATCAGCAGGGAATAAGCGTGTTACGGAATACATGAACAGTACAGGTGTTGAACGATCCGGGATAGCTGTTGTGGTTCAACAATTTGTAAAGCCCGCATATGCAGGCGTCCTTTTTTCTGCAGATGTGATCACCGGAAGCAGTCTGGAAATGGTGGGAAACTATGTGGAGGGTGAGGGAGAAGCCCTTGTTTCCGGTCAGAAAAATGCAGAAGAGTTCAGGATAAATGCAGTGAAATATAAGTACACGGGGAGCGCTGCGATAAAGAAGTATTCCCGGAAGCTTTTAAAGTACGCTAACACCATCAGAGATAAATACAGATGTGAAGTAGATATAGAATGGGCGATCTCTGAAGGAAAACTTTATATCCTTCAGGCACGCCCGATAACCACACTAAAAAGATTTGATCAAAAAAGATATCTGATCAATGGAAGTAACTCGGGAGAGTTTTGCCTTACCAAAACAAATGTCGGAGAGATATTCATGAAACCTCTCACTCCGATGACTTTCAGCGTTCTTGAAGAGATCAACAACGTGCTTGGACTGCCGTGCTGGCTTGATGCGATCGACGGACAGGCATATATGAACTTAAGCGTACTTTGCTCCATGCTTGTATCGTGCGGCATGAAGGAAGAGAAGGCTTTTGATGCGATAAAAGACCTTGCGGGTAATCTTCCGGAAGGAACTTCTGTGCCTGTGTTCCCTTTTGACGGGAAAGCTTTCAGACGCAATCTTTTTAAGATATTAACAGGAGGCTATGCAAAGGGCTACAAGAGTAAATTAAGCAAAGAAGAGAAGCGTGAGATGGTTCAGAACCTTGATGGTATCTCCCGTGGATTGATGAGTGAGATAAGGACTCTCAAAACTAATGAAGAAATAAAAAGATAC
The DNA here is from genome assembly GCA_000421045.1 of Lachnospiraceae bacterium NK4A179. Lineage (GTDB taxonomy): Bacteria > Bacillota > Clostridia > Lachnospirales > Lachnospiraceae > NK4A136. The sequence goes on from ATWC01000030.1 coordinate 11,240, forward strand.
GGTCAGGATGTACTTATACCTAAACTTATAGACGGTCTTTCTTCGGTCATGTCATCAAGCGGAATGCAGATGGTTCCTCTTTTTACCACAAGAAAGAAGCTGACTGCCATCGCAGGTGAAGGGACTGCAGAGGAATTGCTTGGAGGATGCCTTGGGATCCTTGAAAGTATGAAGCCGCTTCTTATGCTTGAAGATGTAATAGAAGGCAAGGTGAGCAGGGAAACATTCATGGACACATGCGGTCAGCGCTGCGTCAATGAGATGGAACTCGGCGAAAAAAGACCGTACGAAAAGGAAGGATATTTCGCGGAAGCTATTGAAGAATATAAGGCGCAGGGCGTCAATGTTCATGAGCTTAAGAGAAAGAGCGAAGAAGAGTTTAAAGGAGCACTGGAAAGATTTAAATGCTCATATCCTGCGAGGGCAAAACGTGTTGAGAAGATGATAGAACGTTTTGCAAAAGCCAATACTTATCGTGAAGAGATACGTGCAAAAGGGGTATGGGTCATGTGCGTTTTGCGTGAGTGGCTGCTTGCCATCGGAAAAGTAAACGATATAGGTGAAGATGTCTTTATGCTCTATATAAGAGAGGCGATTGCTCTGATCGGTGGTGACAGATCCGTACTTTCAAATATACCGATCCGAAAAGAAAACTATGCCCGGTATCTTGATGAGCCTCAGCTTCCGGGAATAATAATAGGCAGATTCAATGTAAAAGAATGGCTGAACGATCCAAACAGAAGATCGGATCATTATTGCGAAGGGATTGAAGAATCCGTTGCAGGATCGGATGTAAAAGGATTCCCCGGTGCAGCCGGGAAGGTGACCGCAAAAGTACGCGTGATCGATAATATAAAAGGAATAGATGAACTTCAAAAAGGGGAAATACTTGTGACTAAAGCCACCAATATCGGTTGGACGAGAGTATTTCCAAAAGTAGCGGCGATAGTAACCGATATCGGTGCTCCTCTTTCACATGCTGCTATCGTTGCCAGAGAATTCGGGATCCCTGCAGTTGTGGGATGCGGCAATGCAACTACTGTTCTTAAAACAGGAGATGTGGTGGAAGTTAACGGACAGGCCGGAACCGTCCGCAGGATCGATGATCCAATGAAACTCTAAGCCCCCTTTTGTATTTCCTTAACAGGCAGTTCAGTCTGGAACATCTCTTCAACCTTGACCACTTCATCTTCTGCCGCGAAGAACGCTTCAACGACATCGGGATCGAAGTGTGTACCGGACTCTTCTTTGATAATGGAAAATGCCTTTTCGTTAGGCATGGAAGGTTTATATACTCTCTTGGATACCAATGCATCGAATACATCTGCTACGGCCATCACACGGGCTGATAAAGGTATGTCTTCTCCTGCAAGCTTTTCCGGGTATCCTGTGCCATCCCATTTTTCGTGGTGGTAATGAGCCATATCACGTGCATCTTTAAGGTAAGCACAGTTCGGAACCTGGGCAATAACCTGATCGATCACGTCCTTTCCGGCAGTTGTATGAGACTTCATGATCTCGTATTCCATATCGTTTAACTTTCCGGGCTTGTTGAGAACTGCATCGGGAACCTGGATCTTGCCTATATCATGCAACGGCGCTGAATGAACAACATTTTCAATATATTCATCCGTGATGATATCTTTATGCATACCAAGTTCTCTCATTTTGGTGAGTATTATCCTTACATACTCTGCGGTCTTTCTGATGTGGGCTCCGGTATTTTCATCCCTGTTTTCGACCATATCGGCAAGTACAATGATCAGTGAAGACTGCATTTCTGAGATGGTGTCATTTTTGAGCTGTATCTCTTCTACGTATCCGGCGCAGCGTTCTGTCATGGCAAGCGTAGTCAGGAAGAGGTTTTCTACCTCATCACCTGTATATATGTTAAGAGATTTGATCAGGTCGACATTGTTTTTAACCGCTTCAGTATCATCAAAACGTATATTCTGTGTGCGGAGTGTCATTGAGTTTATAGGGTAAACAAGACAGTAGTCGCCGATCCATACAGCCACCGAAAGTATAAGTATGACAAATCCTGCGAAGAGAAATACCATCTGGACGACAAAGGTCATCTGACTGTGTACCAGAGTTTTCATAGCTATATCGGTTCCTACATAACATACGCAATTTCCGTCCTTATCACGAACCGGAACATAGGAGGTAAGGAGCCAGCCGAAAGAGTCATTTGATATGATAGGTTCTATCTTTTGGCCATCAAGCAGCAAAGGAAGATCTGCTTCAAATGAGGGATCGAAGTCAACTATGTCTCCCGGTTCGTTGCCTTGGAGTTCTTCGGTGTCAAGATCGAATACAACATGGCAGCCGTCTTCCATGATCTTGTAAACATAGAGATATTTAACATCCGGAGCAGCATCTCTTATATCCTTGAGCCTGCTCTGTATTTCCAGATAGCCCTCAGCGCTTTCTCCTTTTTCTATATATTCATCCACCTTTTCGGGATCGAGCGCGGCGGCAGCAAGATAGCCTACATTGTCAGCAATGTGTGAGTATTCGGCAATAGTAGCAGTTCTGTAGAGAGCAAAGCTTATTATGGTCGCAGCCATTGCCAAAAGTATCAGAGAACATATAAGTATGAAAACGATCTTTGAACGGATGGGGTGTGTGCGGCATCTGATCTTTTTGACACTTTTCTCTTCATCTTCACTAAGAGGGGTCTGCATCCAGAACCTGAAGTAGGCTTCCTTTTTAAATTTTTCAGGAACAAACTTCAGTAACAATATAACTACCGCTACGGAGATGAGTTTATCGATAAAATCAATTCCGAGATCGTTTAAGTAGCCGTGTGTGGGAAAACCTGCAAGAAACCAGGGCAGGAGACCGCCGAGACCGCTTCCTATAAGCGCAAGGCTCAGGGCCATGAGGATCGAAGTGTGGATTTTTTTATGCCATCCGCGGCCGGCAAGAAATGTGGCGCAGACCGAGATCATTACGTTCAGTGTTGCATAATATATGGAAGTTATATCGGTGAAACCTTTTAGAAGATTAGTCACAAAGCCGACAAATATGCCGGGAATGTAACCGCCCACTATAGCTACAAAGATCGTGCCTATAGCATCGAGCCACAGAGGACTCCTTATGGCGGCTGATATGCTTGCAGGAATAATATTGAGAAGTATTCCTATTAAAACAAGAATTAGATAAATGATAATACTTTTAATCTGCCTAGTTTTTTTCTCTACAGGTATTTCCATGTTGATAACCCCTCGTCTGTAGTCTGTGGCATATTCTATTACATACCCGGTGCCATCCCGTCTATGTCGATTATCCTTTTCATTTCTTTTTTGATCATATCTATATCCCGGATCATTTTTTCATCAGGTTTGATCTGACTATTTTCAAGATCCTCAAGCAATTCGTTAACATAGCCGAACAGCTTGTCATGATGTTTTTCCGTTCGGATCAGTGCCTTCTTTTCTGTAATGTCAGTTATAAATACATAGTAAATATCCCCGAATTCGGGGGAATAGCTGAAATGACCATAGTCATCAACCCAACGGATCTCTCCGTTCTTGCGGATAATACGGTATTCCACGTGATCCATGCTGTCGCCTTCTTCGTGATCGATCTGCGAATCAATGGATTCCTGAATAGATTTGAAATCATCGGGATGAACCATCCCCTGAAAAGTGTAGCCGGTCAGCTCCTTGAATTCATCCAAAGATGCGCAACCATAGATATCCAGAACCTTCTGGTTCGCATAGATCAGCTCTCTTTTGTCATCCTCATGGTAAACAAAAAAACCGCCCGGGATGACTGAAGACATTTGCCATACTACGGGCATGGTAAACTTTGTAAGAGCAAAGCCATCCGAATAACGCTCTCTTCGATTTTGTTTATCTGCCATAATATATCCCTCTGAAGGTTAACAGTCATGTAAAGTATTATATCATATTTAAGGGGTAAATTGGTAAGAATAGACTATCAGAGCATGAAAACAGGATGGATCATTAAGCCGGATCAGAATGTCCGGTTGTGAATGGCCCGGAAGAAGCCTGCACAGAGGTTTGTTTCTGCTGCTGCGCCATCTGTGCAAGATCAGTGATCACTGCGCTGTTATCAAAGAAACTGTTAACGGGGGTGAGCGGCATCATCATGAGTACCGGCATGTAAGAGCTGCATCCTGTTCCCTGGAAAAAACATACATTCATAGAGGCACCTCCTGTTTCATATTTTGTACCTGTTGACCCTGATATTATTATATAGATTACGATAAAAAGAATAAACTGCCGGTATAGGAAAATATGTGGCTGTTAAAGGGCAAAAGTATCAGACATATCCGGGGTTAAAATGGTATTATTGATAAAGAAAAATGTAAATTCGAATGATAGAATGATCCTTAGGGGGATTTATTATGTCTGAGAAAACAACTTTAGGTCTCAAGTGTCCAAGCTGCGGCGGAACGGTCAGCTATGATCCTGAATCACAGGAGATAATATGCTCGAGCTGCGATTCTTCGTTCCCGATAAATAAGTTTATAGAGCTTTCCAGAGAGAAACAAAAGACAGAAGCTGTCTCGTGGGACAGGATAAGCGGTTATGTGCCTGAGTCACAGGAAATTCACCTGTATACCTGTGCTTCCTGCGGAGCGCAGGTTATGACTGAGGGACTGAATGTCACCGGAACCTGTCCGTACTGTGGAAGTGATTTTGTCCTCGATGACAGGTTTGAGAATGTGTCATATCCAAGCGGGATCATACCGTTTAAGCAGACAAGAGAATATGCTGAACAGACAATGCGTCGTCTGGTCACGGAAAGGGCGGGTATACCTGAAAAAGATTTTGACCCGAAATGGCTTCAGAAAATGCAGGGTATATACATTCCAAGCTGGATGTTTGACTGCAGTGTGACAGGGATAGGCGTATTCAGATGCATTGAAACCAGCAGAGAAGGTATGTCATTAAAAGAGAGTGAGAAGAAGATCGAAACCGAAAGCACCCTTACCCGCATAGGCGACCTGACCATTGAAGATATACCTGCAAGGGCAAGCATGCGTATCAGGGAAGATACTCTTATGAAGCTGTATCCGTTTAATTTTGATGAGCTGACGGATTATAATCCTGCATTACTCACCGGTTACCCGGTCAGTCTTTATGATGTTTCACCTGAGAATGAAAAACATAAAATTGAAAAGGATGTGGAAACACAGGTAAACAGGGCTATGATTTCCAACATTTTTGATGTGCCGGGGCTCAAGACGCCAATTGCAGTTTATTCTCAGATAAATACAGGAAGATACACCTATATTCTGCTCCCGCTGTGGATATGCCGTTTCGAATATAAGGGCTCTATCTATAAATATATAATGAACGGACAGACAGGAGAAGCTCATATGGAGGTTCCGCAGATACCGGAGGATCATGAAAATCCTTTTAAGCCCAAAGCAAGTACCAAAGTAATAAGTGTTGCGATCTGTTTTGCGATGATGCTGTATTTGCTGATAGTCGTCGGGAATTTAGAGATTCCAAGAGAATATAAGATCCCGTTCTATGCAGTGATAATCATTTTCTCGGCTATATTGATGCTCGCGGTTTATGTATTCAACATAGATCTGAAGCCCAGTGGCAAAAAAAGATCAAACCCGCTTGCAGATTCGGTCAAAGCCCAGGCAGAATTATTGCAAAACCGCCATGGGGATGAGAATATAGGAAGCATCGGACAGGTGACCGGTTTGGATATGAAGTTTTCACTCGATGAACCATATTGTCAGAGAACCTATGAGACATCCGTCGATAGTCAGGGAAACAGGTCCATGGTTGCGACCGGTTTTAAAGATCTTACTACAAAAAAGAGATGATCATTTATCTGCCAGTTCCCTGATCGTGTACCCTTTGAAAAACTCCTGTTCTGTTTTTGCAAATTGTTTCCACATTGCAAGAGTAGGGCAGGTCTTTTTTAAGGGGCAGGGTTCTGCACATTTTTCAAGACATGCTACCGGTGCCAGGTCACCTTCTTCTGTCACAGATATCACATCCCAGGCTGTGATCTTGTCTGAAGGTTTAGCCAGACGATAACCACCGTTCTTTCCTCTTTTGCCTTCAAGCATGTTGTTATCTACGAGAAACTTTACAACGGATTCGAGATATTTTTCTGATATCTGCTGTCTTTTTGCTATATCCTTAAGTCGTATATATTCATCGGAGTCATGCCTTGCGATGTCGATTATCGTTCGCAGTGCATAGCGGCCTCTTGTTGAGATCTTCATATAAAATCTACCTCCAATATTTTATTGAGCATACTATAATTTATATATTATTTGTCGTCACTTTTCAAGACAACCTACCAAAAAAGTAGGAAAACAACGCGCTTATTGACACAAGGCACCGGTTTGTGCATTATTTAACTCTGTAAAAGAATAATTAAAGGCGGAGTATTGAATGAGTATATTAAATGTAGAGCATCTGTCGCACGGTTTCGGAGACAGAGCTATCTTTGAAGATGTATCCTTTAGACTATTAAAGGGGGAGCATATAGGGCTTGTCGGCGTCAATGGCGAAGGCAAAAGTACCTTTATGAGTATAATCACCGGGAAACTGATGCCGGACCAGGGAAAGGTGGAATGGTCAAAGAATGTAAAGGCAGGTTATCTTGATCAGCATGCCGAACTGAAGGCCGGCGATACCATAGGCAGTGTGCTCAGATCTGCGTTCAATGAACTCTTTGATATAGAGAAGAAACTCAATGAACTGTATGAAAAGATGGGTGAGGCTGATGAGAAGCAGCTGGAAGAGTATATGGAAGAGACCGGTACTCTTCAGGAACTTCTTTCTGCTCATGACTTTTACATGATAGATGCAAAGGTGGAAGAGGTGGCAAGGGCTCTTGGACTTCTGGACCTGGGGCTTGATCGCGATGTTTCGGAACTTTCCGGAGGACAGCGTACAAAGGTGCTTTTAGCAAAGCTCCTTCTTGAAAAGCCTGACATACTGCTGCTAGACGAGCCTACAAACTATCTGGATGAGGAACATATTGTCTGGCTTAAGAGGTATCTTACTGAATACGAAAATGCTTTTATCCTTATTTCACATGATACTGCATTCATGAATGATGTGGTAAATGTGATCTATCACATAAAGGATTGTATTCTTACAAGGTATGCGGGTGATTACAACCATTTCCTTGAAGTGTATGAGGTGCAGAAAGCACAGCAGGAAGCAGCCTACAACAGACAGCAGCAGGAAATAAAGGATTTAAAAGATTTTGTTGCGAGGAACAAGGCGAGAGTTGCCACAAGAAATATGGCGATGAGCCGTCAGAAGAAACTTGATAAGATGGACATCATCAACAAAGTGACGGAGAAACCAAAACCTGAGTTTAATTTCCTGACCGCAAGGACACCTGGTAAATTTATCTTCCAGACAAAAGGTCTGGTCATCGGCTATGATGAACCGCTTTCACGTCCATTGGATCTTCAGATGGAAAGAGGCGACCGCATAGTTCTCACGGGAGCAAACGGAATAGGAAAGACCACTCTTTTAAAGAGCATACTCGGGGCTATAAAACCTATTTCGGGATATGCTGAGCTTGGGGATTATCTTGAGATAGGATACTTTGAACAGGAGACAAACCCTGATATATCCACAACATGCATAGAGGAGATATGGCAGGAATTTCCTTCGTTTTCTCAGTATCAGGTTCGATCGGCACTTGCAAAGTGCGGACTTACCACAGAACATATTGAGAGTAAGGTAAAGGTTCTCTCCGGAGGTGAACAGGCCAAGGTGCGTTTGTGCAAGATCATTAACAAGCCGTCAAACGTACTGGTGTTAGACGAGCCTACAAACCATCTGGATGTTTATGCTAAGGATGAGTTGGTAAGAGCTTTAAAAGAATATACAGGAAGCATACTGATGGTATGCCATGAGCCTGAATTTTATAATCAGGTGGCCACTTCTGTTTGGGATTGTACGAAGTGGACCACCAAAGTCTGAATTATTTGCCGGGGCGGACTGCTTTCTTGATACGGCAGGTGCGGTCCTGGCATTTGGAGCATTTTAGCACCTGATTGGATCCTTCCCAGAACCATTCGGGATGCTTGGCATAGACGAGCTCCCAGCGTATAAGTACCACAAGTGATGTGAAGAAAAGGCTCCAGCTGAAAAAACTCTTTATGAACAGCATAGGGGTGAACATCATAAAGTGACCCCAGTCGTAGATCCTGCAGTTTACACAGCATTTGTTCTTCATTATCACTGTCTGGAATGGGCAGAAGATCAGTATGCATATATAGTCACACAGGAAATAGAATATGGTGAGCATAAGCAGATCTGCTTCTGCAAGGATACCGGTCAGATAGAGTATTCCGAATATGGCATTGAAGGAAAGCCATACAAGCATGACGGTCCAGGCAGCGACATTCTGTTTCTGAACAAATTTAAGAAGCTCATAATGGTCATAGTTTTCAACAGGAACATAAAACTGTTTCTTTGATTTACGAAGAGCCATCGTGAGCTTTTCGCTTACTCCGTTGAAAAATATATGGATGATCATGAGTGTCATGAAGATCGCCCATAATCCGTGTAAGGGTGTAAGTCCGAATCTTATCCCGGGGATACTGCTTATACCGGGTATGTCGATAGTAAAAAATGATCTCTGAAGAAATGCGGTCGCCCAGTCTCTGTACAGAAGATAAAAGACGAGCGAAGTGAAGAAAATGATGATCCTTATGGTGAATTTGATCACATAGCGCCACATCATGGGTGTGAAACCCTGTTTCTTTTCTGGCATCTGAAAGTTCCCCCTCTCAGTGAATATGCAGGTAAACATGGTTGCTGTAATCAGTAATTTAGCATAATGCCATGGATAATTCAAACTTTGAAGGATTTGTTTTATAATTAATTACGGTAAACGTGATCACTTTAATGCGCTTACTATATAAAAAACAGGAGAAACTATGAAACAATGAATAGAAAAAATGTTGTCAGAGTGCTCGGGATAATGATGACTGTTCCGATGCTTGCAGGATGCGGAAAGATACAGACAAAACCTGTATCAGAGAATCCTGTTGAAGAAACAGAAACAGAGGAAGTTGTCGAGGTAACTGAGGGAACGGAAAACCTGCCTTCCGAAAATATAGAAACTACAGAAGCTACAGGGGCGCCGGAAGATGAACTGCCTGATACAGAGGCTGATTTCAAGGCGTTTCTTGAAGGAAGTGCAAAGGCAACGACCGCAGAGTCTCTTAAAAGAGATTATGAGATAGCTAATGAACAGGATACATACGGCGGGCTCTCATACGGAGAATATACATTGGAAGAGCTCCGCAGAGCGGTAGCTAAGAATCAGGCGACCGAAGCTGCAGTCAAGTATACCATGTTAGACTGCAACCATGACGGGATCGATGAGCTGTTTGTAAGGTTTGAGGCTTTGAACAGCAGCTTCCTTAGCTGGACAGGGGTTATTCGCGACACAGAAGATGGTCTGCAGATCTGTTCCAGTTATGAAGACGGATACAGGTCATATGCTGCTCTCTACAAGAGTGGATATCATACCTATGGCGGTTCATATTCGGCAGGTGCACACGGAGAGGGAATATACGGCTATCGCGAGGATTGCAGTGAGTATTGCCTGTTTACCGTGGATAGCGTGTTCGCAACCTACGGGGCAGATGTAGCTTATTCACAGGTAGAAGATCAGGATGAGGCTTATAAGCTCTACATGACATATTTTTCAATGCTCGAAGAGGCTTCCGGTTTTGAAATGCGTATTTATACATCAAAAGATCCGGACAATGAGAATCCGTTATGCATCTCAGTTGAGAACTATGATGAAGGAGCACTTAAGGAGAAAGAAGAGGCATTTCTTGAAGAGGTGAAGAAAAACGGATGCCGCATCATCGAATCCTCGGAAATGGATGAGCTCTCCGATACCTCCATGTACTGCACTGAAGAAGCAGAGTGGACTTTGCTGGATTCAGGAGAAGAACTTGTAGATTTCACACTGACTGTATATTCCAATGAGAATGCCGATGATTATAAGGCCCTTGGAGATGCGGTGATCATAGACGGTTCGGATGAGGTCCCGGGCTGGACTGCCGACCAGTTAAGCAACATGCGTTTTACTGTAGATAAGCCGGGTGTTTATGTGACACTTCAGTATGGATCGTATGATGAAGACAGTGCTTCTAATTTTGCATTGGATGGTTCAGTCTTCACGGAAGAGTGTGAGCCCGGCAAGGTATACCAGTTCAAGGCTTTTGAGGGAGAAACCTTCCCGTATTTCAGATTATATGCAAACAAGGCAGACAGGTACGCTGAATGGTTTGCGCTGCCTGATATGAAGGACGGAGAAACAACGTTTACGGTGAGATCCAAAAACATAGATGAATACTGATGCATCTCAGAACAGAATAACCAGATCCGAAGAATGCATTACGGTGGCGGCAAGAACTGTGACCGCATTATTTATTGTGCTCACCTTTGCATTTACGTTTCTTTCTGTTTTTGTGGTGGCTGAGAGGGGCGGCGTCTGGAACAGCGGGTCTGCCAGAAGACTCAGGAATTTTAGGGAAGTCCTTCCTGACGGCAGAAGCGTCCCTGTTGAGGTGCCGGGAAGCAGCACGGTAAAGGACAGTCATGTAGTGATCGTTACAAAGCTTCCTTATACCATACAGCCGGATGAAGCTGTTTCAACCAGAAGCTCGCAGCAGGAAGTTAAGGTCTATATAAATGATGAACTGAGAACAGAGTACAAGGCGCCGGATGAATCGCTTTTGGGTGGCGTTCCGGCGAGCACCTATGTTTTTACAAAACTTAAGCCTGAAGATGCATCGGGAGTACTTCGCATAGAAACGGACTGTAATAATATTTATACAGGAACGTTAGGAGAAGTGGTCATAGGAACAGAGGGACAGATCTGGGCCTATTATATGTCAAAGGAAGGCGTCTCTCTTCTGTTAGGCGTATTTCTGCTCCTGCTTTCGGCAGTGACTTTAGTTACCGTGCTGATACTCAGAGTGATGTATAAGATGAAATTCAGCATAATCTATCTGGCTTATGCCATGGTAGCAACATCTCTCTGGATAATCATGGATCATATGTGCAGGCAGATGTTTGTTCCTGATGTGGAAGCTGCCGCATTCTGTGCCTTCGCGATCACATCCATTCTTCCGATCCCATTTGCTCTTTATATGAATGAGCTGCAGGGCAGAAGGTATCATTTGTTTTATAACGGGATATGTCTTCTCTCTGCGATATCGGCAGTGAGCTGGGCTGTGCTTGATATCACCGGAATACAGCCGTATATCGATTCGCTTATTCCCATGAATGTGGCGATAGTCCTTATGATAGCATTCGTGATATTTACCATGTCTTATGACCTGATCAAAAAGAGATTTGAAAGCTACCAATCTATTGCGGTGGGATTTATCGTATTTGTCCTTTTCGGTGTTGCGGAGATATTTGTCGAATTCAGGGCACAGTATGGTTTCTCCAAGGTTTTTCTTACCATAGGCCTGCTTATTCTGTTTGTTACGTCGCTTTATTCGACGATAGTAAACGGAATGAGATCCGAGCAGGAGAAGAGAGAGGCACTTGCGGCAAACAACGCAAAGAGCATGTTCCTGGCATCCATGTCACATGAGATCAGGACTCCCATCAATTCAATCCTGGGCATGAATGAGATGATAATGCGCGAGAGTACGGAGAAAAAGATTCAGGAATATGCTGCTGATATAGACAGTGCCGGAAATATACTTTTGTCGACAGTGAATGATATTCTGGATTATTCAAAGATGGAATCCGGAAAGTTCACTCTTTCACCCGCACCTTATCAGACAGCTTCGGTTCTCAATGACAGCATAATGCTCTTAAAGAGCAGGGCGGAGAAAAAGAATCTGTCGATGAAGCTTGATATTGATGAGTCTATACCTGCAGAACTGATAGGGGATGAAACCCGTATCAGACAGATCATCATAAACCTGATGACAAATGCGGTGAAGTATACCGAGACCGGAGAGATAAACTTCAGAGTCAACGGGAAACGTACAGCTGACGGTAAATTCATGCTTTCTCTTGCCGTGAAAGATACCGGTATAGGTATAAGAAAGGAAGTCATGGACAGCCTGTTTACCAGATTCTCCAGAGCGGATGATGTGCAGAAGAAGCATATTGAGGGTACCGGCCTGGGCCTTGCCATAGTTAAGCAGTTAGTCGATCTGATGGGCGGCGAGATAAACGTGGAGAGTGTATACGGTGAAGGCTCACTGTTTGAAGTAAGCGTTCCTCAGGAAATAAAGAATGAGGCTCCCATGGGCAATGTGGCAAAGCAGCAAAAGACGGTAAAGGAAAGAAGGCCAAGAAACGCCAGCTTTACTGCGCCTGAAGCCAGAGTTCTTGTAACCGATGATAATGATATGAACCTTAAGGTATTTGCAGGGCTGCTTAAGCGAACACTTATAAAAGTTGATACTGCATCAAGCGGTGAAGAGGCACTCAGGCTTACAAGAGAAAATGTTTACGATATTATATTTATGGATCATATGATGCCAAAGCCCGATGGCATCGAGACACTTCATATGATCCGGAAAGAGGAGAACAATCTTAACAGGAAGACCCCTGTGATAGCGCTTACCGCCAATGCAATGTCAGGCGCTGACAGCCTTTATAAGAGAGAAGGTTTTGAAGGATATCTGTCAAAGCCTGCCAAACCTGCAAGGCTTGAAGAGGTACTTATGGAGTTCCTTCCCGGGGAAAAGGTCAATCCTGCAGATTGAAATATGGTAATTAAAGATGTCATTTGAAGCATATATAGATCATTACACGGCTCGTCCCGGTATTTGGTATATGATACTTATATCAACACTTATACTCGGAGCGGCAAGATTCATTTTGCATTTCGGAAAAAAAGAAAACGAAGTGCTGCGTTGCGAAAAGTATTATGAGTTAGTCCTTTCATCATCTGCGATACTGCTGTTTACCGGCATGTATTTTCTTATAGACTATCATTATCTTTCCGTGCCATCTTCCTTTTACAGGGTATGGGATGAATACAGTGATTTTATCCTGCTTGCGGCGCTTATCATGGCCATAGTGATAACCAATATATTTGATCATTTGCTGATCCCGATGAAGGTGTTAGGTGATAGCGAGAAGGCATCGCTTAGGATCGCTGCGATCATATATATGCTTGTGGTGTTCGGATATATAAAGTTTATCTATCTGGATAATAATTATGATGACATAATCGTGTACTTCATAATAATGATAATCGGACGTTTTGTTTATTTTGATGCATCCTTTAGGGATTTCAAAGCCGCTATGAAGGGGTTCTTCGGGACACTTCCCATCCTTCTGCTTGCCCTTGCTTCCACAGCATTGCTTGCGCTCTACGGTTTCAATTCGGGGTATCTGTTAAAAAAGAACGGAGTCGTTCTGAGTCTTTATATTGCTCATTTGTATGTGATCATAGAGATGATCTTCCTTTCAGCAGCAGAAAGACTGATCCGCTTCATACATGAAAAGAAGAAACAGAAGGAAGAAGCAGACAGTGAAAATGAAGATGATCGGGACGATAATGATCAGGATGAAAGCCGCGAAGAAGATTATGAGGAAGATCAGCTATAAAAATAGAGAGCCCCGGAGAAGTCTGCACTTCTCCGGGGCTTTTGGTTAAGTGTGATACAACTATGCAAAACTTTGAACAATTGTTTAAAACATGTTGGATAACTTTGTTAAAAGACAGATTGGATTGTTAACCTAACGTGTGATATTATGTACGATATTTTTATATGAGGGGAGAAATATAGCGCATATGATCATTTATTTTTCTGGAACAGGCAATTCAAAATACTGTGCGGAAAGGCTCGGAGAACTTCTCGAAGACAGAGTGGTGGATTCCGGCCGATATATCCGTGAAAGGAAAAAAGGTAAATTTTGCAGTACAAAGCCGTATGTATTCTGTGCACCTATCTATGCTTCGTACATACCGCTGATCTTTGAACGTTTTTTAAAGAGCTCGGAGTTTGAAGGCAGCAAAGAGTTTTATTTTGTTATCACTCTTGCCGGAAATTCCGAGAGAGGCGGGAGCATATTGCCGGATACGCTGCCTGATCTGTGCAGGGATCTGGGTAAGGAATATATGCATACCGCACACATTACGATGCCATGCAATTTTGTCACATATATGAATATTCCTTCGGGCGATGAAGTCGGGAAAACCATAGAGGAGGCTGAAAAGAAGCTTCCGGAATGTGCTGAGATAATAAAGGCTCATGGAAAGTTTAAAGAATGGACCGTTAAGAAGTCGGAGTATTATGCAGTAAAACCGTTCCTTCGTTTTTATTACAAGCTGCTCATGAAGGACAAAAAGTTTTTTGCTGATGAGAGCTGCGTTGGGTGCGGAGCCTGCGAACGCGTATGTCCGATGAAGAATATAACCATAGAGAACGGCAGGCCTGTATGGCACGGGCATTGTACCCAGTGTACGGCGTGCATAAACAGATGCCCTAAAGAGGCTATCCAGTTTGGAAAGAAAACAAAAGACAGAGAGAGATACTATATCGAAAAATACTTAAAATGATCTTTTGATCGCAAGCATGGCAGCCATGTTGCCGCGATCGAACCCGTTTATCCTGTGTGAAAAAAGGTAATCCGGGTTGCATCTGGTACATATATCAGTGACATGGATATTTTCGGGTTTAACACCGGCATTTATCAGGGTCTCCTGTATTGCATGATGGAGATCGAGAAGATATTTGCCGGTTTTTTCTTTTACGGGAAAGATAATATTTTCCGTATCTTCAAATACATCTTTGAACTGTAATGCTACGTCCTCGCTTACTTCATAGCAGTCACGGCATATGGAAGGCCCTATGGCACAGATCAAGCTGGCAGGATCGGTCCCGTAATTTCTGTTCATCTCGGCAATGGTATTTCTGCTTATCTGTTTTACCGTTCCCTTCCAGCCTGAATGTGAAAGGCCTATTGCATGTCGGATGGGGTCGGCAAAATATACAGGCGGGCAGTCTGCGTGGTAGGTGGTGAGTATGATACCGGGTACATCGGTTATAAGCCCGTCGATATCTGTATAGTCATGTTCCTTTGTGAAACCTTTTCCGGCGTCGGCTTCGGTCACTTTTCGTATATTAGCTGTGTGAGTCTGTACGGCAGATACAAAGTGATCAAGAGTACGTCCGAATCCGAGTGCATCAGCAATGCGCATGCAGTTTTCATCTACATGCTTCGGATCGTCGCCTCTTGTATAGGAAAAATTCGCTTTTGAATATATACCTTCGGATACTCCGCCGGTGCGTGTGGTGAAACAGTGCACCAGCCAGTCAAGGCTGCTTAAGGCGGGAAACGTGAGGTATTCCATGCCATTATGATCGTTCTGTTCCATTACCGGTATGCCCGATCTTCTTGTGATCTTTATCATGCCGATATGGTATCATAGGGGATGTATTATTGAAAAGAGGAGTGCTTGAAAATGGACATAGCTCATATCATTGCAGAAGAACTTTCGGTTAAGACATGGCAGGTTGAGGCTGCAGTAAAACTCATAGATGAAGGAAACACGATCCCGTTTATTTCCAGATACCGTAAGGAGATGACGGGTTCTCTTAATGATGAGCAGTTAAGAGATCTTGATGAGAGACTTAAATATTTAAGATCGCTTGAAGAGAGAAAAGCCGAGATCATAAAGGCTATCGACGATCAGGGTAAACTCACGGAGGAGCTTAAGCAGAAGATTGAAGCAGCTGAAAAGCTTGTGACTCTTGAGGATATATACCGTCCCTATAAAGCTAAAAAGGCAACGCGTGCATCAGCGGCAAAGGAAAGAGGTCTTGAGCCACTTTCTGAGTATATCTTAAAGCAGGATGCGGCAGAGCCTCTTGAAAAAGAAGCTGAAAAATATGTTACGGGAAAGATCGAGCCTGCATCAGACAGCAAGGAAGACAAGGTGAAGGCTGCGGCGAAGGAAGTCATCGATGCGCAGGCTGCACTTCAGGGGGCATCTGATATTATCGCAGAACTTATATCCGACAATGCCGATTACAGGACCTTTATCAGAAAGGCCACATCCAGAGACGGAAAGCTTATATCTAAAGCAAAGGATACAGAAACAAGAACCGTTTATGAGAATTACTATGACTATTCAGAGCCTATCGGTAAAGTTGCGGGACACAGAGTTCTTGCGATAAACAGGGGAGAGGCTGAAAAGGTACTCACAGTTTCCGTTGAAGCACCTGTGATAAATATTCTTGAATATCTTGAACGCAAGGTCATCACAAAGGACAATCCCTTCACGACGGATTTTCTTAAAGCATCCATTGCAGACAGTTATAAGAGACTTATCGCTCCTTCGATCGAAAGAGAGATAAGGGCTGAACTTACCGAGATCGCAGAAGACGGAGCTATAGATGTGTTTGGGAAGAATCTCAGACAGCTTCTTATGCAGCCGCCTATCGCAGGACAGACCGTGCTTGGCTGGGATCCTGCATTCCGTACCGGATGCAAGCTTGCGGTGATCGATCCGACAGGCAAGGTGCTCGATACGGTGGTAGTCTATCCCACCGAACCGCAGAAAAAGGTCGAAGAGGCAAAGAAGATCGTAAAAGCACTCATAAAAAAATACGGTATAACGATGATATCGGTGGGCAACGGCACAGCATCACGTGAGTCGGAACAGGTGATAGTGGAAATGCTAAAAGAGATACCCGAAGCCGGCGTGCAATATGTGATCACCAATGAAGCAGGCGCATCTGTTTATTCGGCAAGCAAGCTTGCAACTGAAGAGTTTCCGAATTTTGATGTGGGCCAGAGAAGTGCTGCTTCGATCGCAAGACGCGTGCAGGATCCTCTTTCCGAGCTGGTAAAGATCGATCCGAAGTCTATCGGTGTGGGACAGTATCAGCATGATATGAACCAGAAGAAGCTTTCGGATAAACTTACGGGTGTGGTTGAGAATGCGGTGAATGAAGTGGGCGTGGATGCAAATACCGCTTCGGCTGCGCTGCTTTCATATATATCCGGAGTTAATTCACAGATCGCAAAGAATATCGTTGCCTACAGGGAAGAACACGGAAAGTTCACGAGCAGAAAAGAATTCCTTAAAGTTGCAAAGCTTGGACCGAAGGCATTTGAACAGTGCACGGGCTTTATGCGCATTTCAGACGGAAAGGAACCTCTTGATGCAACAAGCGTGCATCCCGAATCCTATGAAGCAGCAAGAAAGCTGCTTGAACTTTCAGGTTGCAGTTTAAGGGATGAAGAGGCGATAAAGGCTTATGAGAAGAAGGTTAAGGACAAGGCTGCACTTGCAGCACAGATAGGTATAGGAGAGCCTACTCTTAAGGATATTTTCTCGGAACTCGAAAAGCCCGGAAGAGACCCGCGTGAGGATATGCCGAAGCCTATACTCAGATCAGATGTGCTTGATATGAAGGATCTGAAGCCCGGTATGAAACTTAAAGGGACGGTGAGGAATGTTATAGACTTCGGAGCTTTTGTGGATATCGGAGTGCATCAGGATGGTCTGGTACATATCTCGCAGATGTCAGACCGCTATATAAAACATCCCCTGGAGGTTGTCTCCGTAGGGGATGTGGTTGATGTTGAAGTGTTAAATGTAGATCTTGAAAGAAAAAAGATATCGCTTACCTTACGTGTCAGGGATTAATCTGATGAGCCTGCAGTTTTCTATGCTCTCGCTCCAGAATCGTTCAATGGGCACGTCTCTGATCTGGCATATTATGCTGGAGTTCATAGCTCCGTGCCCGACAATAAGCACGTCTTTGCCACTTTCGACTAAGGGATAGGCGATCTCTTTTAAGAAGGATCCGGTCCTTGAAAAAAGCTCATCAAATGTTTCCGCACCTCCGATCGATTCCTTGTATTCGGCAGGGTGATTAAATATCACATCAACCGGAGTATCGGGGGTGTTGAAACTGTATGGGAAACCTTCAAATTCTCCAAAGCCCATTTCTTTAAGCCTGTCATCATAGATCACGGGAATGGAGCGGCCTTTTAAAAAAATCTCAGCGGTTTCCTTTGCACGTATCAGAGGAGAGCAGTAGCATACATCAAAATGAACATCCTTATATGTTTCTCTGGCTTTCTCTGCCATAAGACGTCCTTCTTCATTAAGAGGTATATCGGTCTTTCCCTGCAGCTTGCGCAGATCGTTCCAATCAGTCCTGCCATGCCTCATGATATAGAGCATTTATTTACTCCTTTCGGCCTTTAATCCGTTTTCTATCTGTTCAGCTCTTTCGAGTGCAGTATCAATATGACTGCAGAAGTTTTCTTTTCCGACCTTATCTACAAAGCCGGCTTTTTCCATGGCATGCATGGGCTGTTCATTAACGTGTGAGAAGACAACTTTGACATTGTTTTTATCGCAGTGTCTTACTATATCCTTAAGTGTTTCCATACCTGTGGAATCTACTGCGGGAACGTTTCTCATTCTGATAACGAGCACATCTGTATCCTGCGTATCGAAAACATATTTATATTTTCCCGAAGCGGCAAAGAACATAGGTCCGTTTATCTCAAATACCTTTGTGCCGTGAGGGATCTTCTTTAATATGATATTGTCCGGATCGGTATCCTCATCGTCGATATCAACCCATTCGTGGGCTTCCGTAACATCAGCCATGCGTTTCATGAAAAGGATAGCGGCAAGGACCATGCCCACACCGATCGCAACCACCAGGTCAAAAATGACTGTGAGCACAAGAGTGAACAGAAGTACCATGATATCGCTCTTGGGAGCGGTCTTGAAAGTATAAACTATATTGCGCCATCCGCTCATATTATAAGCAACTACGAAAAGGATAGCGGCAATGGTAGGCATAGGGATGAGCTCAGCATAAGGCATGAGCAGTATAAGGATGAGGAGCACTACGACCGAGTGCACCATGCCTGCAACAGGCGTACGTCCTCCGTTTTTTACATTGGCAGCAGTTCTTGCGATAGCTCCTGTGGCAGGGATACCTCCGAAAAGTGCTGAACCTATATTTGCGACACCCTGGGCTATGAGTTCCATATTTGAACGATGCTTTGAACCTACCATACCATCCGATACAACACAGGATAAGAGTGATTCAATAGAAGCAAGGATAGCGATGGTAAAGGCATTGGGAACAAGTGCGCGTACTCTTGCAAATGTAACCTCGGGAAGTGTAAAAGTCGGAGGTGCAGAAGATATTGTATAGAGATTGCCGATAGTATTGACTTTCATTCCGGTGAATTTAACTATTGCAGAACATACTAAAACTGCTATGAGAGATGCGGGTATCTTTTCCAGTTTCTTAGGCCATAAGATGAGTATTGCAAGTGAGAGGAGACCTATAAGAAGTGCCTCTACATTATGCGTTCCAAGAGATCTGAATATTTCTGCGACCTTATCCATTGTTTCAACAGGAGCATTTGTAAAGGTAAGTCCAAGGAAATCCTTTATCTGTCCGATAAGGATGGTTACTGCGATGCCGAAGGTGAAGCCGGTTGTGATAGTGCCGGGGATATATTTTATAAGTGCGCCGAAACGGCAGAAGCCCATGATTATCATGAATATGCCGGCCATAACGGTTGAGATGATGAGACCGTCCATTCCTTCTGTTGCAACGATGCCTGCAACGATTGTGGCGAAAGCTGCTGTTGGTCCTGCGATCTGCACTCTGCTTCCTCCAAGGAATGATACGATGAATCCGGCAACTATAGCAGTGTAGAGACCCTGTTCGGGACGCACGCCTGATGCAAGCGCAAGTGCTATGGAAAGCGGCAGTGCGATTATCGCTACGATTATTCCGGAAATGACGTCCTTAACGAACTGTTCCTTTGTATAAGTTTTCATTACCGAAAAAAGTTTTGGCTTGATCTTTTCTTCTGTGGGTTTTGCTGCTGCTTTTTCCATGATTTCCTTCCTCTTTTTATCTGCAATTTAAAAGTGCGTGCAGGTTCGGCACGACACGATTAGCTATTTTAATGAATAAGCATACTGAATGCAAGGATGATTTTGCAAGGAAGCTCGTCATATGATAAGCCGGTTGTTATTCACAGATACAAAGTTAATAAACGTGCTTGAAATAGAAGATATATTAAATTATAATCATTTTTGCTGACTGCGCATCTGCATGGCAGCTAATAAGGAGACGTATCGAAGTGGTCATAACGGGGCGCACTCGAAATGCGTTTGCCGGGCAACCGGCACGAGGGTTCGAATCCCTCCGTCTCCGCTTTGAGCTTCATCATTTGGATGAAGCTCTTTTTTTATCCCCTTTTGTGCTTAAAAAGGGGACAGATGGCGTTTTCAATTTTTGCTCTGATAGGGTATAATAAAGTGCATTGTTTATGATCCCATTTTATGAGGGATGATATTATGTTTTGATATAGATATGCTTTCTTATATTGCTTGATGAAGAGATGTATTCAAAGGATTTATAAGTAAAGAAAGGGAAAAATATGTTGACACAGGATTTCGGCAGAAGGATAATTCTTGTCAGTCAGTCAGTCAGTCAGTCAGTCAGTCAGTCAGTCAGTTTGCCGTAAAATAGTGTTTTTTGCATACCCTGGTAACCATGTTTAAAGCGGAGCTATGCTCCGTTTTTTTTGTTTTTATCGCAGAGCTGCCGATAGAAAAATGTCTGCTAAAGCTGACATGCGGCTCGCAGACGAGGAGGATTTTATCATTCCCCCTCGCATTAAAAATTTATAGCAGAATGAATTTGAGGAGGAAGGTCATGAAAAGAAGAAAAATGAAAAACAGGCTGCTTTCCATGCTGCTGACGATCGTCCTGTGCGCAGGGGAATTATCTGCAACAGGGATCAGGGTATTTGCGGCGGATGCGGCAGAGACTGCTGTATCCGAAAATGATACGGTTAGTGAGGACAGTATCAGCAAAGATGATACGGTTAGTGAGGACGGTATCAGCAAAGATGATACGGTTAGTGAGGACGGTATCAGCAAAGATGATACGGTTAGTGAGGACAGTATCAGCAAAGATGATACCGTAAGTGAAGATGAGAGCAAGGCACCTGTTGAGAATGCAGGGATGAATGAGAGTGAAGATGATGAAGATGATATAGAGGCGGAAGAGGAGAAATTGCTTGCCGGAAATACGGTATATCTTTATAGTCTGACAGGCGATTATATAGCACAGGATGGGGATGTCCTGCGTAACAAGTTAAATGGAAATCATAAGATATCAATAGCAGATGGTGCCACCGTAACTTTTGACAATTTAACTATTGAGGGGGTTGATGAAAATGACTACCAGTGGGCAGGTGTTACATGTGAGGGTAATGCAACTATCATTTTGAAGGGACATAATATTGTACGCGGTTTTATGTACAGGGAACCGGGTATATTTGTTATGAAAGGTAAAACATTAACCATTAAGGGTGACGGTATCCTTGAGACATCCAGTAACGGTCAGGGCTGTGGTATAGGAAGTGCAATCACACGAGCAGATTCAGGAAATGTGATCATAAAGAGTGGAACTGTACATGCGTATGGAGGGTCAGGCTGTGCTGCCATTGGGGCAGCAAGTAAAAAATCATGCGGTGACATCACGATTGATGGTGGGACGGTATATGCACATGGAGGAAGTGATGCTGCAGGAATAGGAAGCGGAGACACCTCCATATCAACAACAGCTGAAGGAACAACTATATACAGATCTGAATGTGGAAATATCACTATTAACGGTGGGACTGTATATGCATATGGAGGAAATTATGCAGCGGGTATAGGAAGTGGGGAAGGTGTCAAAGGGTATGAAGGTAGTAGTTTTTGTGGAAAAATATCCATAGGAGAGGCAGTTGAGCTTGTTTATGCACAAAGGGGCAGTAAAGAAGCACAGTGTATCGGGGAAGGACAGTATGGAACGTGTGAAAAAATAAGCATAGACGAGGCGTTAAATGATAATACGGTTGAAAATGTCCGTATTATATCCAAGGCTGATGCAGTTGTTGCCACGGCAAAAAATGTGGTCAAAAGTTATGATGGAAAAACTCATGGTATAGAGGTTGTTGTAATTCAGCCTGAAAATGGGGCTAAAGTAATGTATGGAAGCGAATATGGTCTCTATGATCAGGAGGCTTCTCCCACCTATACGGATGCGGGGGAGTATATGGTTTATTATGAGGTTTCAGCGGATGGATATAAACCATACAGAGGGGAAGCTACAGTAGAGATTCGGAAAGCTTATGATCAAACACCTCCACCTGCACCGACGGTTAACTTTGTTACATACAGTGTTACTTTAAATTCGATTGAAAACGGAGAATACAAATATCTGAGCTATCAGAATTATTATGACGGCGGCTTGGGACAATATGTGTGGGGATGGAAGGATGGATGCGTCTGGCAGGATTCTCCGGTTTTCATGGGGGTTACGGAGAATACAACATACCGGTTTGTGCAGAGGTTTAAAGAATCACGGAATTATTATGCTTCCTCTGCGTCGGATTATATAGAAGTAACGGCCGGAATTCAGGGATACAATGTTGTTTTTAACCTCAATGGTCATGGAAAGCAAGTGCCCAGATCCCTTTACATTGAAGAGGACGGGGTTGCTGCCAGACCGGCCGATCCTGTTGACGAAGATGGTTGGACCTTTGGTGGATGGTATACGGATAAAGCCTGTACTTCAGCTTATGATTTTACGACCCCGGTAGGAGCAAATATTACTCTTTATGCAAAGTGGGTTGATAACAGAGTTGTAACATATACCGTTACATTTAATGCTAACGGAGTTGAGGCATCCGGTATGCCTGCAACCCAGACTGTGGAGGAAGGGGAGATTATCGTAAAGCCGGACTCCGATCCTTTAGCAGAAGGATATACTTTTGGCGGATGGTATACGGATGAAGCCTGTACCGCGGCTTATGATTTTACAACTCCTGTAACAGCAGAGACCACTCTCTATGCGAAGTGGGTTGAAGATGCTGTTGTGACATATACTGTTTCATTTAATGCCAACGAAGTTACAGCCTCAGGTATGCCTGCGATCCAGACTGTGGAGGAAGGGAAGACTGCCACAAAACCTGCAAGTGATCCTTCGGCAGAGGGATATAAATTTGAGGGCTGGTATAAAGAAGCTGCCGGGACAAATGAGTTTGATTTCACTAAAGCCATAACAGAGGATACAGTGATCTATGCCAAGTGGACAAAGACAGAAGCTCCTGAGCCTGCCCCGGATCCCGAGCCTGCCCCGATGCCTGTGCCCGGAAATTCGGTACTTGACCCCGTGCCGGAGATAAAGGATGGTACAACCAAATTATATCTGGTGAAGGGTCAGAAGTTTACTTTGGATAGCAGCTGGAGTCTGGATGGAAATGATAAGGATAAGCTTAAGGCATATAAGAAGCTGCTTGTCATAAGCAAAAAGGGAAAGGTTACTGCAAAGAAGCCGGGCGATGTGGTGATCGTTAAAAAGGATGCCAGCGGAAATGTGATCCAAAGCATCGCAGTAAATATTACAAAACCCGAACTGACAAATAAGAAGCTTAAACTGGAAGCCGGTGTGGCGGATAAAGACAGCGGCAGTATAGCACTTAAGAATGCCGAAAACATCGATGTGTATTACTACAGCGCAGCACCGGATGTTGCTATCGTCGACCAGTCCGGCAAGGTAACTGCTGTAGCAAAAGGCAGTGCAAGGATCACAGCTTATGCAAACGGATCGGCATACACCGCTACCGTTAGTGTAAAGGAGCCAAGCGCCGTAAAGAAGCGTACGTTGCACCTGTCTGTAAATGGATCTAAATCGGTTAGGTTAAGAGGTGTTAAGAAGACTGCCTGGGATTATGCTGAAGGAGCGACCGAAGAAGAGAAGGCAATCGTAAGCATCACAAACGCTAAGATCACTGCAAATAAGGCGGGAACCGTTACCCTGATAGCTAAGGATGAAATGACAAGCTATAAGATGACGGTCAGGGTGGATGATCCTTCCATAACACCGGTTCATATAGAAGATAAGTATGATCTGAAAGCAAGCGGCAAGAATAAGTATGCGCTGACTATTGCAGAAGGGCAGAAGCTTACACTGAACTACGCAGATATAGACCGGCCGGTTGTTTATAAGAGCTCAAAACCGGAAATTGCCTTCATCGATGTGAACGGAAACATAGAAGCACGAAGCAGAGGAACGGGCAAATTTACGGGCAAAATAAATGGTAAGACGATAACGATAAATGTGACAGTTAAATAATGATGATCAGGGGCTGCCTGTAAAAGGGCAGCCCTTATTGCAGGCGTTTTCAATTTATGCTCTGATAGAGTATAATAAAGTGCAATGTTTATGATCCCATTTTAAAGGAGGTATCTTTTATGAAGAGGATAGGCATGCTTACAAGCGGTGGTGACTGTCAGGCTCTTAATGCTGCAATGAGAGGCGTGGTGAAAAGCCTTTATAACAGCGGCGAGGAATTGGAGATATTTGGCTTCCTTTCAGGATATAAGGGACTCATAAACAGTGATTTCAGAATGCTTACAGGCGCTGATTTTACCGGTATTCTTACAAAGGGCGGAACCATTCTCGGTTCGTCCAGAGTGCCGTTTAAGACGATAGATGAGCCTGATGAAAAAGGCCGTAATAAGATAGAATGCATGAAGCATACGTATTACAAGCTAGGATTGGACTGTCTTGTAGTACTTGGCGGAAACGGGTCACACAAAACCGCAAACCGTCTCCGTACGGAAGGCCTTAATGTCATTACACTTCCCAAGACCATAGATAACGATCTGTGGGGAACAGATATGACCTTCGGTTTCCAGAGTGCTGTGGATATAGCTACGGATGTTATCGACTGCATTCATACAACGGCTGATTCACATGGACGCGTTTTCATCGTGGAGATAATGGGACACAAGACAGGATGGCTTACGCTGAATGCCGGTATGGCTTCGGGAGCAGATATCATACTGATCCCCGAGATCCCTTACAATATGAAGAGCATCATAAGTGCCATCAAAAAGAGAGAGGCCAGAGGCAGCAAGTTTACCATACTTGCGGTTGCCGAAGGAGCTATCTCGGATGAAGATTCCAAACTCAGCAAGAAGGAATACCAGAAGAAACTCGAGAAATTAAAAACACCCAGTGTATCATATGAAGTTGCCCAGGCTATTTCCGAACAGACAGGGCTTGAAGTGAGGGTAACTGTTCCCGGACATATGCAGAGAGGCGGCAGCCCCTGCCCTTATGACAGAGTGTTTGCTTCACGCCTCGGCGCCGAGGCGGGCAAGCTCATCCTTAAGGGAGAGTATGGCTTTATGGTCGGGTATAAGGACAGAGAGATCGTGAAGGTTCCGCTTAAGGATGTGGCAGGAAAACTTAAGACTGTTGCACCTGATGCGACGATAATAAAAGAAGCAAGGATGCTTGGCATCAGCTTTGGCGACGAGCAGGTATAATGTCATACACAGCACTTTACAGAAAATTTCGCCCTGCAGTTTTTGATGATGTTAAAGGGCAGGAACATATAGTAACAACACTTAAGAATGAGATCATGACAGGCCGTATCGGTCATGCATATCTTTTCTGTGGAACCAGAGGAACGGGAAAGACCACAGTTGCAAAGATCTTTGCAAAGGCAGTTAATTGCGAGAATCCCAAGGACGGAAGCCCCTGCGGTGAATGCGCGATGTGCAAAGCTATTGCAGCAGGCACATCTATGAATGTCATAGAGATAGATGCTGCATCGAACAATGGTGTTGAGAATATCCGTCAGATAATCGAAGAGGTTTCGTATCCTCCGACAGACGGAAAATATAAGGTCTATATCATGGACGAGGCTCACATGCTTTCGGAAGGCGCGAGAAATGCTCTTCTGAAAACACTTGAGGAGCCTCCTTCGTATGTTATCTTCATTCTTGCAACAACAGAGCTCCAGCGCATACCTATCACTATCATGAGCCGCTGTCAGCGCTATGATTTCCGAAGAATGTCGATCGATACCATAGCTGATCGCATGAAGGAGCTTACGGCTACGGAAGGTATCGATGCTGATGAGAGAGCGCTTAAGTATATTGCAAAAGCTGCGGATGGTTCCATGCGTGACGGACTAAGCCTTTTAGATAAGTGCGCTGCCTTCGGATGCGGAGAGAAGCTTACTTATGAAAGAGCTTTGGAAATACTTGGGGCTGTTGATACTGCAGTGTTCAGTGAGCTTGTCAGATACATGCATACAGGCGAGATCATAGGTATCATGGATCTTATTGAACGCGTGGTGATGCAGGGCCGTGAACTCACACAGTTTGTTACTGATCTGATAATGTATCTGCGCAATCTGATGTTGCTTAAAGTATCGGATGACGGCGGGATGGAAGATCTGCTCAATGTTTCATCGGATCATCTTAAGCTTCTCAAAGAAGAAACAGAGATGTTTGAGCTGGAATCTATCTTCAGATATATTAATATCCTGGGGGAACTTCAGAACAGGATGAAGTTTTCAAATCAAAAGCGTATACTGCTTGAGATGTATATGATAAGGCTTGTGAAGCCTCAGATGGATAAAGACCTTACGGCGATCACTGAACGCGTGAGAGATCTGGAAGCTGAGGTTGAAGGATTAAAAAGCGGAGCGATAAGTGTTTCCGTATCAGCCGGAAATGTTCCTATGCAGGCAGCGCCTGTAGCTGCAGAGCCGGTCAAGAAACTGGATGCGGCGCTTCCCGAAGATATCGAGAGGATAGTCAGAGGATGGGAAGAGCTTAAAGGACGTACCGGATTTATGCTGCGCGGACTGCTTGCAAATGCAAGACCGTCGCTTGGTGAAGGCGGAAAACTTTTGGTGTGTCTGCCTGATGCTTTCCTTGCGGAGGCGCTTAAGAGTGATGATCATAAGGATGAGCTTTCATCGCTCTTTAATGAATATGCCGGCAAGGAAGTGCGTTATGAGATAATCAGCTACAATAAGGAAGTAAGTTTTGACAGGCAGTATGCGGATCTTCTTAAGATACTGCATGTCGAGAAGATAAACATAGAAGATTAAAGGAGAAAAGCAATGGCAAGAAGAGGTGGATTTAACGGCGGCGCTATACCCGGGAATATGAGTAACATGCTTAAGCAGGCACAGCGCATGCAGAGACAGATGGAAGAGGCTCAGAAGACTATAGAGGAAAAAGAGTTCTCGGCAAGCGCAGGCGGCGGTGCTGTTGAAGCTACCGTTACGGGAAAGAAGGTTCTTACCAAGCTTACCATTTCTAAAGATGCGGTTGATCCCGATGATGTTGAGATGCTTCAGGATATGGTAATGGCCGCTATCAATGAAGCTCTTGCTCAGGCAGAGACTGCAAACGATGAGCTTATGAGAGGTATTTCATCCGGCCTTAATTTAAGCGGACTGCCTTTCTGATAAGATGGATCTTTACAGCGGCGATATAAATCTGCTCATAGATGAACTGTCTGCACTGCCCGGGATAGGTGGAAAATCCGCGCAGCGCATGGCTTTTCATATACTTAATCTTCCGCATGACAGAGTTAAGCGACTTTCCGATGCGATAATAAGAGCAAAAGAAAATGTGAAATATTGCAGCGAATGCTGTACACTTACTGATGCGGATATATGCCCGGTGTGCGCGGATGCAAAAAGGGATCACAGCCAGATAATGGTGGTGGAGAGCACACAGGATATGGCGGCTTATGAAAAAGTCGGAAGGTATGAAGGCGTTTATCATGTCCTTCATGGAACCATATCCCCGATGAATGGTATAGGACCGGGTGATATCAGACTTAAGGAACTTATAAAAAGACTTGAAGATGAAGATGTGGAGGAAGTTATCATTGCCACCAATTCTTCACTTGAAGGCGAGACAACGGCAATGTATATCAGCAAGCTTATAAAGCCTGCCGGCATAAAAGTTACCAGGATCGCAAGCGGTGTGCCTGTAGGCGGAGACCTTGAGAATATTGATGAGGTTACACTGCTCAGAGCATTTGAAGGTCGAACAGAATTATAAAACTATACGAGGAGGCTGAAATGGCTGTAACAAAAGAACTGTTTGGTAAACTTAAGGACGGAAGTGAGGTATACAAATTTTCGATCGAGAATAAGAACGGAATGAAGGCTGTGGTTACTAACCTTGGCGCTATTCTCGTGAATCTTTATGTGCCTGACAAAAAAGGAAAGATCGCAGATGTTGTCATCGGATATGACAAGCTGCATATGTATGTGATGAACAGCTGCTTCTTCGGATGCACGGTAGGTCCTATCGCAAACCGTATCGGCAAGGCTCAGTATAAGCTTGACGGAAAGACCGTAAAGATGGAAGTGAATGATCATAAGGTAAACAACCTTCACAGCAGTCTTAAGAAGGGCTTCCAGAAACGTTTATGGGATGCCGAGACCGGCAAGGACAGTGTTACATTCAGTCTTACAAAGAAGGACGGAGATCTCGGCCCCGGAAAGATGAAGGTGAGTGTTACATATACACTTACATCAAAGAATGAACTCAAGCTTACATATCATGCAGATTCTGACAAGAAGGCTGTCATCAACATGACAAACCATTCTTATTTCAATCTTTCGGGTCAGAAGAGCAACAGCATACTTGATACAAAGGTAAAGATCCATGCCGATCAGATCACAGAGACTGATCGTTACCTTATCCCTACCGGAAATATGCTCGATGTAAAGGGAACACCGGCTGATTTCACGGAGTTCAAGAAGATCGGTAAAGATATAGACAGAGTAGATTTCAAGCCTGTGAAATATGCGCACGGTTTTGACTTTAACTATGCGATCAAAGGTTATAACGGAAAGAAGAAGCTTGCTGCAGAAGTTGAGGATCCCAAGAGCGGACGCAGAATGGAAGTGTATACGGATCTTCCCGGAGTACAGTTCTATACCGGTGCATGGATAAAAGATACAGCAGGTAAGGAAGGATACCGCAACGGAAAGAACAAGGGATTCTGCCTTGAGACACAGTATTTCCCCGATGCTATCAATCATGATAATTTTGTTCAGCCCGTATTCGGTTCCGGCAAGGATTATTATACTGAGACAGTATACCGTTTTTACTGGTAAGCATTTATAAATGTCAGAAAAGAAACAGGACAACAAAGAAGGCAAAATAATTTCGATCGAGAGCTATGAGAGGAAAGCGCGGTCGATACGCATGAAGAACACGGCTGTGATAGTGGGAGTGGTGACACTCCTGCTGATCGCGGCTGTATCTTTTTTTGCTTATGAATCGAAAAGAGTCAGAAAGACATACGAAAGTGTGACCATGACTTCCGCTGTTGATGTGAGAGGAAGTACCGTGATCCCGTTTGGCAATGAGATCATCACATACAATTCCGACGGTATACATTGCATCGATGTGAACGGTAAAGACAGGTGGACCGGCACTTTTGAGATGCTCAATCCCATGGTTGTCACGGGCAAAGACAGAGTTGCCGTTGCTGATAAAGAAGGAAGAGAGATCTTTATCTATGACAGAAGCGGAAAACTTACAAAGATAGATACTGCAAGTCCTGTTCTCGCGCTTCAGATATCGGAAGGCGGGCTGGTATATGCATCATTGGATGAAGGTGAAGTGACAGCTATATACTGTTATGATCCTATGAGTGACAATGCTGACAAAACCATCTCACGTATCAATTCGACCATGGAGGGAAGCGGTTATCCTCTTGCATTTAGCGCATCGCCTTCGGGGCGTCTGTTTGCAGTATCTTATCTGACGCAGGAAAACGGCAGAGTTTCTTCGCGGGTGGCATTTTATAACTTTGGTGAAGTGGGTCAGAATATCCCGAATAATCTGATGAAGACTTACACGTATACCGGTGAGTCGATACCGCTCATTCGTTTTCTGGATAATGATACGGCATTTGCGGTTTCGGGTCCGAGACTGATCTTTTATTCCGATCCTGCCGGCCAGGACCCTGAAAGCAAGAAAGAAATATTCATATCTGAAGAGATACGCTCGGTCTTCTGGGGTGACGGCACGGCTGTTCTGGTATTTGATGATACAGATGCCGGAGGATACAGAGCGGATGTATATAATAAAAACGGAGAACTGACCACGTCGGTAGTATTTGATATGGATTACAGTGATATAGTTGTATCCGCAGGAAGGCTGATCATATATAACAGCAGGAACTGTCTTATCTATAATACAGTGGGCAAGAAAAAAGCGGAGCTGGATTTCAGGGATGATGTCAGGCTTCTTGTTCCGGAGGACAGAGCAAACAGATTTTTGATGCTTACGGATACCGGAGTCAGCAGCATAAAACTGGATTAATATCAGTTGTTTTGAGATAAAAAACAAAAAAATCCGAAAAGATACAAAAAAGTTGTTGACAAGAAATGGTTTCGGTAGTAATCTAATCAAGTCGCCCGATAAAGCGGGTGAACGCAGAACATTGACAAAAAAACATTAATGCAACCCCGAAAATATTCCATTTAAAAATGAATTTTTTCGGAAGAACGATTCTGAATTTAAACAGTAAACGAGGAAACTAAAAGCCAGAAAGTAATTTCTGACAGCAGTTTCGAACACTTTTATCGAGAGTTCGATCCTGGCTCAGGATGAACGCTGGCGGCGTGCTTAACACATGCAAGTCGAACGGGGTTTAGCGAGAGCTTGCTTTTGCTAAACCTAGTGGCGGACGGGTGAGTAACGCGTGAGTAACCTG